>JBAQCW010000038.1:0-78863 GCA_049294455.1 Candidatus Nanogingivalis sp. | reverse complement strand
CTTTTACCGTCAATAATCACTAATCTTTTCATCTTTTTCTCCATCGTTCTTTTTATTATATCATATTTTTGAAGATTTGACTTTTGTCGGAAATAATGTTAAAATTAATTTATTCGAAAGAATAGTTTTTCGAAAAAATATTTTTAAGGGGTGGAAAATATGAAGAAGAAGCCGAAACGGATTAGTCAAGCCGGAAAAGCTTATTTGAAGGCGCAAGGAGTTTCGCCGGTTTCTGCGAGATACTACAACTATTTCCGCGAGATTTGCCGAGAATTCGTTGAGCAACCAAAATACAACGAGTTCGAGAGCGAAGATTCGGAATTGTCGAAACCTTCCAAGTACTTCGTTTTCGTAAAGGAAAACAAGAATTTCGAGAATCCATTTGTTCACAATAGTGAAGTTCTCGAAAAACTTGTCGCTCGGAAGTTCGGCGTGAACCAAAAGTTAAATGTGACCGTCGTCGAAAATCGCGCTGACGGCGTCGAGATCGTCGTTTCGAAAGATATTATCGAAACAACTGGCGACAGCAAAACTGAAGTTTTCCACGGAATTTTGCTGATTGCTGGCAATTTTGGTTTTTCAACAGACGAACTCATTGATGAAGAAGTTCGTCGAACATTATTTTAAGATCTCGCTTTTGGCGGGATTTTTGTTTATTTTTCGAAAATATGTTATAATAACGCTTATGAATAAGAAAATCTTGCGCGCAAAAAACAAAAAAATCAATCCTTCGGTGAAAATTCTGGCGTTTGTCGGAATGAGCGGAAGCGGCAAAAGCACCGCCACGGATTATTTGAAGGAAAAAGGTTTCCCGCACGTTTATTTTGGCGGCGTGGTTTTGAAAGCTCTCGAAGATGCTGGCTTGGAGCTGACCAACGCCAACGAAAAAATGATGCGCAACAAATTGCGTGAAGATTTTGGTAAAGATGTGATTGTGAATAAAATCGTCGAGCAAATCAACGGCTTGATTTCGGCTGGCCAAAAACGAATCATCGCCGACGGGCTTTACACTTGGACTGAATATAAAATCCTAAAAAAGCATTTTCCGAAAGAATTAACAGTAGTGGCGTTGGTTCCGCCAAAGAATTTGCGACACAAACGAATCGCTTCTCGACCAGATCGCCAGCTCACTTTGGCTGAAGTTAATGACCGCGACTATAACGAAATCGAACTTCTCGAAAAAGGCGGTCCGATCGCGATGGCGGATTATTTCATCGTGAATAAAAGCTCAACGCTTCGAACTCGTTTGAAGATTGAGCGAATTTTACGCGAGATTGATTTTTAGGTTTTTCGAAAAAGAAAAAAGGTTCGAAACGAACCTTTTAGTAGTCGAAGAGGAAGCTATAACTTTCTCCTTTTTGCGATTTGGCGTATTCTTCGCCTAAATCGGTAATTTTGATTTTTTGACCATCGTCTTGGATGAGATTTTTATCGAGAAGGATTTTGAGCTGCTTTTCGAAGTCTTCAAGTGAGACGGATTTTCGAACACCCATAATTGCAATCGGATCTTTCATTTTTAGCTCCATAAAAATCGTTTCGTTGTCGCCCGCGAGAACTTTCCTTTTTAGAAATTTTGTCATAATTTTATAACGAATTTCTTTCTCGAAAACTTCCTGCGGAATCTTAAAATCTGACTTAATCATTTTGTCGCCTCCTTTTAAGATTTTTGAATCTTACGATGCTCTCTTTGGGCTACATCTTTGCCTTTTTGCGTAAGACCGATTTGGAATTTCTTCACTGGATTCATTCCTTCTTGTTCGAAGGTTCTGTGAAGATAGATCCAGCCTTCGCGTTTGGCGCGATTTAACGCTCTTTCGAACGCAGAGCGACTAACCAGCAATGTTGGTAGATTGCAACTAATCTCGACTTCATAGAGATTAAGGTCGTTTTGAAAATCTTTAAAACTGGTGTCATTTTCGAGGCGTGGCTTTTCCATAAGAGCTAGCCTCATTAAAATCTGATACCTTGTTTGGTTGATCGCCGCTTTTAATTCTTCGCCTTTAGGATAAACTTCTTCTAAATGTTCTTTGCCCATAATTTTTTCCTCCTTGGAATAAAAGTACATTTTTCCTGAGCAAAATCGAAAAATGCCGTATATATACAATACGGCATTTTGTTGTGCTTGTCAAGTTTTTCTACATTTTTTCTGGTGATTCGATTCCGAGCAAGCTCAAACCTTCCGCCAAAGTGTCGCGATAGCGCGAAACCAACGCGAGTCGCAATTCTTCTCGTTCGTCGCCGATCACGCGGTTGCCTTCGTAAAAACGGTTGAATTCTTGTGCGAGTTCGTAAAGATAGCGACAGATTCCGTGAACCATATATTCGCTGGCAGATTTTGTAACAACACCTGGGAATTCGCTCAATTTTTGGAGAAGTTTTCGTTCGGATTCGGTTGTGGCGAGTTCGGTCGAAGCTGTTTTTTTACTTTTTGCCAAAATGCTACAAGCTCGGGCGTGCGCGTATTGGATGTAAGTTCCCGAATTTCCGTGAAGATTGACGGTTTCTTCGATATCGAAAGCGATGTCGCCGCCCAAGCGATATTTCACAAAAGCATATTTAATCGCACCGAGCGCAATTTGGTTTTTGAGTTTTTCGTCGTCTTTGGCGAGTTCGCCGGCGCGAATTTTAATTTCGTCCAAAATATCAACTGCGCGCGAAACATTGCCGAGTCGCGAGCTCATTTTTTTGCCATCTGAAAAACGAACAGTTCCGTTGGTGAGATGCGTCATTCTATTGCCAATTCCAGGGTTGAAAGTGTCGGCCGCAGCATAAACCACGCGCATATATTCCTTTTGGTCGTTGCCGGTAATCAAGATTCGATGATCGAAGTTGTAGTCTTCGTTTTCTTTCCAAATTACGCCGATGTCTTTGGTTTCGTAAGTTGGCAAACCGTTGCTGGTCACGAAAACGCGTGTGTGAAGGTGTTTTTCTTCGTCGCCTTCAAAAACGACCGCACCTTCGGATTTTTTCAAATTGCCCTTTTCGAGCTGCTCGGCGACAACTTTCATGCCAATTGGCGCGGTGGAGCTTTCGGGATAATAATGCATTCGATCGACTTCGATTAGATTATAAAAAGCGTCGAAATAATCAAAACTCCACTGGCGAGTTTCCCAGTAAATTTTTGCCATCGGCGAAGTTGTGTCGTTTTGTTCGTGGAAGCCGTAAATTGCTTTGTTTAGCTCGATGATTTCTTCTTTGGCTTTTTCGTCTTCCTCGTAAGCCTTGGCGCCGATCACGTAAGTTTTGCCGATCCATTTTGCGCGTTCGAAAGCATTATTTTCGACATCTGCGAGTTTTTCTGGATTTTCGCCGCCAAGTTCGCTGCGCATTCCCCACAAACATTTTGCCACGTGAAGACCGACATCGCCACCGAAGCTTGTTCGATGAACTTTTGCTCCAGCCGCTTCCAAAACGCGCGCCAAAACATCACCATAAATCGTTTGATAAAGGTGGCCAGTGTGAAGATCTTTGAAGGCGTTTGGGCAAGAATATTCAAGCACCCAATCTTGGTTGGCAAAAATTTGTTCTGGCTGAGAATTTGCCAATTCCCAAAGTGATTTATCGCTAATAAACAGATTGATAAAGCCCGGTCCGGCGATTTCGACTTTTTCGAAAAGCGAATTTTTCGAAAGTTCGGCTGTCAAAATTTCGGCAATTTCGCGCGTATTTTTGCCGAGTTTTCCAGCGAGTTGCATTGCGATATTCGTCGCGAAATCTCCAAATTCTGGCCGTGGCCGAGTCAAACTAACCTCAATTTCAATATTGAATTGTTGTTGGATAATTTGTTGGATGATTTCTTCTACTTTGTTCATATCTGTTATTTTAGCATTTTTCGATTGTTTTTGCAAATTTTCGAAAAAGAAAAATCGCGAGAATTTCCCGCGATAAAATTATAGTTTCGAAAGAAGTTCATCGATCTTTTCGATAAGATCTTCTTTCGAGTCGTGGTTCGGAATTACCTTCTTTGAGCGGAAATTCCTGATGATCGGATCGATCTGAGATTCGATCCTTGCAAGGGCTTCTTTTTCGGTTAAGTTATTCCGAGATTTCAGACGTTCAATCTGTTTTTCTTTTGAGCAAAAAACAGTCCAAACTTCGTCGCAAAGCTTTTCATATTCGTTTTCGAAAAGCAATGCACAGTCGAAAAACGCGAATTCGGCTTTCGAACTTCTTGCATTATTTAATCGAGAAATGATTTCTAGCTCGATTGTTTCATTTTGCATTTCAGCTATTCGCCTTAAACTTTCCGGTTTTTCGAAAGTGATTCTTCCTAAGATTTTGCGATCAATTTCGCCAGTTTCTGGAATTAAAATCTTTTCGCCAAATTCTTCGACTAGAATTTTATATAGCTTTTCCCCTTTAGCTTGAAGTTTGTGGACGATTTTATCTGCGTCGATAACTTCAAAACCTTTTTGTCTAATGTGCGCAGAAACCGTGGATTTGCCCATCGCAATCCCACCGGTGATTCCGATGATTTTTGCCATTTTGGCTTTCCCTGTCAAAAAACAGCTCGACGATTATTCGGAAGTCGAGAATCCTGAATTTCTTCACTCGAAGATAGCTTTATTATATCATATTTCAAAAAAATAAGCAAGAAAAAAGACTTCGAAGTACGAAGCCTTTCTCTGTTATTTCGAAAAACTAAACATTCGTTGGGGGAACGCCGTTAGTTGAGTTCGAGCCTCCGTTGACTGCACCGTTCGAGCCCGCGAAGCTCGTAACTACGAAGTTGACGATCGCGTAAGACAAAATCGAAACGATCAATCCGACGATCGCATAAAGAATTGTGTTTTTTGCGGCTTCGACGGCTTTGCTTTCACCTCGAGAAATTACATAACGAAGTCCACCAAAAATTAGCATAATTACGCTTAAAATTCCAACAAGGAACAACATTACATTAACAATTTGCGTGAAAATTCCTGCGTTCCCGAAAAGTGTTGTTGGCATTTCACTCGTGCGACCTTGCTCTATTCCACTTTGTATTCCGCCATTGAAAATATTCGCCGCAAAAACTGGAGCTTGAGCAAGCAAAATAACTGCACTTGAAGCGATAAAACTTGAAATTGAATAAGCTGTGATTTTCTTCATAATGCTTCTATTATACCAAAAAACTTGAAATTTGTCAATAAGCTTGCGTTTTCGGCTGTTTTTTGATAATATAGACATATTGGAGGATTACCCAAGTGGCTGAAGGGGACGGTTTGCTAAATCGTTAGTCTGGGGAGACCTGGAGCGGGAGTTCGAATCTCCCATCCTCCGCCAGAAAAAGAATTCGATCGATATTTTCGGTCGAATTTTTTAATTGAAATTTCGAAATAAAAAAAGAGAGCCTTATTTTTTTTGGCTCTCAGTTTTATCGATTATTTTTTGCGGATGAATGCAAAAGTTGCTGCGCTCAAGATTGAAAATAGTCCAGTAAGCGCGATAATTGGATTTTGGGTTTTTGCGCCTGTGTTTGGAGCTAAAATTGTTGATTTTTGACTCTCTGAAGATTTTAGTTTTGAGCTTTCTTCTCTAGACAAACGAAGAGCTTTTTTTCGCGAGCATCTTCAAGGGCTTTTTCTTGATCTAAGACAAGTTTAATCTCTGTTTGGAGCTTGTTTTTCATTTCTTTTTCGGCGACGGGCTTGATTTCTTCTGAGATTTTTAATTTTTCTTCAAGTTTGGCTTTTTCTTCAGCTTCCTTTTTTGATTTTTCGAGTGCTGCTTGTTCCTCGGCTAATCTTTTAGCTTCCGCTTCTGCTTCTAACTTGGCTTTTTCTTCGGCTTCTTTTTTAGCAACCTCTTCGGCTAGTCTTCTCGTTTCTTCTTCGATTGCTTTTTCGCGAGCGATTCGAGCTTCTTCGAGCCGCTTTTCCTCTTCTTCTCGCTCTTTTTTGAGGATTTCTTCAGCTACGCGTTTATCTTGAATTTCTTTAACTATTTGATTAAATTCAGCCAAAAGTTGTGCCATTTCTTGGTTTGAACAGCCTCGACTTGAATTTGTGCGAAGTGTTTCAAGCAAAATTGGCGCAAGCTCGGCATCATTTTTGTTGTTTGTGTAAATTTTTTGCGCTTCGAAAAATATTCGAGTGTTTTCTTTTTTTGTCCGGGAATGTTGTTGGTAGATTTGTTCCTGTGCAAATATTTTTTACGGCGGCGTTTGCTGGAATTTTTATTATCATAAATGAGCCAATAAAAACACAACGGCCACCAAAACTGAAATGTTAGTCTTCATTAAATCCTTTCTAGTTAAAATTAATTGTTTATTCCTAAATCTTCGAGAGAAATTGCGTCAGAAATATCGAAATCGGCGATTTTTGTGCGGCGAAGTTCGCGACAATACGCACCCGTGCCGAGCGTTTTGCCGATGTCTTCGGCGAGTGTGCGGATGTAAGTTCCGCTGGAAACGTGCGTGCGGATTTTGAGCGACGGGAATTCATAACTCAAAATTTCAAGGCTAAAAATCTCAACTTTACGAGCGGGAATTTCGACCTTTTCTCCCTTTCGCACCAAGTCGTAAGCACGCTTGCCGTCGATTTTTATCGCGCTAAAAGCTGGCGGAATTTGGGTGATTTTGCCGGTGAATTTTTCGCAAACTTTCGAGATTTCTTCGAGATTTGGCGTTTTTGAAAATTCGACTTTCGAAATCTCGCCTTCTGGATCGCCGGTCGAAGAAATTTCGCCGAGGATAATTTCGGCTTCATAGACTTTGTCGAGCTTGGTTAGTGCCATTGCGTTTTTGGTTTCTTTGCCGTACAGCAAAACCAAAAGTCCCGTCGCAAAAGGGTCGAGCGTGCCGGTGTGGCCAACTTTGACTTTTTTCTTGCCGAGCTTCTCGCCCAGCACGCGACGCACACGCGCAACCACGCCGAAACTTGTGATTCCGGCGGGTTTATCGATGAGAATTTTGCCCTGTTCGGCTGGATTTTCGATGTCGAAATTCACGGTTTACATTCCTGGAATTTTGAACTGCGCTGGATCTTGATAAATTCGATCAGTTATGATGTTATTGGTGCTTGTTGAAATTCCTTGTGCAACATCTGGAACTGTTTGAGCTGGTTCAAAATTGAATTCTTGTTCGCCGACAATTGGTGCTGGTGCAGGCATCGCATTGAAGTCTACATCGCTAAAATTCGGCACAGGTGGAAGTTCGGGAGGAAGTGGCATTGCGCCAAAATCAGGAACTGGTGGAGGAAATCCGCCGAAATTTTGTGCTGGAGCGTTAAATTCTGGCGTTGGGTTTTCGAAAGCTTGTTGTGGAGCTTCGAAGGTTTGATCGTCGAAATTTGCGGTATTGTTTGCCGCGCTTACTCCAAGAGTTGATGGAGTTAAGTCAATTCCGTGAGAAGAAACATCTGGCGTAGAAACTGGAGCGTCATTCGCATTAACATCGTGAATTGATGCGTTCGATAGATTTTGCGCTAATTGTTGTGCTCGTTCAGGGTTGTAGTAATCGTCGCCGACATATTCGCGAGCGCCAAATGTTGGTTGTGGCGATTCGTTCGAAACTGGAGCATTCTCGAAAGATGGTGTCGAAACCTCAACTTGCGGAGCTGGCGCAAATTCGACAGCTTCAACAGGTTGTTCTGAAATGAATGCATTTTGTTGTGAAGATTCTGGCGCTGGAATTTCTGGCGCAAAATTTTCGATTGGTGCAACAACTTGTGGCGCTTCGTTCGAAACTGGAACATTCTCAAAAGATGGCGCCGAAATTTCAGCTTGCGGAGCTGGCGCAATTTCTTCGTTCGGAGTTTGAGCAGTTTCGATTGGCGCAGTTTCTTCGAAAGCTAATTCCGGAGTTTCTGGCTCTGGATTATGTGCCGCAGGAAAATCCACCGCGAGCTGTTCTGCTTGAATTTGCTCAGGAGTTTTTTCGACTTCAAGTTCTTCGAAAGCGTTTGTTTCGTTTGCTGAAGACATTGCGTTTAGAGATTTTTCGAGCTCGTCTTCTTCATTGGCTGGTTCGTCGCGTTCGATTGTCAAAACGCTGGCATCTTTGGCTGGAGTTTCGATTTTTGCTTCAGCTTGTGGCGCTTCGATTTTTTCTAAGTTCGAAGATTGTTCTTCGATGTCGTTTCTAAGGCTGATTTCGGCTTGCTTTTCTTCGGCTTCGCGCAATTTCGAAATAACAAGATGTTGGTCGGCGCCCGACATAATCAATTTTGACGCCAAGTTCATAACTTTGGCAGAAGTTTTTTCGTTCGAAAAACGGTCAGTTTCGGCAACGATTCCAGTCAAAATCGCCGTAGCAACGGATTTATTAAGAGATTTTTTTCC
Organism: Candidatus Nanogingivalis sp.; assembly: GCA_049294455.1. Classification (GTDB taxonomy): domain Bacteria; phylum Patescibacteriota; class Saccharimonadia; order Saccharimonadales; family Saccharimonadaceae; genus Nanogingivalis. The sequence continues at coordinate 70,604 of JBAQCW010000038.1, read as the reverse complement.
AATAGAATCAGATTCGATAAGTTCGAGAACCATTTCTGAAAGGCTCGAAGCTTGCTCGTTGTGCCAGTTCAAATCGCTCAAATCGCTCGAAGTTTCGCCGACGGTCAAAACGCCCACTGACGCATCGTGAAAAATTCGACCGTGAGCCGCCAAAGCTCCGTCGAGGTGATCTTTGTCAGAAACGCCAAGCGCCAAAACCATATCAACATTAAAATCGCCCTGTTCGAATTCGAGGTCTTTTTCGGTGATGGTGTTTCGATATGGCGTGATGAAAATTTTGACGTGATCGCCAACGAGTTTGTAGCGAAGATGGTCAGCCTTTTCTTTGTTCAACGCAATAATGAAATCGCGCAAAGAATCAACACTTGTTTCGAAAGTTTTGTTTGGGTTTAGAAATTCCAGAGCGTCGGGCATTTTTCCGCTGGCGACAGCTGTGGCGTGTTTGTCTGCCTTGTTGATGGCGAGAGTTAAAGCGAGCGCGGCGGCGAGTTCGTCGACGCTTGGATTGTTGCTAACTGTAATTAGCACATTTTGTGCGTCTTTCAGCTTGGCGATAATTTGCTCGCGAGCGTTACTTTTTGTCATTTAATCTGGTCCTATTTTTATTTTTTGTTAAATTCTGCCCTCATTTTAGCATAATCGAAATAAAATGTCAAGACTTTTAGCTAAATAAACCTTTGACTTTTTGAAATAAATGCTGTATAATCGAAGGTGAATTGTAAATATTAAACCTAAACGAAGGAATTAAATGCCAATTATTAAATCTGCTGTAAAGCGAATGCGACAAACCGCGAAACGACGCGAACGAAATGTCGGCATTAAAAAAGATATCAAATCTGCGGTAAAAGCTTTTGTCGCTACACCAAGCGCCGAAACACTTTCGAAAGCTCAAAGTGAGCTCGACAAAGCCGTTAAAAAAGGTTTGATCAAGAAAAACACAGCTTCTCGCCGAAAATCAGCTCTTGCTGCCGCTGCGAAAAAAGCTGGCGTAAAATTCGAAGCTAAAAAAGCTCCAAAAGCTGCTGCGAAAAAACCAGCTGCCAAAAAAGCTCCAGCCAAGAAAACTGCTGCGAAAAAAGCTGAAAAATAATCAAAATCGCCCCACTCTCGAAGTTGGGCGGTTTTTTTTGTTGAATTTTAAAACCTGAAGGCTGCTGAAAATTTAATCAAAATCACCGCAAAAGTCATAAACAAAACTGCGATCGCCATCGCGCGACCTTCGGCTGGAAGTTGTGTTTGTTTTTCGATTTTTTCGCCGGCTTTTAGAGATTTATAGGCAAACCAAATTGAAGCCACAAGATAAAATGGTGTAAATATCCCCAGAAAAATTGAAAAAAATCCAACAATCGGAATAATATCAAAAAACGGCAAAACAATCGTCAATATCAAGAAGGCTGCCGCAATTTGAGCTAGCGAAACGTCGTCGTTGGGGATTTTATTTTTTCGTTCGTTGAGAATTTTTTGGCGACGAAAATCCAGCATAGTTTGAGACTCTTCTTCACGCCGTTTTCTCTTCAGTTCTTCGTCGGACAAAGCATCCGGATAAATCTTCGACGGATCGATTTTTGGCTGATTCTCCATAGAGATGAGTTATTTCCTGAACTTTCGGATGATTTTTTTGGCGGTTGGTAAAAAGTTATTCCAGATCCAATAGCTTTTTCGAAGTGGTCGGTCGAAAGTTCCCGCGAGCATATTTTCGTGGCGCGCGAACTTGCTTTTGAATTTTGAAATTCCGTCGTTCAGAAGCCCGTTCATATCATATCGCTCGACGCCGGCGTTTCGAAGCTGTTGAATTACGAGCCATTTTAAGATGTAATTTGCTCGAGTTTCGCGACCTAAATCATTCGAACCTCCATAAAGTTCGAAAGCAGTTTTCCCGGATTTGGCGATCCAACTAAACGCAACAAGCTGTTCTTGCTCGTGAAGTTTTTCGATGATTTTTTCTGGATTTTGCGGGATTTCGCTTTCTTCGCTCTGCTCTTCACTTTCGGGCTGAACTCGCACGAACGCTCCGTAAACTGGTGAATTTTCGCCGAGTTGTTTTTTGAGCTCTTGATAATATTTTTCAGAATGGATTGCAAAGCCGGCGCGTTCGGCAGTTTCTCGATAAATTTCGAAAACTTGCGCGAATTCTTCATCTGTTTCAAGTTCTCGAACTGTACATTTTTCGGCAGATTTTCGAATGATTTGGCGATTATTTTTTGTCATATCAGCCAAAAGTTCCGCCTCTGTTTTTTTGAGATCAAGAATCAAAGTTCGTGGAATCAAAATCGTGTTTTTTGCCCTTTTCCATTTTTTTTCATTGAGTAATTTTTCGGGGAAATCTTCCCAATCCGGCTCGATTGAAATTGCGACTGGACGAGGCTTGATGCTGTTTTTACAGTAGTCGACAAGCATTTCGAGGAGCTTTGCTCGTTCCTCTGGCTTTTCCGAAACCGTGTGAATCCCGCGCGGAACATACGCAAAACCTTGAAGCGGCCAAGGTAATTTTCGAGTTAAAATTTGAGCCGCGGCCACGACATCAGAGTATTTTTCTTTTTTGTGATCCTCTTTTGCGATATTTTTGATGAAAATTCGACGAACTTGCCAGTTTCCTTTTGCCTTAAGTTCTCCCCACCCCCAAAGTTGAAGCGGATGCCCGCCGAAATTATTGATAAAACCATCCCATTCTTTTTTGTCGGTAATTTCCACAATCTTTAACATATTCCTATTATACAACTTTTTTGGGGTTAATTTCAATATTTTTAGCATAAGGCTATTGTATCTGAGAAAAATGTGGTATAATATAAAAGGAAAACAAAAACGAGAAAACAGTTTGGGCAGGTACGATTTCCGTGAAATTTCGCGTGAAATAGTATTTACTTTTGCTGAAAATTTCTCGTGAAATAATCAGGAATTTCAGATGAAAATTACGAAAACTTACGAACCAAATAATTACGAACCGAAAATTTACGCGCTTTGGGAAGCGTCTGATGCGTTTTCGCCGACAGGTGTGGGCGTGCCGTATTCGATTGTGATGCCGCCGCCAAACGCCAACGGAAATCTTCATATTGGCCACGGTTTGATGGCTGCGATTGAGGATATTCTGGTGCGATATCACAAAATGAAGGGTTATGACGCGGTTTATTTGCCGGGTGCTGATCACGCTGGTTTTGAAACTTGGGTGGTTTATGAACGGCTTTTAAATCAAGAAGGGAAGAGCCGAACGGATTTTTCTCGTGATGAACTTTATAACCAAGTTTGGGATTTTGTGGCTAAGCAACGCGGCGGAATGGAGCTTCAACTTCGAGCTTTGGGCGTTGGTGCGGACTGGAAGAATTCTACTTTTACGCTGGACGAAAAAGTCGTTTCGCGCGTGTATAAAACTTTCGAAAAAATGTGGAACGATGGCTTAATTTACAGAGGTGAGCGCATTGTTAATTATTCGACAAAATACCAAACTTCTTACGCCGACATTGAAGTTGATTACAAGGAAGAGAAGGGTAAACTTTGGACGATTTCTTATCCTGTGATCGGCGAATTTGGCGAAATTGAGCAATATATGTTGGTTTCGACAACTCGCCCCGAAACGATGCTTGGCGATACGGCGTTGGCGGTTAATCCAACAGATGAGCGCTACGAAAAATTAGTCGGCCGAAAGGTTCGAGTTCCGCTCACGAATCGCGAAATTACAATCGTTGCGGATGAATATGCCGATCCAAACTTCGGCACGGGTGTTGTAAAAATTACACCATTCCACGATCCGAACGATTTTGAAGTAGGAAATCGCCACAATTTGCCAAAAATCCAAGTGATTGGTTTCGACGGAAAAATGACCGCCGAAGCTGGCGAATTCGAAGGTTTGCCGGTTTTGGAGGCTCGCAAGAAGATTTTGGAAGAATTAAAGAAGCAAAACGCGCTTTTCAAAGAAGAAGACATCACGCACGTGGTTGGTTATGACTACAAATCTGGCGAGCCAATTCAACCGCTCGTGAAAGAGCAATGGTTTATTTCGACCAAACCTTTGGCAGAAAAAGCGCTCGAAGCTATCAGAGGTGGCGAAATCAAATTCGTGCCAGAAAGCAAAAAAGGCGTGCTCGAAAATTATCTCGAAAATATCCGCGACTGGAACATTTCACGCCAAATCCCTTGGGGAATTCCGATTCCGGCGTTCCAGAATATCGACGATCCGAGCGATTGGATTTTTGACGAGCGAGTTCACGAATCGCAAATCGAAATCGACGGCAAAATTTATCGTCGCGACGAAGACACGCTCGACACTTGGTTTTCGAGCGGACAATGGCCATTTATTACTACTGATTTTCTCGAAAATGGCGACTTGGCAAAATTCTATCCGAACAGTGTGATGGAAACTGGCCACGACTTGATTTTCCCTTGGGTTTCGCGAATGATTATGCTCGGAATTTACTGCACTGGCAAAATTCCTTTCAAAGATGTTTATCTTCACGGAATGGTTTTGGACGAAAAAGGCCAAAAAATGTCCAAATCAAAAGGAAATGTCATCAATCCGATGGATGTGATCGCCGAATTTGGCTCGGATGCGTTCCGTCTTGGAATCGTGTCGGCGCGTTCGGCAGGGCAAAATCAAGCGTTTTCGAAGGACAAAGTTATCGCTGGTCGAAACTTCTGTAATAAATTGTGGAATATTTCACGCTTCATCTCCGAAAAAGTCGGCGAAATCAAAAGCGGTCGCCCAGTCGAAGCGTTTAGTCCAGCCGACCATTGGGTTGTGCGCGAACTTTCGAAATCTGTTGCTGAAATCGAGCGCGATATGGCGAATTATCGTTTCGCCGAAGCCAGCGAGAAAATTTATCACACAATTTGGACTACTGTTGCTGACTGGTATATCGAAGCTTCAAAAACCAGCCAAAACGACGAATTGTTGGTTTGGGTGCTTGAAACTTGTTTGAAGCTCGCGCATCCTTTTGCGCCGTTCGTAACAGAGACGATTTGGCAAACTTTGCCTTGGACTTCGGGAATTTTGGCTGGCGAAAAATGGCCAGAAATGCTCGAATTTGACGAATATCAAGCCGCTGAATTCGAACGAATCCAAGAATTGGTTGGCGAAATTCGCTTTATCACATCTGAACTTCCAGGCAAAAAACGCTACGATTTGCTATTTTCGAACGATAATTTGATCGCGGAAAATTCGGAAGTTATCCGACATCTCAGCCGAGTTCCGCAAGTTCTCGAAACCGACACTCCGCGCGGATTTAACTTGGCGGTGAGTGGTCGTGGTGCGTGGCTCGACGTTCCGGCGGTTGTTCTCGCAGAATACAAAACCGAGCTCGAAAAAATGCTTGCCGAAACCGAAAAACAGATTGAAAATCTCGAAAAACGCCTTTCGAACGAAAGCTACATTTCGAAAGCGCCTGCCGAATTGGTGGTAGAAACTCGCGAGAATTTGAGCGAAAAACGCGCTCAACTCGCCAAAATCCAGCACGGAATTGCGAATTTGTAATTACCTAATCCACCTCTTTACGGGGTGGATTTGATTTTTTATAATGCTTATGTTTTTATAAGGTCATCATAATGTGGGAGATTGTATGAAGGTAATAAATAAAAAATTTTCTGTGGGCATTTTTAGCGCCTTGGTTCTTTTTAGCTCGTTATATGCGGTGATCACTATGCTTAGCGGAACTGCCGACGCGCTTAATTATAACGAATATCTAAATGCGAGCGATGATTATATCTACTCTAATTATATTTCGACAGATCTTAAAATTGCGTTAAATCGTTATACTTTTCGTAGGCCAGCGCCTTATTTGCAGGACATAACCAAAGCGGATGTAAAAGCAGTAACCCACTTGAATATATCCAATAGTAATTTTTACAGTCAATATGATTTGCGACAATTCTTGCAGCCTTTTAGTGAGAATGTTATTTCTGTAGATATTAGCAATAATAAAATCGAGGGTGCTTTATATATGTTCGATGATTATGCTAACCTGAAATATTTAATAGCTGACAATAATAACCTTACGGCTTTCAGTGGTATGATGCGTACAAGAAAGTTAGAGCTGATTAGCGTAAATAACAATAAAATTACAAATTTAAGTATTGTTGCGTCTCAAACCTCTCAAAATATTGTAGTTGAAGCTAATAATAATAAGATAGACATTGTTGGAATTGGTCCAATTTATGGCTATGCGCAAAATAATCCCGAAGGTGTTTTGCGATTTTATGTAAATAATAACAAAATTAACAATTTTGGACCTATTGATCCGAGCTGGAACGCAAAACGCGTACGAATAACTGGTACAGCATTAAATCAGGATTTTGGTGGTATCACGATAAATTCTAGAGCACTAACACCTGATGGTGTAGTAAGAGTCCAGGGGTCGAATCCGGTGCGGGGGGCTGGAGCGAGAACGGCTGGCGAATATGCTACTACCGACTCCGTTCAGCGTTGTTATATGATGACGAGTTATGACTGTATTTCTATAGTTCGAACGCCAGATATGGGTGAATCTGGAGTGATTGATGTTAATTACCCTCCTCAGGTCAGCGATCAGATTATTTTTTCGGGTACATTGAAGGTTAATTATGCCAATCTGAATGTGAACAAACCAACTATTGAAGGCGATTTTTCGGAAATCACCGTAGAGGAGAATGAAACATTTGATTCGAATCAGTTGGTTACTGGCGTATCGGCTAAAGATTATGCAGGTTCTGCGATAGAAGTCACTAATAATATAGCAGAAATTGGCTTGAACACACCGAATCCAAAACCTGGCGTATATACTGTGGTTTATTCTGTAAAAGATTATTACGATCAGGTAGTGACACAAAGTCGAACAGTTGTTATTAAGGGAGAGGTTATTCCAGAACCTAATCCAACTCCTGACCCTGATCCTGCTCCAGATCCGGCGCCAATTCCTAATACGACACCTGATCCAGATAATGGTTCAGGAACTATCAAAAACGATGAAAACCAATCGGCGAGCGAAATTAATAATGGCTCCACAAATAACAATGATCAAAAAACGGCAAATAATAATTCCGGAACGGCTAAAGGCGGAGTTGGAGCTCCGGAAACTGGTTTCCTTCGGTTGGGAAAATTTGGTGATGTCATTAAAGATATTGCTATCTGGGCTGGTATGATGCTGATTGTTTGGTTTTCTATAAAAGGCATTAATGGCAAATCAAAGATAAAATTAAGATAAAGTCGTCTTAAAAATCCGTTCGAAAGAGCGGATTTTAATATTTTCGAAAATATGTTATAATCTAAGCATAAAAGGAACAAAACCAAAATGAACAACGAAAATCAAAATAAACAGATAGAGAATCTCCTTAGAGAATTTGATCGTAAAATAGAAGCACAAAATTTGACGCCAGAAACTGATTCGATTTCGGTCGAACAGAAGTTGGCGAATTTGAATTTCGACACGATTTTGAATGATCAAGAAAGAGAAGAACTTGATAGAAAAAACCAAGAATATGCCGATCGTCAGGCTCGCGTGGCTGAGGAATATAGAAAAATTAATAAAAAATGGCAATTTCGGCTTTTTCGTGTGTTGGTTGTGCTTTTCATAATTTTTCTGGTTGTTTTTCTGGTCGGTAGCTTTACGCACGCCATAATGAACGGCGAAACTTATAAGGTAATTTCTTTTTTCGGTGCTATCGGTTTTATATTTGCGTTAATGTTTGGTGGTAAAACAAAAGGCGATCCAATTTTCATCAGTCAGAATGAAAGAGAGGCGATATTTAATAAATTTGCTAATAATGGTTTGATTTTTGAGTCATATTATTATCCTTCAGGTTCTAAAAGATCGCTTTTTGAACAGAGTCCGACAAAGAAATCCGACTTTTTCACCAAAGGTGAATATGAGTTTGGAATTATTAGTCGTAAGGTAGAAAGAGATGACCGTAGTTTTTCTGAAAGTTTTTTCTTTGTTGAGAAAACATTGCCGTTTGTTGTGCAGACATTAGTTATTGACAGCAAAAAATCTTCGATTATCGACTTAAAATCAACTTTGAACGAAAATCTTATTTTGCTTGAAGGTGGTTTTAGTGAAGTTTTTGATATCGAAACGGAATACCATCGAAAAGTGGAGGCGACAGCGTTTTTGGCGCCAGATTTGATGAGCTTTTTGATGGATAATTTCGGCGATTGCGATTTTGAGTTTTTTAATAATAAAGTTCGAATTTTATTCCCGAACAGCGAACAGAAGGAGTTTTATCAGCCAGTTTTGTTTAATGAAATGCAAGTAAATATGCCTCGCGCGATGAAGTTTTTCGAAAAATTCAATCAGAAATTTTCGCTTTTGAGAGTCGACAGAGTTTCGTCATATAAAGTTAAGGCTAAGCTAACGGAAGAAGAGAAGAGCTATCGACAAATAATGGTGCAGACTGCTTTTGTATCTGCTATAGTGGCACTTTTCGGATTTTTTATTGGGAATATGACAAGAATCAGCTTTTTCTTATTTTTCTTCTTTATTTCAATGTTTGTCGCTGGATTGGCTATTTGTGGGATTATTATTCAGGATGCGATGTTGAAGTTTCGCTTAAAAAGTGAACTAAAAGCTAAAGGTATTAAAAATCAAAGTTGGCACAACGAAGGAGAGAAAAATAAACTTCTTTTATTCGGATTAATCTTGTTTGCTGTGATTTTTGCACCACTGATTATAGGATTTGTTATTGAGATGTTTTTGATGTAATATATAAGTATAAGTATAATAAAAAAGAGATAATTAATATGAACGACAAATTTCAAGATGAATTTAGCAAATGGGAAGCAGAGAACTACTCTGAAAACAGCGTGGAGATTGACAAGGTTGAAGAGAATGCTCAGCCAGTGGGGAGCGTACAAAATAACACTTTCAACCCTATAGATCAGAAAATCGACCAACCGCAAGTGTTGCCTTCTACGAATCGAATTTTGGCTCAATCTGATAAAATCGACTTTTCAGCAGGGACGAGATCTCTTGAGTCGGATGAGGAGTATCAGACTTATCTGAAAGATTTTTATGCTGAATACAATTCACCAGAACAGGTTCGAAAGCGTCGCATTCGACACTTCTTTGGTTGGGGTTTGATAGTTTTTGCTGTAATTATTGGGCTGATGTTGAGCTTTGGTCCGAGAGGCTTGGACATCAATGGAGTAGGTTTTATAGTCATTTTTGGAATTATCCTTCTTATTTTAGACAGAAAACCAAACGAATTCGGTTATCGTGCGTCTAAATTTGCGCAGGAAAACAACCTAATCATCATACCTCAACGCACTGTGGTGGAAGAAAATTCATTTTTCGACCAGAATACGAACGCTAACTATACGAATTTTTATCGCGAATACGCTTTTGCTGGCCAAGGTTTCGAATTTGGCTTAATGCATTATGAGACGGGCGGCAAGCATTCGACCCATTATCGAACTTTTTATTTCGAAAAGACATTGCCATTTGCGGTTCAGAATTTGGTGATTGACAGTAAGATGGTTTTGCGGGTTAATATTTCGAGAGAATTTAATAAGAATTTAGTTAATCTCGAAGGTGATTTTCATAATTATTTCGACATTCAAACAGATGAAGACAGAAAAATGGAGGCCACAATTATTAATGGCCATCTTGATGAATGCTTTGATTGCTGATTTTTCGACTTGCGATATTGAATTGTTTGATAATAAAATTCGATTTTACTTTATTGCTGATCGTGAAGAGTTGAGCGTGCCGGCCAATATTTTTGCGATGTTCGAGCGGAATATGAATGTCGTGAAGAATTTTCTCGAAAGGTTCGAATCGAAGTTTGTCCATCTGAAAACCGAGGGGCGAGCGATTGACGGAGGACAAAGTCTGAGTGAAGCCAAGCCTAAATTTATAGGGATTAGGGCGAGAAATAGAGGTGAGTTTACTGCAGGCAGTGTGTTTTTATTAATGCTTTCCATTATAAGTTTTAGGATTGCAGTAGTTAACTTTGCTTCAAATATAGTCGTTTCGGCTATTGCGATGATTATCTTTTTAGTAATATTTGTCATTTTAATGATTTATGTTGTGAAAAGTGCTCGGTATTTTTATTCTAAGAAGATTAAAATGGACTATACGACTGCGTTTATCGTATTCGCGATTATGGCTGTACCTATAATGGGCTTGTATGCGAATTTGGAGCCTATATTTTCACTGAATGCAATTAACGATATTAAAAAGCAAGAAACCTCTCTATCAAAAGCCAATTCCAGCGAAAGTAAACAATTGAGCGAAGCAAACCTCACCGTGTCCAAGAGGGTTGATGTGATTTATGATGAAATTTCGAACTATAAGGAGTTGCAGGGCGGAGAAATCGACTGGGAAGACGAAGTTCAGGTGGCAAGACTGAGAGCGAAAATTCCGTATTCTTTTAAAATTATAAAGACTTCAGAAGAGAATTTTGCGGTTGTGCCAGAAGAAATTTATCTCGTGAAAGGCAAGGTTTGCGGCAGCGATCCGCTTGAAGATTTTTCGTATTATCCAACTGAGGCGGCTCTGTTTGTTGGTTTGGGCGAGAAGACAATTTGTCGGCAACTTTAGTCAAGATCTTTCGAAAAAATCGTTTTTATGCTAAAATATTAGTGCGGGGAGAGATGGCCGAGTGGTTTAAGGCGCACGCCTGGAACGCGTGTTGGGGCGAAAGTCTCTCGCAGGTTCGAATCCTGTTCTCTCCGCCAGGAGAGTTGTGCTCAGCATTTGCTGGGCGCAAGTCTTCTTTTGAAGATAAGCGGTCGAACCTGCCAGGTTCGTTCGCGGAGCGGTTCTGAAAGAACTATCCTGTTCTCTCCGCCAGAATATTTTTTCCAGTTTTGGGCTGGAATTTTTTATTTTTGTGATTTGCGAGCAACTTTGAATTGTGATAAAATTAAAATAGTTCTATCGAAAGCTATTTTCAGGGGGTGAAAAAATGGAAAATATTAGGCAAGTTTCGAATTTTATCAAAAAAATCGAACCGAGAAATATTGTTGTTCGAAGATCTTTTGATCCAAAGTCGAAAAATGGAATGATCTATGTCGTGATTGGATTTGATGTTGACGATAGCTCTTTCAAAAAAGAGTTTCGCAAGGAATTTCACGCTGTTGAGTGGCAAGTTTTCTTTGATATATCGGGAAGGCTGGCGAAAGTCACCAATGGAGAATGTGAGTTTTTTGTGAGATTTATTTCGTCAAAAATCAATTTGCCAGAATTATCCAGAAAAGGAAAATCTGCACCTTGTTAGCCCCTCGAAAAGGGGCTTTTTATTGACAAAAACCCAAAAATATGATAATATAATATGTATTCTAATGAAAGTACCTTAGGAGGAAAGAATATGGAAAACTTTGCTTTTACAGATGCGCGCCAGAAGATCGCGCGTTTTTTGAGGCTTGCTACTGACAAGCTTGCTCGAATTACTGACGAGCCTTTGATGCCGTTTGCGACTGCTAATCAAATCGCAATCGAAGTTCTGGCACAAAATTATGAAAATCGAGTTTTTGTCCAGCTTGAAGGTCGTGTTGCTAAGCCTGAAATTGTTGTTCTCTTGGGCGAAAATGTTTCGAGAAATGCGTTTATTTCGGCTTTAGAACGCCGATTGGCGCGCGACATTTTTGAGCTCGTTGTTTCGAGCAATGCAAAATTCGAAATTAAAAATTCGAATGTTTCTCACAAAATTAGTTTTTTGGAAACTTTTTCGAAAGAGAAAGTCGAAAGACAAATTCCGTTTTTGATGGAAATTTTTTAAGAAAGAGAGAAAAAATATGTTTGCCAAACTTTTGAAAAAAATTGCATTTAATCCAACACTCGAAAATGTTGCGAGCACGATTTCCGCGCTAAGCGAAGATTTTGAAACTCGAATCGAACAGGGAAAATTCGACTGTAATTTCGGCGAAATTTATGTGATCGTCGGAGGCTATCAAGGTAATCCTGTGGCGATGGCGAGAGTCGACGGAGAGCTTTCGAAAAGAGGATTTGCGATTCAGCAGGATCAGTTTAATGCTGTTTTGACTGCGCGATTTGAGCCGACGAATCCGTTGATGAACAATTCTGTATTCCAAATTCGTTTTCTCTCCGAAAGAAACCGCGAGAGCTACAAAATTAGAGAAAGACTCGCTCTTGTGTAAAAGTCTCATTTTGAGGCTTTTTCTTTTTGCTAAAACCATCGCTTGACTTTTGCCTTTCGAAATGATAAAATTAAACAGATGATTACTAAAGAGAATAAAGAGAAGGCAATCGCTTTGACTCAGGTCAACAAAAACGATGTTGGTTCGCCACAAGCGCAAATTTCGATTTTGACGGCTCGTATCAAAGAAGTGACGGAACACCTTAAATCAAACAAGCACGACTTTATGGCTCGACGCGGTTTGATGCAAATGGTTGGACGCCGTAAAAAACTTCTGAAATATCTTGAACGAAAAGATTTCGAAGCCTACAAAGCTGTTGTTTCTAAATTAGGTCTTCGAAAATAATCGAAACCGAAAGAATCGCTCCGACAAGGGGCGGTTTTTTGTGATTGGTAATTTTTCTCGAAATATGTTAAAATAACAGATATGAAAAATGCGAAAATCTTGTGGATTGATTTAGAAATGACCGGTCTTAGTCCCGAAAAAGACCGAATTTTAGAAGTTGCGGCGATCGCGACAGATTGGGATTTTGCGGAAATTGCCACTTTTGAGAGTGCTGTGAAAGTTCCGGCGGAGATTTTGGACGAGCGAATGGTTGGCGAGTTCTGGGAAATTTTCAGCGAAACTCGCGATGCTTTGCGCGAACAAAATTCAAAGGCAGAACTAAATTCTACCGAAGTTGAAGCCAAACTTATCGAATTTGTGAAAGAAAACTTCGCGGGCGAACTCGAAGCTGGCGAGCGAATTTTGCTGGGCGGAAATTCAATCCATCAAGATCGCCGATTTATCCGAGCCGAATGGCCAAACCTCAATAAAATGCTCCACTACCGAATGCTCGATGTTTCGGCGTGGAAAGTTGTGATGAACGGTAAATTCAAACGCGTTTTTGCCAAGCCCGAAGAACATCGCGCACTCGACGACATCCGCGGAAGTATCGAAGAATTGAAATTTTATTTGAAAAAGGTGAAAAAATGAAACGAGAAGAATTAAAAGAATTTATTTTGGCGAATTTTCAATCTGTAAAAACTGAAAATCTCGAAAAGCAAAAAGTGGAAATTTTCCGCGTTGATTTGGCTGAACTCGCGAAAAACGCTGGGGAAATTTTGGCGGAAAAAGCAGAAGAATTGGGCGATTTCGAGCGAAAAACTTTCGAAAAAATCTTGGCGAATTTCGAGCAAACCGAAGAAAAAACGCCGATTTTTGCCGTACTTCACGATGGCGATTTTCCGGTTCGGCTGGAAGTGAAAACTGGCGCGGCTTTGGCGAAAATTCTTCGCGAAAAGGAGAGCGTGGTGCCTTCGAAACTTTTGAGCGAGCGCGAGTGGAGCCAGATTATCGGCTTTGGGCAAGTTTCGCCAGAAGAAGCCAAAGATTTGATTCGACTTTCTTATCGTTTGGCGAGCGAGTAATTTTGTGATATAATCATAAGTAGTATGAATCCACAAGATTATAATCAAAATCCTTATGTGGCGGGTGGGCAAAATCCGCAGAATTTGAACGGCGTGAATCCGCAAGCTCCGCAAAATTGGCAAACTCAACAAAATCCGCAATCTGTTGGGCAGTTTTCGAATGGGCAAATTCCGCCTGTGAATGGTCAAGCGCAGTTTTCGAACCAACCTGTACAGAATTTCGGAAATCAAATGCAAGGTTTTTCGAATAATCCGCAGCAATTTCCAAATCAAACTCAGTCGAATTTCGGTGCGCAACAGATGGCGCAACCGCAACAATTTCAGCAAAATCCACAAAATCAAGTGCCGACGCATCTTTTGCCAAATCAACAATATTCAATAAATCAAACAGAAAATCCTTATACGATCGAATATTTGAACAGTATCGCGCCAAAAGAAAAGCAATCTTTTTGGACGAAAGGCAAACTTGCGCTGGCAGCATTTGCTGGCTTGGGATTGATTTTTGCGTTCGGTTTTATGATTTTTGGCGGTGGCGGAGATTCGAACAATGACGCAATTACGCGCGTTTATTATCACATCGTCAATCTCGAACAAACCGTTAAAAATCAGCAAAAACGCTTAAAAAACTCGAATCTTTCCGCGCTAAATGCTGGATTAACAACTTCTCTCGCCGCAAACAAAACTTCGTTGGCGAGTTATATGGAATCGCGACAAATCAAAATTCTCAAAGATTCCCAGATGACAAAATCGACGCTTTTCGAAAAAGTTTCAAAAGATTACACAACATTGAACGAAACTCTCGAAGAGGCGTTCTTGAAGACAACTCTCGACGAAGTTTATGCGCGAGAAATGAGTTATCAAATTTCGGTGGTGAAATCCAACATCGAAAAACTCAAATCGCGACTCAATTCGAAAAAAGCAAGTGAAGTTCTCGATGAAATTGTCGCAAGCCTCGAAACTTCCCGAAAAAGCTTAAGCGAATTCAAAGAATAAATCTGCCCCACGCGGGCGGTTTTATTTTTTCGAAAAAGGAAAAATCTTCTCGAAAACTGGCGGAAATTCGAAAAATGTTGTAAAATAGAACTATGAATAACGGCGCAATAGACGAAATTCGGTCTCGAATTAACATCGAGGATTTGGCGAGCGAATATTTGGAGCTTCGTCGCGCTGGTCGAAATTTCAAGGCGCTCAGTCCTTGGACGAACGAACGCACGCCGAGCTTTATTGTGAGTCCCGAAAAACAGATTTGGCACGACTTTTCGAGCGGAAAAGGCGGGGATATTTTTGGTTTTATTATGGAAGTTGAAGGAATGACTTTTCGCGAGGCGCTTGAATTTTTGGCACGAAAAGCTGGCGTTGAACTTCAACAATTTGACAGCGCGCGCTCAAAACAAATCACCGAAAAGAAAAAACGCCTTTACGAAATCTTAAATACGAGCGCAAATATTTTTCAAAATGCCTTAACTCGAAACGAAGAAGCCAAAAATTACGTTTTCAAAAAGCGAAAATTAAGCCAAGAAATTGTTCGAGAATTTCGAATTGGCTATGCGCCAAACACTTCTCGTGGAGTTGTGGACTTTTTGTTGAAAAAAGGTTTTTCGCAAAAAGATATTGAAGACGCTGGAATGACAAATCGCTTTGGTGGCGATATTTTTCGAGATCGAATGGTGATTGCGCTTCAAGATTCGACAGGTGCGCCAGTTGGTTTTACTGGGCGAATTTTGCGCGAAGTCGAAAACGCGCCAAAATATCTCAACACTCCGCAAACTCTTCTTTACGACAAATCGAGCAATGTTTTTGGCTTACCTCAGGCGAAAAATGAAATTCGAAAAGCTGGTTTCGCGGTGGTTGTTGAAGGCAATATGGATGTGATTTCGAGCCATCAAGCTGGCGTAAAAAATGTCGTGGCTACGGCTGGAACGGCGATGACGGTTCGACACTTGAAGACGATTTCTCGATTTTCGAATGATATTCGCCTCTGTTTTGACGCCGATGATGCCGGCGTGAACGCAACCGAGCGCGCGATTGCGCTCAGTCAAGAAGCTGGCGTTGAACTTTCGATTATTTCTCTCGACCAATCTGGTGGCGAAGCGAAAGATCCTGATGAGCTAATCCAAATTAATGTCGAGCTTTGGCAAAAATCCATTTCGAACCCTCAGCCTGCGGTGGAGTGGGTTCTCGACCAGTATCAAAAGCGACTCGACATTTCTACTGCTGTTGGCAAAAAGCAATTTTCGAATGTTTCGCTCAAACTCGTCGAAAAACTCAGCGATCCTGTCGAAAAAGAATTTTATCTCGAAGAAATCTCGAAACGGCTCGGAACTTCGAAAGAGGCGCTTCTTGCTAAAACTAATGAAACTTCGAAAAAACCTAAACCCAAGCGCCGAATCAAAGCCGAAAAAACTGAAGTCCAAAAAGACAATTTTATTTATGAAGATGATCTGTTGGCGCTCGCGATTATGGAAGAAAATCTCGCCAAAATGGCTGAAAATCTGCCCGAAAATCCACTTCACGGCGAACAGCGAAACCAGCTTTTTGAAATTATTCGAAAAGGTGAACGAGAAGAGTTGAAAAATTTCGATAATTATGTTAAAATTCTTTTATTGAAAGCAGATGAGCGTCTCGGCAAGATAAACGAAGGAGCCGACAAGGCGATGGCGCGGTTGGTGGACAAGGTGAAAACTCAAAAACTTTTAGAACAAAAAGAAGAATTTCAGGAAAAATTGGAAGAAGTCGAGATTTCGGGTGATGAAGATTTGAAAATGAAAATTCTAACAGAAATTATACGGATAAATAAGGAGTTGAATAGTGGCAAAAGATAAAAAGCTACCAGAAGAAATTTTGAACGAAGACGGAGTTGTCGACGCGACTTTGGGTATTCACGATTTGGATGAACCTGATATTGATGATCTTGTCCAAGAAGAAGAGGAAGACATCACTGATGAAGATTTGTTGAGTGGAAATTATACCGATGATATTTCGGATGACTCGGTTCGAATGTATTTGCGTGAAATCGGTAAAATCCCGCTTCTTTCGAATGATGAAGAAATGGAACTCGCCAAAAGAGTGCTCGAAGGCGATCGAAAAGCAAAAGATCGAATGGCTGAGGCGAATATGCGATTGGTCGTTTCGATTGCCAAGCGATATAGTGGTCGTGGAATGGATCTTTTGGACTTGATCCAAGAGGGGAACACCGGTTTACTTCGTGCGGTTGACAAATTTAACCCAGAAAAAGGCTTCAAGTTTTCGACTTACGCAACTTGGTGGATTCGCCAAGCGATTACTCGCGCGATCGCCGACCAAGCTCGAACGATTCGAATTCCTGTTCATATGGTTGAAACAATCAATAAATTGATGCGAACTCAGCGCAAAATGACGCAAGAACTCAACCGCGAGCCAACCAACGAGGAACTCGCCAAAGAAATGGATATGGATGTCGAAAAAATCGAGCACATTATGAAAATCAAGCAAGACATCACTTCACTCGACGCTGGAATTGGTCGCGATGGTGATGAAGGTGAAGACTCGACGCTCGGAGATTTCATCGAGGACGAAGACACTGCAACGCCCGAAGAATCAGCTTCGATGCAACTTTTGAAAGAAAAAGTTCGAGAAGCTTTGTCAAGTTTGTCCGATCGCGAACGAAAAATCCTCGAAATGCGCTTTGGACTGGATGGAACGAAATCGCACACTTTGGAAGAAGTCGGTCTCGAATTTGCCGTGACTCGCGAGCGCATTCGACAGATCGAAGCAAAGGCTTTGATGAAACTTCGAAAGCATAAAGATTCGAAAAAACTACACGAATATTTGGATTAATTTAGGAGAAAGAAATGAAAGAGAAACTTATACGACTTGCGCCAATTTTACTTATCGTTGCGATTGCGATTTTGTCGATTATTTTGATTGTGAATTTGGGTCGAATGATGTTTGGTTTTGGCGATTCTTCGAATAAAAGTTCTGAAACTTCGCAACAAGAACAAGACACCAGCACCAAGGAACTTTTGACTGTCGAAACTGGACGAAGCGTCAAAATGACTGTTCGCGGTCCAATTGTTGCCAACGAAGACGCGCGTTCTTACATCGTTGAAGTTTCGCCAAGCGGTCGATTACTCAAAGTTCTCAAAGGATATAACGGCGAAGTCATCAACCAAAAAGACTACGCAAACACAAGTGTTTCTTACGACGAATTTGTTCACGCGCTCAACAAAGCAAATATGATGAAAGGCGAAGCTTTCACTGGCGAAGCTGACGATTTGCGAGGCGTTTGCGCGAGTGGATACATCTACGATTTTGCAATTTTGAAAAACGGTGAAGTTGTCAAACATCTTTGGACTTCAACTTGTGGAGGCTCGAAGGGTTCGCTTCTTGCCAACACCAAGCAGTTGCAAGATTTGTTCGCGTCGCAAATTCCTGAGTTCAAAAAAGTTGTTAATGATTTAGGTGTTTCGAATTTATAAATGAAAGTTTTGATTTTTGACTTTTTCGGAGTTCTCGTTGTTCGACAGCGAGAATTTTCGAATATGTCAGAAATCTTCGAAAATCGCTGGATTTTGAACGAAAAATTGCTGAATTTTATTCGCAAAGAAAAGCAGAATGGTTCGAAAATCGCCGTTTTGTCTAATGTCGCACAATATTCTTTCGATCAGTTTTTCAGCAAGGAAGAGCAGGCTGAACTTTTCGACGAAGTGGTGCTTTCGGGGAACGAAGGTGTGGGCAAGCCCGACGCGCGGATTTTTGAAATTGCGTGCGAGAGGTTGGGCGAAAATCCAGAGAATTGCGTTTTTGTCGATGATTTGCCAGAAAATATCCTCGCGGCTGAAAATCTGGGAATGCGCGGGATTGTTTATGTTGATTTTGAAGGGTTTGAAAAAGAAATGGAGAAATTTTAATGCCAGAACTACCAGAAGTCGAAACTGTTGTGCGAGGCTTGAATCGGTTGATTTTGAAGAAGAAGGTCGCTAAAGTTTCGCACGATTGGCTGAAGAGTTTTCCGAATTCTGAATTGGAAGTTCAGGAATTTTTGATTGGCGCTAAAATTCAGCAAGTTCGCCGTCGCGCCAAAGCGATTATTGTTGAGCTTGACAACGGTTGGGTGCTGGTTGGCCACTTGAAGATGACTGGTCAGTTTGTTTATCGTGGCGAAGAAAACTGGGGTGCGGGTCATCCGAATGATGATTTTTTGGCGGCTTTACCAAATAAATCGACGCGCGTGGAGATTGTTTTTGAAGATGGTTCGAAACTTTTCTTCAACGATCAGCGAAAATTCGGCTGGCTGAAACTTTTGCCGAGCGCCGAAGTCCAAAATCTGCCGTTCTTCCAAAAAGTTGGGCCAGAACCGCTCGAAGATGATTTTACTTTTGAAGATTTTTTGCCGAGATTTGACCGCAAGAAAAATTCGATGATCAAGCCGATAATTCTTGATCAAACCGTGATCGCTGGCGTCGGCAACATTTACGCCGACGAGGCTTTGTGGCGGGCGAAAATTCATCCCGAAACTCGTGTCAAAAATCTCTCTCGCGAAGATTTTCAAAATCTTTACGAAGCGATTCGATTTGTGATGAAAACTTCGATCGAAAAGGGCGGTTCGACCGACCGAAATTATGTCAAGGCTGACGGTTCTCGCGGAAATTATCTCGATTACGCGGCGGTCTTTCGCAAAGAGAACACGCCTTGCCAGCGTTGTGGTGAGCAGATTTTGAAGATTAAAGTTGGCGGTCGTGGCACGCATTTTTGTTCGCGATGTCAAATTTTAAGGGGTGAAAAATAATGCTCGGCGGAAAAATCATCATTCTCTTCGGCGAAAATTCTTACGAAAAATCAGTCGAGCTCGCAAAATTAAAACAGCAAGCCGAAAAATCGAATTTCGAAATTGAGAACTTGAACATCGATTCGCTCAGCAAAGACGATTTTATTTCGGCGATTTGTGGCGTGAGTTTGTTTGCCGAAAAACGCTTTGTGATCGCCAAAAATTTGAGCGAAAAATCCGAAATTTGGGGCGAGCTTGAAGCGATTTTGGCGCGAATTTCCAACGATGTTTGTTTTTGCTTGGTCGAAGAAAAAATCGACAAGCGAAGTTATTTTTATAAAAATATCTCCAAGGTTGCCGATGCGCGCGAGTTCAAGAATTTGACCGCCAAAGATGCGAAAACTTTGGCTGAATTCGCCCGAACTTTTGCCAAAAAACAAGGTTTGTCGCTCGATTTAAAATTGGCGAATTTCTTAATTTCTTGGGTTGGCGTGAACGAGTGGGCGGTGCGAAACGCGGTTGAGCGATTGGCGCTTTTGGGTGAGATTTCGGAAGAAAAAATCCGCGAATTTATTCCGCAAAATGTCGAAAGCAATTCTTTCGAAGTTTTCGAAACGGCGCTTCGTGGCAATTTTGAGGCGGTGATTTCGCAAATTTCGAAACTGAAAATTTCCGAAGGTACGGATGGCGGTTATCTGTTTTTTGGGTTGATTTCGAGTCAATTTTTCAATTTGGTGGCGTTAAAACTCGGCAAAAGCGCTGGCAAAACTACGGCGGAAATCGCCAAAGAAATTGGCGCGAATGCTTGGGTGCTTGGCAAAATGGAGAATTTTGCGAGTGGTTTTTCGCAAGAAGAGCTCAAACAAATCGCCGAAAAATTCGCCAAAACAGATGAAAAACTCAAATCAATTTCTGCAGATCCTTGGGAGATGAACGAGGCGCTTTTGCTCGAAATTTGTATGCTCTCGAAAAAATAACACTTTCGAGAGATTCAAATCTTTTGTTTTTGTTGAAAATATGTTAAAATAAAGTAGTTATGGCTAAAAAGAAAACTACAAAACGAGGCAAAGCGAAAGCTCCAGCGCCAAAACAACCAATACTTCCAGCTGGTTTTTGGGCGCAAGTTGGCGCAGTCGTACTTGGTTTTCTTGGATTTTTCTTGATTTTAGGCTGGTTCGGTTACGGTGGAAAAGTGCTTGTGGCGACTCACAATAGCCTTTTGACTTTTATGGGCTGGGCAACTTTCTTTTTGCCGGCGGTTTTGATTTTTTTGAGCGTTGGAATCTTTAGAAGTGAACATAACAAACTTTCAATTCCGAAAACTGTGGCGTTGATGTTTGTGCTGATTTTTATCGCTGGATTTTTTGGGCTTTTCAAAGGTCGCGCAGGAATCCCATTCGGCGGTTCAATCGGAGCATTTGTTAATGGTTTCGCTTTACAAATGGTGAATAGTGTTGTTGCTGGAATTATTTATTTGCTGTTGATCTCTGTAATTACTTTTGCAGTTTTTGGAGTTATGCCGATTGATGTGATCGGGAAAATTGGCGAGCTTATTAAAGAAAAAGAATTTAGTCGCGAAGAAATTAAAAATTCGAAAACTATCGAACGAATTTCAGCAAAAGAAAATATTTTCGAAAAAGAAGAAAGCGAAAAGAAACTCAAGCTCAATGCTGGTGTTGATTTTGTGGGCAACGAAGAGCACAAAAAAGAAGAAATTCGAGAAAAGCGTCGCCTTAAAACCTTGGCTCGAAAAGAGAAAAGAGAAGAAGTTGCTGAAGTTGCGAAAGTTCAAGAGCGCGTGGATAATTCAAACTGGCAATTCCCAGGTGTTGATCTGCTCGAGCGCAAACAATCTCCAGCTGATGCTGGTGATGTTGAGCAGAACGCAAGAATTATTCAAGATACATATCGAGAATTTGGAATTGATGTTGAAATGGAAGCCGCAAATGTCGGGCCAAGTTTAACTCAGTATACTTTGCGCCCGCCGAGTGGAGTTCGAGTTTCGAAGCTCGCCACGATGGACGGAAACTTGGCATTGAATTTGGCGGCAGAAACAATTCGAATCGAAGCACCAATTCCGGGGAAGAGTGTTGTCGGCATTGAAGTTCCAAACCGCAAAAAAGCAACAGTTCGATTATTTAGTGTGCTTGAGTCGAAAAAATGGCAAGAGGAGGCTAAACCTTTGAGCTTTGCTGTCGGAAAGGATATTTCTGGTGAAACGATTATCGCAGATCTCGCTAAAATGCCTCATCTTTTGATTGCTGGTACTACTGGTTCTGGTAAGTCTGTGATGACAAATACGCTTCTTACGAGCTTGCTTTTTAGAAATTCGCCAAGCCAATTGAAACTTATTTTGGTCGACCCAAAGCAGGTTGAAATGGCTCCATATCAAGATATTCCGCATCTTTTGACTCCAGTTATCACCGACCCTACAAAAGCTGTTTCGGCTTTGAAATGGGCTGTAACTGAAATGGATCGTCGTTATTCTATATTAGCAGAGAAGAAAATTCGAAATATTGAAAGCTACCACAAAATGGCGGCGGCTTCTCGAAAAGCTCATAACGAAGATGAAGATTTGACGGAAGAATTCGAAGATATGCCATATGTCGTGATCGTTATTGACGAGCTTGCTGATCTAATGATGGTTGCACAAAAAGATGTTGAGGCGTTTATTGTTCGAATTGCGCAAAAAGCTCGCGCCGTTGGTATTCATTTGGTTCTCGCAACCCAAAAACCTGTCGTTTCGGTTGTTACCGGCCTTATTAAAGGAAATGTTCCGTCTCGAATTTCGTTCAAGTTGCCTTCGAACGCAGACTCTCGAACTATTCTCGATCGAGGTGGTGCTGAAAAACTTCTTGGTCAAGGTGATATGTTGTTCTTTGCGAATGGAATGCCACAGCCTCATCGCGTTCAGGGTGTTTTTCTTGAAGATTCAGAAGTTAACCGCGTAATGGACTTCTTGCGACTTCAATCTCCGCCTCAATACAATGATGAAATCATCAGCCAAGCCGTTCAGATTGGAAATATGACTGGAGGAGTTGTGATGACTGGTGGCGCGTCTGGAACCGACGACACTTTTAGGCAGGCTGTAGAGATCGGTATTCAAAACCAAAAGATGTCAACAGGGCTTCTTCAACGAAAAATGCGCATTGGCTACGGTCGTGCAGCGGCTTTAATTGACGAAATGGAAGAGCGCGGAATCGTTGGGCCACATCCTGGTGGTTCGAAATCTCGCGAGATCTTAATTTCGAGCTTGGACGAAATCGAATAAAACCCAAAAGCTGGCGAAATATCGTCGGCTTTTATTTTTGCGAGTATTGATTTTTTGTTTCGAAAATGCTATAATTAACCTTGAATATTAGCTCAGCTTACTCGGTGGAGTAGGCTTTAACCAAAGGAGTACAAATGAAGGATTACGAACTTACAGTTCTTATTCATCCAGACCTCGAAAGCGACCTCGAAAAAGCGCTTGATAAGGTTCGAAAACTCGTAACCGCTAACGGTGGCGAAGTTGTAAAAGAAGACAACTGGGGCAAGAAAAAACTTGCTTACAGCATCAAGGGCGAAGCTTTTGCTGTTTATGTTGCGATGGATGTAAAACTTCCTGCAGCGGCGCCTCTAAAAATCAGCAACACTTTGAATATTACTGACGAAGTTTTGCGATACTTGCTTGTAAAAGCTGAAGCGCGACCAGAAGTTGAAGAAAAATAATAGATTGATTTTGGAATTTAGGGAGATAGAAAATGGCATTCAATAAAGTAATTTTGATGGGAAATTTGACACGCGACCCAGAACTTCGTTCAACAACGAGCGGTTCAAGCGTAACGAGTTTTGCTTTGGCGGTAAACCGAACTTGGAATAACGCACAAGGTGAGCGACAAGAAGAAACCAGCTTTATTGATTGTGAAGCTTGGGGGCGAACCGGCGAAACTATCGCTAAATATGTCTCGAAAGGCCGTCAATTGCTTGTCAGCGGACGACTTCGACAAGATACTTGGCAGGACAAAGATACTGGCAAAAACCGAAGTACTCTTCGTGTAGTTGTTGAAGAATTCAGTTTTGTTAGCGACGGAAACCGAGGTGGAGCTTCAAGTGCATCTTCATCTCAAAGCGAGCCGGTAGTTGACGAAATTAGCGACGACCCAATCGACCTATCTGATATTCCATTCTAATTAAGGAGAATAAAATGGCTAAACGATTCAAGAAAGAAGTTCCAGCGTATTTTGACTATCGAGATGTAAAAACTCTACAAAAATTCGTAAACATTTACGGTCAAATTGAACCAGCAACTCGAACTGGTTTGAGCGCCAAACAACAACGACAATTGACTGTTGCAATCAAACGGGCGCGACATTTGGCGTTGATGGCATTCGTTGCGAACGCTTAATAAAAACGAATTCCTCGCTCGATTGTAGCGGGGAATTTTCGAAAAAAGTTTTGGTGAAATTTTACTTTTCCTAAAACTTCGAAATTATTTATCTAAAAAGGAGAAAAATGTACAGTCCAACAGATTTGAAAAAAGGCGTGGTTTTCCAGATGGACGGCCAGCCATATCGTGTAGTTGAATACAACCAAAAGGTTGTTGGTCGCGGTGGAAGCATTGTCAGCTTGAAAGTGAAAAACTTGATTACTGGCGCGCTTCTGCCAAAAACTTTCAAAGGTCAAGATAAAGTTGAACCAGCCGAAGTTTCAAACAAGAAAGTTCAATATCTTTATAACGATGGCAAGAACTTTTTCTTTATGGATCCAGAAACTTTCGAACAATTCGAACTTAATAAAGAAACTATCGACGATACTGCTGGATTTTTGAAAGAAGCCGAAGAGCTAAATTTGCAATTTTTTGACGGGAAAGTTATCAATGTTGAACTTCCAAAAAATGTTTGGCTTGCCGTAACTTACACCGAAAACGTAGTGAAGGGCGACACGACTTCGAGCGTTCTAAAAGATGCCGAACTCGAGACTGGTCTAACGGTGAAAGTTCCAGCATTTATCAAAGAAGGTGATGTTATTTCGGTCGATACTTCGACTGGAGAATATCGAGAGCGACAAAAATAATTCAATCAAGACTGCGCCGAAGACGGGCGTAGTTTTATGTTGCTATGGATTTTTTGGCGATTTTGGAGTATAATAAGCTTATGCTTAGGGAGAAAATCAGCTGGA
Source organism: Candidatus Nanogingivalis sp. (assembly GCA_049294455.1). GTDB lineage: Bacteria > Patescibacteriota > Saccharimonadia > Saccharimonadales > Saccharimonadaceae > Nanogingivalis. The sequence goes on along the minus strand of JBAQCW010000038.1, from coordinate 46,231 downwards.
AAATCTTGAAGAAACACCTCTGGTGGATTGTTCCGCTGGCGGGTGTTTTTGTTTTGCTGCTTGTTCAGATTTTTTGGCCTTCAGATTTTGCTCGACCTTTTTCGAAAATTGGAGATCGGCAAGTTAGACTAAAAAATAAAAGCGAAGTTGCGGAGAATATTCAAGAAGAATTTTCGAAAGCGCAGATTATTTTATCTCTCGAAAAAGAAGAGAAAGAGTTTGAACTTGCAAGTCTTGGCGCGAGCGTTCGGACAGATTTTATTGATTCGCAGATTTTTGGGTATAATTTTCCAGAAAAATTGATTCCTTTTTCGTTGTTTTTTGGTCAGAATTTGGAGCGATTTGATCTTGATTTTGACAATAAAATTCTGAATGATTTCTCGAAAAAATATGCCGAGAATGGTAAAATTGAAGCTAAAGATTCAACAATAAAATTGAATGAGCTTGGCGAAATTGAGATCGTGAATTCAATCGCAGGGCGAGAAATTGATGCTAAAAAACTGTCCGAAAACATTAAAAGTAAGCCGCTGATTTTGAATGAAAAAGCTAAAATTTCCGTTGCGTACAAAACTATAAACCCGAAAATTCCAACCGAAAAACTTGAGATTTCGAAACGAAAAGCCGAGCAACTTTTGTCTTCGAACTTCATTTTTCGATTTGAAGAAAATCAAAATGGACTGAAAGTTGTTCAAAAAATTTATACACCAAATCGAGCGCAAGTTGCGAGCTGGTTGAGTTTTGATTCCGATGGGAAAATCAAAATTAACGACGAAAACTTCAAAAAATATATAGACGAACTCAATCGAGAACGCGAAGTTTCGCCGACTCCAACAGTAGTAAAAATCGTCGATGGTCGCGAAGAAAGTCGAGAGAATGGTTCGAATGGAACGCGAGTTTCGTTCGAAAAAATGAAACAAGAAATCGCTAAATATTTTAATGAAGAAATCAAAGATCCGAATTTTGTTTTACTATTTGAAGAAATTAAGTCGCCCGAACAAAAAAGTTATTCATACACAAATTCTCAAGCTGGATTTCAAGCGAAAGTTAATGAAATTGGCGGAAGGTATAATGTTCGAATAAGCTTAAAGCAACTTAACGGCGTCGGCTGGGAGGCGAATTATCGCGAGAATGAATCAACGCCGTCAGCTTCGACATACAAACTTTTTGTTGCGATAAAATTATTCGACGAAATGAAAAAAGGCAATCGAAATTGGGACACGCAAATTCTGGGAACTTCGACCAGCGATTGTTTTTATCAAATGATTATTGTTTCGACAAATGCTTGCGCCGAAGAATGGATTCGGCAGTTTGGTCGCACGAACATAAATAATTTTGCATATAGTTTTGGAATTAGTTCGAACACGAATTTCAACTCTTACGACGCGGTTCGAACTTCGGCAATCGATCTTCGAAAAACTGTCGAAAAAATTTATTCGGGCGAAATGGTTCAGGGCGACAATCGTCGAATTATGCTCGAATATATGAATCGCCAAAAATGGCGCGCCGGAATTCCGACCGGATCGCAAGGGATGGTTTATGACAAAGTTGGATTTTTGTGGGATTATGTCCACGATGTTGCGATTGTCGAACATCCGAGAGGAACTTATGCGCTCAGCATTATGACGAAAGGCACAAATTATGCAACAATCGCCAAAATCACGCGCGAGCTGGAAGCCTTTATGTATCCGTGATATAATAAAAGAATGAAAACGCGTTTAGACAATTTATTGGTGAAACTTGGCTTGGTAGAAAGTCGTTCGCAGGCGGAGAATTATATTCGCTTGGGGAAAGTTTCGGTTGATGGGATAAAGCAAAAAAAGCCCGGGTTTTTTGTGCGAGAAGATTCGAAAATTAAAATTCTTCAAGAAACGCAATATGTTTCGCGCGCGGGATTGAAGCTCGAAAGCGTTTCAAAGGCGCTGAGGCTGGATTTTCGAGATAAAGTTGTTTTAGACGTTGGTTCTAGCACGGGCGGTTTTACTGATTTTTCTTTGAAAAATGGCGCAAAAAAGGTTTTGGCGGTTGATGTCGGAACTAATCAGCTCCATCCGAAACTTCGAATTGATCCGCGAGTTGAACTTTTCGAAAAAACCGACATTCGAGATTTTCGAACGGATGAAGAAATCGATATTGTGGTTATTGATGTGAGTTTTATTTCTTTGCGGGAAATTTTGCCGAGCGTTTTGAAGTTGGTTTCAAAAAAATCACAAATCGTTGCGATGGTTAAGCCACAATTCGAAGCTGGAAAAAACGGAACGGTTAATGGAATTGTAAAAAATAATGCGTTTCGTCGAAAAATTCTTCAAGATTTTGAAATTTGGTGTCGCGAAAATGGGCTACTCGTTATTTCTAAACGAGACAGCGAGGTGAAGGGCGCAAAAGGCAATCAAGAGCGATTTTATATTTTGCGACTTGCGCGGTAACTTGTTAATTTTTACTTGTAATTACTGTATCATTGAGTTAGATAAAATTAATAATATAGGGGAGATTGCGTGATTGCTTTACCATTTTTATTGCTCGTGGCTGGGGCTATGTCGTTTTTTTGCGGTGACTTATATGGATTATCGACATACGCTCACAACAAATATCACCAAAGTTGAGTCGTCTAACGGTGGTGTTAAATTTTCAGCAGAAGAATTGAAAGAGATCGAAAAAGAAGCTCCATTTACGGCTTATTTGGAAAATATCTATAAAAATTCCACAATTCAAATTTCTTCTCGTCGAAGAAGTAAGAGCGTCGAAATTAACAACGAAACCGTAAGTATTATTTCTTTTTGGGCTTCTGTGATTGGCGCGATTGGTGGAGCGTATTTTGCGCACACGCTTGCTGTTGGTGAACGAACAAAGGCTAAGAAAGAATATCACGATTTGAAATATCGAGCGACATTAGACTATGATTTGTTCGACGAAATCAAAAAACGAATTTCCGACAAAAAAGTTGATCGCGCGTTCATTGAATTTTTGAACGAAAACAACATCAAAACCAGAGCGCAAAATATCTGTGTGGTGCGAATTTTGAAAGCTCGAACCGAAGGCGATGGGCAAATTATCGCCGAACAAAAAGCGATGAACAGTAAAAATCAAACTGTCGTTAATAGCGCGGAATTGTCGCTCAACGAAGCGCAAATCGACAAACTGATCGAAGATATTAAAATGTTTGTTCCGAAAGAAAAATTTTAGTCGAACTGAACCGAAAAACTCCCTTCTGTGAAAGAGGGGGGTTTTATTTTGCTGATTTAGTTAAACATTAAATCGGAATTCGACAACATCGTCTGGCGACATAACGTAATCTTTGCCTTCGGTACGGATTTTCCCGGCTTGCTTGGCGGCTTGTTCGCTACCAGCTTCAACCAAGTCGTTAAAATTCACAATTTGAGCGGCAATAAATCCTCGCTCGAAATCTGTATGAATCACACCCGCGGCTTGTGGCGCCGTCCAGCCTTTTCGAATTGTCCAAGCGTGAACTTCTTTTGGTCCGGCGGTCATATAGCTTTGGAGGCCAAGCGTGTCGTAAGCAGCGTGAATCATTTGGTTGAGCCCGGTTTCTTCGACGCCGTAGCTTTCGAGAAGTTCTTTTGCGTCTTCTTCGTCAAGACCTTTGAGTTCTTCTTCCAGTTTTGCGGATACGAAAATCGAACGCGCGGGCAGAACTAATTCTGACAATTCTTGTTTTTTTGCATCGTTTGTTAGAGTTTCTTCGTCGACATTGAAAGCATAAATCACTGGTTTTGCTGTCAAAAGATGAAGGCCGGAAATTGCCTCATTGTCTAAATCCTCGATAGTGTAGAGCGGATTTCCGGCTTGAAGTTGTTCAACTAATTTGTTCAGATATTCGGCGACGCCTCGCTTTTTCGGGTCGGCTTTGGCTTCTTTTTGAACTCTCGGCAAGCGATTTTCGATGGTTTGAAGATCGGCTAAAATCAATTCAGTGTTGATAACTTCGATGTCGTTTTTTGGATTGATTTCGTTCGCAACGTGAACGATGTCATTATTCTCGAAAGCACGCACGATATGAACGATTGCGTCGCACTGGCGGATGTTGGCGAGGAACTTATTTCCCAGGCCTTCACCCTTGCTGGCGCCAGCGACAAGTCCTGCAATATCAACAAATGTCACGGTTGCTGGAATGATTTTTTGCGAGCCGTAAATTTCGGCAAGTTTATTCAGGCGTTTATCTGGTACGGGCACGATTCCAGTGTTTGGTTCGATCGTGGCAAAAGGGTAATTGGCAGCCAGAATGTCGTTGTTGGTGAGCGCATTAAAAAGCGTCGATTTTCCGACGTTCGGCAGCCCCACAATTCCAATACTTAAACTCATATTTCTCCTTATTATGTAATTTATTTAAGTATAATTTTAACACAAAAGCCGCAAAAAAACTATTGAATTTTATATCGTGTTTATGTTAAAATATTGATATGATTAGTATTAAAAGTGTGGGCGAATTCTTTTCGTTGGATATTGGCACAAGTTCAATTCGTGCAGTTCAACTTTCGAAAGCCGGTGAAAATTCTTGGAATTTAACTGGCCTTGGTTATGTTGCGGTTGATCCTCAGCTTATTTTAAGTGAGTCTGAAGAAAGCCGTCGAAAGCTTGGCGAAATTATCACTACAATGATCGGGCAGAGTGATATTAAAGCCAAAAATGTCGCGATTGGTCTTTCGTCACAAAAAACTTACACGACGATTGTCGATATTCCTGCCCGAGATGAAAAAGAACTTAGACAAACTATGGAATATCAGTTGGATCAACATATTCCAATGGCGATGGACGACGCAAAAGCCGACTGGGTTTTGCTCGGAGCTTCTTCGACGAAACCAGAAACGCAAGAGGTTTTGATTGCTTCGACCGCGAAAGCTTACAGCGAAGATCGTTTGGAATTTATCGAGAATCTTGGCTTCAATGTTATTGCGGCAGAACCAGATTCGATCGCTATGACTCGAGCATTAGCTCAAAATGGCACAGCCGGTCAATTGATTGTTGACTTTGGCGAAAATTCAACCGATCTTTCGATTGTTTACAATGGAGCACCTCGACTTGTTCGAACAATCCCTGTTGGAATTCGAACTCTTGTTAAATCTGCTGTTCAAAATTTGAACATCAAGGACGATCAAGCCCGACAATTCATTTTGAAATTTGGCCTCGCTCAAGATAAGCTTGAAGGTCAGGTTTTTCGAGCGATTGAAGTTAGTCTCGAAAACTTCGTGCAAGAACTTGTTAAATCAATTAAATTCTTTTCGACAAAATATCCACAAGTTCCAGTTGGAATAATCTCACTTTCTGGATTTGCTGGTTCAATTCCTCAACTCAGCGAATATGTTTCTTCGAAAACTGGGATTCAAGCGCTTGCCGTAAATCCATTCCAGTATGTGAATGTTTCACCACAGCATCAACAAACCGTGGCAACAATCGGGAACGAATTTGCTGTGGCTGTTGGCTTGGCGGAAAGGAGTGAAAAGTAATGATTCAAATTAACTTGATTCCAGATGTTAAGCGAGATCTTTTGCGCGCGCAAGCTGTTCGAAATTTTGTTATTTTCGTTTCTATGATTGCCGGCATTATTTCGATTGCTGTTGTTGTGATCGCGTCAGCAACCTTTGGCGGTATGTTGGTTTTGACTGGAATAAATGAGAATAATATCAAGACTAAATTTGATGAGCTCTCAAAAACGAGAGATCTTAACGAAACTATCATTGTTCAGAGTCAGCTTAATGAAATTAGTAATATTCGAAAAGCTTCACCGAACACTTCTCGAATCCTTCGCCAAATTCTTACAGCTATTCAAACTACTGGTTCAAACGAAGTTTCATTTAGTTCAGTTAAATATGACCCAGCCACTCGCAATCTAACGATCGAAGGTCAGAGCCTAATTGGGTTTAGCGCACTTGAAGGTTTCAAGAAAACAATTCAAGATAGTAAGATTTTTTATCGAGAACAAGGGAAAGCGAAAGGCGTATCGTGTACTGTTGATGAGGCGACTAACGGCAAAAATGATTGTTTGATGACAAGTCTTGTGGCTGATGACGGCGAAGTTATAACAAAAGAAAGTTCTATGGCGAAGAACGACGCCGGTCAAGATGTTCTTCGGTTTAGCGTTAATTTTGTATTAAACAAAGTAGCTTTGAGTTTTGAAACAAAAGATTTCGCGGTGAAATCACCAGCTAAAAAAGAAGTTACAGATTCGAAAACTATTATTTCGGACGATGTTTTCACAGTTAAGGCTTCAGACGAAGGAGAAAAAAATGGACGGTAGAGAAGTAGCTATTCAAAAATACAATGCGATTGCGAAAGCTAACAGAACTATGTTTATAGTTGTTGCTATTGCGTCAGTAGTTATTAGTGCGGCTGTGGTTTTGAGTATATTCTTAGCGCAAAAAATCGCTTTTCGTTCAAAAATTATGGCTAAACAGAGCGAAACATTAACTGCTATTGATAATAGCGTAAAAAATATCGAGAAACTCAAAAAAGAAGTTCAATCTCTACAGTCTAACGAGGCATTGAAAGATTCAAAAGCTAACGAAGAAGATAACGCTCTTCGAGTGATTCTTGACGCGTTGCCAGCTGATGCTAACACAGAGGCTATCGGCGCAAGCTTGAGAAACAATATACTTAATGTTCCAGGGATTGTCGTTGAAGGTATTTCGGTCGACCCTATCGCCCCAGAATCTACAGATTCTACTTCAACAACTTCAGATACGAGCACTAATGCTGGAGTTGGTGTCGGAACTGGAACTGGTACGGGTACTGAAAGCTCTAATGCAATTTCCTCAAGAGTAAAAACTGCAAACTTTTCGTTTACGGTTTCAGCGACTTCTTCGGGGGATGATCGAACTGCTCGGAAAGTTTTGACTGAACTTCTTGAAAAAATGGAAAAATCAATTAGGACATTCACTATCACCGACTTTAGCGTTGAAATGACGAGCGCTGATAAGATGTCCCTCAAGGTAAATGGACAAGCTTTCTACTTACCAAAATATACTTTGCAATTAACAAGCGAAACAATAAAATCTTCAGAAGGCGCAACTTCGAAAAGCAGTTCGAGTTCTACTTCGAACTCAGGAGGTAAATAAATGAGAAAACAAGATATTGCGATGATTGTCTTGATTGCCGGTGTTAGCGCTTTGATTTCATACTTTGTAATTCAGGCAATTCCAGCAATCGGAAATCCATCCGAAGAAACATATCAAACTAAGGTAATGAAAGAAATTTCTGCCGGTATAGTTGAGCCGAGTGAAGAAATTTTCAACAAGTCAGCCATTAATCCAACAGTTCAAATTACTATTGGTGAGGGCGGCGAGCAAGTCTATTAAATAAAATTGGAGAGAAATGGCATTAATTACAGACGATATTCAGAACAAATTAGCCCGACTTCTTGTTGAGGAAGGGCTTGTTCGAGCTGAAATTGTTGAGCAAGCGGTTAAGGAATCGGCTTCCAGAAACGAGTCGTTAATTTCGTATTTCGTTGAAAATAAAATTTTGAACAACGAAATTTTAGTTCACGCCATTTCTCACGTTTTGGGTATTCCATATGTGAATCTCGAAAACGCAACGATTCCTCAAGAAACTCTCGATTTGATTACATTAGAGATTGCAGAGAGAAATATGGCCGTGCCAGTTGGTGAGGTGCAAGGTAGAATTGCTGTCGCTATGCTCGATGCGACAAATATTCAGGCGGTCGACTATCTTTCAACATTGGTTCAACGACCGTTGAAGGTTTTTATGGCGAGCCAAGAGTCTATTCGGCACGTCCTTGATCAGTATAAAACCGACCTTTCAGGTGTCGATGTTATCGCTTCGGATATTGATGCAAAAGAAACTGCAGCAGATCAAGCCAAGCGAAGTGTTCAGACGATTGTTCAAGATTCGCCGATTTCGAAAGCTTTGACGACAATTCTCGAATATGCAGTTCGCGCTAAGGCATCCGACATTCACATTGAACCGCTCGAAAAATCGCTAAAAATTCGCTGTCGAATTGACGGTGTTCTTCGAGAAATTATGAATTTGCCAAAAACTATCGAACCAGCTTTGGTTTCGCGCATTAAGATTCTTTCGAATCTGAAAATTGACGAGCACCGAATTCCGCAAGACGGTCAGTTTGCGGTGGCTGTTGCCGATAAAGAAGTTGACCTTCGTATTGCGATTTCTCCAGTTATTTGGGGTGAGCAGGTGGTGATTCGTTTGCTCGATAAAACTGGCAATACTTTCGATCTCGAACAAATGGGTTATGCTGGGCGAGCACTTCGAACGATTCGAAAAGGTATTGAAGCGCCGAACGGAATGGTTTTGACATCTGGACCGACAGGTTCTGGTAAGTCGACCTCGCTTTATGCTTTGATTAAAGAAATTAAAGATGAAACTGTTAATATTATTACGCTCGAAGATCCTGTTGAGTATAAAATGGACGGCGTGAACCAGATTCAGGTTAATGCTGAAGTTGGTTTGACTTTTGCGGCTGGTCTTCGATCGATTTTGCGTCTTGACCCTGATGTTGTGATGGTCGGAGAGATTCGTGATGGCGAAACTGCTAACTTGGCGGTTCAGGCCGCGTTGACTGGACACTTGGTGTTTTCAACGCTCCACACAAACTCTGCCGCCGGAATTTTGCCGCGTCTTATCGATATGGGGATTGAACCTTTCTTGATTGCGTCAACGGTGAATACGATCATCGGTCAGCGACTTGTTCGACGAGTTGCTGCCAAAAGAAACACTTATCAGTCAAATCCGATGCAAACTCAGAGCATTATCGAGACTGTTGGGCATCTTTTGCCCAAAACTCCGGAAGAAGTTGAAAAAGTTTCTGCCGATCTTGGATACAAAAATCTCCCGCTGGCCAATCAAAAATCGTATACTCTGGTGAAAGGGCGAGATACGCCACAAACTCCAGGTGGATATCAGGGCCGAGCTGGTCTTTATGAAGTTATGGATGTTACTGAAGAAATTCAACAGTTGATCATCAAGCGAGCGACATCAAACGAAGTTCAAAAAGTTGCAATGTCGCAGGGAATGATCACAATGAAGCAAGACGGCTATCTAAAAGCACTTACAGGAATTACAACAATCGAAGAAGTTAACAGGGTTGCGGCAGATACCGCATAAAGGAGAAAGAAATGAATCAAGAACTAAGAATAGAAATTTTACTCGAAGAAGTCGTTCGAAAAAACGCCAGCGACCTCCATCTTCAGGTTGATTTGCCGCCGATGCTACGCCTTGATGGCGCGCTAACTCCTTTTTCGGGGTATCCAAATTTGAACGCCGAACAAGTTGAACGGTTGGTGTTTTCGATTCTCGATGAAGATCAGCAGCGAATCTTGATGAAGGATAAAGAATTTGACTTTTCTTTTGCTTTTGGTGATTTAGGTCGATTCCGTGTGAACGCTTTTCACGAGCGAGGGAACTTGGCTGCTTCTTTGCGTTTAATTCCGAACAATATTAAAACAGTTACCGAACTTGGTATGCCGCCAGTTATTCAAACTTTCACAGATTATCCACGCGGTTTGGTTTTGGTTACTGGACCTACAGGTTCTGGTAAGTCGACAACTTTAGCTGCTTTGATTGATAAAATCAACACCGAAAAAGCTCGCCACATTATTACGATTGAAGATCCGATTGAATTTACGCACAAATCAAAGCGTTCTGTGATTGCCCAGCGCGAAGTTCACTATGACACATATTCATTTAGTGCGGCGCTTCGTTCGGCGCTTCGACAAGACCCAGATGTTGTGTTGATCGGTGAGATGCGTGATCTCGAAACGATTTCGGCGGCGATTACAATTGCTGAAACTGGACACTTGGTGTTTGCAACACTTCACACCAACTCGGCAGCCCAATCTATTGATCGTATGATTGACGTATTTCCGCCGCATCAACAGCCTCAAATTCGCTCGCAACTTGCGAATATTCTTCAAGGAATTTGTGCTCAACGACTCGTTCCTGCAATTGGCGGCGGTCGAGTTGTTGCTGCTGAAGTTTTGGTGGCAAACCCAGCTGTTCGAAATATTATTCGAGAAGGAAAATCTCACCAGCTTGATGCGGTCATTCAGACTGGCGCAGATCAAGGAATGCAAACAATGGATCGAACTTTGGTGAAACTTGTTCAGTCTGGAGTTGTCACTTATGACGACGCTCGAGAATATGCCGTCGATATAGCAGAATTTGAAAGATTAATGAGAGGTTAAAATGAAGAAATTCACATACGAAGTTCGCGACAAAGCAACTGACAAAGTTGAAAAGGGTGAAATTCAAGCCGAAAGTGAGCGCTTGGCGGGAAAATTACTTGTTGAGCGCGGATATGTTCCACTGAAGATCAAAGAAATTGGTCAAGAGGGCGCACTTCAAGCGTTTTTGAATCGAATTACTACTAAAGATAAAATCGTTTTCACGCGCCAGTTCGCTACACTTATTGGTGCTGGCTTACCTTTGGCGCAGGGTCTTCGAACGGTTTCAGAGCAGACCGAAAACAAAAAAATGCGCTCGGTTATCGATGATATTTTGGCGAGCGTTGAAGCTGGTTCGAGCCTTTCGGACTCTTTTTCGAAACACCCAGAAGTTTTCGACAAAGTTTACTTGTCACTGATTTCTGCCGGTGAGCTTTCGGGAACGCTTGATGAATCTTTGCGCCGAATTGCCACTCAGCAAGAAAAAGATGCCGCGATGATGAGTAAAATTCGTGGCGCGATGACATATCCTGCTATCGTTCTTGTAGTGATTGGCTTGGTGGTTGCATTTATGATGTTTTCGGTTGTTCCGCAGGTTGAAAAACTCTATAAAGACCTGAAAGAAGAACTGCCAGCACTAACTGCATTTATGGTGTGGTTTTCGAACTTCTTAGTGAGTTTTTGGTGGCTAATTTTTATCGTTTTAGGTATTGCGATTTGGTTCTTCCGTCAATGGCTCAAAACAGATTCAGGAATTAAAGCATCCGCAAATTTCAAATTGAATGTGCCAATTTTTAACGGATTATTCCGAAAATTGTATATGGCTCGTTTCACCCGAACGGGGCAATTGTTGCTTTCGACAGGAGTTTCGATGAACGATATGCTTCGAATTACTGGCGATGCGGTTAACAATGTTGTCATTAAAGAAAAAATCGACGAAGCCAATAAGCTTGTTCAGGGTGGTAAAAACCTTTCGGACTCACTTCGAGATAAAGACTATATTTTGTTGCTCGTGCCTCAAATGATTTCGATCGGTGAACAATCTGGTAAAATCGACGAAATGATGGGCAAAACAGCTCAAGTTTACGAAGATGAACTTGATGAACAGATCAAAGCTATTTCGACAATGATTGAACCTCTGTTGATGGTGATTTTGGCGGTTGTCGCCGGTGGTTTGATTGGTGCGATCCTTGTGCCAATTTACGGACTCGTTAATAAGGTTTAGGCGAAAATGTTCTATTTTGCGTGTTTAATTTTTGCGATTTTTGGTTCGATTATCGGGAGCTTTTCGGTGGCGCAAGTTTGGCGCCTTCGAGCTCTCGAGCTTAATGATGCGAAAAAAAATGGCGAAAAAATCGACATGAAAGAATGGAGTAAGCTCAAAAATCTCGTAGAAAGCAAGAAGAATAAAGACCGTTCGCATTGTTTGAACTGTGGATATCAGCTCAAATGGTTTGATTTAATTCCGATTTTTTCGTGGTTGTCGCTTGGCGGAAAATGCCGAAAATGCCGAAAATCTATCGGCTGGCTCGAATTTCTCGCAGAAGTTTCTACGGCTGTAGTTTTTGTTTTGGTTTTTGTTTCGCTTGGATTTGACTTTTCGAAAGAAATTACGCCAGTGCAGGCTTTTCGAACTTTTATGCTTTTTGCGTCGCTTTCGAGTTTAGTGATTTTATTTATTTATGATGCGAAATGGTCGCTTTTGCCAGTTCGAACAATGTGGATTTTTAATTTTTTGGCGTTTGTGTTTTTTGTGCTTGGTGTTTTCGAGAAGGGATTTTCTTTTGAAATTATTTCAAATTTGACACTTTCAATTTTGGCGTTCCCAGCCGTTTATCTTCTTCTTTCGGTCGTTTCGAAAGGAGCTTGGGTTGGTGATGGAGATTGGATTTTGGCGCTTGGCTTGGTGCTGCTTTTGCCAAATTCACCAGTATTTTCACTACTGCTGATGATGTTTTCTAATGTGATTGGCTTGGTAATGATTTTACTAAATTCAATTTTCGAAAAGAAAAAACTTGTTCGAGGTGCGCAAATTCCTTTTGGCCCGGCGATGATTTTGGCTTGTCTGGTTTTGCTTATTTTTCAGACAATTTTTATTGAGATTGTTGATTTTTTGGTGGTGTAAAATTAAAGCGCTTATGGTATAATGGGAGTAATTATGGGAGAAGGGCAAATGAAAAAAGGGTTTACGATAATCGAAACAATGCTGGTTTTGTCGATTTCTGGCTTATTGACGGTTATGTTGCTGGCGGGTTGGAGTATTAATTTGAATCGTCAGCGATATGAGGATTCGGTTAATACATTTAAAAGTAGTATTCAGGATGTTTTTAATGAGGTAGAAAATCCTACTAATTCGAACACTCGAAATTCTTGTATGACACATCCAAGAAATAGCAGGACGCTGATAAGTAGTGTTAATAGTGGTAGCGGAAGAGGCAACACTAACTGTATTATAATGGGGAAGATGATAGTTTTTGCCGCTTTATCTAGTTTTCGAGGCCAACAGTATGACTGGGACAATTTTAAGACATACACTTTGATAGGTGACGCGAATCAAGATTATTCTCGCTTCAATAGTTCAATCGAAGCTATTCGAAATAGTAAACTGTCGATTGATTTTAATAGTGAAACTAATACGGAAATTGAGTGGGGTGCTCGAAGTCGAATGGTTACAGATAACCGCGACGACAGATTTAGAATCTATAATAATATAACCAGAAGAGAAGAAAATGTCCCATATAGTAGCGGATCTCCTAAAATCTTGAATTCGATTATGATAGTTAAGTCGCCTGTTGATGGTTCAATTATGACTTTTGGGGCTAATTTCAGCACCTTTGGCACTTATATACGAAACTATAAAAATAACGGCAATTCTAATCATATAGATTATATCAATGAAAATATGCTGTTGAATAGCAATGATAAATCATTCAATATTTGCGTTCGAAATCCTTCATCGAATTCATTGTTTGGTGGGGAGGCTGTGTATGGTAGAAACAAAATGATTCGAATTGGGCAAAGCGCATCGTCTGTCGAAATAATGCCTTTGGAAACTTATAGCTGTGGAAGTGGACCGGATTGGAGTAGTGTAATGGTGAATGGAGTGAATTTATGATGACTAAATTTCGAAAAGGTGACACGCTAATTGAAGTGATGTTTGCTGTTTCTATTTTCGCAATGATTATGATCGGTGGGTTGGCGCTAATGAATTCTGGCCTAGCTAAATCTCAAGCTACACTTCAATTGTCGATGGCTCGAAACGCGATCGACTCGCAAGCAGAAGCGCTTCGTTATGTGAATTCTGTATATGTTGCAAATTACCCAGAAAATGTCAATTCTGGGACGGCTAATGTTTGGCGAGAAATAACTAACGGTGCAGTAGCTAGAGCTTCAAATTTTCAGTCTTGTCCTACACTAAAAGCTGATATTCCTCCGAGTGCGTTTGTTATGGATACGGTAAATGCGATCAGAAAAAATAGGGATAATCTTAATATTGCATCCACATATCCACGACTGATTTATGATGGAGAAACTGATACTAACAGGTTGTCGGCAAAAATAAATTTTAATTCGGCTGAGGGGCTTTGGATTGAGGCTGTTCGCGGTGACGGAACTTACTTTGATTTTCATATTCGAGCTTGCTGGAATGCTCCGGGCATAAATGCTCCGATGACTATAGGAACGATTGTGAGGTTATATGTACCAAACTAAAAAAGGTTTTACAATTACTGAATTAATGCTTTCGATGGCGATTGTTTCGCTTTTGATTGTGGCGATTGCGACGACAACAATTCAAATGTCTAAAATTATGACTAAAGGCAAAACAATGAAAGAGCTTAATGTTGCGAGTCGCAGCATTAATAAGGATTTCACTGAAAAATTCAATTCGATTCAGTCTGTCTGGGGATGGAACGGAACGTCATCTGCATCTACTCCCGGCGGAAATTCAAACTACATTTCGAATGGCAGAGGTGGAGCATTTTGTGCTGGTGAATTTTCTTATCTCTGGAATACTGCGAGTGCTCTTCGCGCTGGGGATGGTCCAATTCAATATGCTGGGTCGAAAGATAATTCAATTCGATTGGTTCGAGTTCGAGATGTTTCGAAGAATTACTGTTCAAATCCAAGCAGTTGGGAGAATGTTCCACGCGACGCAAATGTCGTAACTGAAATTATTAACGCCGGAGAGGTGGACTTAATGATTTATAGTATTAGTTTTAGGGCGCTATCTGATGCAGTTTCTGGACAATCCTTGATAAATATTCAATATGTATTAGGTACGAGAAGCCAGGACGCGACACAGCTAATATCTCAACAATGCCAACCTCAGTCGGATAGAGCTGACTATTGTGCTATCAATAAATTCGATTTAACTGTGCGCACGATCGGAAGGAAATAATATGGCGACGAATAAATTCAAACGCGGTGGCGTGTCGATGTTTTTGGTTATTATTGCCGGATCACTGGTAGCTTTAGTCGTTGCAAGTTTTTTGCGCTTGATTATTCGAGATCAGCAGGGCGCTTCGAATTCCGATCTTTCGCAAAGCGCATATGATTCGGCGCAGGCTGGAGTAGAGGACGCCAAGAGAGCTTTATTGATTTATCAAAAAACTTGTGCCAATGTTGCAAAAGCGAATGAATGTTCGAAAATGCGCGCAGAACTTTCGAAAGATCTCAATACGCAATCCTGTCGAATTTTGGCGGAAGTTTTTGGGATTGGAGATTTAGGCTCGAGCGAAACAATTGTGCAAACCAACGCAGAAGACAGTTCGCTAAATCAAGCATATACTTGCGTAAAAATCAATCCAACTACTGCAAATTTTGAAGGTGAATTAAATGCAAATTCTTCAAAAATAATTCCATTAAAATCTGACCGAGCGTTTCGATTCGTAAAAATTTCCTGGCATACGAAAGCTGACAACAATAATGTCGCCGAAGTTAAGTTGCCTTCATCTGATAGCGATATGTTAGAAGTTTTTGCAAAAAATAGCGAATGGGAATCTTCGAAATTTCCATCTGTCGTTCGAGCACAAATTATAACTTCAGGGAGTTTTGACTATTCGAATTATATAGAATCGGACAAAAATATTTCGAAGACGGCGTTTCTGTTTCCGTCAAGTTCTGGGGTGAGTGATGCGATTATTTCTGCTCAAAGTTCAGCAACGCGTCATAATTTTTCGAAAGATTCATTGAGTTCGGTTCGATGCAGTAACAGTTTGAATTCTGCAACTTATGCTTGTTCTGCTATGATCGATTTGGGATCTGAGATATCTCCGGACGCCGGCGCTTTAATGAAGATTTCTGCTCAATATGGAGCTACAACCAATTACTCTATTGAATTGTTTGATAGCAGTCGTGGTGCTGTTAATTTTGACGGCGTTCAGCCTTTGATCGATTCGACGGGGCGAGCGAGCGATAAGTTTAGGCGAGTGCAATCTCGTGTAGAGATGAATTCGACGACATTGCCGATTCCGGATTTTGCGGTTTCGACTGATGGAAAATTCTGTAAGGTGATGATTGTTCGAGATAGCACGGAGCCTTCGACAATTGAATGTAAGTAAAAATAAAACCTCTCTTGCTGGGAGGTTTTATTCTGTCTCGCTGTGGAATTTTTCGTGAATTTCTTTCAGATGTTGGTCGGTCACGTGCGTATAAATTTGTGTCGTGGCGATGCTTGAATGACCCAACATTCCTTGAACGGAGCGCAGATCGGCGCCATTCACCAATAGATCGGTCGCAAAGCTGTGTCGCATTGTGTGTGGCGTAACGCGCTTAGTGATTCCAGCGAGTCGCGCGTATTTGTCAATCATTCGTTGAACGGTTCGCGGAGTTATCCGGCGATAATTTCCGTCGGTTGAAGGTTTTTTGTAGCGCCGAGAATAATTGATGAAAAGCGGAGCTAAGTTGTCGTTTCGAGCCGCCAAATAGTTTTCTATGTGTTCGGCGGCATTCTTCGAGATGAAAATCGGACGGTCTTTGTTGCCTTTTCCGCGCACCATAAATTCGCGTCGTTTGGTATTGATGTGGTCGCGATTCAAATTACAGAGCTCAGAAACACGAAGTCCGCTCGAAAAGAGAAGCTCGACAATTGCGCGATCTCGTAGATCACTTTCGGTTTCGGCTGGCACAGCATTGATTAAGCGCTCAACTTCTTCGTAATGGAGAAAATTCACTTGCGGTTTTACAACTTTTGGTAATTCGATTTTTGAGGGTTCGAGAGATTTTATATCTCGGCGCGCCAAATAAGTCAAAAACCTCCGAAGCGCAATCAAATGGTAAGCTTGTGTCGAGCGACCAAGTTCTTTTCCGTCGAAATTTTGGTAGCGATTTAGCCACAGGCGATATTTTCGAACCAGCTCGGCGTCGATTTTCGAAACTGGCACATCTTCGGTAAATTCAACCAGCCGCTCGATATAGAGTCGGTAGTTTTCGACGGTTTTTTTTGAGCGGCCGCCTTCGACTTCGAGCGATTCTAAAAAATCTTCAAGCGCTTCAGAGATATACATATTTATATTATAGCATTTTTTCGAAAAAAGTTATATAATAAAAATAGCTTAAATGGTTAAAAAGGAGGCTAAAATCAATGAGTAAAAAAGTTATTCAAGAGCATATTCAGCGAACACTAATTTTGTTCAAACCAGACGCTGTTCAGAGGGGCATCGTCGGGGAAATCCTTACTCGATTTGAGCGTGTTGGGCTAAAAATTGTTGCTACGAAAATGATCTTTCCTGATAAAGATCATTACTATAGACACTACGAATCTATTGGCAAAATGGTAACTCGAAGAGGCGAAAAAGCTTTCGATATGACTCTTGACTTTATGACTCAAGGTCCAGTAATTGCTATGGTTTTCGAGGGTATAGAGGCTGTTGAGCTGGTTCGAAAAATGGTCGGTGGAACAGAACCTAAATCTGCAATGCCGGGAACAATTCGAGGAGATTTTTCACATATGAGCTTTGGTTATGCTGATAAGGCAGGCAAAGGAATACCAAATCTGATTCACGCATCTGGTTGTATAGAAGAGGCGGAGGAAGAAATCGCTCACTGGTTTGACGAGTTTGAAATATACGACTATGCAACGCCGAGGGAAAAGTTTATACGATAATGTATAAAAAATTTATACAATAATTATTGCTAAAATTATACTATAAATGTGGATTTAATATAATATATCTGCTATAATATATTATATGCCTCAGTAGCTCAACTGGATAGAGCAGTTCCGTCCTAAGGAAAAGGTTATAGGTTCGACTCCTGTCTGGGGTACCACAGAAATTATATGACGAAGGAATCAGAGAAGAAAATAAAAGCATTTAACGGCCAGCGTGATGGCGAGAATTTTTTGTTTGTTTTTCGCAAACATATAATTGCGATGCGAAAAGGCTTTTATATTTTTCTCGGGATTTTTGCTTTAAGTTGTCTGCCTGTATTTTTCGGAATTATGTCTGGTTCGGCTGGTATTGAAATTCTATACGCGCCGACGATAGGCTTTATTGTTGGGCTTGTAGTTTTTTTGTATTATTTTATGCTCTGGTATTTTTCGATCTATATTGTAACAGATCAGCGAATTCGACAAATTCATCAGAAAGGCTTTTTCGGCAAGAGTGTTGTAGATATTCCGCTTTCGAAAATTCAATCTATAAATTACAATATTTCAGGATTTTTTGCGGATATTTTCAAATTTGGAACGATAAATATTCTAACGATAGTGGGGGATTTAGAGATTAAAAATGTCGAGCGCCCAGAAGATATTTACAATAAACTTCAAGATGTGATTGGTGAAATTGAAACGGAGGATTATGAAGAATAAAATTAAAGAAATTTCGAAAAAAATAAAAAAGCCGCAAAATACGCAGCTTACAACAGTAACAAACAGCACACTTGAGGAAGAGCGTCGTGCCGTTTTGAATAATGGCAAAAAATTCAAATACCCAGTTCAATATTCGAAGAAGAAATTAGTTATCAGTACTTTGATTATTTCGGCTGCGATATTTATAGTTGGCTCAATTATGTTTTGGTATCAGCTATATGTCGCTCAAAATACGGGAAGTTTTACTTATCGAATTTCGGCAGTTTTACCTTTGCCGGTCGGTCGAGTTGATGGACAAAGTGTGAAATATTCAGATTATCTTTTGGAATATCGAAGCACGATGTTTTATACACAAAAAATGAAAGGCGCTCTCGAAGTTTCTGGGGATGAAAAAACTCTTTCGAATCAGTACAAAAAAGCCGCAATGAAAAATGCGATCAATAATGCGTATGTCTCTAAAATCGCAAAAGAAAAAGGTATTTCTGTTTCGAATGAAGAAATTGAAGCAATCTTCAAAGATCACAGAACCGCAAATGGAGTCGAAATTTCCGAAGATGTTTTCAATCGAACGATTGCAAATAATTACAATATGACTTCGTCGGAATATCGCAGACTGTTCATCGAATTGCCACTTTTGCGACAAAAAGTTTTGGTCGAAATTGACTCTAATGCGAAAAATCTCAAAGATCAAGTTTCGAAAATTCTAAAAGAGAATTCGAACGATTTTTCGAAAGTCGCTGAAATTCTCGGAGAAAAAGTTCAAGTCGGAAAAATGGGAACAGTTAAAACTTCGAATGTCGACGGCGGGCGAACGGAGAATGCGTTGAAATTGAAAATTGGCGAAGTTTCTGATCCGTTCGTTTCGAAAACTGGCGACGGATATTATTTCGTAAAACTTCTTTCGAAAAGCGAAAAAGAATTGAGCTACGAATATATCAAAATTTCGTTTACGGAATTGGAATCGAGAATTGATTCTCTCGAAAAAGCCGGGAAAATCTCAAAATATATAAAAATTGAAGAGTAATTAAACTCTTCTTTTTTTGTTGTGTTTGGAATAAAATAAAAATTCATCGAGCCGAAACACGATGAATTTTAATGTCTAAATTTGGCGCGCCCGACCGGATTCGAACCGGCGATCTCCTCCGTGACAGGGAGGCGTACTAGGCCAACTATACCACGGGCGCATAAGACTAATATTATTTTATCAAATTTCCGAGACAATTTCAAGCCTATTTTTATTTATTTTTCGGACTTTTTGTGCTATAATTAAAAAAGGTTGCCGATGTAGCTCAGTTGGTAGAGCAACGCATTCGTAACGCGTAGGTCAGCGGTTCAATCCCGCTCATCGGCTCCACGAGAATTTTTATGAAAGATATTAAAAAAAGTTTTAGTTTGGTTGTCAAAGATAGAATGGTTCTTTTTTTGATGATTCTATGTTTTATTTTCGGGATAATTTTCTTTATTTCGACCATTTCGGGCGCACAATTTTATGATCGCTTAATTCATGTTCGATATACGGCTTTTGGCAGAAGTAATCTGTACAAAGATGTTTGGTATACTCGAGCTTTCATTTCGATGATCGGTATTTTTTCTGCTACGATTTATAATGTAATTGTCGCGAAAATCTATTCGGTTTTTGGTCGAAGGATGGCGATTTTATTTGCGATTATAAATATTGTAATTCTGATCTTCTCGATGATTATCGCTTCGAATATTTTGAACGAAATTCCTAATTAAGTATGAAAAATATAGAAATTCCACAAGGTAAACGAACTAAATTTTATCGATTTTTTGAGATTTTGCCGGCTTTTTTGAGCTATGGTGCGATTGTCTTGATGATTGTATTGTCTATTTTTTCACCATTTTTGGCGAGCGTTTATCTGATTTTAATTGTTGCAACACTTCTGGTTAAAGCGATCGGTGTTGCGTATCGAACTTTTGGTGGCTATCGAAAAATGAACAAAGCTCTTGAAGTTGATTGGCAGGCAAGATTGGATGATCTCGAAAATCCAAAGCAATCATATTGCGATTTGAAGTTTTCTAAACAAAAAGTTCGAGAAAAATTCGAATTTCAAAAACATATTGATAACTTGAAATATATTTCAGTGGAAGATAATTTCGTCAAGCCTTCGCAAGTTGTGAATGCTGTTATTGTTGCTGCTTACAACGAGCCTTATGAAGTTATTCGCCCAACTATTGAATCGCTAATAGAAACGGATTATTCGAAAGAAAATTTGATGATTTTTTTCGCCTACGAAGAGCGGGGCGGAAAGGAAATCGAAAAAACCGCGAAGAAACTTCAGTCTGAATTTTCGAAAAAGTTTAAGGCTTTTGAGATTATAAAACACCCTAAGGATTTGCCAAACGAAGTGATTGGTAAGGGTGGAAACATCACTTTTGCTGGCCGCGCGCTACAAAAATATTGCGAAAAGAACAAAATTCCTTTCGAAAATGTGCTCGTAACTACACTCGATTGCGACAACAAACCGCACGCGAAGTATTTTTCGGCGGCAACTTATGAATTTATTGTTCGAAAAGATAGAAAACATTTTTCGTATCAACCAATTTCGTTATTCCTGAATAATATCTGGGATGCGCCAGCCCCAATGCGAGTTTTGGCGACTGGTAACTCTTTCTGGAATCTTGTGGTTTCTATGCGACCGCATCTACTCAGGAACTTTGCTTCGCATTCGCAACCGCTTGATGCTTTGGTTGAAATGGATTTTTGGAGCACTCGAACAATCGTCGAAGATGGTCATCAGTTCTGGCGAAGTTATTTTCATTTTGACGGAAAATATTCGGTTGTGCCGATTATGGTTCCGATATATCAAGACGCCGTTTTGAGCGAAACTTTGCCAAAAACGCTAAAAGCTCAGTTCGTTCAGCTTCGTCGCTGGATGTATGGAGCAAGCGATGTTCCGTATGTCGCCCAAAATATTTTTTCGAAAAGTCGAACGGTTCCATTTTGGGATGGAATCTCGAAATTCTACAGATTGCTCGAAGGTCACGTTTCGATGGTGTATCAATCTGTTTTGGCGGCATTTGGTGGGTGGATTCCTTTGATTTTGAATCATCAAGCCTCAAGAAGCCTTGTTGCGCATCAGTTACCAACAACAATCAGCGTAATTCAACAGTTTGCCACGGTCGGACTCTTTATTGCAATTTTCGTGAGCTTGAAGATGCTTCCGCCAAAGCCTGATAGATACAAAAAATCTCGCACGATTTTTATGGTCCTACAATGGTTTTTTATGCCGATAACCTCGATTTGTTACGGTTCGGCGGCGGCGGCTTATTCGCAAACTAGGCTGGCACTCGGCAAATACCTCGATAAATTCGATGTCACGCAAAAGGGAACCGTGGCGGACATCGACCGCGCAAAAGCTGCCAAAAAGGCTAAAAAAGCTCGAAAATAATCGGGCTTTTATTTTTGCTTCTGGGAAATATGAACAAGTTATTGTGATTGACGGGTTAGTTTTGTCACTCGGATTTTTGTTCACTTTTGCTGTTTTTGGATAATAATATTTTGGAGTTTTGTCAAGCGAACAAGATTGGGAATGTTTCACGAAAAATATATCACCGAACGAATAATGATTTCGATTTTCGAAAAATGCTTTTGTGGAAAAGTTTGACAAAATGGTGGAAAAACTCTTGACGGACTGGGGGGTATAATTAAGGGGTGAAGATAATAAGGAGGTTTTTGTGAGTATAGTTGATAAAATAAAGAAAAAGAAATTATTATTAAAAAAGAAAATTGAGCTTGAGCGACTCGATTTGCTATCGGTGCTGTTGCCGGACGGAGATAAAAATACAAACTTCATAAAAAATACTTTAATATATAATCCCAATAGCCCTATTCATATTATAATGAACTCATCCTTATTTTCGGCGGTTATGCGGGGGTGAGGAATTGCCCTGTATAGAGACAGGTTGGTTCAGTGTGGAAGAACTATTGAATTAGGTAATGATATTGAAATAAGAATAGATGTGGATGACACTGTTAATGTGGGAAATTTTCAATCCGAAACAGCATCAAGACGCAAGGGTGTAGGTATTGGTGTTTATGGTTGCGGGCTTTTCGCTGGTGGATTCAACTCGAAGAATAAAAGAATGGCTCGAGGGTCTTCGGTCAATAGAAATATATCTATATATAGAATTAGGATAGATAGCCCGCGGGGATCTATGACTATGCAAACTTCAAACTTAGATGGTGCGGAACATTTTATTATGTTGGTGAAGAATGTGATAATAGATTATACGCCAGAATTGAAGGAATTGTTAGCTAAAAACAAGGCAAAAATAAATCAAGAAATTCGAGAATTGGAACAGGGTTGAAATTAAATTAAAACGCGGCCTTTGGGTCGCGTTTATTTTTCCAAATTTGGTGGGCGATAGAGGACTCGAACCTCTGACTTTCACAACGTCAATGTGACGCTCTAGCCAACTGAGCTAATCGCCCGATATTTCAATTTTATCAAAATTTGAAAAAAACCGCAAGAGGTGGTAAAATAAAAACAGTATAAAATTTTTTGAAAGGTGAAAATTAAAGTGGAAAAAGACGAAAAAATGTTTCGAATGCGACACAGTCTTGCGCATATTATGGCGGCAGCAGTTCAGCGAATTTACAAAGACGCGAAATTCGGCGTTGGTCCTGCGATAGAAGACGGTTTTTATTATGATATTGATCTCGGCGAAAACAAAATTTCCGAGAAGAATTTTAATAAAATCGAAAAAGCAATGCGTCGAATTATCGCCGAAAAGCAAGATTTTATTTTGAGCGAAATGCCAATCGAAGAAGCGATCGAATGGGCGAAAGAAAACGACCAGCCCTACAAACTCGAATTACTGAACGACCTAAAAAACGCTGGAACTACCGATGCAAAACTTCTTGCCGAAGGTGATTTTGAAGTCGGTGAAGGCGCAAAAACTGTCACTTTTTACACCAACGGAAATTACAAAGATTTGTGTAAAGGTCCACACCTTTCGAACACTGGTGAAGTTGGCGCGTTCAAACTTATGCGAGTGGCTGGCGCGTATTGGCGTGGAAACGAAAACAATCCACAAATGCAACGACTTTACGGCGTGGCTTTCGAAACTCAAGAAGAACTTGACGACTACCTTCAAAAAATGGAAGAAGCAAAACTTCGCGACCACCGAAAACTCGGCCGTGAACTTGATTTATATACGGTTTCACCTTTGGTCGGCGTTGGTTTACCACTTTTCACGCCACGCGGAACGGTTTTGCGTGATGTTTTGGCGAATTATTCAAACCAACTTCGTCAAAAATACGGCTTCCAAAAAGTCTGGACTCCGCACATCACTAAAAAAGAACTTTACGAAAAATCTGGCCACTGGGCGAAATTTGGCGATGAGCTTTTCCTTGTGACGAGTCAAGAAACCAGCGATAATTTTGCTTTGAAGCCGATGAACTGTCCGCACCACACGCAGATTTACGCTTCACAGCCTCGAAGCTACCGCGATTTGCCGGTTCGCTACATCGAGACTACAACAGATTATCGTGATGAAAAAACTGGCGAGCTTGGCGGTTTGAATCGAGTTCGATCGCTAACGCAGGACGATTCTCACATTTTTTGTTGCGCTGATCAGATCGAGCAGGAAATTCAGAATTTGTTGAGTTGTGCCAACGAACTTTATTCGAAAATCGGAATGAAACTTCGAGTTCGCCTCAGTTATCGTGATGATTCTGAGAGCTATCTTGGCGACATTTCGCTTTGGGAACGCGCACAAAATCAGCTAAAAAATGCTGTTATCGCGAATAATCTTGATTATTTCGAGCAAGAAGGCGAAGCTGCGTTTTATGGTCCAAAAATCGACTTTATGGCAACGGACGCGATTGGTCGCGAACATCAGGTTGCGACAGTTCAGCTTGATTTTGTTCAGCCGCAACGGTTTGAATTGACTTACAAAAACTCCGACGGCGCGGATGAAACTCCGGTGATGATTCACTGTGCGTTGCTTGGTTCGATTGAGCGATTTATGAGCGTTTATATCGAGCACAAAGCTGGTTGGTTTGATTTTTGGGCGGCGCCAGAGCAAGTTCGAATTTTGACTGTGAATGACACTTTGGGCGATTATGTTTCGAAAATCGAAAATATTTTGAACGAAACTGTTTTGGATTCGCCAGTTAAATTTAATGAAATTCGCCGGACTTCTGACAATAGAAATGAATCTTTGGGTAAGAAAATTCGTGAAGCCACTGCGATGAAAATTCCAGTTCAGTTAATTGTCGGACCAAAAGACAAGGAAGCTGGTGAAGTGAGCGTGCGAATTCGCGAAAACGGTGAATTTGTTGAAAAGAAAATTTCGCTCGGTGATTTGTCGGAATTTATTCGAAATCTATAGATGAAAAAACTTATAATTATCACTGGTCCAACTGCGAGCGGAAAAACTGCCTTGGCGATAAAGCTTGCCAAGCAGTTTAATGGTGAAATAATTTCTGCTGATTCGCGCGCAATTTATAGAGGGATCGATATTGCTTCCGCCAAGCCGAGTTTAGAAGAGCGAGACAGTGTTCCACATTGGGGATTTGATTTGGCTGAGCCGGATCAAATTTTTACGGCTGCCGATTTTAAGGAGTATGCTTTTGAGAAGATTTCCGAAATTCATTCTCGTGGAAAAATTCCTTTTTTGGTTGGCGGAACGGGGCTGTATATTGATGCCGTTCTTTATGATTATGATTTTGCTGGTGAGCCGGATGAAGAGCTTCGTGCCGAGCTAAATTCGAAGAGTATTGAAGAACTTCAAGCGGTTATCAAGCAGGCAAAAATCGAAATGCCAGAAAATTCTAAGAATAAGCGTTATTTGATTCGTGCCATTGAAAAATCAAAAAAGCATAAGTGTAATAGTGGTAAAAAGCACAACGGATTTAACAATATCGTTGTTGGAATAACAACAGAACGCGATAAACTTCGAACAAGAATTTTCGCCAGAAATGAACAATTTTTTAGTTCAGGAATTATTGAAGAGGCTCAAAAAATGGCTCAAAAATATGGTTGGCAGAGCGAGGCAATGACTACCAACGCATACCCGCTTATTAGGGATTTTTTGGACAAGAAATTGACCGAGGAAGAGTTAATTGAAAAAATGTCCGTCAGAGATTGGCGACTTGCAAAACGACAAATAACTTTTATGAAACGCAATAAAGACATAAAATGGCTAACTCTTAGCGAAGCTGAACAATATATTTCTTCAAAAATGAACAAATAAACTATACACTTTTTGAAAAGTGTGATAAAATATAGTTATGGATAAAAGCATAGAGGCATTGTTTGGTTCTAAGACTCGAGTTAAGTTATTAAACTTATTTTTAACCAATCCAGATAAGAGTTTTTATGTTCGCGAAATAACACGACTTATTGACGAGCAGGTGAACTCTGTCCGTAGGGAGCTTAAGAATCTTGAGGAATTTAAGGTTGTAAAAAGCACAACTGAAGATCGTAAGCTTTTTTATGGTATCAATCAGCGCTTTAAGTATTATATTCCTCTTCGGGGAATGTTTGCCGGTGCCGAAATTCCCGAAATTGAAACAAAGCAGATCGAAGCATCGACTCATTCTTGGAATGAGAGAATCTCGAAGATCGAAAAAAATCTCGATGTGTTTGTAATTTCTGGCGTTTTGGTTGAGGGCTCAGAATCTAATATCGATATGCTTTTGGTGGGTAACGATAAGAGCATTTTGTCATCTTGGGCAAGTGAAATTGAAAAAGAAGAGGGTCGAGAATTAAACTATGTTGTTCTCTCGATGGAAGACTTTTATTATCGATATACTACCCGAGATACTTTCATCGCAGAAATTTTCTCGAATGAATATCGTGTGATTGTCGATAATGAAGAATTGCTAAAACCATAAGGAGTATTATGTTTGATATTGAATATAAAGGCGGAAATACTGTTGTAATTTCAACAAAAAAGAACACTTTAGTTATTGATCCTAAAATGTCAATTCACAAAGGAGAAAAAGATTTTGTAGTAAAAAATGCTACAGAATTGGCGACAGAAGATAGGTTTTTGACTCAGAGCGACGACTTTGCGTTGAGTTTGAGTTATCCTGGTAGTTATGAAGTTGGGGATTTTTCGATCAATGGCTTTGCTGAAAAACGACATATCGACTCCAACGATGAGCAGAAGTCGGTTATTTATAGTATAGATGTTTTAGGTGCGAAAATTGGACTGCTCGGTAATATTGGTCCGGAGCTATCAGACGATCAGTTGGAGAATCTCGGAATTCTTGATATCTTGATTCTTCCTGTTGGTGGTAATGGCTATACTTTGGATGCAACTTCGGCGGCAAAAATCGCTCGAAATTCCGATGCGAAGGTGATTATTCCTGTTCATTATGCGGAGGATGGAATAAATTACGAAGTTCCGCAAAATAGCCTTGACATTTTTATTAAAGAGCTTGGCGCGGATGTCGAAAAAACTTCGAAATATAAAGTTAAGAACATCTCAAATTTCCCAGAGAAAATGACAATTGTCCACATTGAACGGACAAAATAATAATTAAATAAGCTTTCGAATATCGAGAGCTTATTTTTATACAAAAAGAAAACTTCGCTTTATATAGCGAAGTTTCTCGAAGAGTGAATTATAGAATTCCTTTTTTCTTCAAAGTTCGGATAGCTGCCGTACTTAGGTTTAGTCGAACTTTTTTACCGTCGATAATCACAGTTTTTTTCTGGATGTTTGGTTTGAAAGTTCGTTTTGTTCGGCGAAGCGAAAAGCTAACGTTGTGTCCGTGCTGCTTTCCTTTTCCTGTCAAATCACATACTGCCATTTTAACTCTCTTTACTTTATTATTTACAATCTGTTTTATTATATATCATTTTTGAAAAAAGGTCAAGTGGTGTATAATAGATATATGGATTTATTTATAGTTTTGATCGTAGTTGGGATTTTATTGGTTAGTCTAACAATTCACGAAATTGCGCACGGGCTTATGGCATTTTGGCTCGGCGACGATACTGCTAAGAACGAGGGGCGATTAACATTCAATCCTGTGGAGCATCTTGAACCTTTTATGAGTGTTATTTTGCCGACTCTTTGTATTTTAACTGGTGTGCCAGTGATAGGTGGCGCGAAGCCGGTTCCTGTAAATCCTCGAAAGTTGAAGGGCGAAGAATGGGGCATGGCTTTGGTTTCTCTGGCTGGTCCGCTTTCGAATTTTATAATGGCGTTTATCGCGTTTGCTTTTTTCTCGGTTTTGAATATGGGTGAAGGTTTTGTGGCTGTCATTGTGGTTTATTTCATAAAGATCAACCTCGGTTTGATGTTGTTTAATCTCTTGCCAGTTCCACCTCTTGACGGTTCTAAAATAATTTATCCGATAGCTCCAGAATTTATTCAGAAAGGAATTCGAAGTTTAGAGAGAAATCCGTTGGTAATATTTGCGATAATTTTGCTGTTTTCGACGCAAATTTCTGGGCTTATAGGTATTGCGCAAAGTGCGATTCTTTCGTTTTTTTACTGGATTTTTTAGTTCGAAAGTAGTATAATTAAAATAGCCTTATGGTTGGCGTATGATTTTTCCTGAATAATCATAGATATAGGAACTCCAAATGATGATTCGTAACTGTGGTTGCGTTTTGCGGAGGTATCCACCTTGTGTTTTTACGCGGGGAAAATATCAAAGCCTTCCGTAGGGCTTTTTTGTTTTTTGAAAATTTGGTATAATTAAAGAATGGAAAAGGGAGAAATAAAAACCAAAAAGTTCGAAGAGCTTGTCGCGAGCGATTTTGTTCATTTACACACTCACACTTACCATTCACTTTTGGACGGCTTGACGAAAATTGATGATTTGACTCGGGCGGTCAAAGAAAACGGTATGGAGGCGGTTTCTATCACTGATCACGGAACGATGTCTGGTTCGATTGAATTTTATAAATCCGCAAAAGCGCAGGGAATCAAGCCCATTATTGGTATGGAAACTTATGTAGCAGCGCGAACGCGTTTTGATCGCGATCCGAATCACGATAAACCACGCTACCACTTAACACTTCTTGCGAAAAACGAAAAAGGCTGGCAGAATCTCTGCGCCCTAACCACAAAAGCTTGGCTCGATGGTTACTACTATAAACCTCGAATTGATCACGATATTATGACTGAACATTCCGAAGGTATTATTTGTTTGAGTGGATGTGCTGGTTCGGAAATCTCGGAGGCGATTCGTGCTGATGATTATGAAAAAGCCAAAGAGCTCGTAAAATGGTACCAATCTGTTTATGGTGATGATTTTTATCTCGAACTTCAAGATCACGGCCACCCAGACTGTCCAAATCACTGGGATGTTCAGAAAATTATCAATGACGGACTAATGCGCCTAAATAAAGACCTCGGAATACCAATGATTGTTTCGTGCGACTCGCATTATTTGACTCACGAGAATCAAGACGCACACGAAATTTTGCTATGTATCGGCACTGGTTCATATCTTCGCGACGAAAAACGAATGAGCTTGAAAGAATTCGACCTTTTCGTTACAAATCCTCAAGACATTATCGATCGTTGGGGTAAGGTTGATCCCGAAATTATCCTAAACACAAAAAGAATTGCTGATAAGGTTGATTTTAACTTCGAATTCGGGAAGATCTTAATTCCGAAATTTCCACTCCCAGATGGTGAAACGAGCGAAAAGGGCTTTTTGGATAAGCTTGTTTTTCGAGGTATGGGCGAGCGATATGCTGGAATTCCTGTCGAAGAAGTCGAAAAGATGTCAATTCCAGAAATTCGAGAGAAACTTTCGAAAGAGCAAATTGATCGCGTCGATATGGAGCTCGGTGTTCTTGATGGAATGGGTTATAATGGGTATTTTCTCATCGTTCAGGACTTTATTAACTGGGGTAAATCTCAGGGGATTGTCTTTGGTCCAGGCCGTGGTTCGGCGGCCGGTTCGATTATTGCGTACGCGCTCCACATTACGGATCTCGATCCGCTCGAATACGACCTTCTTTTTGAGCGATTTTTGAATCCGGATCGTATTTCGATGCCAGATATCGATGTCGATATTCAAGATACGCGCCGAAATGAAGTGATTCAGTATTGTACCGAAAAATACGGCTTTGATCGCGTAGCAAATATTGCGACTTTTGGTAAAATGATGGCAAAAAACGCCGTGCGAGATGTGGCGCGCGTTTTGGAAGTGCCTTACGCCGAGGCTGACCGAATCGCCAAGCTTGTTCCAGATCCGAACCAAGGGCGCCATATTCCTTTGAAAGTTTCTATCGAGCAAGATCAAGATCTAAAAAAAGAATATGAAACCAATCCGACTGCGAAAACAGTGATTGATTATGCGATTCAGCTCGAAGGAACAATTCGAAACCACGGTGTTCACGCTTGTGGTGTCGTGATTGCTCCCGATACTTTGATGAAATATCTTCCTCTTGAAATGGCACAAAAAGGTGTTGTCGCAACGCAAGTTCCGATGGGGCAGGTTGAAGATCTCGGTCTTTTGAAAATGGACTTTTTGGGCCTAAAAAACCTTTCGATCATTTCAACTGCTCAAAAAATCATCAAAAAAACTTACGGTGTTGATATTAATCTTGCGACTTTGGGTCTTGATGATAAAAAAGCTTACGAGCTTCTCGCGCGTGGTGATTCTACTGGTGTTTTTCAGCTTGAATCCGCTGGAATGAAACGCTATTTGCGCGAACTAAAACCAACCCAATTTGAAGACATTATCGCGATGGTGGCGCTGTATCGACCTGGTCCGATGAGTGAAATTCCTAAATTTATCGCACGAAAGCATGGAAAAGAAGAAATTACTTTCTACGAAGATCATATGGCGAATGCTCTTAAAAACACTTACGGAATTTTGGTTTATCAGGAGCAATTTATGCAGATTTCGAAGGAAGTTTGCGGATTTACCGGTGGCCAGGCGGATACGCTTCGAAAAGCCGTTGGTAAGAAAAATATCGAACTTATGAAAAAAATGAAGGGCGAGTTTATTGAGGGTGCCGTCAAACATTCGAATGCTGATCGTGGAAAAGTCGAAAAATTCTGGGATCACCTTGAAGAGTTCGCCAACTACTGTTTTAACAAGTCTCACGCTGCGTGCTATGCTTTGATCGCTTATTGGACGGCCTATATTAAGGCACATTATCCAGATGCTTTTATGGCGGCGCTAATGACAGCCGACGCCGACGATACTGATCGTTTGGCTATCGAAATTGCCGAATGTCGAAAAATGGGAATCGAGGTTCTTGGTCCGGATGTGAATGAATCATTTAAGAATTTCGCCGTTGTTCCTCACGAGAATAAAATTCGCTTCGGGCTCTTGGCTGTTAAAGCTGTTGGAGCTGGCGCTGTTGATGCTGTTCTTGAGGCGCGTGAGGCTGATGGAAAATTCACTTCGATTTTGGATTTTTCGAAAAGGGTTAATGCTCGCGCCTTCAATAAGCGCGCGTGGGATTCTTTGATTATGACTGGAGCTTTCGACATGTTCGGAACTCGATCGGATCTATTATTTAATCTCGAAAAAATCCAATCATACGGTTCGAAACTACAAAAAGAGGCTATGAGTGGGCAGACCGACTTATTTGGCCTTGTTGAGGACGATTCTATGCGAATTGAACCCGAAATCGAACTTTCTACGGCGCCACAACAGCATACAGAAAAAGAGCAGCTTACTTGGGAGCGTGATTTGCTTGGACTTTATGTTTCTGCACACCCGCTCGATAAATATGTTGCGTATTTCGAAGAGCAAACCAATCCAATGTCGTCAATTATTCCCGCGAAACATAACGGAAAAGCAACCGTTGGCGGAATGGTGCTTGATGTTCGAACGATCATCACTAAATCGGGTACAAAAATGGCTTTCATTAAAATGGAAGACAAAACGGGCGAGGGGGAAGTTATCGTTTTCCCGAGTTTGTATGCTGAAGTCGGTGATAAAATTCAAGTTGATGCCGTTTTGAAGATTTCTGGCAAAATTTCGGCTATGGATAAGGACGGAAATATGAAATCCGACGCTCAACTTATTGCAGACGGAATTTCAGTTATTACTGATGAAGAACTTGAGAGCTACGAATCTACTGGTCGCCGAATGGATGAAGTTAAGGCCGGCTCGAAGCCCTCATCCAAAAAAACAGATAAGGTTGTTTCGCAAAAAGCCAGTTCTGGTGATGATCGAAAATTCGCATCTGGCGCTGGAGAGAAGAAAAGTTTTTCGAAAAATACTTCAAATTTCAGGTCGAAAAGTGATTCTTCTAAGCCAACCTCCAATCCGGCTCGCTCTACTGAAAATTACGAAGCTGAAAAGCTGCAAAAGGTCTATGTTCATATCAAAAACCCAAATGATCACGAATCTTTGCTGGCGATTAAGAAGCTTTGTGGTAAATTTTCTGGATTGTCAGAGATGATTCTGGTGCTTGGTACTGAAAATAAATCAGCTATTCGAATGCCTTTTAAGGTTGATGTGAAAACTGATTTATTAAAAGAGCTCGTAAATTTGCTCGGCGAAGATTGCGTCGTGCTTAAATAAATGTTATAATTAGATCAGCCCATTGAATGATCGCTGGAATTTTTTCAGAGGAAAGTCCGGGCAGCAAAGGACACGACAGTTGCTAACGGCAACCGAGAGATAATCTTAGGGAAAGTGCCACAGAAACGATACCGCCTTTTGATTTTCAAGAGGTAAGGGTGAAAGGAGTGAGGTAAGAGCTCACAGTCGTCCGCGGTGACGCGATGCGAGAGGTAAACCCTGTCGGCTGCAAGGAGAGTCTTCCATTTATGGTTGGTTGTCCGCCAAGACTCGATAACCGCTCGATTTTCGAAGCAATTCGAAAGCTAGATAGATGATCATTCTCGACAGAACCCGGCTTACAGATGGGCTATTCTATGGAAAATAAAAAAATATCTCCGTTTTATGGGAGATATTTTTTTGAATTATTTTACAGTTTCGATGATTTGTGCAAAAGCTTTTGGTTCGCTAACTGCCAATTCCGCCAAGATTTTTCGATCAAGTTCGATATTTTTAGCTTTTAGACCAGCGATTAGTTTTCCATAAGTTAAGCCGTTTTCTCGAGCTGCGATGTTAATTCGTGTAATCCATAGACCTCGCAAGTCGCGTTTGCGGTTGCGTCGGTCGCGGTAAGCGTATTGTAGAGAACGGATAACGCCTTGTTTTGCCAATCGGTATGATCGGGTTCGTGCGTGTTGCATTCCCTTAGCAGCTTTTAGGATTTTCTTATGCTTTGCTCGTGCTGTAACACCTCGTTTTACTCGCATTATTTTGCTCCTAGTGCTCGTTTAATATTTTTTGCAATCGAGCCAGTTACTTCTGCGCTCGTATTGATTCGTCGTTTTCGACTCTTGCTTTTCTTTGAAAGCATGTGGTTCTTGAAAGCCCGTTGGCGAAGAACTTTACCGCTTTTAGTTAATTTAACTCGTTTAGCGGTGCCTTTATGAGTCTTCATTTTTGGCATTTATTTACTCCTTACTACTAAACTCAGATTGCGGCCAGCCATCTGAGGTTTTTGCTCGATGATAGTATCTTCTTCGAGGAGGGAGATGATTTTATCAGCCATTTCGAAACCAATTTCTTTGTGAGCCATTTCACGACCCTTGAAAACAATTTGAACTTTCACTTTGTTTCCCTGAGAAAGAAATTTCTTGATTTTTCGAAGCTTAATTTCGAGATCTCCAGCACCGATTTTTAGACCGAAACGCATTTGTTTAAGCTCAACTTGTTTGGCGTTGCGCTTATTTTTTTGCTGTTCTTTCATTTTTTGGTACTGGTATTTTCCCCAGTCGATGATCTTAGCGACCGGAGGTTCGGCGTTTGGTGAAATTTCCACAAGGTC
This sequence comes from Candidatus Nanogingivalis sp., assembly GCA_049294455.1. GTDB lineage: Bacteria > Patescibacteriota > Saccharimonadia > Saccharimonadales > Saccharimonadaceae > Nanogingivalis. The sequence continues at coordinate 13,457 of JBAQCW010000038.1, read as the reverse complement.
GACACCGGCTTTTTGAGCGATTTTAAGCGCTTCTTTTGCTGGCATAATCCCAAGCTGTTCTCCACTTTGGCCGATAACACGAAGTTCCTTAGCTCGGATTTCTTCGTTGATTCGAACTTTGTTGCTAATAATTTTCCTTCCTTTCGAGTTGCTATTTTTAAGCAATTCACTCGATAAAAATTATACCAAAAAAATGCTAAAAAATCAAGGATTTTATGATATTTTCTGTTTGTGTCGATATTGGAGCGATTCGCTTATGTGCGAAATTTCGATATTTTCGGAGTTTTCGAGGTCGGCAATCGTTCTGGCTACTTTTATTACTTTGAGATATCCTCGAGCGGAGAGGTTTAATTTTGCGGCCGCAGAATCGAGAAAATCTTTTGCCGAGGAGGTTGTTTTGAATGATTTTTTAGCGATTAGAGCGTTAGCTTGACCGTTGTATTTTTCACAATTATATCTTTTATGTTGTGATTTTGACGACACTTCTATCTGTTGATAAGCATTAGCGTGTTCGTTGTTATTTTTACTACGTTCTTCGAGAAGGTTTTTGTTGTCGATTCTATTTACTTCGACGACCATATCAATTCGATCGAGAAGGGGTCCTGAGATTTTTCGTTGATAATTTAGTATTTGGGAAGTTGAACAAGAGCATTGTTTTGTTTGGTCGCCTAGAAAACCGCAGGGACAAGGATTCATTGTTGCTATTAACATGAAGTTTGCTGGATATTCGCTTCTGCGATTTGTGCGAGTCACTACTATCTTTTTATCTTCGAGGGGCTGGCGTAAGGTTTCGAGGATTGATCGTGGATATTCTGGCATTTCATCTAAAAATAAAACTCCGTTATGCGCAAGGCTGATTTCGCCTGGCAGGGCATTTTTCCCGCCACCGATGATTGAATTTTTTGAGGCGGTGTGGTGAGGTGCTCGAAAAGGTCTTTTTATTGTCGTCGCATCTATGTTGTCGACTAACCCGTGAATTTTAGCGACTTCAAGTAATTCGTTTTTCGAAAGAGGAGGGAGTAAATTTAGGGCTGCTTGAGCGAGCATAGTTTTTCCTGTTCCTGGAGGGCCAGTTAAGAGGATATTGTGTCGGCCGGCTATAGCAATTGTAAGTGCTCGCTTGGCTTGTTGCTGGTCTATTATGTCATCAAGGAGAATTGCTGATTCTTCAATTCCTTCGCTGTTATGGTTCTCTGAATTTGTTTCTATAAGCTTTTCATTTTTTAGATGAAGAAAAATCTCCTTTAGATTATGAGCAGGAATAATCTTAATGTTTTCGATAAGTTTAGCTTGATTGTAGTTTTCGATAGGGAGAAAAACTTCCGAAATTCCCGAATCTCGAATTTTCTCAACTATATTAAGAATGCCTTTAACCGGTCGAAGCTCGCCGCTTAGCGAAAGTTCGCCTACGAATGCTCGATTTTCGACTTCTTTTTGCTGAATTTGCTTGCTAATTATTAAAATTGATATGGCGATAGGCAAATCGAAACCTGTTCCGTCTTTCGGGATTTCTGCAGGGGCGAGATTTATGGTTATTTTTTGTTTTGGAAAATCCAGATCTGAATTTTTTATTGCGCTTCGAACGCGTTCTTTTGCTTCGTCGATCGCTTTATTTCCCATTCCTACAATTTGCAGGCTTGGTAAACCCTTTGATGAATCGCCTTCGACCTCAATAATCTCCCCAGAATAGCCAATTGCGGCAGCAGATAAAACCTTACTAATCATTCTTTAATTTAAGCATAAACATTATAAAAAATCAATTTTTGTGATATAATGTAAATATTGTTGGGGCTGATTTAGCTTTAGACAAGAGGAATTTAACAAACTAATTGGCAAGTCGTTTGCTTCGTAAAGCTTAAAATAATTGCAAAATCTAATTTTGTAGCGAAAGTTAAAGAGTTCTTTGCAGCTCCTGCTTTCGCGCCAATCGCTGCTTAATTATTGCGCGATCATCGTCCTAAATTCGGCAGCGCGGATTTAGTCGGTGTTATATTTTTTCGCTGATAGCTTAAAGAAGAGTGGCGGTTTTTGAGTGAAATTTTAGCTACAACTTTTTCGTGATTTTTTGTTTTTCTTTTATTGCGAAAATTTTAATTAAGAAAAACTAAACTTGTAGAAAATTAGTTTGTTACCTTTTGGACCCGAGGGCGGTTCTCGGCAGCTCCACCAGAATTATGGAAAAGGGCGCTTTCGCAAATTCGAAAGCGTTTTTATTTTTAGAAAATAAAAAATGAGCGACTGCGAGGAACGCTCATTTTTAAGATTTTGTGGAGTTTTTTGTATTTTACTAGCAGTCTGCGGAGGTTTGCTAGATTTTTTACGAAATAATGTTTATTTTTGGCTTATGTATAAATTATTTATTCATAAGCTACCCCTATAATATACCGAAATAAGCATAAAGTCAATAGGTTTTTTCGACTTTTTTGTATAATTTTTTTAATCACTATTTTTAACAGATATACACCGAAAATGTGTTTTTTACAACACAAAATAAACGTTAATATATTGACATTTTGGCTATAATGTAGTATACTCAAATTAGCTTTTGATAAACAACAAAAAAGCAAAAACAAAAAACAGTATAAGCACATTTCACCAAGTACATTATATTTTTAATTGAATGAAATTTGACCATTCATTAATTTTTGTGAGCTTGAATGGCGATTTAATTTTAAGGTTTCTGAAAATGTCATTGATTTTCTAACTTATTTTTGAATTGCTAAAAAGCTCCGCAAAAATTAATAGCGTAGAGCGCGAGGATTTAATAAGTACTTCCAATTTCAAAGGAAATGGTTAAGGAACTCCTCAAGGATATGCTTCTCTATACGAGAAGTGGTCAAAATAGCTCAAAAGGGCTGGCCGCAAACCACGGATTATAGTAATTTTTTTGTTCCGTTTGGCGTATTTTTGCTTCGCTGGCTCTTTGGGCTAAATCTAAAATGTGGTATTATTTAGATATGATTTCAAAAATTATTTTCGCAGTTTCAATATTATCTGGAGTTGGTATTCTCTGGATTTTAAACTTTTCTACGCCTTCGAGTGTAGGTCCAATTGGAGTGTTGGGATTTTTTGCTCTCGCATATATATTCTTCGTCAGTTTGATTACGCTATTTTTGTATGGCACAAATCAAATTCTTAATTTGGTTTTTTCGAATTTTGCCAAAGGCAAAAAACTTTTTTCGAGAAAACATAGACTTATTTTCTTTTGTAAATATGCTGCCGTTTTGGCTTTTGCGCCTTTGATTTTGGTGGCGCAACAATCAATTCGAAATGTGGGAATTTTCGAAATTGTAATTATTATTTTTCTTGAAATTATCGCTTGTGTTTATATTTCAAAACGTTAATGTTTGTGGTATAATGTTTGTATGAAACCGCAAAGAAATATCGAACTTCCGAGCGTTGGAAATGGTGGGCTTTCGAATGATCAGTTTGAGCATTTTAATTTTGAAAGCGGTCAAAATTACGAACAGTCGCCAGAAAGAAATTTGAATACAGAAAAATCGCGAGAAGCGGTTTTTTCGGCGTTTGATAATTTTTCTGTACAGGGCGAAAATCTTCAGGTTCAGCAGCCAGCACAAGTTTTGCCAGCACCTATGCAAAATGACGCCAGTCAGGTGGTTGTAAACCAATCTCCTGCAACCGCACAAGATATTGATCTGATGGAAGATGAATGGGTTAAGGATCTAAAAAAGATGATTTCTGAAACTAAAAATGATCCATACACTAGAGAAATTCGTTTTAAGCAAATGCAGGTTGATTACTTAAAGAAAAGATATAATAGAATTATAGGTGGCGTAAAGTAATGGAATTTTTTATAATTAGCTTTTTGGTTTTTGTAGTGATTTGCGTCGCTAGTTTTTTGATTTTTAATCAGTATCAGGCTATTGTTCGAGATGCAAAAAATTATGAGCGTGGGCTAAAAATGGTTCCAATGAAAATTCATCTTCCTCCGCCAAGTGATGATATTGAAGTTGGCGGTCGCGACGAGCGTGATGTTGTTGATGAGGTTATTTCCGAGGCTCAAACAATGTATAATATTATTTCGAGCACGGCGCAAAAAGGATTCAAAACGAAACTTTACGGTCAGCGACATATTTCGTTTGAGATCGTTGCGAGTGATGGGTTAATTCATTATTATGCGGTTGTGCCATCGGTTATCACTGAAACTATAAAACAGGCAATTGCAGCAGCTTATCCTGCAGCTCGACTCGAAGAAGTTGAAATGGAGAATATTTTTAGTCAACAGGGGAAACTTCAGGGGGTTATCGGTGGTGAATTTGTCTTGAAAAAAGATTTCTTCTATCCAATTGCAACATATCAAGAGAGTCGAAGAGATTCGATGCGCTCATTGCTTGATGCCTTGTCTGCTGTTTCTCGAGGCGATGGCGCGGCTATTCAAATTATGATTCGTCCTGCTTTCGAAAAATGGACCGACAGTTCGAGTAAAAGAGCGGAGGAGATTCGAAACAAAGGAAGTAAATCGAAGGGTAGTGCTGTTGCTGGTGCGGCTGACTTGATGGGCGCTCTATGGAAACCGCCAACATATGGAGTTAGTGAAAGTGGCGAAGGTGGTCGGCAGCTTACCGCCCTTGAGCAAGAGGAAGTTGAAGCGATTGAAAGCAAGGTAAAATATCCCGGATACGAAGTTTTGGTTAGAACTGTTGTTTCTTCGTCGACTTCGGCGAAAAGCCAAGCGATATTGCAAGGAATTGTTTCTGCGTTTTCACTTTTTGATTCTCCACGCTTCAACGGCTTTAAATTTAATATGTCGCAAAATATTGACGAGCTTGTTACTGCATATATTTTTCGATTTTTCCCTCAGGCTGCTAAAAGTGTAATTTTGAACAGTGTTGAGCTTTCGACGATTTTTCACTTACCGAATAGAAATTCGATCCCAACGGGCAAGGTTGAGCGACAGCGAATTAAGCAGGTCGATGGTCCAACTGAAGTTATGGATGAAGGTCTTTTGCTTGGAATTAATGAATATCGTGGTGTCGAAAAGCAAATCCGCCTTTCGAAAAATGACCGCCGCCGACATACATATATTATTGGTCAGACTGGTATGGGTAAATCTAAATTACTCGAAAATCTCGCGTTTCAAGATATTATGAATGGCGACGGCTTTGCGTTTATCGATCCGCACGGGGATTCTGTTGAGGAGCTTCTCGGAATAATTCCACGAGAGCGAATCGATGACATAATATATTTCAACCCTGGCGATACAGATAATCCACTCGGTTTTAATATGTTTGAAGCCAAAGATGATTCAGAAATGGACTTCATCATCGGCGAAACAAACTCGATGCTTAAATCTCTTTATGATCCGGGAAATACTGGTGTGGTTGGTCCTCGAATGGAAAATATTGTTCGAAATGCCGCACTTCTTCTTATGAGTGACCCTGAGGGCGGAACTTTTATGGATATTCCGAAGGTTCTTATTGACCCAGAATTCGCTAAACCAAAGATTAAATACCTTCGAAATCAGCGTGCGATTGATTTCTGGACAAAAGAGTGGCCAGCGAGCCAAAAGTCGAGTGATGCTGGCGAGCTTGTTTCTTGGGTGGTTTCGAAATGGGCACCTTTCGAAAATGAACTCCTCAACAACATTCTTGGGCAGACAAAATCTTCATTTAATATTCGAGAAATTATGGATAATAAAAAAATCCTTCTCGTAAACCTCTCAAAGGGTAAAATGGGCGAAGGTGCTGCAAAGTTGCTCGGTATGGTTTTTGTGATGAAGTTTCAGGCGGCGGCTATGAGTCGCGTCGATATTCCTGAAGACGAACGAAAAGACTTTTGTCTTTATGTTGACGAGTTTCAGAACTTTGCGACGGATTCTTTCGAATCGATTCTGTCTGAGGCTCGAAAATTCCGCCTGAATCTTGTCTTGGCGAACCAGTTTATGACTCAGCTCACCGATAATATTAAAGGTGCAGTGATGGGTAACGTTCCGACGAAACTCGTTGGTCGAATTGGTATTGATGACGCTGAAATTCTTCAGAAAGCTTTCACTCCTACATTTACAGCAGAAGATTTGATTAAAACGCCAAACTATAATGCTATTGCGACAGTTTTGGTTAATGGCTTCCCATCGGCTCCATTTAATATCAAGCTTTTGCCGCCGCTTGGAAAGTCTAATCCAGAACTTCGAGAGGCTATAAAACGATATTCTGCCGGAAAGTATGGACGACCAAAAGAGGTTGTCGCGGCAGAAATTCGAGAGCGATTGACTGCGAAAAAGCCAATTTCTCAACCAGCCTCGAATATTCCGAGCGCAATGCAAGCTCCGCAAAATTCATTACAGACGGGTGGTTATGGTGATATAACTCCAAAGATTCAGCCACCTATTCAGGCGCCGCAACCTAATACTGTTTTGTCGAATGATTTTAATCAGTCGCAAGCCGTTCAGCGGCCAACAGTTTTTGCACTAGAATCAAAAGAACAGCAACTTTCGAATACGCAACAATTTTCGCGCCAGAATTCGGAGAATTCTTTCCTTGATGATTGGTTGAAGCGCCGTGAGCAGATTCGTTCAGAATCTCAAAAGGCGGAGAGTTCGGCTGCGCAACAAGCACCTGTTCCTGCGCCAGAAAAAGAGAAGGTACAACAACCTCCAAAATCTCATTTTTCGGTTCGTGAAGAAGATTCATCTGCTGATGAAGTTGTATTCAAAATAAGGTAGCTTCAACGACTACCTTATTTTATTTTTGATAAATTTTATCGCGCGCAACAATGGATATATTATTATAGTGAGCGAAATTATTATTTCTGGCTGTGATTTTTGCCCTGTAAAGAAGCTTAAGAAGAAAAATGTGTAAAATATCAAAAGAGAAATTATCAGGGAAATTGCGAAAGTTTTTGCCTCGAAAATCAATTCGAAAACTTGATTGATATTCTCGGAGAGAGTGCTATTTAGAGCAGGGCGAACGGCTTTTTCGAAATTCGAAAGCCCGCTATTGGTTTTTTCGAGAATCTTATCGATTTGCGCTTCTGTTTCTTTATTCATCTGTTAACCTCGGCTAATTATCTTAATTTGTTTGAGTAATAAATTTGTTCGAAATGCTGAAATTGCTGAAACAAAAAGTAGAACACATAAAATCCAAATTGAAACTTCGAGATTGATTAAATTTGCTAAGTTTTGGAGAAAATCAAGAGATTTTACGGCAGGGCAATTTATTTTTTGCGAAGTTAGATTTCCGAAAAATGTCGAAATTTGACAATCGAAACTGTTTGAATTTTGTCGCAGAGCGGGAATTTTGCTTTTTACGGTTAAAGCTATTTGCTTGATTTCTTCGCTATGCGGAGCGATCTCGATTTCGTCGAAATACGAGAAATCTTTTGCGATATGAAGGTTTTTTTGCGGGGTGATTTCGGCGTATTCTAAGATGTCGCTGGACTGAAATTTGAAATCAAAAATCTGAGTTTCGTTTGAATTATTTTTTGCTCGAATTTCGATTAAAATTGGTGAATTTTCTCGAACTGTATCTGGAGCAAAGACAATTCTCGACGAAAGGTCAATATTTTGCGTACTTTTAATTTCGCTAATCGGCAAAAAATCAACATTCGAAACTGAAGTGAATTGTTTCGAAAAAATAATCGAAAAAAGCGCAAGAAAAATCAAAGCCACGCTCGCAATTCGCCAGCGGAATTTTTTCTGAAGTTCTTTTCTGTAATCGAGCAGTTTGTCGCCCAGAGAAGAGCTATATTGATACCCAAGAATTATTTTTCTAAACATTTCCCACCTTTAATCATAACCATTTTACCACATATTGAAAATTTTTTTAAGATTATTTGCGAAAAAAATGAAAATAAGGTATAATTAAAGAGTATTAAAAGAGTTTTACAGATTAAGACTGAAATGAGGGAGAATGGCTAAACAAAAAGAAAATAGTTATGACGGCTCGCAAATTCAAGTTCTCGAAGGATTGGAGCCAGTTCGAAAACGCCCGGGTATGTATATCGGTTCAACCGGATATGAGGGTATTCATCACTTAATTAAAGAAATCGCCGATAACTCGATCGACGAAGCTATCGCTGGATATGCCACGAAGGTTATCGTGAGGCTTTTGGCTGATGGTGGCGTAACGATCACTGACGATGGTCGTGGTATTCCTGTTGATATTCACCCAAAGACCGGGAAATCTACACTTGAAACAGTTTTGACTGTTCTTCACGCTGGTGGTAAATTCGGTGGTGGTGGCTATAAGGTTTCGTCGGGTCTTCACGGTGTTGGTTCTTCTGTTGTGAATGCGCTCTCGACGAAAATGATCGCCGAAGTCGTAAAAAATGGAATTCTTCATCGAATTGAATTTGCAACTGGCGTTCCTCAAACCGAACTTCAAAAACTCGGCAAAACCGATCGCCCAGATGGAACAAGTATTACTTTTTATCCAGATCCAACTATTTTCAAGGAAACAGTAACTTTTGATTATAAATGGGTTGTAAACTATCTTCGGCATCAAGCGTATCTAACCAAAGGAATTTATGTTCAAGTTGATGACGAACGAACCAATCAACGAGAAGCTTTCTATTTCGAAGGCGGAATTCGAAGTTATGTAAAAAATCTGAATGTCGGTAAAGAAGTTCTTTCTGAGGAGCCATTTTATGTCGAAAAACAAGTCGAAGATTCGATGGTTGAAGTTGCGATTCAGTACAACGATTCTTATTCTGAAAATGTTCGAGCGTTCGCAAACAATGTTTTGAACCCAGATGGCGGAACGCACGTTGTTGGTTTTCGAAGTGCTTTGACTCAAACAATTAACGATTACGCTCGAAAAAACAATCTCCTCAAAGAAAAAGAAGAAAACTTGAGCGGTGATGATATTCGTGAAGGTTTGACCGCGATTGTTTTGGTGAAATTGCCCGATCCGCAGTTTGAAGGACAAACCAAAAACAAGCTCGGAAATCCAGAAGTTCGACGATATGTTCAGCAAGTTATGTCGGAATATTTCGGATACTATCTCGATGAAAATCCAGCGGTCGCTAAAAAGATCGTAAATAAAGCTTTACTTGCGGCTCGAGCTCGAAAAGCGGCTCGTGCGGCTCGCGAAAATGTTATTCGAAAAGGCGTTTTGGATGGTTTGAACTTGCCAGGAAAATTGGCTGATTGTTCTTCGAAAAATCCAGACGAATGCGAATTGTATATCGTCGAGGGTGATTCGGCGGGTGGTTCTGCAAAATCTGGTCGCGACAGTCGAACGCAAGCGATTCTTCCGCTTCGAGGTAAGGTCCTAAACACCGAGCGCGCTCGCCTTGACAAAATGTTGGCGAATAACGAAATCGTTTCGCTAATCAAAGGAATGGGTGTTGGAATTGGCGATCAATTCGACATAAAAGGTCTTCGATATAATCGAATTATCATCATGACCGATGCCGACGTCGACGGAAGTCACATTGCAACGCTTTTGATGACTTTCTTCTTCCGATATATGCGAGAAGTTGTCGAAGGTGGGCACATTTATCTTGCGAAACCGCCACTTTTCCTTTTGAAAGGTGCTGGAAATAAAAAATACTATGTTTACACCGAAGAAGAGCGAGATCAAAAACTCAAAGAGCTCACAGAAGAACGAAAAGCTCGCGGAACAAAAATCAATTCAGAAGATGACGTTATTCGCCAAGCGGGCTTGACTGGAATTCAGCGCTACAAAGGTCTTGGTGAAATGGACGCAACTCAGCTTTGGGAAACTACAATGGATCCAGTAAATCGCGTTTTGGTTCAGCTAAAGCTCGAAGATGCCGAAAAAGCTGACGCGATCTTTTCGAAATTGATGGGTTCAGAAGTTTCGCTTCGAAAGAACTTCATTCAGACAAATGCTAAATATGTTAACCTTGAAGAATTGGATATCTAATTATGGAAAATGAGAAAAATTTGCCAGTAGAAGGGGAAATCCTCGAACAGAATCATTCGAAAACTCTTGAGTTTCGAACTGTTGAAGATGTGATGGAGGATTCTTTCCTTCGATATTCGATGAGCGTTATTATTGATCGTGCGCTTCCTGATGTTCGAGACGGAATGAAACCAGTTCATCGCCGAATTCTTTATGCAATGGGTGAAATGGGCGTTCGACCAAGTTCGGCGCATAAAAAGTCTGCTCGTATCGTCGGTGATGTTATCGGTAAATATCACCCACACGGAGATAGCTCAGTTTATGATGCGATGGTGCGTTTGGCGCAAGATTGGAATATGCGTTATCTTTTGGTTGACGGACAAGGAAACTTCGGTTCTATGGACGGCGACCCTGCTGCTGCGATGCGATATACTGAGGCTCGACTCGGTCGTGCCGGCGATGTAATGCTTGCAGATCTCGACAAAGATACAGTTGACTTTCGACCAAACTACGACGGTTCTGAAAGCGAGCCTTCTGTTCTTCCTGCTAAATTGCCCAACCTTCTTTTGAACGGACAAATGGGTATTGCGGTCGGTATGGCGACAAGCATTCCGACACACAACCTTGGCGAAGTTGTTGATGCAACAGTTGAGCTTATCGACAATCCAGAAGCTAAACTTGAAGATTTAATGAAGTACCTGAAAGGTCCAGACTTTCCAACCGGAGCCGTAGTTTATGGTGGCGCGCCAATGATTCAAGCTTATCGAACCGGTCGCGGAAGTGTTACGATGCGAGCGGTGGCTGATATTGTCGAAACTAAACGCGGCCGTCATCAAATTGTTATTTCGGAAATTCCATACGGCGTAAACAAAGCTTCGATGATCGAAAAAATCGCTGAATTGGTTAAAGAGAAGAAAATCACTTCGATTGCCGATCTTCGAGATGAATCTGCCCGAGGAAATGTTCGAGTTGTTATTGATCTTAAAAAAGACGCTTATCCAAAGAAAGTTCTCAACCAGCTCTACAAATTAACTCCGCTCCAAAGCAATTTCCATTATAATATGTTGGCGCTTGTTAATGGCGGAATTCAGCCGCGAGTTCTTGGTTTGCGAGAAATTCTTGATGAATTTGTGAAGCATCGTCGGGTTGTTGTGCGACGCCGAACTGAGTTTGAACTTAAAAAAGCGAAAGCTCGTGCGCATATTTTGGAAGGTTTGAAGATCGCACTTGATCATATTGATGAAGTTATCGCGACAATTCGAGCTTCTCAAACTACTGAAATTGCCGAAAACGCTTTGCGCGAAAAATTCGGACTTTCGGAAATTCAAGCCAAAGCGATTCTTGCGATGCAGCTTCGCCGACTCACAGGTTTGGAGCGTGAGGCTATCGAAGAAGAACTTGCTGCGCTTCTCAAAATGATTGGCGAACTCGAAGCGATTTTGGCTGACGAAAAAGAAATTCTTCGAATAATCAAAGAAGAACTTCTCGAAATGAAAGAAAAATACGGCGACGAACGACGTTCGAAAATCATCAATCACGAACTCGGAAAATTCTCGGATGAAGAATTAATTCCAGAAGAAGAAAGCGTAATTTTACTCACAAGCGAAAACTACATTAAGCGAACTTTGATGACCGACTACCGTCGACAAAACCGCGGTGGAAAAGGCAAACGCGGAATGACAACAAAAGAGAAAGATATCATCGATCAGCTCGTTCCTGCAAGTACGCACGATTGGTTGCTGTTCTTTACGAACCGCGGTCGAGTTTTCCGACTTAAAGCATACGAAGTTCCTGCTGCCAGCCTTCAAGCGAAAGGCGTTGCGGCGGTTAACCTTTTGAATCTTCAGCCAGAAGAGAAAATCACCTCAATTATCAAGCTTGAACAAAATAGTAGTTCAGACGACTATCTATTTATGGCAACAACAAAAGGAACGGTGAAGAAAACTTCGCTATCTGATTTTGCTAACATTCGAACTAACGGATTGAATGCGATCAATCTTGATGAAGGCGATGAACTTCGCTGGGTTCAAAAAACTAACGGCGAAAACGATGTGATTATTTCCACATCGGCTGGACAGGCTGTGCGATTCAATGAAAAAGATGTTCGCGCAATGGGCCGAGCGGCTCGCGGTGTTCGCGGTGTTCGATTACGACCAAATGATGTTGTCGTTGGGATGGATGTCGCTACAGATTCCGATCAGAGGCTTCTTGTAATTTCTGCCAACGGATATGGAAAAGCAACAAAAGTTTCGAATTTCGAAATTAAACATCGTGGTGGAATCGGCGTAAAAGCTGCCGTCGTAACGGCTAAAACTGGTCCGATTGTTTCGGTTCAAACCCTGCCAAAAGAAATCACAGATGCATTGATGATTTCAATTGGTGGTCAAACGATTCGAGTTCAAATTAAAGATATTCCAACATTGGGTCGAACGACTCAAGGTGTTCGAATTATGAAACTCTCTGACGGAGATTCTGTCGCAAGTGTTGGTTTAATGGAAGAAACAAGTGAGGAGTAGAATGCCATCTATTTTAGTGATTTTTGTGGCGGCGTGGGTAATTACGCAAGGCGCTAAATATATGCTCGAACTTCGAAATCATAAAAACGTTAAACTTCGACGAGTTGTGTCCGAAAGTGGCGGTATGCCAAGCTCTCACAGCGCGGTGGTTATCGCCGTGGCTACATTTATTGGTCTGAAAGAGGGTGTTCATTCGTCAATTTTTGGATTAGCTTTCGTTTTTGCGATGGTTGTAATTTATGACTCGATGAAAGTTCGTTTTTCGAACGGAAAACAGGGCGAAGCTATAAATAATATTATCGAAAAAGGTAAATTGGACGTTTCGAAAGTTCGAATCGTAAAGGGACATACTCCGCTCGAAGTGGCTGTTGGCTCAACAATTGGCTTTCTTCTCGGATATATTGCCTTTATGATCGGCGTATAAAATATGAATATATGGGTAAATTCTGGATGAATTTGCCCATTTTTCAATTTTCGAAAAGTGTTTTTTAATAAAAATGAAAAAAGTCCAAAAAAAGTGTTGACTTCGTCGAAAAAATTCGATATACTATTAAACAGTTCAGCGCACGCAAGCAGCAAGAAAGCTTGACGGAGGAGGTTGAACAAAATTTAGACACTTTAACAATTTAGTTGTGCAAATTTATCGTCAGTCTATTTTATAGATTTTCAATTTTGAAAATTCTTTTTTATGGAGAGTTTGATCCTGGCTCAGGATTAACGCTGGCGGCGTGCCTAACACATGCAAGTCGAGCGGCAGCGAGTTTTACACTGAATTCTTGAGGCTCCTGGTTTAGAGAGGAGAATTATTCGAGAATTTTGTGTAAAATGTCGGCGAGCGGCGGACGGCTGAGTAACGCGTGGGAATGTACCCCAAAGTGAGGGATAACGCACCGAAAGGTGTGCTAATACCGCATATGATCTTCGGATTAAAGCCTTCGGGCGCTTTGGGAACAGCCTGCGTCAGATTAGATAGTTGGTGAGGTAATGGCTCACCAAGTCAACGATCTGTAACTGGTTTGAGAGGATGATCAGTCAGACTGGAACTGAGACACGGTCCAGACTCCTACGGGAGGCAGCAGTGAGGAATCTTCCACAATGGGCGAAAGCCTGATGG
>JBAQCW010000037.1:0-3834 GCA_049294455.1 Candidatus Nanogingivalis sp. | reverse complement strand
ATGTTAACTACATTAGGGAAGACTTTTGGCTCGGAGGTCACTGCTATGAGATTACGAGTGGCCAGAAGGTAGACCAGATATACCTTTACCCTCTTTTGAAGGCAAATCAATCCAGAATTATGTCGCTTCGAGTTGGATCAGGCTTGCCTAATATACAAAAAGGTAGCCTAGAGAGCCTAAGTCTGCTATTTCCTCAAGATAAAGCAGAACAGGAATCAATAGGGCTTATTATGCTCCATAGCGTCACGGAGATTGAGCAGCTAGAAAATAAGCTAAGTGAGCTAAAACTCCAGAAAAAATACCTCCTCAAAAACCTCATCACCGGCACTATTCGCACACCCGAGAACTTAAAGCCGAAAGGAGTAAACTCATGAATCTAACCAACGTAGAATTTGACGAAGCCAAGCAATCACAACTACCTCTAGTAGAGATGTTGGTAAACATGGGCTATACCTATCTGAGCCGCGAGGAGGCTCTGGCGCAGCGCGGTGGCGATACAAACAAGTACCTACTGCATAATATCGCTCGCGAGTCGTTCATGGCCATTAACAGCTACAAAACCGACGACCAGCAAGAGATAAAGTTTAGCGAAACAGATATTGCCGAGATGGTAGAAGAGCTAGAGGCCACTCGACTAGAGGGTCTCATAGATACGTCAAAGGCCATTTCTCACATGATCATGCCAAAAATCGGCGGCAAGACTGTCATGGTTTTTGCCGATGGGCGTAACGAGAGCCGGAGCCTGCGCTATATTGACTTCTCGGATGGCGGCAAGAACAACCAGTTCCATGTCACAGTTGAATACAAAGTCACCGGCAAAGAAACTATCCGCTGCGATGTAGTGTGTTTCGTCAATGGCACACCGCTAGCAATCATCGAAAACAAAAGGTCTAGCGTAGATGTTCAAAAAGCCATCGCTCAGTTGGCGCGCTATCAAAACACCGAACATGCGCCAAAGCTGTTTACTTACAGCCAGCTACTAGTCGCTACAAACGGTGTGAACTGGCTGTACGGTACAACCGGCACGCCTGCAAAATTTTATGCAAATTGGCGTGAAAAGGACATAAGCAAAGAAGAGTTACACGCAAAAATTGCAGAGGTAATAGCGAATCCAATTGATGAAAACCTCTACGCACAGATACTCAAAGATCTCAACGGCTACACAAACGGCCGAACGCAACTACTTGAGCGCCACATATCAGAGCAAGACATGGGCGCTTACGCCATGCTGCGACCAGACCGATTACTAGATCTAGCCAAAAATTATGTGTTTTATGACGGGCCAATCAAAAAGATTGCTCGCTACCAACAATACTTCGCTATTCACAAGATGCTACAGCGCGTCTATCAGCGCGATGGTGGCAAGCGGCGCGGCGGTATAGTCTGGCACACCCAGGGTTCAGGCAAGTCGCTAACAATGGTGATGTTTATTCGATCACTAATAGACGATCCGTCGATAGACAACCCACGAGTGCTGGTCGTAACTGACAGAAAAGACCTGGACAGGCAAATTCGCGACACCCTTAAAAATGCCGGTCTAAAGAAGAAAATCATCCAGGCACAAAGTGGACAGCATCTGCTGCAAATGATTAGAGACAAAGAAAGCGGCGTCATTACGACACTAGTGCACAAGTTTGGCTCTGCTGCTAACGCTATAAAGAAGTTTACTGACGAAGACCCAAATATATTCGTACTCGTAGACGAAGCGCATCGTTCGCATAGTCGCGGCAAAAAGAGTATTGCCATCAGCGCAAGCGAGGAAATGAAAAAGTTCATACCAAACGCTGCTTTCATTGCCTTTACCGGCACACCCCTGCTGAAAGACGAGAAATCCCAAAACACCTGGGGCGATTTTATCGATAAGTACACCATCGATGATGCTCTAGCGGACAAAATCGTTCTGCCACTAATCTATGAAGGGCGTTACGTCAGTCTATATTCCGACGGTGCGCAGATTGATCGGCTCTGGGGCAGAGTGTCGGAAGATTTATCTGGCGAACAGCGCTATATTGCCGAGAAAACAGCCAAAAAGCAAGTTATCGCAGAAAATCCCGCCGTTATTCGCGAGATATGCTACGATGTCCAAAAACACTACCAGTCGAGATTCCAGGGAACTGGCCTCAAAGCCCAACTCGTAGCACCAAGCAAGCCGGCCGCCATGCTGATGCAAAAGTTTTTTGAACGAGAGGGTAAAATCGAAACAGCTCTTGTGGTGTCAGACGAAAACGGCGAAATACCAGAAGACAACGAAGCTCGACAAGAAGTGGCTGATTTTTTGAAGAAAATTAAAGCCAACTACCAAAGCCTACAAAAGTACGAAGAATCCGTAATAGAGAGTTTCACACATAGTCCTGACGGTATAGAGATCATTATCGTCGTCGACAAACTATTGACTGGATTTGATGCACCACGCAACACCGTACTATATCTGTCAAAACCACTCAAAGACCATAATCTACTGCAAGCAATCGCTCGCGTAAACCGTCTATTTGATAACGAGAACCCAGTAACGTCCAAGACTAGTGGATTTATCATAGACTACTCCGAAAATGCCGTGAATATCCATACCGCCATGCAGCTATTTGGCAACTATGAACCCGGCGACGTAAGGGGCGCCCTGATAGATGTCGATCACAAAATCCAGGAGCTCAAGTCTATACACTCTGAGATTGCAAAAATATTCGAAGGCATACCCGACGACCCGATGGCCATGACCGAACAGCTGCGAAACAATACGACACGAATTAAGTTCAATGACTACATGAATGACTTTCTTGATGTATTCGCTGAGTGCCTAAGCCTAGAGAGCTTTGAGGGTAAGTTCGGCACCGAAAAGATTAGTAAAATGAAAATGGAAGCAAAAAAGCTCCAGCAGCTAAAAAAGACCGCGTCCATGCAATACGGCGACTCGGTTGATCTACGCAAGTACAAACTTGAGCTGGTGAAAATTCTTGATGAGAATATTCGAGCCGGCGAGGCCGAGGTGCTGACAGACGAAATAGAAATAACCGATCGAACCAAATTAAACGCAGCGATAGAAGAGATGGGTAGCGACCGGTCTAAGGCCGAAGCTATCGCCGCGCAGACCGAAAGGCGTGTCAGTAGTCGTAGAGATCAAGACGAAGTACTATACGATCGTTTCTCTCAGCGGATAAAAGACATCCTAAGGGCTATGTATGACAAAAAAATGGCCGATATCGAAGCATTAGAGCAGCTAAGGCTAATCGACGAGGAGGTAGAGCAAAAGAAAGACAGCGATCTGCCGGAAGTCATTAAGTCGACCAAGGGTGCAGATATTATGCACCGAAACCTCAAAGACTTGTTGTTTGAAGTAGATGCTGCTGACTACGATCAGGCCATCGTAAGTCTCACTGACATCATCCACCAAAGCGCAACGGTGGACTGGTGGAGAACCTACGAAGCAAAGAGGCAGATGCGCTCACGAATAGATGACTACCTCTACGACGAGCTACATATCACAGATTACGATCGCATAGAGAAGATCATCGACAGGGCAATGAACCTGGCTGAAAACAACCACCAGACCTATGGGGCATAAATGAAGCAAGTGTTTCAATACGATGACTATAGCTACGACTATTTTATCGAATTTAGTGAGCGTAAATCATTCACCCTAGTTGTCAGACCAGACCTCAGGATAATTGTTCGTGCACCGCTAGACGCAACTCTCGACGAGATAGAGAAATTTCTGCAACGCAAATGGCGCTGGCTAGAAAAACAGCTGACCGAACTACGAAAATATCGTAAACCAGGCAGCACTGAATTGTACATATCGGGCAAGTCCCTTTACTACCTGGGTCGTCAGTATATGCT
>JBAQCW010000036.1:0-1628 GCA_049294455.1 Candidatus Nanogingivalis sp. | reverse complement strand
CTTCGGGTCGGTGCGCAGCTTGGTCAGATAATTCGCCATCTGGCCGACATTTTTGGAAATCGACATCTTGTTGTCGTTCAGGATAACGATCAGATTGTTCAGCTTGCTGACATTGTTCATGCCCTCGTAGACCATGCCGCCGGTAAACGCACCGTCGCCAACGATGACCACGACCTTGCCCGGCTCGTTCTTGAGCTTTTTGGCGCGGGCGATGCCGATGGCTGTTGACAGCGCCGCACTGCCGTGGCCGGCAATAAAGGCGTCACAATCGCTCTCCCGCGGGCTGGGAAAGCCGGAAATGCCGTTTTTGCGGCGCAACTGGGCGAAGCCCTCGCGCCGCCCGGTCAGCAGCTTGTGGGTGTAGCACTGATGGCCGACGTCAAACAGCAGCTTGTCCTGCGGAAAGTCCAGCACGCGGTGCAGGGCCACCGTCAGCTCCACAACGCCGAGGTTCGACGACAGATGGCCGCCGGTCTCGGAAACGCTCTTGATCAAAAACTGCCGGATCTCCTCACACAGGGCGGGCATATCGGACGCAGGCAGATTTTTTATTTCTCCGGGCGCATTGATGCGCTCCAGCAAGGGATAGCTCATATACGCACCTCGTTTTTACACCATCGGCATGGCAAAGCCCAGCACAATGCCGAGCGCCGCACCGGTCACAACTTCGATCGGCGTATGGCCGACCATTTCCTTCAGCTTTTTGCCGTGGGGCAGCTGGAACTGCTCAAAGCCCTGATCCATCCATTCGGTGAACATCCGGTTCAGCACCTTGGCCTGCTCGCCGGTCTCGTAGCGCACGCCCATGGCGTCATACATGACAATGATGGACAGCACCGCCGCAATGGCGAAGAGCGGGGAATTGACGCCGCAGTACCGCCCCGTGGCAACGACCATGGCGCAGACCGTGGCCGAGTGGGAGCTGGGCATGCCGCCCGCACCCCACATACGCTCGGCAATAAAGCGGTGGAAGATAAACAGATTCAGAAGAACCTTAATAAGCTGGGCCAGCAGCGATGCACAGATCGCCGTAGCCAGCACAAAATTCCAACTCAGCGCAGCGCGCAACAGTGGCATGGGATCACATCCTTATTTCTTACGTTCCAGCAGCTCCGCTGCCATCAGGCGCAGAAAATCTGCCCCGGGGCCAAGCGCATCCAGCGCGGCCAGCGCTGCGGCATTGTGGCGCTCGGCTTCCTCGTGTGCGCCCTGTAAACCGTACAGCGTGATAAAGGTGGTTTTGTCGTTGTCGGCGTCGCTGCCCACGGGCTTGCCAAGCTCCTCCGTCGTAGAGGTGACGTCCAGAATGTCATCGACGATCTGGAAAACCAGGCCAAGCTCGGCAGCGTAGCGCACCAGTGCCTTGCGGGTGTCCGTGTCGGGGCGCACACCCGCGGCGGCACAGCCAAGCTCGACGGCGGCAATGATGAGCGCACCGGTTTTGTGGGCGTGCAGGTTTAAAAGATCGGCCTCACCGGCGCGCACAGTTTCAAAATGCTTGTCCAGCTCCTGGCCGTAGAGCATGCCGCGGTCCCCGCCGCCTCTGGCCAGCAGCTGCACGGCCTCAATGCGGCTCTCGGCAGAGCACTTTGCATGAGCAAGAACCTCAAACGCTGCCGTGACCAGTG
>JBAQCW010000035.1:0-162866 GCA_049294455.1 Candidatus Nanogingivalis sp. | reverse complement strand
TATTTTTCAATGATTTAAGCGGCGATAAGCTTCATGAATGGTTAGGTATTGATAAAGAATGTTTTTATGATTCTGGATATTTCGCAGTGGTCCCAATGGATTATTATTTTCCTGGAAAAGGTAAAACTACAGCGATGAGTCATTTGATTCTGTCTGACATAAAATCCAAAAAGCATAGTGTGGTCGTGATTGACGCCAAGGGGCAATTAACGCATGAACTGCTTGAACGAACTCCAGCCGAACATGACGAAGACATAGTGGTTGTTTCTCCAACTGCCAAGCGAATTGTTGGTATTAACCCCTTTGAACTGACAAACTATGGAATTGAACCTGAAGTTGTCGCAGATTATTTACTAGAGTTATTCAAAGGCTTATATCCAGAACATTTCGGAATCTACTCTTTGGATATTCTGTCGCACGCTTTCTTGACTTTGGCACGGATTCCAAACAGTTCTTTGGTGATGTTGCCTAGCCTTTTAACCAACAAGCATTTCAGAAATAAGCTTCTGAAAAATCTAACAGACCCAATCGGCTTAGAAAGTTTTTGGTCTTGGTTTGAGATGTTAAGCGAAGCCCAACGCCACCAGATGTTAAACCCGATTTTGAACAAGTTTCGCCAGTTTTTGCTTCGTCCGCAACTCAGGGCTATGCTTGGACAAGCTCAACCAAAATTCAGTTTGGCAGAACTCTTCCAGGGCAGAAAAATTGTGCTAGTGCCATTAAATAAGGCAGTTATTGGTTCAGAATCCGCCAAACTTATCGGAAGCCTTGTCACTTCAATCTTGTGGATGCTTATTTTGCGCCAATCTTCGGTTGAGCCAAGTAAACGCCAGTCCGCTTTCATTTATGTCGATGAAACACCGAGCTTTCTTGGAATCCCTAACGCCAATCTGGACCAAGCACTTTCACAATCTCGTCAGTTTAATGTCGGCTGGGTGATAGGTTTTCAGCACTTGGCACAAATGTCTTCAAATCTCAAAGCAGGAATTGAATCAAATACCGCCAATAAAATTGTCTTTGGGTTAAACTTGAACGAAGCCAAGGAAATGGCAAAATCTACATTAGAAGTTGCCAAAGAGGATTTTTATAGCCTGCCACCATTTTGGGTATATTCAAGAATTGAAACCTCGCCCAATACCTATCGTTGGGTAATTGGCAAAACCTATCCGTCAACACCTAGGATTCGGGATAGTCGCACGCCTTACCTAAATAGTCTTATCAAATACGGACAAAATGTGGACGATTTAGAGCGAGAATTTCAGGCTTTTACTTACCAAGAAAAACCGCAAACGGCTGAATCTCTGGACGATTTAGGACGAAAAAAGCGTTCTAATCGGTCTTCCAATCGTGTTGATGAAGAAGATTCTTCCGGCCCCGTAAAATAAGCCTTTCTGTCCCCAATTATCACACGACTTACTGCGTAACGAAGCACATTTTACCAGCCAACCTTTAAGGAGAACAAAACAGATGAAATGGAATCAATTAACCACGCAAGATATTCAAATTTTATACTTTCTCAATCAGGCTAGATATGCCACCACCAGCCAGCTCGCCAGACTCTTTTATTCAGACAGCGACAAACCAGAAACTGCTATTCGCCGAGCCAACTTTACAACGCAAAGACTATTAAAGGCTGGCTTGGTTTCACACCTCAAACGCCGAATTGGTGGTGTTCGCAAAGGCTCTGCTTCCTATATTTGGCAAATTACCTTTCAAGGTTTGAAACTGTTAAAAAGCCAAGATGAAACGATTGTTCTGCGGTATAAAAATCAATATGAGCCAACTCAACACCATGTCGAACACACCTTGGCAGTCACGGAAATATTCGTCGAAACTATGGAGACCGTCCGAGATTCCCAAAAGCTATCACTTGAAGCCTTTTCTTTCGAGCCGAACTCTTGGCGGAGCTACCAAAAACTTTCTGGCTTAGGTATGACTTTGAAGCCAGATGCTTATCTGGAGCTAGTCAGCCAAGAATACGAAGACTACTATTTTATTGAACTAGACCGAAGCACTGAAAGCCTAGCCCGCATAGTGAACACTTGTAAAAAGTATATCGAATACTATCGCTCAGGTGTCGAACAACGCCAGCATGGAGTTTTCCCATTTGTGCTTTGGATTGTTCCAGATGACAAACGAAAGCTAGCCATTTCCAAAACTATCCAGAAAGAACTTTATAACTTTTGGGAATTGTTCACCGTGATTACTCTGGACGACTACCAAAACTATATCAAAGGAGGGATTGATGAACTTGAAAAATCAAGATAAAGACTCCATAACCAGCTCGCACACCAAGCACGAAAAGAAGCAAATCGGTCGAACGACTTACTTTGTCTGCCACTATTTTACAGGAAATCGTCCGCTTGAAAATGTCTTAGAAAGGCTGATTTTAAGCGATAAATCACTACTTTAACAGTAGTGAAAATGGTATAATAGAAGTATAAGGTGTGTGAACTCCAAAAGGAGAAAACACATGAACAGAACTTTGACAATTTCAGATTATAGACAAGTAGACACTTCCAGACTGTCGGATATTACGGTTGTTTACTGCCGCTTGAGCCAAGACGACGGATTGGACGGAGACAGTAACTCCATTATCAATCAGAAGAATATTCTTTTTGAAGTGGTAATCAGAGAAAAACTGCCAAATCCAGTCCTTTTCGTTGATGATGGTTTTAGCGGAACGAATTTTGACCGACCAGCTATTTCAGAGGCGTTACGGTTGGTAGAAAATGGACAAGTTTCAAACTTCATTGTTAAGGATTTAAGCCGTTTAGGGCGGTCTTATATCAAGGTTGGACAACTAACAGAAATTACTTTCCCGAGTTTCGATGTCCGCTTTATCGCCCTTAATGACGGCATAGACTCGAACAAACCGAATGAAACCAACTCGATTTTCTTACCAATCAAAAGTCTCATGGACGAAATGTATGCTGCAGATACCAGCAAGAAAATTCGGGCGGTTATTCAAGCTAAAGCACGAGCTGGTGAACGTGTGACGGTTAATCCGCCTTACGGTTATATGAAAGACCCAGACAACCCTAAAAACTGGATAATAGACCCAGTTGCCAGTAAAGTTGTGAAACGGATTTTTCAAGAAGCGAAAAGCGGTAAATCAGCCAATGAAATTGGTAAGTTGCTTGAAACTGAACATATCGAAAAACCTGATGCCTATCGAATCAAGAATGGCAGGAAGCCACTTTCTGGAGTGAAAAATTCTAACTATTCGCCTTATTACTGGAGTCGTGAAACAATCACAAGGCTATTAGGGCGCGAAGAATATCTTGGACATACCGTCAATCTTCGGAAGCGCTCAAAGTCTTATAAAGACAAGCGTCAAATAAATAATCCGAAAGAAGATTGGTTAATTTTCAAGAATACCCATGAAGCGATTATAGACCAAGAAACTTTCGATATTGTCCAGAAAATGCGAAGCCACAAGCGTTCGAATCAGCGGTATAAAAATCGACTTGGTCATGAAAACCTGTTTGCGGGGTTGGTTTTTTGTGGAACTTGTGGGCGGAAACATTACTTTTGTCCATTTGAGAGCAAGACTGGACTCAATCACGACCATTACAAATGTTCTGGCTACCGCAGACCAATTGATGGGTGTGAGAATCCGCACTACATTCAGAAGTCTGCCCTGATTGAGATTGTGAGCGACAAACTCCGCCAGACCATTTCTGAAGCCCAGCTTGACCGAGAAAACTTTTTGAAGAAGTTAGAGCAACAAAGTCAGGCACAATTCAGCAAGGACAACAAACGCCAGCGTCAGCAACTCCAAAAGGACGAACACCGCTCCAAAGAAATCGACCGCATTATTCAACAGCTTTACGAAGACAATCTGCTTGGCAAAATTTCAGATGAACGCTTTATGAAGTTAAGTCAGACTTATGAAGAAGAACAGAAACAACTTCAAACTTCCATTTCTGACTTAACAGAAAAACTCGCCAGACAACAAGAAGATAGCCTGAATATCTCCAAGTTTATGGCGAGAATTTCGAAATATACACAAGTTTCAGAGTTAACCGTTGAAATGGTAAATGAACTGATTGACAAGATTGTAATTCACAAGCCAACTGGCACAAAACGCAACCGAATTATCCAGATAGACATTTATTACAATTTCATCGGAAAACTAAACATTGAAAAAGCGAGTCAGGCGGACTGACTCGCTAATACTAACCCCTAATAACTAAACTGCTAGGTGCCAGCTCGGCTAAAGACGCGTGTTTTTTTTGAAAATTGAAAATTATTCAGTGGTGATTCCGTCGAATTCTTCGTCGTCCGCCTCGGCTTCCTCTCGAGTTTTTCGAACGATTTGATCCTTGTGATGTGGTGGCGTGTAGAGCGTGTAGAGCTTGAGCGCCTCGCTGTCAGAAGTGTTAATGACGTTGTGATTTGCGCCAGCCGGTACGATAATCGCATCGCCGTCTTCGACCGGATATTCGTTGTCGTCGATGATGACTTTTCCGTGGCCAGATTCAAACCTAAAGAACTGATCGTTGTCGGCGTGAACTTCCGCGCCGATTTCGCCATTTGGCACGATCGACATCAAAACCAGCTGAGAGTGCTGACCAGTGTAGAGAACTTTTCGAAAATTCTCATTCTCGACCGTTAAATTTTCGATTTTTCCGTAATAACCTTTCATTTTGCCTCCTTTATTAAGCTTACTCTTTAATTATAGCACTTTTTCGAAATTTTGAACAGAATTTTGCGCGATTTTCGAACTTTTAACACTTTACAGCTTTTTCGAAATGTGTTAAAATTGATGTTGAAGCGCTGTTTTTGTGCTGGCGATTTTTCGAAAAAATATTTCTGGAATTTCGAACCGACAAAAAGCGCAAAAATAGCAATAAATAATAATTTTAAGAGGAATCAAATGAATAAAAATACTCCATTGGAAAAATTCCGAAACGTTGGTATTATCGCGCACATCGACGCTGGTAAAACTACGACAACCGAAGGTATTCTTTACCGAACTGGTTTGACACACAAAATCGGTGTGGTTCGTGGTGAAGGTGACGGTGCGACAACCGACTGGATGGAACAAGAAAAAGAACGCGGTATTACAATTACATCTGCTGCTGTGACTTGTTTCTGGAAAGACCACAAAATCAACATCATCGACACACCAGGACACATCGATTTTACAGCCGAAGTGGAACGTTCACTCCGCGTTCTTGACGGTGCGGTGACTGTTTTCGACGGTAAAATGGGTGTGGAAGCTCAGTCTGAAACTGTTTGGCGACAGGCCGACAAATATGGCGTGCCTCGCGTATGTTTCATTAACAAAATTAACCAAACTGGTGGTGACTTCTACAAATCGATCAAATCGATTCACGACCGTTTGAGCAAACAAGCTTTCCCAATTCACCTTCCAATTGGTTTCGAGCAAGAAATTAACGGTGTTGTTGACCTTATCGACATGAAAGCTTACACTTACGACAACTACGCTGACCATGAGTTGAAAGTTGGCGAAATTCCAGCTGACATGCTCGAAAAAGCTAAAAATGCTCGTTCGTTGCTCGTTGAAAACGCTGTTGAAGCTGACGACGAATTGATGATGCGATTCTTCGAAGAAGGTGAAGAAAGCATTACTACCGAAGAACTTAAAGCCGCTCTTCGAAAACGAGTTTTGGCTGGTGACTTCTTCCTTGTAACTGGTGGTGATGGTCGTGGTGTGATCGTGGAAAAAGTTCTTGACTTGATCACTGATTACCTTCCAAGCCCAGTTGACGTTGCTTCGATTAAAGGAACTGACGCAAAAACTGGCGAAGCTATCGAACGAAAACCATCTGTTAATGAGCCAACTTCAGCTTTGGCCTTCAAAATCGCAACAGACCCATTCGTTGGAAAATTGGTATTTATCCGCGTTTATAGTGGTAAAATCACAGCTGGTTCATATATCTTGAACACAATGACTGGCAAAAAAGAACGTGTTGGACGACTTGTTCGAATGCACGCTGACAAGCGAGAAGATATCACTGAAATCGCTGCTGGTGACATCGCTGCGGTTGTTGGTTTGAAAGATGTAACAACTGGTGCGACTCTTTGTGATTTAAACCACGGTGTTATCCTTGAAGGTATCGAATTTGCCGAACCTCCAGTATCGATCGCTGTTGAGCCAAAAACTAAAGCCGACCAAGAAAAAATGGGTATCGCCCTTCAACGATTGGCTGAAGAAGACCCAACTTTCCGAGTTCATACTGATGAAGAAACTGGCCAGACAATTATGTCAGGAATGGGTGAGCTTCACCTCGATATCTTGATCGACCGAATGAAACGCGAATTTAACGTTGAGGCAAATGTTGGTGAACCGCAGGTTGCCTTCCGTGAAACTATCCGTGGCGTGGCGCAAGCTCAAGGTAAACACGCAAAACAATCTGGTGGTCGTGGTCAATATGGTGACGTTTGGATTAAATTTGAACCGAACGAAGCTGGAAAAGGCTTTGAATTTATCGACGAAATTAAAGGTGGTGTGGTTCCTCAGGAATACCGCAAACCGGTTGAACAAGGTATCTTGGAGACTCTCGAAGGCGGTGTTATCGCTGGCTATCCAGTAGTTGACGTTAAAGCTACACTTTACGACGGTTCTTACCACGATGTCGACTCATCTGAACTTGCCTTTAAGCTTGCTGGTGCTTTGGCGACTCGCGTGGGTATTAAAGAGGCAAAACCAGTTCTTCTTGAGCCAGTGATGAAAGTTGAAATCACAACTCCAGAAGAATTTATGGGTGATGTGATCGGTGACTTGAACTCACGACGCGGTCGAATCGACGCGATGGAAGATTTGATGGGTGGAACAAAACTCGTTAAAGGTTTTGTGCCTCTTGCGAATATGTTCGGCTACACTTCCGACCTCCGCTCAATGAGTAAAGGTCGCGCGGCTTCAACAATGGAACTCGCTCAATACGAAGAAGTTCCACCTAACGTGGCTGCCGAAATCATCGAAAAACGAAACGCAAAATAATTCGAATTTCGAAAACAAAAAATCGCTCTTGTCCGAAAGGGCGATTTTTTGATGTAAAAATATTGACAATTTCCATTTTAAGATGTAAAATGAAAGCACGAGCGCCAGTCGCGCTTAGTACACAGAGAAGAGGTGGCTGTTATGGCTAAAACTCTAACAATGGAAGATGTGGAGCGAAATTTGCCCATAGTTAATTCTATTTACGAAGAATTAACCAACATTCGTGCCGAGATGGCTGAAATTTCGGAAGGGCGAATGGCTCAATTTAATGCTATAAAAACTGCAACTGAAAAGTTCGAGTTGGCAAAAAAGACAATGTCGAAAGTTAAGCGTCATTACAAGAAAGGACAAATTGATGACGAAGCGTTTTTGCGCGCTCAAAACGAATTTGGATATATCAAGCGAGAATTCAAACGAGCAATTCGCAAAAACCAACAAGAAGCTCAGCGCCTGCAAGATCTTGATGGTCGCGAAAATGAATGCAGGAAAAAGCTATGGTCGCGCATCGATGGCAACATCGACTACGCAGAACTTTGGGTATAATTAAAACCGTCCAATTGGGCGGTTTTCTTTACGCCTATGTTTTTTTGTGATACAATAGAAAGAATAAAGGAGGAAAATGGGAGATTTCGAATATCTTGGTAAAAATTCGCATTATTTTGATTCAGCGTGTCAGTCGCTCCGCCCGCAGCCTGTGATCGACGCTTTGAACGATTATTATTTGAACTTTAACTCTTGTGGTGAGCGCGTAAAATACGCTTGGGGTAAAAAAGTTGATGAAAAAGTCGCCGAAAGTCGCGACGCGGTTTTGGATTTGTTGAAGTTGAAAAAGCGCGATTACTTCGTGAGTTTTACGCTCAACACAACTTACGGCTTAAATTTACTACTTTCACAGCTCGAATTGCCTGTCGAAAAAGTCATCACCAGCGAGATCGAGCACAATTCGGTGTTTCTTTCGACGATCGAATTTGCCAAAAAACATCAGATTGAACGCGTGGTTTTGCCTCGTGAAAGCGACGGATCGATTTCGCTCGAAAATGATTTTTCGAAAAGCTTGGTTGTAGTGAATGCCAGCTCGAATATCGACGGTCGTCGGCTCGAAAATATCGCGGCATTGGTGAAAAAAATCAAAAAACAAGGTGGTTTCGTGATTATCGATGCGGCGCAAGCGCTTGGTTCGAGCTACGAACTTCTTCAAAAAGTTCCCGCCGACGCGTTTGTTTCGAGTGCGCACAAAATGTATTCGGCGAGCCTCGGAATTATGGTTGCGCGAAAAGATTTTGTGAAATTCATCAAAACGAGTTTTGTTGGGGGTGGAATGGTCGAGAGTGTTTCTCGTGATAACTACGAATTGCTCGACGAAAGCCACATTTACACACTTTTCGAACCTGGACTTCAAGCTTGGGGCGAAATCATCGCACTAAAAACCGCCATCGATTGGCTGAAAAAACAGAAGAAAACTTCGCGCGTGGCAGAATTTTCGAGTGAGATTTTTGATTTTTTGAAAACTCAGCCTGGCGTTCAGGTCGTCAACCAAAAAGCCTCGCCAGTGATTAGTTTTTATCACGAAAATCTGGACGCGCATCTGATTGCGCAGGCGCTTTCGGACGAAGGAATTATGGTTCGAAGCGGGCATTTTTGCTGCCATTATTACCTTGGCGAGGTGAAAAAATATCCGCCGCTCGTGCGAATTTCGATCGGACTTCACAACAGCGAACAGGATATTTCGAAATTAAAAGAAATTTTGGGAAGGATTTTTAACTAAATGATTTGTATTGCGGCATTTATAATTTTGCTTTTGATCTGGCTTTTTACGCCGGCGATGAAGATTTTTGGCTTCAAAAAGCAGGCCGAAAACATCAATAAAATGTTCAAAAAATCGCTTCATTGTTTTTCGCGACGGGCGACTTTTCGAGCGTGTGATTCGAATTTCGGCGACGAAATTAAACATTCGATTTTGCGAAAACTAATCGTCAAACACAAAAAATGGGTCAAACCTGTTTCGTGGGCGATCGAGGTAGTTTCGTTTTTGATTATTGTGATCTCGATTTGGTCGCTTTTAACTGTTGTGAAATCCGGATTGGCGCTTTATACTTTTGGAACTTGCGATGTTCAGCAACCTGACGCTTGTGCGCTTTCTGGCTCGGAGGCTTGTACTATTGACGGTTCGAACGGAAACGGTCCGATCGTCAGCTGGTTTACAGATTGGGGAGAAATTTTCTTGGCGATGCCTTCACGCTGGACAACTTGGAATGCTGAAGAATTGGTTGTCGAAAATTCGAGCTACTACGGCGAATTTAGTGGAAAATCTGAAAATTCGAACGCTGTAGCGGTTGATATTTTTGATCCTGGTTGTATAGTTTGTCGTCGCTCATTTACCGTTCAAAAAGAAAGTGGATTTTTTGAAAAATATCGAACGCATTTAATTCCGTATGTTATCACTAGTGAAGAAGGCGATAAATTCGAAAATTCGAAACTTTTAGCACAGTATTTCGAGGCGATTCGCGGAATCCAGCCAGAAAACGGCAATAAAATTTCACCTGAATGGTATCTCGCAGAGAAGATTTTTACTGGAAAAGATGCTTCTGGTGTAGTTTGGCAGGAGAATTTCAACGGCGTTTCGCTCAAAGCATTTAGCGCCGAAAAAGTCGAGAAAAAAATCGCTGAATGGCTAAAAGAAGCTGGATATTCTGAAGTGCAAATCAAGAAAATTGCAGAAAAATCTCGAAGCGAAGAAGTTTCGAAAAAACTCGAAGCCAATAAAAAACTTGTCGAAGATCAGATTAAAACCAAAAAAATCCCAACAATGATTTTTGACGGCAAGCGCCACGAAGGGCAATTTAAGGCCGAAAAATAATTTCAAAATCACCTCTTTACAAATCGTTCAAAATCGATTATAATTATAAGTAGCGTCGCGTCGTGTGTTTTGCTTGAAAAAGCCGATCGCGCGATGCGGGATAATAATAAATAATTTAAAGGAGAAATTCTAAATGGCAGAATTTGACCGCTCAAAGCCACACGTAAACGTTGGTACAATGGGACACGTTGACCACGGTAAAACAACTCTTACTGCGGCTATTACAGCAGTTCTTGCAAAACGACTTCCATCAGAAGTTAACAAACCAATTGCGTACGACCAAATCGATAACGCACCAGAAGAAAAAGCTCGTGGTATCACTATCGCTTCTTCTCACCAAGAATACGAATCAGCTAACCGACACTACGCTCACGTTGACATGCCTGGACACGCTGACTACGTTAAAAACATGATTACGGGTGCTGCTCAGGTTGACGGTGCGGTTCTTGTTATCGCAGCTACTGACGGCCCAATGCCACAAACTCGCGAACACGTGCTTTTGGCAAAACAAGTTGGTGTGCCTAAGATTGTTGTTTTCTTGAACAAAATGGATATGGCTGATGAAGAACTTGTTGAATTGATTGAAATGGACGTTCGTGAACTTCTTTCAAACAACGGTTTCGATGGCGACAACGCTCCAATCATCAAGGGTTCAGCTTTGAAAGCTCTTGAAGGTGAAGAAAAATACGAAGACGCTGTTATGGAATTGGTTGAAGCTATGGATAGCTACATTGAAGAACCAGTTCGTGATATGGACAAACCATTCTTGATGCCTATCGAAGACGTGTTCTCGATCAAAGGTCGTGGTACAGTTGCTACTGGACGAATCGAACAAGGTGTTGTTAAACTTAACGACGAAGTTGAAATTGTTGGTTTGAAAGAATCACAAAAAACTGTCGTTACTGGTATCGAAGCCTTCAAGAAATCGCTTGACCAAGGTCAAGCAGGTGACAACGCTGGTCTTCTTCTCCGAGGTATTGACCGCGAACAAATCGAACGTGGACAAGTTATCGCCGCTCCTGGCACAATTACTCCACACACAGAATTCGAAGCAGAAGTTTACATCTTGAAGAAAGAAGAAGGTGGTCGACACACTCCATTCTCAAAGGGTTACAAACCACAATTCTACTTCCGAACAACTGACGTTACTGGTGAAGTTGAACTTCCAGCTGACAAAGAAATGGTTATGCCTGGCGACAACGTAACTTTCAAAGTTAAACTACAAGCGCCTATCGCCATGGAACAAGGTTTGAACTTTGCTATCCGTGAAGGTGGCCGAACTGTTGGTGCTGGTGTTGTTACATCAATCATCAAATAATAGTTCTACTATTTCCGAAAAGCACTCCGCGAGGGGTGTTTTTCTTTTGTCTGAAAATTTTGAGCAGAAAAAATCCCGCTTTCGAAACGGGATTTTGTTGTTCTCATCAAAAATTATTCGCCTAAGTAATATTCTTTTACGACATTTAGACTTTCGTCGAGTTCGAACACGAGTGGTGGGAAATTTGGAATTTCGACATCCATAATTTCGTCGTCCGACAAGCCTTTGATGTGTTTGATGAGTGCGCGGATTGAGTTTCCGTGAGCACCAACGAACACATTTTTGCCGTCTTTCAAAGCTGGTGCGATTTTGTCTTCCCAGAAAGGAAGTGCGCGCTCCAAAGTGACTTTGAGGTTTTCGCAATCTGGAATCACGCTGTCATCAAGATGCGAATATCGGCGGTCGGCGTGCGCTGAATGTTCGTCGTCGCGAGCCATTTCTGGTGGAAGCGTGTCGTAGCTTCGGCGCCAAATATGAACTTGCTCGTCGCCAAATTCGGCAGCGGCTTCGGCTTTGTTTTTGCCGGTTAGTCCGCCGTAGTGCCGTTCGTTCAAGCGCCAAGATTTTTCGACAGGAACCCACAACTGATCGCAATTTTCGAGCGCCAAATTGGTGGTTTTGATTGCGCGTTTCAAAACAGATGTGAAAGCGACGTCAAATTCGATTCCAGCCTCTTTGATGAGTTTTCCGGCGTCGATTGCTTGCTGAACGCCTTTTTCGCTCAAATCTACATCAGCCCAGCCCGTGAAAAGGTTGGCTTTGTTCCATTCACTTTCGCCGTGTCGTGCGAAAACTAATTTTGCCATTTTTTCTCCTTAAAATTAAGTTAATTCATTACCATTTTAACATTTTTTGGCGGAAAAATAAACTTGAAATGTTTTGAAAAATGTTGTATAATTTGAGTATTAAAATAGAAATGGGGTAGTACATCTATGGAGAAAATTATCGTTAAAAGAAACCTTATAAGGATCAGTGAAGCGACTTTTAAAGAGATTTTAGAAGCAGTTGCGAGCGATGGGGAAGTATATTTTAATTTTAAGGATGGTGCTAAAAAAGCAAAAGTTAAATATGACGACAATGTGTTTGATGTAGAGATTCGCAGGCATCCTTGTTCTAAGGATGAAATATTTGTGGATGATTATCATCACAGTCTCGACTATAAGAGGGCTGATGCTCGACGAAGGCTTCAAAGTGAGATAGATTGGAGATTGAAATCTAAATACGAAATCGTATATGAAGAAATCGAAATTTAATTCTCAGGGCGGAATTTCCGCTCTTTTTTCTTGCTTTTTCAAAGGTTTTATGCTAAAATATTCAAGTAATATAAAATTGTTCGAGAACTCGTTCGAAGTTGTCTAAGGATTTCGAAAGAGGTTACGAACGCAAAATAAGGAGAAATATGTCAGAAGGATTGACAATTCGCATTCGCCTAAAAGCGTATGACCACAAAGTTATTGACCAAAGCGCAAAACAAATCGTAGATACTGCGATTCGAACTGGCGCAACAGTAGCCGGCCCAGTACCACTTCCAACACGAAAAAGCACTTTCACAGTTGTGAAATCGCCACACGTTTACAAACCGGGCGGTGAAGCGTTCGAAATGCGCGTTCACAAACGATTGATTGACATCAGCAACGCAACTCCAAAAACAATTGATTCACTTCAAAATTTGAGCTTGCCAGCTGGCGTTGACGCTGAGATCAAAATGTAATTTTTCGAAAAATCGCTCAAAGTTGGGCGGTTTTTTGTTGGTGAAATTTGGTGAGAAATTTGCCAAAAAGTGAATTTTTTGCTATAATCATAAGCAATATGAGCGAAAATCAAAAGCGAAAATCTCGAACTTACGCGCGAAATCGCACGCGGTTGAATCGGCGTGGTTTTGAGAAGAATCCTGAGCGTGATGGAGTTTTTTTGCTGAAGCTGTTTTTGAGCGTTTTGGCGGGATTTTTTTGGATTAAATTCTCGGGCGTTCTCCAGATTGGAGGAGTGTTTCTTGCGGGGTTGCCGTTTGGTGCGATTTTAGCGATTTTTTTGATTTCGAAATTCGAAAAACGGAGCGAAAATCGAAAGATATTTTACGCGGTGATTTTGATTTGTGCGATTTTGAGCTATTTTTTGCCTGTCGGTATTGTGGTTTAGCTTGACTTTCTTTGAAAAATCTGGTATAATTCAATAAGTCCTTTTCGTAGGGAGGTAACAATCTCGAAAGAGAAAATTCAAACAGGAGGTACTTTTCTATGAATAATCTTTTATTGTCGGCGATTATTTCGTTTTTGGCTATGTTTTTTGGAGTTGCTAAAGACGGAAAATTCGGAAAGGTTGATGCGACTTTTCTCGTAGTTGCTGTAATCGGTTTGTTGGGATGGCTTTTCACCATCAGAGGTATTGGTTTGGAATTTGTTCTGAAAATCACACCGCTTGACACGATGGTTCTATTTAATTTAATCCTTAGTGGTGCGATGGTGATAATACCGGTCATTTTCGCTATAAATTCGATACGAACCAGTAAAGCTTCGGTTTTGATTATGATAACCGTGCTGTCATTGGTTGGGTATATTTTCTTGCCTAATTTTGTGGCTTCCGCGCTGGTTTTTATTCCGGAATCTGCGCGAAATTATACTTCGCCGGCACTTTTTGCTATTATTTTGTTTTTTGTTGAATTTATTGCTTCAAAAAACAGTAGTGGCGGAGAATAGAACGGTCGTCTTTTGGGCGACCTTTTTAATTTGTTGTAAAAAACACACGCTACATTTAGCGTTTTGGGCTTGATTATATTAACCGAAAGCACTATAATTTAAGTATAAGCCAAAATTAGTACCTTAAAATGTCTTAAAGGGTGATTAAAATGACTACAGATAAACAATTGACGCTTTTTGATGCGTCCGAGTTTGAAGGTTTTTTATTCGAGGGGGTTATAATAATGCGCGATAAACTAATGAATGATATGAAAATTCGTAAGAGAGATGGTCGTGTTGTGCGATTTGATGGCTCTAAGATTTTCAATGCAGTGCTAAAAGCGTTTGACGCGTTTTACGAAAATCGTAGCGTATCCGAAAAACGACGCTCTGCCAAATTGATTGCGGAATCCGTCATTAAGAGAATGTATGCGTACGCTCAAAATGGCAAACTTGAATTTTCGATCAATGAAATTCAAGATCTGGTTGAATCTGAACTGAAGAAATCTCGAGAAGACGGCGTTCGGCGCGCGTATGCTGATTATCGCCGTAATCGTGACGATGCTCGTAAAGATGCTCGTGATATAAACAAAACGATTAAGTATCTTACAGAAAAAGATTCGACTACAGTTCACGAAAACGCAAATAAAGATGCGCAAACCTTCAATACTCGTCGTGATTTAACGGCGGGAGTTGTTGGAAAAGCGATCGGTTTGCAAATGTTGCCTGCGCACATAGCGAATGCTCACCAAAAAGGCGACATTCACTATCACGATTTGGACTATCATCCATATGAACCGATGACGAATTGTTGCTTGATTGATTTTGCTGGAATGCTGGCAAAAGGTTTCAAGATGGGAAATGCGGAAATTGACAGTCCTAAGTCGATTCAGACGGCTGCTGCGCAAATGGCGCAAATTATCGCCAATGTGGCTTCGAGCCAATATGGCGGTTGCTCTGCTGATCGGATTGATGAAATTCTCGAACCATACGCTCAGTTAAATTACAAAAAACATTTAGCTGAGGCGAAGATTTTTTCAATTCCGAATGCTGAAAATTACGCTAAAATCAAGACCGAAAAAGATATTTACGATGCGATTCAATCTCTCGAGTATGAAGTTAATACGCTTTTTACTTCAAACGGACAAACTCCATTTGTAACTTTTGGTTTTGGGCTTGGTCGAACTTGGCTCGCTCGCGAAATTCAAAAAGCGATTTTGAAGATTCGAATTCAAGGTATTGGTAAAGAAAAACGCACTGCGATTTTCCCGAAACTTGTTTTCACTTTGAAACGCGGTTTGAACTTAAATTCGGGCGATCCGAACTACGATATCAAGCAGCTCGCGCTGGAATGTGCGACTAAACGGATGTATCCAGATGTGCTTTCGTACGACAAAATCGTCAAACTTACTGGTTCGTTCAAAGTTCCGATGGGTTGCCGTTCATTCCTTCAAGGTTGGAAGAATGAAAAAGGCGAAGAAGTCAATGCTGGTCGAATGAACCTTGGCGTTGTAACTTTGAATTTACCTCGAATTGCGATTGAATCTGCTGGCAATTTCGAAAAATTCTGGGAAATTTTCGAAGAGCGTTTGGGAATTGTAAAAGATGCTTTGGTTTTTCGCGTGGAGCGTTGTAAAGAGGCGACTCCTGCGAACGCGCCGATTTTGTACCGATATGGTGCTTTTGGCGAACGACTAAATGTCAATGAATCTGTCGATAAAGTTTTCAAAAATCGACGCGCAACGGTTTCGCTCGGCTATATTGGACTTTTCGAAGTTGGAAGCGTTTTCTTTGGCGCTAATTGGGAAAATAATCCCGAAGCTAAAGAATTTACACTTTCGATTATTCGAAAAATGAAGAAACACTGTGAAGAATGGTCGGATGAGTTCGGCTATCATTTCAGCGTTTATTCAACGCCGAGTGAAAGTTTAACCGATCGTTTTTGTCGTCTCGACACCGAAAAATTTGGAATTGTTGAAAATATTACAGATAAAGAATATTACACCAACTCATTCCATTACGATGTTCGAAAAAATCCAACTCCGTTCGAAAAGTTGGATTTCGAAAAAGATTTCGTTGAGGCTGGTGCGACAGGCGGGTTTATTCACTACTGCGAATATCCAAATATGCGCCAAAATCCAAAAGCGCTCGAAGCTGTTTGGGATTACGCTTATGATCGCGTTGGTTATCTTGGAACGAACACTCCGATTGATCATTGCTTGAAATGTAATTTCGAAGGTGATTTCGATCCGACCGAACGCGGATTTAAGTGTCCCGAATGCGGAAACACGGATCCGAATTTCTGTGATGTTGTTAAGCGAACTTGTGGTTATCTCGGAAATCCGCAAGCTCGCCCAATGGTTAAAGGTCGTCATAAAGAGATTGCTTCTCGAGTGAAGCATATGAACGGCTCAAGTTTATAATTGGCTTATTAGAAAGAAAAGACATTTTTGACGTCAGTCTTTGGACTGGCGTTTTTTAATTTGAGAAAAAACATAAAATCTGGTATAATTAAGCTTATGATTGCTCATATTTACGGAAAAATTGCCGAAAAATTCGCTGGAAGCGTGATTGTCGATGTGGCTGGCGTTGGTTACGAAGTGATTGTGCCGGCTGGTGAATTTGATCGCGCGGTGCTTGGCGAAGAGATTAAATTTTATACCTATCACCATATTCGAGAACAAAGTCAAGAGTTGTTTGGGTTTTCGAGCTTGGCGGCGAAAAAGCTTTTCGAACTTTTGATAACCGTTCAAGGAGTTGGGCCAAAAGCTGGAATTGCGATTATGAGTCTTGGTGATAGCGAAGAGGTTCGAAACGCGATTGCCTGTGAAGATTCGAAATTTATTCAAAAAGCGGCTGGCGTTGGCAAAAAATCCGCCGAACGCGTGGTTTTGGATTTGAAGGACAAAGTTGGTTTGGCGACAAAATTCTCACAAACTTCGCAAGTTTCGGTTTCTTCGACGGATGAGGCTTTGGAGGCTTTGATTGCACTCGGCTATAATTTGGCGGACGCTTCACAGATGCTTGAAGGAATTTCTCCAGAACTTTCTACGGAAGAGCGAATCACGCAGGCGCTACGCTCGAATTTTTAGCAAAATTAAACCACGCAATCGATTGCGTGGTTTTTTGGAGGTCAGTTCAGGAATGTTTTTGGCGAATATTGGATTGTCGCCGCAATTTCTGATAGCACACTTTCCAAATATTTTAGATATGGGCCATCTAATCTTGTCAACTCGTTGTCGTTTGCTACGCGATAACCGTATTTTACGGTGCTGGTTTTGGCTAATAGATTTTCATATTCCAAATCTATAACGAAGCTGTCGTTCAATATAGGTATCGATAGGCATTTTTGAGAAAAATCCTTATATGTCGCCACATTCTCAACTTTAGTAAGATTGCTGATATATCCGCGCCTGTACATTTTTACGATATAGTTCACGTGTTCTTTAATACGAGGACTGTAATCTTCTAAATATGAATCTTCGAAAAACTCATCTTTGAGATTATTTAGTTCAAGTAAAATTTCAACCTCATTCGGTGATAGTTGTGCGGAAGTTTTTTCGAACAAAATATCTAGTGTATTAGCCGAGTTTTTTATAATTTCGGCATAATCTGTCCAGATAAAAACATCGATTCTATCTAGATTTTTAGTATAAAATCTAGCGTACGGCTTATCTTTCTTTTTTGCTAATTTTTCCGCCCAATGGCCATAGATTGATTCCACGAAGCTTGGTTGAGTTGACAAAGTTTTTGTTTCTAGCATAATAGAAACCTCCTAATAAATATAAAATTACTAAGGCAAAAAGCCTTGCATATTTATTATTATAAACTATTTTCACAAAAAAATCAAGATGTGATATAATAGAGAAAATGGCGATAGAAAGAATTATGGACGCGAATATTCACGAAAGCGAACCGCAAGAAGAGATTGTGGAAGTTTCTTTGCGGCCGAAAACTTTTGGCGAATATGTTGGTCAGGAGCGATTGAAGAAGAACCTTAGCCTTGCGATTGATGCCGCCAAAAAACGTGGCGAAGTGCTTGATCATATTTTGTTGTATGGTCCGCCTGGGCTTGGTAAAACTACAATGGCTGGCGTGATTGCGGCAGAAATGGGCGCTGGATTTCGAATTACATCTGGTCCAGCGATCGAAAAAGCTGGCGATTTGGCTTCGATTTTAACAAATCTTCAAGATGGCGACATTCTTTTTATCGATGAAATTCACCGAATGCCTCGCGCGGTTGAAGAAATTCTCTATTCGGCGATGGAAGATTTTAAGCTGGATATTATTATTGGAAAAGGTCCGGCGGCGCGTTCGGTACGACTTGATTTACCAAAATTTACGGTGATTGGCGCGACCACGCGAACAGGAAGTTTGGCGGCGCCACTTCGCGACAGGTTTGGGCATATTTATCGCTTGGAATTTTACACACCAGATGAAATTTCGAAAATTATCGAACGGAGTTGTCGAATTTTGGAAAGTGAAATCACGCCCGAAGCCTCGAAATTGCTTTCGACGCGCGCTCGTTTGACGCCACGAATCGCCAACCGACTTCTGAAGCGTGTGCGAGATTTTGCAGATGTTAATGGCGACGGAATTATCGATGATTTGAACACGCGAAAAGCTCTGGCGATGATGGAAATCGATGAGCTTGGGCTCGATGCCGCCGATCGAAATCTTCTGCTGGCGATTATCGAAAACTATCAAACGCGACCAGTCGGGCTTTCGACGATTTCGGCTTTGACTGGCGACGAAACATCAACCATCGAAGATTTTTACGAGCCTTATTTGATGCAACTTGGTTTTATTCAACGAACTCCACGCGGAAGAATTATCACGAAAAAGGCTTTTGAGCATTTAGGAAAGGAATGGCAAAATGAGCAATAATTTAGCAGAAAAATTCAAGCAAAAAATCGAACAGAGCGAAATTTCGAAAATTCCCGAAGCGGAAGTTGTTTCGAATCCGCAAGTTGTTCAAGTTATGGAAGTCGAAGTTCCGGCTGGCGATTTGGAAGTGATCAGAAATCGCCACAAGGAGTCTCTTCGAAAATTTCCGCAAGTAAAAATCGACGACGACGAATATGTTGTAATGTCGCTTCGACGCCATTGGATTGGCTTGCTTGGAGTGTTTTTGACGACTTTTATTCTCTTTGTTTTGTTGGTTTCGGCGTGGATTTTGATCTGTTATACGCCAAATCGTTTCGAAATTCCCGAACAGATGAAAACCAACCTTTCGCTGATTTTTGCGCCACTTTCTGCGCTGGTTTTGGTTGCTGGATATATTGGTTATTCAACTTATGTTTCGAATAAGCTTTTTGTGACGAATGAGCGAGTGATTCAATGGATTGTAAAAGGCTTGCTTGAGCGAAAAAGCCAAGTTATTAATCTTGAGGCGATCGAGGATATTAGCTTTTCTCAGTCGGGATTGCTTCAACATATTTTCAATTATGGAACGGTTCGAATGAGTACGACCGGCGACGAATCGACTTACACTTTCAATTTTGCGAGTTTTCCGGCGAAGACTGTTGAAATTTTGGGTGAAATTGCCGAATGCTCCCGCGAAAATCAACCGATTTCTGATGAAGTTATGAATTCGGCTCGTCAAATTAGTTCGAAATAAAATAAAAATCCAGATCGAAAGTCTGGATTTAATTTTTTGATTTTTTAACGAAATCGTCTTCGTGGTCGAGATCTGCGCGCAAGGTGTACTGTGCGCATTTTTCGCCGTCGCAATCAGTTGGTTCGTAGCGATATTCGGAATTTTCTTCGCCAAGCACGATGCCTTTCATATCTGTGAACAGATTTGGATCCATTGCTTTTAGGTTGTTTTCGCCAATAGTTTTTGGATAAAAACCGTTTTCGGCGTAAAAAACTGATTCGAGGTTGTGATACATTGCGTTGATTGCGATTTTGCGTTTTTCGTCATTGGCTTTTTGCGCGATTTCAACCTTTTGGAGCCAGAAAATTACTCCAATCGCAAGCAAAAAAACCGCCAAAACGCTAATTTCGAGAACTGTAAATCCAGATTTTTTCTTCATAGTATAAGTATAACACAATAAGAGTTTTTTTGGAATGATCGTTGTGTTGAGATTTTATTTTTTCGCAAAAATATGATAAGATATGACTATGAATAAAAAGGGAGATGAATTAAAATTGAATAGCAAGCAAGCAAGCAAGCAAGCAAGCAAGCAAGCAAGCAAGCAAGCAAGCAAGCAAGCAAGCAAGCAAGCAAGCAAGCAAGCAAGCAAGCTGATGTTTTAAATTCGCCCGAAAACTCTAAAAAATCGCCCAACGAGGCTTTGTTGGGCGATTTAATTTTGCCAGAAAAACTCATCAAATCCAAAAAACGCGTCAAGCAATTTGGCGAAGTTTTTACTCCAGAATTTATTGTTAAACAGATGTGCGACTTGTGCGAACCCGAGATTTCGCGCCTCGACGGGAAAATTTTTGAGCCTACTTGTGGGAACGGAAATTTTCTCGTTGAAATCTTGCGTCGAAGACTGGCAAAAATAAAATTCAAAAACCAAAAACAATTCGAATTCGAAATTATTCTTGCGCTTTCGAATATTTACGCGGTTGACATTCAGGCGGACAATGTGCGCGAGGCTCGGTCACGTCTTCACGATATCGTATTGGATTTTGTTAGCAAACGAAAAAGTTCGATACATTTTTTGAATGCTGTCGAATTTATTCTTTCGAAAACAATTCTTGTCGGAAACACTTTGACTCAAAAATCCGAGCTTAAATTCTATGATTTTCAGCCGAATTATGAAGATTTCTCTTTTGAAATTTCGCAACATTCGCTGAAAGAAATTGAAGAAAATTTCGCAAAAACCAAAAAAGCAAATCTCGAAAACTTAAAACTCGCAATCGAAAAAATCGAATCTCCTCCAGAAAAACCCAAACCTAAGCGTAAGTTAAAAACGCCCGCGCCGCCAAACGACATCAAAGACAATAAATCAATTCAGCAAGTAACATTATTTTAAGGAGTTTTATGAAAGAAGATTTTCGAAAAGTTAAAACATTCAAAAAAGTTTACCCTCAAATATATTCATATATTCTTCCAGATCGTCACGAAAACGACGGTTGGCAAAAAATTGGCTATACCGAACGCGAAAATGTCGACGAGCGCATTCGTGAACAGACCAAAACAGCAGCATTTAATGAAAGATATGAAAAGCTATGGAATGCTAATGCGATTTATGAACCTTTCGAAAAAGGTGAGTTTTTCAATGACCACAAACTCCACGAGTATCTCATAAAAAGTGGAATTCGTAAAGATGAAGGTCGCGGTAAAGAGTGGTTTTTCTTTAATGGGACGCCAGAAAAGTCTAAGCAACTCTTTGATAATTTTCGAAAAAGAAATTATGCAGATTTTGCAGACTCAAAAAGTAAAGTTCAATACATTCTAAGGAAAGAGCAGGCAGAAGCTGTCGAAATGACGCTTGATTATGCGGCGAAGAATCAAACAGTGGATTTTTCGAATCCAAACGAAAAGGCTGAATTTCTGTGGAATGCAAAACCTCGTTTTGGTAAAACGCTCACAACCTATGATTTTGCAAAGAGGCTCGGAGCAAAAAGTGTTTTGATCGTTACTAACCGTCCAGCAATTGCCAATTCTTGGTTTGATGATTTTGAAAAGTTCATTGATGGATATTACTTTATTTCGACGGCGGATTCTTTGTGTGAAAGAAAAACTTTAAATCGTGATGATTTTAATCGAATCCCCGCACTCGACAAAAAACAGATTACATTTTTGAGCCTTCAAGATTTAAAGGGTGCCAAAACTTTCGGTGGAAAGTTTAATAAATTGGAATACGTGGCTGAAATAAATTGGGATTTGTTGGTTATTGATGAAGCCCATGAAGGTGTTGATACCAGCAAAACTGATGTTGCTTTCGAAAAAATCAAAAGGAAATTCACACTACATCTTTCCGGAACACCTTTCAGGGCGCTCGCTAACGGTAAATTTTCTGAAGATCAGATTTTTAACTGGACATATATTGATGAGCAGCGCGCTAAAAAATTCGAGATCGAATCTGGTGATGAGTTTGGTGATCATTTTGATATGCCAGATATGAGGCTTTTTACATATAAAATGTCCGATATGATTTTAAGCGATCTCGAAAAAGGCGTAGAGGTTCAGGGTGAAAATATAGATTACGCTTTCGATTTGAATGAATTTTTTGCGACAAACGAACGAGGTGATTTTATTCATGAAAAAGAGGTTCGAGCATTCCTCGATCGTTTAACCTCGAACGAAAAATATCCTTTTTCTACACCCGAACTTCGAGAAGAGCTTTGTCATACATTTTGGTGGGTTGGTCGAAAAGTTGCTTCGGCTAAGGCTATGGAGAAAATGCTCCGCAATCACCCAGTTTTTGGTGAATATGAAATAATTTTGGCGGCAGGCGACGGTCGAAAGTTAAGTGAAAACGATGATTTCGAAAAAGAATCTGACAATATTGACCGAAACGAAAAAGCATTGGATCGAGTCAAGAAAGCTATCGCATCAAACGACAAAACTATAACGCTATCTGTTGGTCAGCTTACTACAGGTATTACGATCAAAGAATGGTCGGCTGTTTTGATGTTAACTGAGATTAAGTCTGAATCGACATACACACAAGCCATTTTCCGCGCGCAAAATCCGCACAAATACTCTAAAAACGGACAAGTATTTCGTAAAAAATCTGCATATGTTTTTGATTTTTCTCCAAGTCGAGTTCTCGAAACATACGACAAGTTGGCAAACTCGCTCGTAGCGCAAACGGCTCAAGGTAGAACCACCGAAAAACTTCGAAGTGACAATGTAGTTGAACTTTTGAATTTCTTCCCGGTTATCGCCGAAGATGATGATGGTAAAATGGTTGAACTGAACGCAGAGCAAGTCTTAACTTTCCCTAAGGCTATCATTGCTCAAGATGTTGTAAAGGCACGCTTTATGACGAATTTATTATTTAAAAATGTCGGAACTGTCTACAATATTCCGAGTGAAATTCGAAAAGCTATAGATAAACTGGCAAACACCAAGCAAGATGGAAAACCATCTAAAACGAAAACCGATATAACGAACGATCCCGATCGCGGCGAACGAACCCAAAAGCGAATTTCTGCAAACCGTCAATATATCTTCGGACAAAAAGTCTACGGCGAACAAATTGCCAACATCATCGATAAATCACTTGATGGCGGAATGGCTAACTTTGAGCGAAACTTTATCGATCAGGTTTGGGATGAGACCGTCGAAAAACCATTTGGCTTATGGATTGAAACTTATAATCCAACCAAGAAGGAGGTTCGAGATACTAAGGACGGCATTAAAGAAAAGCTTTGCGAGCTTTCTGCTGAATTTGTTTCTACTAAAATGGACACTTCAGCCAAGAAAGATTTTGCCGAGAAAATATCTGATTTCATAGAAGAAGAGTTGCCTCGAGATATGGTTGACGAACGTGAAGAGGCTGAATTCGAAAAGCAAGAAAAATCAGATCTTGATATTGTCAAAGAAAAACTCAAAACTTTTTCGAGAGCAATTCCAAGCATGGTTATGGCGTCAAAAAATCCAAAAGAACTAACAATCGACAACATCGAAGAAGTGCTTTCGGACGAAGATTTCGCCGCACTTTTCACCGAAGTTGGTTCACTAGAACCGTTTACTAAAGCTGATTTTCGTCTGCTTCGTGATGGCACCGAATGTATCGACGAAGAAACAGGAGAAAAGAAGTTCTTTGACGGATTCTTTGATAAATATGTGTTTAACGCTGCCATTCAGGAATTCGAAAAGAAGCGTAGTGAACTTCAAGATTATTTGCGAACAACGGCGCGAGAAGATATTTTCACTTATATTCCGGCGCAAAAAAGCAATCAGATTTTTACGCCTCGCAAAGTTGTTAACCAAATGCTCAACATTCTCGAAAAAGAAAACCCAGGCATTTTTATGAATCCAAACATAACATTTGCGGATTTGTATGTAAAAAGTGGTCTGTATTTAACTGAGATCGCCAAAAGGCTTTATCGCGGGCTCGAAGCGCAAATTCCAGATG
The DNA here is from genome assembly GCA_049294455.1 of Candidatus Nanogingivalis sp. Classification (GTDB taxonomy): domain Bacteria; phylum Patescibacteriota; class Saccharimonadia; order Saccharimonadales; family Saccharimonadaceae; genus Nanogingivalis. Next base: position 139,000 of record JBAQCW010000035.1, on the reverse strand, counting down.
AAAACGCGCGTTTGAAGCATATTTTCGAAAAACAACTTTATGGTTTCGCTCCAACTCAGATTATTCACGATATTGCCGAAAACTATATTTATCGCGGTTTTGAAAATGTCAGTCGTGAAAACCTGAAATTCAAAGACTTAACACCAGATTTTAAGGAAGGAAAAACTCTAAATATGAAATTCGATGTTGTGATTGGAAATCCGCCGTATCAGGAGGAGACCAAAGATACCAGCGATAAGCCAATCTATAACTATTTTATGGATAATGCCTATAAGGTAGCTGATAAGGTTTGCTTCATTACGCCTGCGCGTTTCTTGTTTAACGCTGGCAAAACACCAAAAAAATGGAATGAGAAAATGCTGAACGACAAGCATTTGAAAGTTGCGTTTTATGAACAAAAGTCGGACGAAGTTTTCGCCAATACTGACATTAAAGGTGGAGTGGCGATTACTTATCGTGACGCAAATCGTGATTTTGGCAAAATTGGAACATTTACTCATTTTGAGGAGTTGAATTCTGCACTTCGAAAAATTATAAATATAGAAGAAGGTGGTAAGTTTTTAGATTCTTTATATTACTCTACTGATAGTTATAAATTTTCTCGAAAAATGCATGATGATTTTCCTGATGCTAAGAATAAACTATCTAAAGGTCATGAAAAAACAGTGGCGAGTTCCGTATTAAAAAACCTCCCTGAAATTTTCACTAAAGAAAGACATAGTGAAGGCGATTTGCGATTTATTGGAGTTATCGCAAATAAACGAAAGTGGCGCTATATTGCTCCAGAATATATCGAAGAACACCCAAATCTTCGAAAATTCAAAGTTATGCTTCCTGGAAGCAACGGAAGTGGTGCTATAGGCGAAGTTCTTTCTACACCCCTTGTCGGGGAACCCCTTGTCGGGCATACGCAGACATTTATTAGTTTTGGCGCTTTCGAAACACGAGAAGAGGCTGAAAATCTTCTAAAATATATCAAAACTAAGTTTGCGCGAACGATGCTTGGGACTTTGAAGATCACTCAAAGTAATAAGAAGGATACTTGGCGCAATGTCCCTCTCCAAAACTTCACCGCCAACTCCGACATCGACTGGTCGCAATCGATCCCCGAGATCGACCGTCAGCTCTACAAAAAATACGGCTTGAGCGAACAAGAAATCGCCTTCATCGAAGAAAAAGTCCGCGCGATGGAATAAAACAAAAAAGCGAGTTTTCGATCCTTCGAAAGCTCGCTTAAATTTTGCAGTAAATCTCTTGCTTTTTTCATCCATTTATGCTACAATTAACGATGAACTTTATTTGCGTAAAACTTAAAACTTGGCAATGTGAAGGTCGCAACAGGGAAAACCCGCCCGCGAAACCACACCGACGCCAAGCTTTAATGATGTGGATAAGTTTATAAATATTAAACTAATGGGAGCATAAGTGAAATGAAAACACTTCTCGGTACCAAAATTGGTATGACCCAAATCATCGGTGAAGACGGCGTAGCAACACCAATTACGCTTGTTCAAGCCGGCCCAGTTACTGTGACTCAGGTCAAAACTGTCGAAACAGACGGTTACAACGCAGTACAGGTGGCATTTGGTGAGGGTAAGAACCTGAGCAAGGCCGTGGCTGGTCACACAAAACCAGCAGATGTAACTCCGAAACATATTCGAGAGTTCCGCGTTGACGAAATTCCGGCAGATATCAAAGTCGGCGCAAAAATTAATGTTGAAGCCTTTGAATTAGGCGACATTGTGGACGTAACTGGAACAAGCAAAGGTAAAGGTTTTGCTGGTACAGTTAAACGACACAATTTCAACACAAGTAAAAGCTCGCACGGTGGAAACGGAAACGTTCGCCGCGTTGGTTCAATCGGATCAATGTATCCACAAAAAGTCTTCAAAGGTAAACGAATGCCTGGCCGAATGGGTCACGACAAAGTTACTGTGAAGAATTTGGTAGTGGCTTACATCGACGCCGAAAACAACCTTATCGGTTTGAAAGGCGCTGTTCCAGGACCAAAGAAAGGCTTAGTAAGCATTGGAGGAAAAGCATAATGGCTGAAAAAACAACTCTACCAAAAAGCGTTTTTGCAGTTGAAGTTCCAAATCACGAACTTTTGAAGCTTGCCTACGACGCATACCTAGCAAACAACCGACTTGCTTCTGCTACAACAAAACAACGTGGCGAAGTTCGCGGTGGTGGTAAAAAACCTTGGCGACAAAAAGGTACAGGTCGCGCACGATTCGGTTCGATTCGAAACCCAATCTGGCGAGGCGGTGGTATCGTTTTTGGACCACGAGGTAATGAAAACTACACCAAGAAAATTTCAAAAACTTCAAAACGAGTTGCTTTGCGACAAGCTTTGACAGTTAAAGCTGACAGCGTTTTGGTTTCAGAAATCAAAACTACTGGTAAAACTGCTGAAGTTGCGAAATTCTTGGCAGACAACAAACTAAATCGCCGAATCTTGATCGTTGCTGAAAAAACCGACGAACTCATTCGCGCGACAAATAACATTAGCGAAGTTTTGTTAGTTTCACCAATGTACTTGAACGTATTTGACATTTTGAACGCAGACCACATCGTGATCGCGCCAAAAGCAATCGAAACTATCGAAAACTGGTTGGGAGGAGAAAAATAATGGCTATCAAACCTATTACTCCACGAGCAACCGAGAAAGCTTATGCTCTTTCACAGAAAAATGTTTACGCATTTAATGTACCACTTTCTTTGAACAAAAACCAAATCAAAGAAGTGATTGAGAAAGAATTCGAAGTCACCGTAACTGGTGTTCGAACTGTTGTACAAGCCGGAAAAGTTAAACGAATCAACAAATCGCGAAATCCAAAACGATATGTTGCAGGTACAACTACTCAAAAAGATACTAAAAAAGCCTATGTAACTTTGAAAGAAGGCGACAAAATCGCAATCTTCGAAGGTGCAGAGGAAACTCAAACTGAGGAGAAGAAGTAATGGCTATCAAAAAGTATAACCCAACGACTCCTGCTCGCCGAGGTATGACAACAGAAGATTATAGCGAAATCACAACTAAAAAACCGCTAAAATCTCTTTTGAAAGCTAAAAAGCAAAATGCTGGACGCAACAACGCGGGTCGAATTACAGTTCGACACCGAGGTGGTGGTGTTAAACGACATTACCGTTTGCTAACCCACAAATTGCCACTTGGCTTGACTCTAACGGTTGAAGAAATCGAATACGATCCAAACCGAAGCGCGCGAATTGCTCGAGTTAAAGATCAAAACGGTAAATATTACTATGTTTTGGCCGACACTTCAATGACAAAAGGTAAAACTTTCCAAACTGGTGAAGAAGTTGAAATCGAAGCTTCAAACCGACTTCCACTTTCACAAATTCCAGTTGGTTCGTTGATCTACGCTATCGAAATTAAACCAGGAAAAGGGGCGCAAATGGTGCGTTCAGCTGGTGCTAAAGCTCAGTTGATGGCGAAAGAAGGTGACTACGCTCAGGTGAAATTGCCTTCTGGCGAAGTGCGAAAATTCCGACTTGAAGCACACGCTTCACTTGGAACTGTTGGAAACATTCAACATCAAAACGTAAAAATTGGTTCTGCTGGTCGAAACCGACGAAAAGGTATCCGTCCAACAGTCCGTGGTGTTGTTATGAACGCCGTAGATCACCCACACGGTGGTGGTGACGGTGGTCGACATGGAATCGGTCGCGCAACTCCACGCACGCCTTGGGGTCAACCAACTCTCGGCTACAAAACACGCCGACGCAAGAGCACTAATAAATTTATCGTGAAGAGTCGTCACGAAGCTAAGAGGAGAAAATAAATGAGTCGTTCATTGAAAAAAGGTCCGTTTATCGACTTCAAGCTTGCTAAAAAAGTTGCAGCTCTTGGGGCTGATGACCGAACGGTAATTAAAACTTGGGCACGCGCTTGTACAATTACACCAGAAATGGTGGGTCGAACAATCGCTGTTCACAACGGTCGCCTACATGTTCCTGTTTATATTTCAGAAAACATGGTTGGCCACAAACTTGGTGAATTCGCACCAACACGCAAATTCCGCAAACACGGTGGAAAGGATAAAAAATAATGGCTACTAAAACTACACGAGCTTACATCAAAGGTATCGGTCAAACTCCACGAAAAGTTTCGATCGTTGCTAGCCTTGTTCGTGGTCGAACAGTCGCAGACGCTATCGTAATCCTTGACCACACACCACGCCGAAGCGCTTTGGCTGTTAAAAAAGCCATCCAATCGGCTGCGGCAAATGCTAAAAATAACGACAACGTAGATCCAAAAACACTTGTTATCACAACTCTTTCAGTGACAGCTGGTGCTCGTTTGAAACGATTCAAACCTCATATGCGAGGTATGGCTCTACCATTCCAAAAGAAAACTTCGAACATCTTGGTAGAAGTTTCTGGTGTTGTTAAAGAGAAAAAAGCTCCTGCGAAAAAAGCAGAAGTAAAGAAAACTGCTACTAAAAAAGCAGAGAAAGAGAGCAAATAATGGGTCAGAAAGTTAATCCGATTAGCTTCCGTTTGCAAGCTCACAAAAACTGGGATTCTCGATGGTTTGCTTCGAAAAAAGATTTCGCAAAAAACTTGGTAGAAGATGACAAAATCCGAAAAGCAATCGAAAAACGATTCGCTTCTCGCCCAACAATTGACCGAATTGAAATTGAACGAACTGAAAACCTAATCACTGTTTCGATTCACACTGCAAAAGCTGGTGTTGTAATCGGTCGCGGTGGTGCTGGCGTTCAAGAGTTGAAAACTCAGCTCGAAAAACTCGTTAGCATTCCAGTTCGAATCAACATCGAAGAAGTTCGACGACCAGAACTTTCAGCAAAATTGGTTGCCGAAAATGTTGCTCACCAACTCGAACGACGAATCAACTTCCGCCGAGCTGTCAAAATGGCGCTTCAAAGCACAATGCAAGCTGGTGCGAAAGGTGTTCGTATCGAAGTTGCGGGTCGTTTGAACGGTGCTGAAATGAGCCGACGCGAGAAATTCTCAGAAGGTTCAGTGCCACTTCACACAATTCGTGCAGATATTAACTATCACGGTGCTCGTGCCCAAACTCCTGCTGGTATCATCGGCGTGAAAGTTTGGATTAACAAAGGTGAAAGGAACGATAAGTAATGGCTATTTTACTACCAAAGAAAACCGCTCACCGAAAAGTTCGAAAAGGTACAAACCCAGGTCGAGCTACTCGTGGAAACACAGTTGCTTTCGGTGATTACGGTTTGATGAGTCTTGAAAATGAACGAATCAATTCACGACAAATCGAATCAGCCCGAACAGCAATGACTCGCTACATCAAACGTGGCGGACAAGTTTGGATTCGAATCTTCCCTCACACACCTGTTACCCGAAAACCACAAGATGTGAAAATGGGTAGCGGTAAGGGAAACCCAGAATTCTTTGTGGCAAAAGTTAAAGCTGGAACAATCCTTTTCGAAATGAATGGCGTTTCAGAAGAAGTTGCTCGCGAAGCTATGCGACTTGCTGGCCACAAACTTCCAGTAAAAGTTAAATTCGTAAAGAAAGGTGAAATCTAATATGGCGACTACAATGACTGGTATCGTTTCAAGCGCGAAAGCCAACAAAACCATTACCGTATCTGTTACAAGCCGTGAAACACACCCACTTTACGGCAAACAATACACTGTTACTCGAAAATACACAGCTCACGACGAAATGAATGAAGCTGGCGAAGGCGATAAAGTTATCATCAAAGAAACTCGTCCAATTTCGAAAACTAAATCATTCACTTTGGTTGAAGTTGTAGAAAAAGCTCGTGGAACAGTTGAATTGAAAGAGGAGGAAGCTTAATGATTCAGCAAGAATCCCGACTAAAAGTAACCGACAACAGCGGTGCGAAGGAAATCCTTTGTATCCGCGTTCTCGGTGGCTCAAAACGACGATACGCCCGAGTTGGTGACATCATCGTTGCGACTGTTAAAGACGCAAACTCAACAGGAAACATCAAGAAGAAATCTGTAGTGAAAGCTGTTGTGGTACGAACTCGCGACCAAATTCGCCGAGCAGACGGTTCAACAATCTGTTTCGACGACAACGCGGCTGTTATTATCGGTGAAGACAAAAACCCGAAAGCAACTCGCGTATTCGGTCCAGTTCCACGCGAACTTCGCGACCTTGGTTACAGCAAAATCATCAGCTTAGCTCCGGAGGTGCTCTAATATGGCAGTTAACGGAATTATCAAAGGTGATACAGTTGTAATCATCAGCGGAAAAGACAAAGGCGTTACTGGCGAAGTTGTAAAAGTTTTGCCAAATAAAAACGCAGTTTTGGTTGAAGGTGTTGGCAAAAAACACCGACACGTAAAACCAAACCAATTCAATCCTCGTGGCGGCGTAAAGGAAATTCACGTTCCAACTCCTGCTCACAAGGTCAAAAAAGTAGAAGCTAAAAGCGCGAAAAAATCAAGCAAAAAAGGAGATAAATAATGGCTAAAACTACTGTTTATGTTCCACGCTTGAAAACTCTTTACAAAGATCAATTTGTAAAAGAACTACAAAGCGAACTAGAGCTAACAAATATTCACCAAGTTCCAAAGCTTGAAAAAATCGTTGTTAGCGTTGGAACAGGTAAAAAGAAGGAAGACAAACGCTTCCAAGAAGTTGTAAAAAACACCGTGATGAAAATCACAGGTCAAATGCCAGTTGAACGATTGGCGAAAAAATCTATCGCAACTTTCAAAATTCGTGGCGGAATGGGTGCTCCAATCGGACACAGCGTAACTTTGCGTGGTGACCGAATGTATGAATTCCTTGACCGACTCGTAAACGTGGCATTGCCTCGCGTTCGCGACTTCCACGGTGTTGGTGCGAAAGGTTTCGACAAAGGTGGAAACTACAACTTGGGAATTGTTGAACAATCAATCTTCCCAGAATTGACTTTCGAAGAAACTCAAATTCTTCACGGTCTACAAATCACTTTTGTGATTTCAAATCAAGACAAGGCTCACTCTCGTGCGTTGCTTGAAAAATTCGGTATTCCATTTGAAAAGAAAGGAAAAGCGTAATGGCTAAGAAATCAATGATTGCAAAAGATCTAAAACGCAAGAAAATGATCGAAAAATACGCCGCAAAACGTGCCGAATTGAAAGCGGCTGGCGATCAAGAAGGACTTCAAAAATTGCCTCGCAATTCAAGTCCAACTCGCCACAAAAACCGCGACAACTTCGATGGACGACCACGAGGTTATATGCGACGATTTGGTATGAGCCGAATCACATTTCGAACTAAAGCCTCAAAGGGTGAAATCCCTGGCGTAACAAAAAGTAGCTGGTAGAAAGGAAGGAGAAAAGAAATGTCATTACAATCAACAGATCCAATCGCTGACCTTCTAACCCGCATCCGAAACGCGGCTTTGGTAGGAAAAAGCGAAATTCGAGTTCCAAGCTCAAAATTGAAAAAAGTTGTTGCTGAAGAACTTGCAAAAGCAAACTACATCGAAAGTGTTTCAATTGAATCTGCAAAACCACGCGACATTTTGGTTGTAAAAATCAACAAAGATGGCGAAGCTGCTCGATTCAACGAATTGACTCGAATGAGTAAACCTGGACGCCGAATGTATGTTGGTGTAGAAGAAATTCCACGCATAAAAAGCGGCCGCGGAATGGTTCTACTTTCAACTTCAAAAGGTGTTATGAACGGCTTTGAAGCCAAAAAACAACGACTTGGCGGCGAATTGTTGCTAAAAGTTTGGTAGTGAGAACGAAGCTCAAGCTTGCTTGAATTTCGGATGAACGACAAACGTAAGACAATGTCTTCAAGTTTGGTAGTAAGAACTACGATCAGAATAGGCTCTCTCGTGGAGTCTATTTTGTTTTTAGAAAAATAAAAACCGCAACTCGTTGTGAATTGCGGTGAAAACATTAGTATGTTTTGGTTGTTTTAGGAGTAATAAACCGACTTTGAATTTTCAAGAAACGAAACATGTCTTGTGCGTTTCGAAAGACTTCGTTCTTTGAAAGTTCTTCATCAGAATACTCGAGAAGGTAGTCAATACAAATCTGACAAACCACTTTCATTAACTCCATAAAGCGGAGATATCCCGCGGCGTGATATTCTCGATTGGTTTCAATCAAGGTTATTAATTCTGGGTGAATTGCCGGAATTTCATAACCGTCGCTAATCAAGAGATCTTTGAAATAAGCATTCATCCGTTCGTGTGCGTTAATAAGGATTGTTACGCTGTTTGTGTCGTAACACCTGAACGCTTTCAGCTTGCGATCGTTAGTGTATTTCCGTTCTGGGAAGAAGACATGATGTTTGTTAGTCTTTTCGCCAGACTTGAATGTGATCGGGCTATAATCATACATTTTCTTGTTGATTTCACCCAACTCAAACCAATAGTCATAATCGATGCCTTCCATTTTTTGGAAATTCGAAAAACCAGTTCCTTCGATACTTTTTCTTCTGTTTTGAAGATCTTTGAAGCTCAGCCCGTCGATCTTCATATTATAGTAAATATTAAAGAAAAGATGAGCTGGATTTTCGACCTGAGAAATGTATTTTAGATTTATCCAACGCCAAAATTCCGCCTTGTAATCTTCGGAAAGATTTCGAAAATCTTCAAGATAATGAAACGGAATTTTGTGTTCGAAAAATTCAATCGTCGGTTCGTCGAGTTTGAGATTATTTTTCTTAATCTTTTGATAAACCTTAGAATTGTCATTTTCGAGCAAATGCGCGTTTTTCGAAAGGTGAAGCGCCAAGCAACTTGGTTCGATTTCGCCAATCGCGCAAAAATAAATCAAATCACGAAAATTCGATTCGGTGATGTTTTTGGTTTCGTCAATTTCTGATAAAACCATCAAATGCTCAACCGTAAGGAATTTTTTCACGCAATGTTCGCTTCGAGCTTTTTGCGCCAGAGTTTTGGTTGTGTCTGGGTCGCGATCTGCCGAAGCGAGAAGCAACGCTGCGAATTTTTCCGCAGAAAGATGCTTTCCAGCTTCTTCTTGCCAATCTGGATTTTCGAAAATTTCCAGCATTTCTGGATTGATTGTTGAATGCAAAACTTTATCGGCGTGCTTTTCGCTAATTGCGCGAGCTTTGAAGTAAATAGATTCGAAAGTTCCTCGAACCAGCTTTCTACTTTCGAAAAGAAAATTTCCGATCGTCTTTATTTGTTCTTCCATATTTTTACTCCTTTTAAAGAACTGTTGTCGCACTACGCGACAATTCATTTGTTTTTATTTTACAATGTTTTGGCGGAGTTTTCAAGCTTGAGCAATATTTTTGTAAAAAATCGGCAAAAGTGATATAATATTTTAATATGACAAGCTGGAAAATCTTTCTTGAATCGTGGAGGAAAATCTATCGCCAAAGGTGGCATTTTGTTTTTGCTGTTAGTATTCTTCATCTTTTTTCAGCGACGGTCGGGACTTTTTTGCTGAGTTTTTTGCTACAATCTTTTTTGTCGTGGCTCGGCTATGATAATTTGACAAAGGACAATTTTGTTGGCGTTATAACAAATCCGTTGGCGATTTTTGCGTTTTTGATTTACGCGTTGACGGTTTCATTTTTCTTGCTATTTGAATTTTCATTTTTGTTTCAGTTGGTGTTGGCGAGTCGACGACGCGTGAATTTTTCTCTAAAAAATGTAACGGTTGGCGCATTTTCTGAATTTCGCTCGGTGTTGAATCCGCAAATTTTTGTGTTGATATTTTATTTTGTCGCAATGATTCCTTTGTCGAATCTTGGTTTGAGTTCGTTTTTGTTCGACAAGCTCCACATTCCGAAGTTTATTATCGATGAATTGATGAAAAGTACATCTGGAACGCTGATTTACTTGGCGTTTTTTGCGGTAGTTTTTTGGGTGAATTTCAGGCTGATTTTTCTCCTTCCGTTAACGATCATCAATAAAAATTCGACTTTTCGAAACGTGCGGTGGAGTTGGCGGCTAACTCGAAAATATTCTGCTAAGCTTTTTGCCGTTGGGCTGATTTATGCTTTTTTGGTTTTTGTAATTTTGCTGATTAGTGTTTTGATTTTTTCCGGAATTTTCGCCGTTCTGGGTTCGAATTTGAAGACGATCGAAGCGATACTTTTGACGGATTTTGTTCAGGATTTTGTTATTTTTATTCTTGCGGTATTTTCGAAGGTGTTTTTTGCGGAAATTCTTTTGTATTTTTTGGTTGATGAAGAAAAAATGCCCGTCGAAATAAAATTCGGTGTTCCGAAAAAAACTGATGTCGTTCGAACGCGCTGGATTCTGGTTGTGAATTCGTTGATTTTGGTCGGCGCTTTGGGCTGGAATATTTGGACTTTGTATTCTACAAAAATAAATCGCCAGACCGAAATTATCGCTCATCGTGGCGAAACTTCTTCGGCGGTCGAAAATTCGCTCGAAGCTCTCGAAAATGCCAAAAAATACGGTGCGGATTTCGTCGAAATGGATTTGATTATGACGCGCGATCATAAATTTGCCGCGATCCACGATTTTGAGCTTGGGCGATTGGCTGGCAGAAACGAGAAAGTTCAAGATTTAACACTTTCGGAGCTGGAAAAAATCGAGGTTCGTTTGGGGAATTTTTCGAGCAAAATCGCATCTTTCGAAAAGTTCGCCGAGCGCGCGCGAAAATTAAATATGAAGCTCTTTGTTGAGTTAAAGACAACAGGGAATGAGCCAAAAAACTACACGGAATTATTCTTGAAAGCTTGGGAAAAAGCCAAATTGCCGAACGGCTCGAAGGTGATTTCGTTGAATTTGGCAGAGCTGGAATCGATCGAGTCGAAGAAGCCAGAAATTCGCACGGGATACATAATTCCGTTTCAGTTTGGAAACTTAGATCCGCGCACGAAAGTTGATTTTTTTGCGATCGAGGATTTTTCATTCAATAAAAGAATCTTGAAACAAGCTCATAAAATGGGCAAAAAAATCTATGTTTGGACAATCAATGAAAGTAATCTTCTTGCGAAATATCTCAGTTCGAATGTCGACGGAATTATCACGGACAGCGTTCAAGAAGCGGTTTCTTTGAGATTACACAAAAAATAGAATTTTCTATTGAAAAAAATCAAAAAATGTGATAAACTGGAAAAGTTAATAATAATGCGAGTGAAATTTGGGAGATTTTGCGCCTCAATTCGCCACAAGCGAAGCGAAAGCACGGAAACAAAAATCACTCTTTAAATGAAAGGAATAGTTCAATGAGTCGAATCGGAAAACTACCTATTGAGGTTCCGGCTGGTGTGACAATCACGATTGACGAGAACGAGATTTCAGTTAAAGGCGCTAAAGGCGAACTAACTGTGCCTCATTTGTCAGATGTGAAAGTCGAACTTGACGGCACAACTTTGAAGGTTGTTCGCAATAACGACGAACGAGTAGCTCGTGCGCAACACGGTCTACAACGAGCCCTTTTGAATAACGCCGTTGTTGGTGTAACTCAGGGCTTTGAGAAAAAATTGGAAGTAAACGGAGTTGGTTTCCGTGTCCAAACTAACAACCCAAGCGAATTGGAAATGCAACTTGGTTTTTCTCACCCAGTAATCTACAAAGCTAAAGAAGGCATCACTTTGTCAAACGACAAAATGATCATCACTGTTAGCGGAATCGACAAACAAGCTGTTGGTCAAGCTGCTGCAGAAATCCGAGCTTTGAAGAAACCTGAACCATACAAAGGTAAAGGTATTAAATATGTTGATGAAGTTATCTTGCGAAAAGCAGGAAAGGCAGGTAAATAATGTCTAACGCATTAGCCCAAAAACAACTTAACAAATCTTTGCGAAAAAACCGCGTTCGAGCGAAAGTTTCAGGAACTGCTGAACGACCACGCTTGACTGTAACAATCAGCAATCTACACGTTTCAGCTCAAATTATCGACGACGTAGCGCAAAAAACTTTGGTTTCAGCTACAACTGTTGGTTCGAAAGCTAAAGGTTCAAAAACTGAACTTTGCGCAAAAATTGGTGCTGAAATCGCCAAAAAAGCAAAGAAAGCTAAAATTAACGCAGTTGTGTTCGACCGAAATGGCCGACAATACGCTGGTCGCCTAGCCGCTTTGGCAGACGCAGCTCGCAAGGAAGGATTGGAGCTCTAATATGGCAGAAGCACAAAACGCACAGGCTCCTCGCCGAAACTCACAAAACCGAGGTGAAGGTCGCCGAAACGACCGACGCGCACCTCGTGGTCGCCGAAACGAACAAGTTCGCGAAGAAAAACAATTTGAAGAATTGGTTATCAACATCGACCGCGTTTCTCGCGTGGTAAAAGGTGGTCGCCGATTCCGTTTCAAAGCACTTGTTGTTGTTGGTGACAAGAAAACTAAAGTTGGTGTTGGTGTAGCCAAAGGTCAAGATGTGACCGCCGCTATCGCAAAAGCAACCAACGTTGCGAAGAAAAATATGGTTGAAATCGCTCTTGAAGGTAATACAATTCCGCACGAAGTAGAAAAGAAAGTTACTGGCGCACACGTTCTTTTGAAACCTGCTGCTCCTGGTACTGGTATTATCGCTGGTGGTGTTGTTCGACAAATTATTGGCGTAACAGGTGTTCGAAATATGCTTTCGAAATCACTTGGTTCAACGAACAAAGTTAACATCGCTTACGCAACTGTTGATGCTTTGGCGAGCCTCGTTCCAAAAGAACAATGGCTGAACGCTCCAAAAAAAGCAAAAAAGGAGACTAAGTAATGAAATACAACGAACTCCAAATTTCAGCAAATAAATCAAAAATCCGTGTTGGTCGCGGTATCTCAGCTGGTCGTGGTAAGACTGCTGGTCGTGGTACAAAAGGTCAGGGCGCTCGAACAGGTAAAAAACTTCGCGCAACCTTCCAAGGTGGACAAAACCCAATCGTTAAATCCACTCCAAAAACTCGCGGATTCAAATCTTTGCGAAAACCTGCACAAATCGTTTACCTTGATCATTTGAACGATTTGGCTGGTGATGTTGACAACTTCCGACTTTTCGAAGAAGGCTACATCGCAACTCCTTTCCATAAAGTGAAAGTTATTGCTCGCGGTGAATTGAACGAAAAAGTTAACTTGAAAGTTCAAGCTGCTTCGAAATCTGTTATTGAAGCTATCGAAAAAGCTGGCGGTAAATTCGAAAAAGTTGCCACTCCGCTAAAAACTTCTGTCAAAGAAGATAAATAATCTATCAAAACAGCTCTCGCTCGATGCGGGGCTGTTTTATTTTTGTTTTTCGTGGTATAATAAGGATTAGCATTTATTAGAAAGGAAAAAATGACAATAATTACAACTATCTTGACTGTTTTGGTTGCTTTCGAATTCTTTTATATTATGTATCTGGAAACTATCGCAACAACTTCAGTAAAAACCTCGAAAACGTTCAATATAAAGCAAAAAAACCTCGAGGATAAAAACCTAAACACTCTTCTTAAAAACCAAGGCGTCTATAATGGATTGATTGGGGTTGGATTGATTTATGGACTATTCTTCAATCAGGGTATTATTGCGCCGATTTTGGTTTATATTGTGTCTGTTGCGACCTATGGAGCTATAACGAGCGATAAAAAAATCATTCTAACGCAAGGCGGCTTAGCTATTTTTGCTTTGGTTTTGATTTTTATGGGAGTTTAGTATGGATTTTTTGGAAATTATAAAAATCTTTTTCATAAGCTTAATCGAAGGAATTACTGAATGGTTGCCGGTTTCAAGTACTGGTCATATGATTCTTTTTGATGATATTGTTAGGCTCAATTTTTCGGAAGAATTCAAATCGCTTTTTATGGTTGTGATTCAGCTTGGTGCGATTTTGGCGGTGGTTTTTCTTTATTTCGAAAAACTTAACCCATTTTCGCCTTCGAAATCTCGCTACGAAAAGTCTAAAACTTGGGATTTGTGGAAAAAAGTTATAGTTGGTTGTTTGCCGATGGCTATTTTGGGCTTTTTGCTTGATAATTTTATCGATTCAAAACTGAAAAACGCTTGGATTGTGGCTTCGATGTTGATTCTTTACGGAATTTTATTTATCGTGATCGAACGAGTAAAAAAAAGAAGTTCGAAAAAACCAAAAATCACAGAAACTTCGAATATTTCTTATGTTGACGCGCTAAAAATCGGCGGATTTCAGATTTTGTCGCTCGTTCCTGGAACTTCGAGGTCGGGTTCGACGATTATTGGTGGGCTTTTGTCCGGTGCTTCGCGAGAAGTTGCGGCTGAATTTTCGTTCTTTATGGGAATTCCGCTGATGTTCGGCGCGAGTTTTTTGAAAATTGTAAAATATGGATTTAATTATTCGACTTCGGAAATTTTTTACTTGTCGTTGGCGATGATTTTGACTTTTGTTATTTCGATTTTCGTGATAAAAACTTTGATGGAATATCTCAAAAAGCACAATTTTGAAGTGTTTGGATGGTATCGAATCGTTCTCGGAGTGATTGTTTTGACTTTCTTTTTATTAAAATAAGCATTTTGTGCTTTTCTATTTTATTTTAAGATGAAGTGTGGTAAAATATAAGGTATGAATTGGAGAAATATATTTAAATCACTTAAAAATAAGGATATGCGCCGGCGAGTTTTTGGCGTGATCGGGCTTCTTGTCGTTTATCGATTCTTGTCTCATGTGCCAGTACCTTTGGCGGATCCTACAGAATTAAAAGATGTTGTGGCTAACGCAATTAATTCGACAGATTTGGGCGGAATATTAAATCTTTTGACGGGTGGAGCTCTAACAAGCTTCTCGATTATGGTCGCTGGACTTTCGCCTTTTATTACTGCATCGATTATTACGCAGCTGATGACAAAAGCTATTCCCGCACTCGAAGAAATGAGTAATGATGGCGAAACGGGTCGCCAAAAAATCAACCAATGGACTCGAATTTTGACAGTTCCCTTGGCGATTGTTCAGTCGATTGCTTATATCTTTATTTTGCAAACAACTGTCCTTCAGCAAAACACTACTGTTTTTGAAGGTATGTCTCAAATGGACTGGGTAGTAGCGGTTTCTGCTATGACGGCAGGTTCAATTCTTCTGATGTGGATCGGTGAAATCATTACAGAAAAGGGCGTAGGAAATGGTATTTCTTTGGTGATTTTTGCTGGAATTATTTCTCAGCTTCCAACAACTTTTGCAACAATCGCTTCGTCATTCTCTGATACTTCAACATACGGTTCTTTGAACTTCTTTAACTGGTTTACGCTTCCTATTAATCCTGTGGCGTTTTGGATCGCTATAATTATGTTGATTGTAGGTGTTGTTCTTCTGTATGTATTGGTGAAAATCAACGAGGCTCAAAAAGTTATTACTATCAATTATGCAAAACGAGTTCACGGAAATTCAAGCTACGGCGGAATTAAAAGTATTTTGCCGATTAAGCTCATTGTTGCTGGTGTCGTGCCTGTTATCTTTGCTGTTTCATTTTTGAGCTTGCCTGCATTTGTTGGCCAAATTATGAAATCTTCAAACTGGAATACCGATTTTGCTAATAAATTAATAACTTGGTTTCAGGCGCCAAATCCAGGAGAATTCACTGGAACTACTATTGAAGCGTTTATTTACCCGGCTGTTTATTTTGTTTTGATCGTAATGTTTACATATTTTTATACTTCAATCGTATTTAATGCAAACGAAATTGCCGACAATCTACAAAAACAAGGCGGGTTCATTGAAGGTGTTCGTCCTGGAATTGCAACGGCTGAATACTTGAGTAGAACTGTTAACCGATTGAATTTGTTTGGCGCTGTATCACTTGGACTAATTGCATTGATGCCTTTTGTTGCAGACTATCTTCTTTACAACCTCGCATCAATTCAAAGTAGCAATCTTTCGATTGGCGGAACTGGTCTTTTGATTGTTGTGACTGTTGCGCTCGAAACTTTGCGACAAGTAAATTCTCGCGCGATGATGGTTACTTACGACGACTACAAATAAGAGGTTTTATGATCGTAAAAAATAAACCTAAAAAAAACCGCAAGTTAATTTTCTGGCTTCTGGTTTGCGGATGGGTAGGGCTTTTGGGTTATTCTGCTGTATATATTTACAAAAAAATCACTCACAAGCCAGGAATTACAATTGTTCAAATAAATGGTATAGATGTCACAGTTGATGAAACTCCGATAACTAAGGAACAAATTCAGGAATATAATGTCCCTCCGACTCATCCTCGCTATTTAAGTATTCCAAAACTTGGTATAAATAATGCTCGTATCAAACAGATTGGATTGCTAAAAAATACAAATCAGCTCGACGCACCTGTTTCGATTTTTGATGCCGGCTGGTATACTGGAAGTGTGAAGCCTGGAAATGGGTCTGGCGCGGTTTTAATTGACGGTCATAATGGTGGTCCGAACTATGACGGTATTTTTAAGAAATTAAATCAGTTGTCTGTCGGTGATCAAATAATTATCGAAAGAGGCGACGGTCAAAAAATTACTTACGAAGTTCGAGACAATCGAGATATGCTTGTTGACGAAATAAATGACGCGAACAATCCATATGGAATGTCGACGATTCTTAATTCTCACGACACCTCGAAAGAAGGACTCAATATTATAACCTGCGTTGGTGATTGGCTTCAGTCTGATCAAACCTACAACAAGCGAACTATGCTTCGAGCGGTTCGAATTCAATAGAAATTCCTTATAAAGCATAAGGAATTTTCTTTTTGCCTGAAAAATGGTAAAATATTTATCGAGTACATTTAGAAAGAGGTGGTTTTTATGGAAAACCAAAAAGTTGCATTTTTTGATATAGACGGAACAGTGATGAATAATCATTTGCCGGTTCTGCTAATTAAACATTTTTTTGCTAATTATGAGTATCGCGGAAATTACGCAAAGAAACTCGAAAAGCAGAAAAATGAGTTGGAGTTTGCTCGAAAACGCTACAAGAACTACTACAGTCAAGCGTTCAATTTGCCTAAAAAAGAGTGGCGCGTTGAAAATTATTCCGAGGCGTTTGCGGAATATTCGCAAAAGTTTTGCCCGTTGATGTCGACTCTTTTCGAAGGTTATTCTGAAGATGAAATTTCGAAAATCGCGCGCGAAGTTCTACACGAATATCGATACGAAGCTTATACTTACTCCTTGGAGTTGATTAAAAAATTACACAGCAAAGATTTTCGATTGGTCGCGATTTCTGGCTCTCCGCAATTTTTGGTTGACGCTTTTGTCGAAGAATTTGGTTTTGAATCTGGAATTGGCTGTGAATTTGGAATCAAAAATGGTTCTTGGCAAGAAACCGGGGAAATGATCACTTGGTGTGAAAAAGACAAAATCGCGAGAAAAATTCTTGGCGAAGGTTTTTTCGCAAAGCAGAATACTGTTGTGGCTGTTGGTGATACGCTTGGCGATTTGGAACTACTAAATATGGCTCAAGCAAAAGTTGTAATCAATGCGCAATTTGATTTATATCAAGAAATTTCGAAAAACGATGAATTTGTATCTGTTTTTAGTCGAAAAGATTTGATCTTTATTGAATCGAATTGGTTAACTGTTGGGCGCGACCATAACGGCGATCATAAGGCGAAATCAGACAACGCTCGATTTCGAAAAGGTGAAAGCCTCGAAAAGCACTTCGAAAATGGCTTTTGGCGGAAGTTTTTGAAATAAAATCGCCAAATTCAATTTTATGAGCGCTCGTATTTTTTTGCGGGCGCTTTTTCATTTTATTGTAAAAAATACCCTTGACTTTTATCTCGAAATGATATAAAATAGAAAAGATTTATGGCTCAAAAGGAAGTAATAAAACTGGAAGGAAAAATCGTGGAGGCTTTGCCTAACACGCAGTTTAAGGTTGAACTTCAAAATGGGCATACAATCATCGCTCACATCAGCGGAAAAATGCGTAAGCATTATATTCGGCTAGTTCCGGGCGACAGAGTGGAAGTAGAGTTGACTCCTTATGATCTCACAAAGGGCAGAATCAGCTTCCGACTCCGAGATGAACGACAGTCTGCTTCGCAGGATGTCAAGCGAGCACGATAAAAATCAATCTCTCGCCATTTTTCGTGGCGAATATTGTTTTTCTCGAAGTCTTGCAGATAATATTAAATTTAAGGATTAAGGAGTTTTTACACTTATGAAAGTTCGTGCAAGTGTTAAAAAAATCAGTCCTGATGACATTTTGGTTCGCCGAAAAGGCCGACTACGCGTCATCAATAAGAAAAAACCTAAGAATAAGCAAAGGCAGGGTTAAATATGGCTCGAATCGCAGGGGTAACAATCCCAGCAGAAAAGCAAGTTTGGGTCGCTCTTACCTACATTTATGGTATTGGCGAAACAACTTCACGATCCATCCTTGCGGCGGCTAAAATTGAGCCGACCACTCGGGTGAAAGATCTCACCGAGGCTGAAGAACAGAAACTACGAGATATCATTGATAATGAATATACCGTAGAAGGTGATCTGCAACGCCTCGTAGCAAACAATATCAAACGTCTAAAAGACATTAACAACTATAAAGGTATGCGACACAAAGCAGGCTTGCCTGTGAACGGTCAGCGCACACGAACGAACGCACGAACTCGCAAGGGTCGCGCAATCGCCGTTGGTGGAGCTCAACCTAAAGCAGCAAGTAAGACCTAAAATTAAGAAAGGAATAAGAATATGGCAGAAAAAGTTAGTCGTAAAAAACAGCGCCGATCTGTTCCTTCAGGTCAAATGCACATTCAAGCTACTTTCAACAACACAATCATTACTTTTTCAGACAAAAAAGGTAATGTGTTGACAGCTTCGAGTGCTGGTGCTTGTGGCTTCCGAGGAAGCAAAAAAGGAACTGCATACGCAGCGCAGGTTGCTACTGAAAAAGCAGCCGAAAATGCAAAGACTCTTTACGGTCTTGGCTCAGTGGAAGTTTTCGTGAAAGGTGTTGGACTTGGTCGCGATTCAGCGATTCGTTCACTTTCGAACTTGAACATCACTGTTGATAGTATTAAAGATGTGACTGGCGTTCCACACGGTGGCGTTCGTCCAAAGAAAGCAAGGAGGGCTTAATTTATGGCACGAGATAGGTCTCCGATTGTTAAACAATCTCGCCGCGAAGGCTACGCCCTTCATCCAAAAGCTGTCAAAATTATGGCACGAAAAAGCGGAATTCCAGGTCAGCACTCAGGCGCTCGACAAGGAAAACCAAGTTTGTACGCAGTTCAGTTGCGCGAAAAACAAAAAGTTCGCCGACTTTACGGATTGCTTGAAAAACAATTCGCACGCCTAATGAAAGAAGCGTCGCGACGAGAAGGTTTGGCTGGTGAAAACTTGCTTCAACTTCTTGAACTTCGATTGGACAACGTAATTTACCGAGCAGGTTTTGCAACTTCACGCCGACAAGCGCGACAGTTGGTGAGCCACGGACACTTTATGTTGAACGGTCGCCGAGTTGACATTCCATCAATTCGAGTGAAGGCTGATGACGAAATCGTTGTTCGCCCAAAGAGCCAAAAATCTGGCTATTTCACAAATCTTGAAAATGTTGTTGCTGATGCTAATGCTCCAGTTGTGAGCTGGTTGAAAGCTGATAGCAAAAAAATGACAGTTAAAATCACTGGTCTTCCAAAACGAGAAGAAGCAGAAACTGGAATTAATGAACAGCTAATCGTTGAGTACTACTCACGATAAAAAGGGTAAGGAGCTAAAAGTTTATATGTCAAAATTAATTCACAATCCAGCGCTTGCTGAGATTCAGGATATCAGCGAAAATGCGGCAACTTTTGTCGTAAAGCCGCTCGAACCTGGATACGGCAACACGCTCGGAAATAGCTTGCGTCGAGTTTTGCTTTCGAGCATTAATGGCGCTGCTATCGTTGCATTTAAGATTGAAGGTGTAAGTCACGAATTTACCGCTATTGAAGGCGTTAAAGAAGATGTTGTTGATATCATGCTCAATCTTAAAAACATCAAATTCAAGGCTCATACAGATAGTCCGGTTGAACTTCGGTTGGAAAAAACAGGTGCTGGTGTAATTACTGCTGCCGACATTCAGGCTAATGCCGAAATGGAAGTTGTAAACCCAGACCAGGTTATCGCAACTATCGATGATGAAAAAGCCAAAATTGTAATGCATTTCGTAGTTGAATCTGGTCACGGATACAAAACTATCGAAGAAGCGAGTGAAGATCGAATTCATAGCGATATGATTGCTTTGGATGCGATTTTTAGCCCAGTTTTGCGAGTCCGATTCAAAGTTGACAACACTCGTGTTGGTCAGAATTCGAATCTTGACAAGTTGGAATTAACTGTCGAAACTGATGGTTCGATTTCTCCGCGCGAAGCTTTTGAACAAGCTGCCGCAATTTTGGTTAACCAATACACTGCACTTGCCGGCTCGACAACAGTTGAAGCTGCTCCTGCACTTGGTGAAGAAAAAGAAGAAGCTTCTGACGAACTTCTTACTCCAATCGAAGACTTAAACTTGACAGCTCGAACAACAAATGCGCTTGTTAATAATAACATTCGCAACGTTCACGATTTGATTAACCTTACCGAACAAGATTTGCGTGAACTCAAAGGCTTTGGAAGCAAAGCTCTTGATGAAGTAAAAGATAAAATAGCGGAGTTAAATTTATAATATGCACCGACACGGTTATAAAGGGCGCAAATTCGGTCGTGAACGCGACCAGCGCCGCGCACTCCTCAAAGGCTTGGCAACTTCGTTAGTCATTCACGGCAAAATCGAAACAACTTTGCCAAAGGCCAAAGAGACTTTGCGCTACACAGAAAAGCTTATCACCAAAGCTAAAAAAGGTGATTTACACAATCGACGACAAGTTATGGCTAAACTTGGAAATATCGAAGCTGCCAACAAACTTGTTGATGTTATCGCTCCACAACTAAGTGGTCGAAACAGTGGTCATTTGCGAGTAGAACGAACTCGAATCCGTCGAGGCGACGCTGCTCAAATGGCAACAATCGAATTTGTTGACGAAACTAAACACGAAAGCGAGGATAAGTAAATGGCTGTTAATGCAAAAACTTATTCACAAAAACCAACTGAAGTTGAGCGAAAATGGCATCTTATCGACGCCGCTGAAGCTCCGACTCTTGGTCGCCTAAGCGCGAAAATTGCCACTTTGCTTTCAGGTAAAAACAAAGCAACTTTCACTCCACATACAGACGGCGGTGATTTCGTGGTTGTTATCAATGCCGAAAAAGTTAAAGTAACTGGCAACAAAGAAGAAGACAAAATGTACTACCGACACAGCGGTTTTCCTGGCGGATTGAAAGAAGCTTCTTTGAAAGAACTTCGAGAAAAAAATCCAGCTATAATTATCGAAAAAGCGGTTTACGGAATGCTTCCAACAAATAAACTTCGAGACGATCGAATGAAACGCTTGAAAGTTTACGCTGGCGCAGAGCACAATCACGCTGCTCAAAAACCAGAGAAAGTTGAGGTTAAATAATTATGGCTGAAGCAAAATATTTCTACGGTCTTGGCCGACGAAAAGCCGCAACAGCTCGCGCTCGACTTTTCGCAGGAAAAGGCAACTTGACAATCAATGACAAACCGGCTCTTGATTACTTTGACGGCAACAAAACAATGTTGGCAGAAGTAACAGATCCGCTTGCGTTGGTTGGAAAGCAAAAAGAATTCGACATTACAATCAAAGTTAACGGTGGTGGTCTTGCAGGACAAGTTGACGCTATCAAGCTTGCGATTTCAAAAGCTTTGACAGTCGCTCACGCCGACCTTCGCCCAGTTTTGAAGAAAGCCGAACTTCTAAAGCGCGATCCACGCGAAAAAGAACGCAAAAAATACGGTCTTCGAAGCGCTCGCAAACGCGAACAATTCTCAAAACGTTAATTTGCGAAAAACGAAAACAATCATCGAAAGGTGGTTGTTTTCTTTTTGCTTCAAAAATGTTATAATATAAAAAGTATGTTCGACAAATTTCTCCACAAAAACTTGCGCGTTCCGTATCGATTAAATTTCGAGACGCTTCGAAAGGTTGAAAATCCACGCGCGGTGGTTGTTTTTCTTCACGGAATTGCCAGTGATCGAAAGATGTGGCGAGAGTCGGCTAAATTCATCGAGGGTGATTTTGATATCGTTGCTATTGATCTGCTTGGCCACGGAAAATCGCCAAAGCCTCACTGGAAAGGCGCTCAGTCACTCAAAATTCAAGCAAAAGCATTGCGTCGCACAATTTTTTATTTCAGGAAATTCAGGAAGCCGATTTTTATTATTGGTCATTCGATGGGCTCGCTGATTTCGGCGGAATTTGCTCAAAAATATCCGCAACTCGCCGACAAGATTTTCTTAATTTCGCCACCAATTTATTCAAAAGAAGAAGCGGAAAGCGGAATTCAAGAAAAAATTCTCCAAAAAGGCTACGAGGCGATTATCAAAAACCCCGAAAAGTCGATCGATTTTATCAATGGCGTGATTCAAACCGGTGCGGTCAAAGTTGAAAAAATCGAAAATCAAGAGCAATTTCGACCGATTTGGCGCGCGCTCAAAGAGGCAATCATTCAGCAAAACACCTTCGAAACGCTTTCGAAAATCCAAACGCCCACGCAAATATTTTACGGCGCATTCGATCCGGTGGTGATTGGGCGAAATATTCGCAAACTCGGCCGAATCAACCCGCAAATTTCCACTTCGCGCGTGCTGGCTTCTCACGATCCGACCGCCGAAATCATCAAACGCATCTCGAAAACCATAAATAATTCCACAAAGGAGGAAAATGTCTAAAAAAATCATTCTAACTGGCGATCGCCCAACCGGCAAACTTCACATTGGGCATTTCGTTGGAAGTCTAAAAAACCGCGTCGAACTTCAAAATTCGGGCGAGTTTGAAACTTACATTATGATCGCCGACGCGCAGGCGCTTACCGACAACGCCAAAAATCCCGAAAAAGTCCGCGAAAACGTCCTCGAAGTCGCGCTCGATTATCTCGCTGTCGGAATCGACCCAGCTAAAACCACGATTTTCATTCAAAGTCAAATCCCCGAACTTTCCGAACTTGCGATGTTTTACGCGAACCTTGTTTCGATCGCGCGCTTGGAGCGAAATCCGACTGTCAAAACCGAAATCAAGCAAAAAAACTTCGGCGAAGGTGTGCCGAGCGGATTTGTATTTTATCCGATTTCACAGGCGGCTGACATCACGGCGTTCAAAGCTACTCACGTGCCAGTTGGCGAAGATCAATTGCCGATGATCGAACTCACTCGCGAGATCGCTCGAAGCTTCAATCAAACTTATGAACAAGAAGTTCTCGTTGAGCCGGAAGCGATTTTGCCGCCGGCCGGAATTGAGCGTCGTTTGCCGGGAATCAACGGAATGGACGCAAAAATGAGCAAAAGCCTTAATAACGGCATTTATTTGGGCGATTCTTTCGAAGAAATGCGCGACAAAGTGATGAAAATGTACACCGATCCAGATCATATTCGTGTCGAAGATCCTGGCAAAATCGAGGGAAATGTGGTTTTTGCCTACCTTGATGTTTTTGCTAAGGATAAAGAAAAAGTCGCCGAGATGAAAGCGCACTACCAGCGTGGCGGTTTGGGCGATGTGGCTGTGAAGCGATATTTGATCGAAGTTTTGGATGAAATTTTGAAGCCAATTCGCGAGCGCCGAGCCGAACTCGCCAAAAATCCCGAAAAAGTCTATGAAATTTTGCGAGCCGGAAACGAAAAAGCGCGACTTCGAACTTCGAAAACTTTGGCGGAAGTCAAACGCGCGATGAAAATCGATTATTTCGAAAGCGAGGCTTAAATGGCGAAGTTTAATTCTGGCGACATTTTGAAGATTTTACGAAAATTTGGCGTGGCGGGCGAAGAAAATGTTCCGCGTCAAATTGAAGAGCTCAAAAAAACCACGCCCGACGAATTCTCCGAGCTTTTTAGCTTCAAATTTTTGGGAAATAAGTTTTTCGTTGTTAATGACGGCACAGCCGAAGACGACGAAAACTACATTCTCAATCTGTTAAAAATGACTTTCGGCGAGATCGAAGGTCGGCTTCTCGAAAATCCGTTTGACGATCTCACGAGCTTTGCTTTGCCGTTCGAGGGCAAGGATATTTACCTTTTTCAAAATATTCCGAGCAAATTGCGCGTTGATGTCGTGCTAAAATCGCAAAATCCCGAACTTTCGCGTGCCACAATCCAAAAATACATCAAAAACGGTTTCGTGAAAATCAACGGAAAAGTTGCGACTAAACCGAAAGATTTAGTTGGCGAATTTGATAAAATCGAGCTTGAAATCCCCGAAAAGCAACGCGAAACGCAAAATTTCGAAGTGATTTTTGAAGACGAAAATGTCATCGCGATCGACAAGCCACGGGGAGTTTTGACGCACTCCAAAGGTGTTTTGAACGATGAATTCACCGTGGCGGATTTTTTCGAAAGCCGTGGCGCAAAATTCGGCGAAGGTACAAATCGCGTCGGAATCATCCATCGGCTCGACCGCGAAACTTCTGGCGTGATTGTCGGCGCAAAAACCGACTCCGCCGCCAAAAAACTTCAAAAGCAATTCTCTGAACGAACCGCCAAAAAAACTTATTTCGCGATTGTAAAGGGAAGCTTGAAGCAGAAAAAAGCGCTCATCGACTTGCCGATCGCTCGCAACAATTCCGCGCCAAGCACTTTTTTGGTTGACATTAAAGGCAAATCTGCACAGACAAAATATGAAGTTTTGGCTGAAAATGGCAAGTTCTCACTACTGAAATTAGAGCCAAAAACCGGCCGCACACACCAACTTCGCGTTCATTTAAATTATCTCGGTCATCCGATTTTGGGTGACAAAGTTTACGACAAAACCATTTCGAAGAGTGAAAGTGAAGAGCGAATGTTCCTTCACGCGGCGAGTCTAGAAATTACGATTCCGCCAAAAAACGGCGAGCGCGACAGCCAGCGAATGATTTTTGAGTCGAAAATTCCAGCAGAATTCGAAGAAGAAATGAAGCAAAAATAACTCGAAAGCTGAAAAATGAGTCAAAATCTGAGCAAAATCATCCAAAATTCCCACGCCACGATCGTTGAAGTTCCTCGTGGCTACGGTTTTGATTTTGCGAAAAAACAGATCGAATTTCCTGCCGAAGCTGAAATTATCGACTTTTTGCCGCAAATTCACACTGGGCAAAAAACCGAAATTATCAATGCCGACGACATTTTGGAAATTCAGCAGAAAATCCGCGGAAAGAATTCTCGTCAGCAATTCATTATTTTTCATTCGGCTGAAAAAATGAACGAGCAAGCGCAAAACAAATTCCTGAAATCGCTTGAAGAGCCGCGCTCGAATCTTCATTTCGTGCTTCTCGCCAATTCGGCGGAGAATTTTTTGCCGACCGTTCGTTCGCGCTCGCAAATCGCCAAAATTTCGCCAATTTCAGATCTGGAAAGCCTGAAAATTCTCAAAAAATTCAAGCTCGACGAAACCAAAACGCGACAAATTCTTTTTCTCGCAAACGGTTTGCCGGCTGAACTCGAAAAACTCGCTGGCGACAAAAAATATTTCGCACAAAAACTCGAAAGTGTCGAAATGGCGAAAAAATGGCTGGCAGGTTCTGCGTTCGAAAAATTAACGCTTGTCGGTGAACTAAAAAACGACCGCGGAAAAGCGTTGGACTTCATTGAGAATATTTTGAAAATTCTTCATATTTCGACAAATGAAAAAACTTTTTCCAGGACTATTCCTGACGCCAAAAAGCTACTTTCAGCCTATCGAAGAATTAAGAAAAACGGAAATATTCGACTTAATTTGCTTCAAGCGATTTTGCAATAAAGTATTCAAAAAAACGCACCGGCGTGGTATAATAGAGGAGTGCCGCGATAGCTCAGTTGGTAGAGCGCATCCATGGTAAGGATGAGGTCACGGGTTCAAGCCCCGTTCGTGGCTCCATTTTTATTTTACGGCTTGATTTTTGAAAGCTTATATGATAAAATAGTTAAGAATTGTAAATAATAATTAAGAGAGATTATGGCAAAAAAGAATACGAAACGAAAGATTGTCGGCCTCGTAAGTGAAGCTACTGGCGATCGAATCTACTACACTCGCAAAAATACTCAGAATACACCTGAAAAATTGTCTTTGCGAAAATACAATCCAAAAACACGAAAACACGAAGTTTTCACTGAAACCAAGAAAAGCCTTGGTCGAAATGAAGTTAAACCACGAAAAGGTTAATTTCGAAAAAGTTCTCCCTCGGGAGTTCTTTTTTTGTTGGTGATAATTAAAGCAATAAAAATAGCTCGCGGGGAGCTATTTTTTAGATTTTTTTAGTTGGTGTGTTTTCGAGCCTGTTTTGGCGAATTGTCTTTCTTCCGGCCTTGACTTCATCGAGCTTTTCTTTTATTTCTTTGGCTTTTTCGGTTTGACCAGCCTTGAGATAAAGCGCACCAAGAGTTCGAAGCGTTTGTGGGCGGTTGTCGATTTTGACGGCTTTTTCGAGCGCGTCAATTGCAGCTTTGTCTTTGCCGAGATTCTCGAGAGCCTTGGCGTACGCAATATATCGCGTCGGTAAGTTGCTTTCGAGCTCGAGCGCCTGTTCGAACGCTAAAGCTGCTTTCTGATAATCTTGAGTTTCGAGATAAATCAATCCGACATTATGAAGGCTTGAAGCCGAAGATTCGAGGCTCTGAGCGATTTCGAAACACTCAATGGCTTCTGGGAAATTTTTTTGACCCGCATATATGATACCGAGCCTATTATAAGCCGTTGCATTGCGTTCATCGAATCGCAGAATTGTGAGCAAGAATTTTTCGGCTCGAAGGAATTTTTTGTCGATAATTGCCTCTTGCGCGCCTCGCCAAAGTTTGTCGATTTTTTGCGAAATGTTTTCGGGGAGCGCATTTTTCGAAGAATCCTCCGGCTTTTTCCAGAGAATATAAATTGCCAAAATTAGCAATAAAATCAAAACTAACATTCTTTAATTATAGCACATTTATGGTTATTTCGAAAGTTATTTTTTGCTTTTCGAAGTCGATTTTTGAGAAGATTCTTCTGAAAGATAGTTCGAAATTAAAGCTGAGCCGAGAGTCCAGATCGTAGCATTTGCGATAAAAGCGACGGCAGAAGCGACCGAAACGAGAAGTGCAATTCGACCAAATTCAACATCGAAAAGATTGATTACACACGCCAAAGCAAAGCTAAAAGATGTCGAAAAAAGATATATTTTTTGGAGCTGGATCCTTTGGTTTGAAGTTTTAAAAAATGTTTTAATAGATTTTTTCAAGTTATTCATAAGTAAATTATAACACGAAAATTCAAAAAAGTCAATTTTCGAAAGTTTCGTTGATTGCAATAAAATCGAGTAGCGCCGACACAAATTCTGCCTGCGACCAAGTGAGCGGCGCGACGGATTTCCAGCTTAAATCTCGCGGATCGATCTGTTCTGGCAAAATTCCCGTGGATGAAGTTTGTACCAAAACCCAGTCCAGAATCGTTTCAGCTTCGGATTTTTGTCCGCGCGCAAGCAGAAATTCAGCTCGCCAAAGCGTTGAGATCGGCCAAATGTTCGCCTCATAATCGTCCGAAAAGCGATAATAAACATCGTGTTCGAATCGCGGAATACCGATTTTTTCGCCAGCCGAAAATCGTTCGCTCAAAACTTCGAACGCGCGCGCGACTTTTTCGCCCTCAAAATCGAAAAGCCCAAACATAAACGCACCATAAAAACTCGAAGCGTCGATTTTTGGATCTTTTTCGCCCGAAGGCCAAATTCCGCGATAAAAATAGCCGAGATCTTCGTTCCAGAAGTGTTTTTGTGCAGAATTTTTCAGCTCGGTGGCGGCGTTTCGCCAAGCATAAGCGTCTTTGACTTTGCCGAGCGCGCTGGCTATTTCGGCGGCAGAATTTAGCGCGGCAAAAACAACGCTCGAAGAATAAGTCGTCGAGAGAAAATCCATTTCCCAGAGTTCGTAATTGGCGTGCGGAAGCGAGTTTTCGCCGAGAAAATTCAGCAAAAAATCGCTCATCGGTTTGATGATTTTCGGGTAAAATTCAGCCAATTTGCCAGCGTCGCGGAATTTTTGCCAATATTGACCAAGCAAGAAAACAATTCCAGCGGTTTCGTCGATTTGAATCGGGAGATTTTTCGTGTCGCCACCTTGAGAATACGGATGCCAGCTTGGGCCGATTTCGCCGTTCGGCAGATATTTGTGCGTCATAAAACCTTGCGAATTAACTGAATTTGCGCAAAAATCGAAGAATTTTTCGGCTTCGTCGCGATAGCCGATTCGAAGCAACGGCCAAATCGCAAAAAGCGCGTCGCGTGGCCAGCAGTAAGAATAATCGTCGCGCGCGTAGCGGAGCATTTCGCTGTCGTTGCTGGCGATCGGCGCACCAGATTTTGCGATGTGCGATTTCACCAACATAACAGATTGAATGAATTTTTTTTGGTATTTTGCGGGGAGATTTTTTGAGATTTTGGTGGCAGGAGCGAGCCATTTTTGCCAAGCGCGATGAGTTTTTTCGAGCTGTTTTTCGAAGCCTGCGCCGCGGATTTTTGCGGAATTTTCGAAAGCTGAATTGTGGCTGTCCGCGCAAGAAATCGCGTATTGAAAAGTGTTATTTTGTGCGCCGTCGAGCGAAAAATCAAACCCAAGCACGCTGTCGGTTTGACCATGTTCAACATTGCAGCCGCTCAAAATTCCGTCTTCAGCGTCGAGCCACGAGCCGATTTTTTCTTCGATGCCAAAAAGCCCAACAGTGTGCTGATTGAAGGGTGAAAATTCTGTTTGATGAAGCGCGTTTTCGGTGTGAATTTCCGCCGAAACCACGAACGCACGTTTGCCTCGATAATGAAGAATTGCTTGCTTTTCGGGCAAAAACTGCGCCGTGTCCGCCAAATGTCGACCACTGTTAATCGAGAAATTTTGATGAAAGAACACGCCAAAATTGCGACGCCAATTCGCCAAATTCACGAGCCGAATTTCTCGCAAAAAAACATCACATTCGCTCGAAACCGTGTCGCGAAATTCCAGCTGAATCTGGAGCTTTTCGTTGATTGCGCGGATTTTTGAGATTAGCGCGTCCGAAAAATAATCGAACTCAAAACGCCATTCGCCCGAGTGAAGCCAAGAAAATTCGCCGTCGACGCGCACGCCGATTCGGTGAAATAAATCCTCGCCCAAAGTGTGGTTTTCGTAACCGTTGTCAGGAAAATAAAAATCCGAAACCAGCCCGAACTCGTTCAAGCCGACATTCACATTTCCGTTGCTCAAAATCACCGTTTTCATTTTACCTCGCTTTCACTTTGAATTCTAAATTTTTCGAAAGATTTTTCGGGTCGAAAGGTGGGTGCGGGGCGGATTTTTGTGGTTTTTGGTGGGGAATCTTTTCAGATTTTTGCGAAATTTTCTTCGAATTTTTGAAATTTTTTGGCGAAACGACAACTTTTTCCCAGCCGAGGGAAATTTGACCGATTTTGCGGAAAGTTTTCTTTTTTCGAGGAGATTTTTTGGGTTTTTCTTCCAGTTTTTTAGGCTGAATTTTGACATCTTTTAGGCGAAAATCCATATCGCGCAATGCATCCATATAGTAAAGAAAAGCGTCGTAAGGCGATTTGTAAGGTGAAAAATACGCGTGAACGTCGCCATCGTTGAAGAATTTTGTGCACATATAATAAGGGTGGTCGCTGGTTTGGAGACGGCGCCAATCTTCGGCGATTTTGCCGTCGCCACAAGCATAAACGCGCGGTTTTAGGTCGTAAAGATACTTCATTGCTTCTTGTTGAAGGGAATTGCCGAGCCACGCCGTGAGATCGCGTTCGGTGTCGGCCCAAGTTACGGTTTTGGGCATCGAAATTTCGGCTTTTGGTTCGCGCTGAGCGGCTTCGGAAACAGTTTCGAAATCGTGATTTGGATTTTTTAGCCACTGCGAGATAAAACTTTCGAAAAAGCCAAAAATTCCACTTTCTGCCCATTGGTGCTCGCCAAAAGTTTCGTAATCCATAAATAAATTTATCAGATCGCCGTGATAGCTAGCGGATTCGAGCCAAGAGATATATTTGTCGGTCGAGAGCGGATATTCTTCCCAATTCGGATTCGAAAAACGAAACGCAAGATCGTCGGAAAGTTTGTAATTTTTGAGAAGCAGGCGAATATTTTGCGTGTTTGGCGGACGATAAACGTGATTCGGTGTGCGCCACTGCAAAATTGGATCCCAGCCTTCCGCCAAAATCGCCTTAAAGCCAAAATCGTCAGCCCATTTGCCGAGCTCGTCATTATATGAAAGTTCGGTGTTGCGAAAAGCCGTGGTCTCGACGCCGAAAGTTTCGCGGATTTTTGCTTGATGTGCGCGAACTTGCGTTTCGAATTCATCACGATCAAAAAAGAACGCCAAACTGTGATAATAAGTCTCGGCGACGATTTCGACGCGACCAGTTCGAACCAAGCGTTTGAAACTTTCGAGAACTTCGGGTGCGTATTTTTCGGCCTGATCGATGAAAGTTCCAGTGATCGAAATCGAAAATCTAAATTCCGGATGACGCGCAAGGAGTTTTTCGAGCAGAGCGTTCATCGGAAGATAAGATTTTTCGGCGACTTTTCGAAAAATTCCACCGTTGGTATTGGAGTCGTTCGGGATGTTTTTGCGGAAATATTCAGAGTTTTCGCCGACATCAAACAAGGTGTAATAATCGCTCACGCGCCACGGCTGATGGACGTGAAGATACAAAACGACGGATTTCTTAGACATTTTTCACCTCTGTTAAGGCGAGAAATTCGTCCATAATTTGCTCGGCGATGTCGCTCCAAGAGATTTTTGCGTATTCGGCACGAGCGCCGCGTTGAAGATCGCGCAAAAGTGTCGGCGAGGTCGAAACTGCCAAAATTTGGCTGGCGAGTTTTTGCGTATCCCAAAAATCATAGCGCAAGACATTCTTCAAAACTTCGCCCACGCCAGATTGATTTGAGATGATTAGTGCATTGCTGAAATGCGCCGCTTCGAGCGCAGTCAAGCCGAAAGGCTCGTTGATTGAACTCATCACGAAAACATCTGCCACGCCGTAAGCGTCGCGCCATCTTTTGCCGCGCAAAAAGCCAGTGAAGAAGATTTTGTCGGCGATTCCGTAGCTCGCAGCCATTTCGATGAGTTCGTTTCGCTGTTCACCGTCGCCAACCAAAAGCAGGGCGATTTTTGGGTTTTTGGCTGCGGCTTGCGCGACAGCTTCCATCAAGAAAGTTAGACCTTTTTGAACGGTGAAGCGCGTCAAAGTCATCACCACGGTGTGGCCCTTCGATTTCAAAAATTCCAGATATTTGTAGGTTTCGGCGTCGTAATCTTCGGGTTTTGCGAGCGATTTTGGCTCGATTGCGTTATAAACGACTTCGACTTTTTCGGGCGAAATTTGATATTTTTCGAGAATGACTTGGCGCGTGTTTTTCGAAACAGCAAAAACTTTATCGCTCGCCAAAATTCCCGCGTATTCGATCTCGTGAACTTCCGGATTACCGTTTGCGCCACCCGCACGGTCGAATTCGGTGGCGTGAATGTGTATGAAAAGCGGTGCGCCAGTGAGTTTTTTCGCCAAAATTCCCGCTTCGGCTGTGAGCCAATCGTGCGCGTGGATCACATCTGGGCGATTTTTTGGATCGGCGAGATATTTTTCGAGAAATTTCAAATATTCCGCTTGAATTTCACGGATCGAGTGTGGATTTTCTTTCTTGGAATTATGGATTTTCGAGAAGTTTTTGCTGTCGTAAGCGCCCGCGCCGAATTTGTGTGTGTTCGAAAATTCGGTCGCGTTAAGAATATTCATAAAATTGATTTCAGTGTGCTTGTTCGTATAAGGTACGACAAAGTCGATTTCGGCGCCAGCTTCTGCCAAAGCTTTAGCCATATAAAAACAAGCTACACCTAAACCACCGCTATTATAAGGAGGGAGCTCCCACCCGAGCATTAGTATTTTCATTGGCCACCTTTTGTTTTAATTTATATAGAACCATTTTATCAAATTTTGAAGAAAAGCGCAAGCGAAATGGCGAATTAAATTTGTGGCGAAAAGTTTTTCATTTCTCGAACGTGTGCGCGATAATTTGGGTCGTATTTTTCGACTTCTGCCCAGAATTTTTCGGAATGATTCATCTGGCGAGTATGGCAAAGCTCGTGAATTATCACGTAGTCTATCAGATGTAGTGGAAGATTCATCAGTGCGATATTTAGCGAAATCGTCCCGCGAGAAGAGCACGAACCCCAACGACTCGAAGTGTGCGAAAAGCGAAGTTTTTCGAAAGTAAAACCATGTTTTTCAGCGAGAAAATCCACGCGACGAGGAAGGTAAGCGCGCGCTTGTTTGCGGAGAATTTTGGCGACGATTTTGCGAATTTCTGCTTGCGCGAGCGGGCTTTCGAGATTTTCGCCATAAACCAAGATTTGATTGCCGGAGATTTCAATTTTCGGTGAAGATTCTCTCACCTTATATCGTTCTTTTCGTTCGAACCTTTCCGCTTCGCTCGCAGTCGCTTTAATCGAACTAAAAGAAGACATTTCGGCGGCGACATTTTCTCGAAAAATCAAAGTATGCGACTTTCCAATCAGATCGCCATCGCGGTAAATATTTCGCGAAGAATGCTCGCTCAGCATTTTGCGAATTTCGGTGCGATTGTGGCGAATCAGTCGCGAAACGGTAAATTCGGGCGAATAATAAGGAATGCTCGCCTTCAAAACTCCATCCACGCCCACCGAGATTTTCACGGCGCGCGCAAGTTTGCTTTTACGAACTTTAATTTCGCCAAATTCTTCATCAAAGATTGCCATCGTTATTTTATTTTAACATTTTTTGAGCAAAAAATAAATCGCCGGCGTGGCGACAAATAATTTCGTGGCACGGGCAGAGAGACTCGAACTCCCGACACCAGGTTTTGGAGACCTGTGCTCTACCAACTGAGCTATGCCCGTATGTAAATATTTTAGCATAATTTCGAAGAAAAGTGAAGTGCGAATTTCGAAAATCTCCGCATATTGACAAAAACGCTTTTTTATGATAAAATAGAAATCAGTTGAAGGCTTACTTTCGAAAGAATTGAGCTTTTGGCTCGAACTTTTGAAATTTGGCTTTCTAAGAATATTATACCCAGGAGGTAGCAAAAATGTCTACACAAACTACTAATATCGACTTCTCTCGCATTTCCGAAAAAATGGAGAAAATCCAAAAAAAATCCGTGTTTCAGGAAATGTTAAAAACAGAGCCTGGTATCGCTGGTTCAAAGGTTTACATTCCACTGCCAGCAGAAAAGCAAGCAATCGCTCAATCTCTTGGCAGAGAATTGGTTGAGTTGCTCGTATTGTGTCAGCGACATAATAAGCGGACATATAGCGAAAACAAAGAAACCTTCGAGTTTCTTTATAAACGCTGGCCTCTCCTTCGCTTAGGCAAAATGGATGGATGGCATTATCTGCAGTCTGTCTATTCTGAAGGATATTCGGACAGGAATGAAGCCAATCAAATGATTGATTTTGTTGGCTTCAATCATTGGCTCAAAGAAATAGAGGTTAAATTTGCCTCTTAGAAAGCCGCATCCACCACAACCAAGTGGTGGATTTTCTTTTATCGAAATATCCTAAAAAATAAAAAAGCCTCCCGAAATTGAGAGGCTAAAGAGCTATTTCTGGAGTTTTTTCCAGGTGGCTAAATCTCGTTTAATTTGCAAATAAGAAAACCATTTAACACCTTGAAGCGCTATTTCTTCCATTTCTAGTGTTAGAGAAATTTCATATTTTCCGCGCAGTCTTCCGATTCTCGCCAGATGACAGATAAAGATTCTTCGCCAAGGAATAAATTTTCCGTTCCTGTCGGCGATTTTGAAATAGCAACTCACAGCCAAATCCCACGCTTTATCGAATAATCCATATTTGAGATAATTCGTGATCATAGGTTCCAAGATTGAGATATATTGAATCAGATATATATCTTGCTTTTCTTCATCTTTGGAATTCATAATTTTATAAAACAGAATTAAACCTATGAGATCGGCGACCACCGAAGTTTTGTGAACCGTAACAGCGTCGCAGTACCAAGCTTTTTCGAAGAGCCAATCTATTAGCTTTCTGTAATGATTTGGCGCGAAAACTATATCAGGATTTTGCTCGTAATATGTGCTGATGAGTTCAGCAAAGTCATAATAATCAAGCTTACAATCCCGACACGCCGTTTTGAAATCGGCTTTAGTGTTTTCATCTAAACCATTAAACCATTTAGCTAAGCCTTCGAAATCGTAGTTAGAAATCGAAGAATTAACCTTGTCAGCCATCATTCGATGATTTATGTTCCATTCTATCATTTTCCCACCTCCTAAATTTTTTGTGCGATAGAATCTAAACATATTTTACATTATTTTTGGAGAATTGTCAATTTATTCGGCGAATTGCGAGTTGTAAAGCTTGGCATATTCGCCGTTTTTTGCGAGAAGTTCGGCGTGTGAACCTTGCTCGATGATATTTCCGCGCTCCATCACCAGAATCAAATCGGCGCTTTTGATCGTCGAAAGTCGGTGCGCAATCACAAAGCTTGTTCTACCGTGAGTCAAATTATCCATCGCCGACTGAATCGCCGCCTCGGTTCGCGTGTCGACAGAGCTGGTGGCTTCGTCCAAAATCAACATCGGCGAATCCGCCAAAATCGCCCGCGCGATCGTCAGAAGCTGTTTTTCGCCAGCCGAAATATTGTCGATATCTTCAGAAATCACCGTATCATAGCCGTCAGGAAGAGTTCGAATAAAGTGGTCGGCGTGTGCTGCTTTCGCCGCTTCGATAATTTCTTCACGAGTGGCGTTTCGACGTCCGTAGCTCAAGTTTTCGGCGATCGTGCCGTTAAAGAGCCACGTGTCTTGAAGAACCATTCCAAACAAACTTCGAACTTCTTTTCGGTGGAGTTTTGAAGTGTCGATGCCGTCGATTTTGATTTTTCCGCTGTCGATGTCATAAAATCGCATCAACAAATTAACCAAAGTTGTTTTGCCAGCGCCAGTTTTGCCGACGATCGCCACAGTTGAATTTGCTGGAATTTTGGCGGAGAAGTTCGAAATCACGGGTTTGCCTTTCGAGTAAGAAAAATCCACGTTCGAAAATTCCACTTCGCCACGGATTTTCGAAGGAAGTTCGAGATAATCTTTTGAGTGTTTTTCTTCGCGCGCGTCCAAAAATTCAAAAACGCGTTGGCTCGCCGCAAAAGTCGCCTGAATCGAAGTCATCGAGTTGCCGACTTCGGAAATCGGTCGGTTGAACTGGCTAATGTAAGTTATTAGCGAGCTCAAATCACCCAAACTCAATTGCCCGTTAATCGTACGAATTCCGCCAAAAACTACTGTTGTTAGTGTCGAAAGGTTGCCAACAGAGCCCATCACAGGATAAATCAGCCCACCAAAAAACTGCGAACGCCACGAAGCGCGATACATTTCGGCGTTGATTTTTTTGAATTTTTTGATCGAATTTTCTTCGCCGTTATACGCTTTGATGATTTCGTGCGCGCTCATCATTTCTTCGGCGAAACCGTTGATTTTTCCAGTCGAAGCTTGAAGCTCTGTGAAATATTTTTGCGAAAATTTCGTGATTAAGCCGATCAAAATCACCGAAAGAATCGCCGAGCCAAACGCAATCAAGCTAATTTGCCAGCTGATCGAAATAATCATCGTCGTCACACCGACAAGTGTTATCGAAGAATAAATCACCGTATTCAAACTTTGCGAAAGGCTCTGACCGATGGTTTCGATGTCGTTGGTGATGATCGAAACGATGTCACCAGTTTTTCGCTTGTCAAAATAATGAATCGGCAATTTGGCGATTTTTTGACTGAGTTGTTCGCGCATTTTGAAAGTGATTTTTTGTGAAACGCCCGCCATAATCCAGTTTTGAAGATAGCCAAAAATTCCACTTACAACGTAAATCGCAACCAGCGCGAAACCGATTTTCGAGATTTCGGCAAAATCTGGATTGAACTTTGGCACACCGCCAACGATTTCGAAGTTTTTCGAAACAGATTGAATCATTTCGCCGAGAAGTTTTGGCCCAAAAATCGTCGAAAAGGCCGAAACGATTGCCGCGAAAGCCACGAACGAGATCGCTAATTTGTAGCTAGCAAAATATTTCAGCAAGCGTTTGATTGTTTTGCCGAGATTTTGCGGTTTTTTAGTTTTTGTGGTCATTATTTTTCTCCTTTCGCGCGGGGATTTTTAGCCTTTGATTTTTGTGAAAATTCTCTAATTTGCGCTTCGATTTCTTCGTTTGAAAGCTGGGACGAAGCGATTTCGCGATAAAGTTCGTTGGTTTGAAGAAGTTCGCCGTGCGTGCCGATTCCGACAATTTTTCCGCCGTCAAGCACGATAATTTTGTCGGCGTGCGCGATCGAAGTCACGCGTTGCGCCACGATAAACTTGGTCTTGCCTTTGGTTTTTTGCGCAAGTTCAGCACGAAGAAGCGTGTCGGTTTTGTAGTCAAGTGCACTAAAACTGTCGTCGAAAATCAAAATTGGCGCGTTTTTGGCGATGGCTCGCGCGATCGAGAGCCTTTGTTTTTGCCCGCCAGAGAAGTTTTTTCCACCTTGCGAAACTTCTTCACTCAAACCGTTCGGCAGTTTTTCGACAAATTCCCAAGATTGCGCGATTTTCAGCGCGTCGATAATTTGCTCGTCCGAAAGTTCCGAGCCGTAAGCCACATTCGAGCGGATATCGCCAGAGAAGAGCATCGCCTTTTGTGGCGCGTAACCGATGAGATTTCGAAGTTCGGTTTGCGAAATTTTCGAAATGTCCGTTCCGCCGATCGATATTCTTCCTTTTGAAACATTGAAAAATCGCGGAATTAACTTCGCTATAGTGCTTTTTCCGGAGCCAGTTCCGCCAATCACGGCGACGGTTTCGCCTTGCGCGATTTCGAAATTCAGATTTTCGAGAACATAATCGTCGGCGTCGCCATATTTGAAACTGACATTTTCGAATTTTATGTCGAAATTCTTTGGAATTTTCGCGAGTTTTTTGGCGTCGAGAACTGTTAAATCGGTTTCTTGAACTTTGCGGATTCGATCAATCGAAACAAACATTCGCGGCGCAAAAGTAAAAATCATCGAAAGCATCATAAACGTAAAACTCACCTGCGAAACATATTGAATCGACGCCATAATTTCGCCGATCGCCATTTCGCCGTTCCTAATCAAACCAGAAGCCAGCCAAACCACCATCACGCTGGAAATTCCGCCGACAAGTGTCATCCAAGGAGAAATCATACCAAAAGTTCGATCGACAAAAATGTTCGTTTTGGCGTTTTTTGTGTTGATTTTTGCGAAATTTTTCTCTTCAAATTCGTCATTTCGAAAAGCGCGGATAATTCGAAGTCCGGTCAAAGTTTGGCGCGTTTGAAGATTGAGCGCGTCGACATTTTTTTGAATTTGTTGTAATTTTGGTATCGCAAAAATGATGATCGTCACAGCCATCGCCAAAATCGCGAGAACTGTTCCACCGACGATCCAGCTCATTTGGCTGGCGATCGAAAACACATTGATGACCGCGCCGATTCCGATGAAAAGGGCGTAAGTTCCGAGTCGCATTATCATCGAGAAAGTTTGCTGAACTTGCGACGCGTCGTTAGTGATTCGGGTGATCAAGCTCGCCACCGAAAATTTGCCGAATTCAGCCATCGAAAACTGTTCGATTTTCGAAAAAGTTTCAGCTCGAATGTCGCGAGAAATTCCGCCAGCAATTCGAGTCGAGAAAAAAATGCTCAAAACCAAAATCAATCCGCTCAAAAGCGACAAACCAATCATTTGCCAGCCGAGCTCATAAACTTTGCCGAGATCTTGAAGCGCCACGCCTTCATTGATGATTCGGCTTGTGAATTTTGGAAGCTCCAGATTGATTTGCGCCGAAGCGATCACCAAAATCAGCATAACTGGTATTTGCCACCAGAATTTTCGAGCATATCGAAAAAGAAATTTGAACATTTTTCTCCTTTTTTATTACTTTTTATAAAATATCCAGCTTTTAATTATATCATTTTTTCGCGAAATAAAAAAGAGCAGAAAATAAATCTCCTGCTCAGAAACCCGAATTTTTATAAGCGTTATCAAGAAAGCGAAAAAAATAGAAAGGAAAACGGTTACATTCAGGTTTTTAATGTTCCATAGACCACCTCCAGTCTATTTTTGTGGAGCAAACACTGGATTGTTTGCTGTGGTTACAATCTCTTGATCTCCACCCCTGTTGGGGAGTTTTTAGCTCCCAGCGGAGAAGAAGAAACTATTTAGCGCCGTAAAACAGATCTTTAATCTGTTGTGGGCAATTAGGCTGACCCACACGACGCTCGATCGCTGCCTGCTCCATAGAACCCAGACTTTGACCCGGTCTCTTGGTTTCGATCAGGCGATCGACCATCTGTTTATCGTTCATTCGGCGTTCACCACCTTTCTATCCGAAGAACATAGATTTTTGCGATAATTTTATCCAGAATTTAACGCAAAAACCATAAAACTTTTCAGAATTACCTGCTTATTTTAACATTTTTCGTACAAAATGTCAATAGTTTGATTTTTTCGAAAAATTTTGGTAAAATATTCTCAATGGCCTCATCGTCTAACGGTTAGGACACCGGGTTCTCATCCCGGCAATCGGGGTTCGATTCCCCGTGAGGTCACCAAAAGAGAAATTCACCGCGTGGTGGATTTTTCTTTATTTCCGAAAACTTGCTTTACGGCGAGGATTATTTGAGATTTTTACTTCTGGATCTTTGGCTTTTCGCGCTTTTACGAAGGTTAGTGCCGAGCCAGATTTTCCGCCGCGACCAGTTCGACCGATTCGGTGAATGTAATCTTCGTAAGAATTTGGCGTGTCGAAATTTATCACGTGAGAAACATCAGGAATGTCGAGTCCGCGCGCTGCGACATCTGTTGCGACCAAAATATCCGCGCCGCCACTACGGAACGCTTTGATCGCGCGAGTTCGTTGCGCTTGGTTTTTGTCGCCGTGAATTGAGCGAGAAGAAAAGCCGTTTTGCTCGAGTTCGTCGCTCAATTTTTGAACGCCAGATTTTGTTTCGCCGAAAATCACGATTTTTTTGACTTCATTTCGCGCCAAAATTTCGAAAAGCAAGTTTTTTCGATGTTCGAGATCTGTAAATTCGACGATATTTTGATGAATATGCTTCGCGGATTGGTTCACGCTGGTCGAAATAATTTCGGGATTTTTCATAAAATCGGTGGCAATTTTTTCGACGCGCTTATCAAAAGTTGCCGAAAAACAAAAAGTCTGGCGATTTTCGGGCAGAAGCGACGCGATTTCGCGAATGTCGTTCACGAAGCCCATATCGAGCATTCGGTCAGCCTCGTCGAGAACGAAAAATTCAACCTTCGAAAGGTCGAGAGAACCACGATCGATGTGGTCTTTGACACGACCGGGCGTGCCGATAATCATTTGCGGACGGCGTTTGAGATCGCGAAATTGCCCGCCAATGTTCATTCCGCCAACCAAAAGCGCCGAACGAACGCCGGATTTTTCGGAGAATTTTTTGAATTCTTCGCTGATTTGTTGTGCGAGCTCACGAGTCGGCGCCAAAATTAGCGCTGATTTTTTGGCGGTTTTTCGAGATTTTTCGAGAGATTCTTGGCACAAATCTAATTTTTCGGGATTTTTTCGCGCGCCCAAACCGTTCAAAATCGGCAAAATGAACGCGATCGTTTTGCCAGTTCCGGTGTTCGAAAGACCAACGATGTCGCGCCCAGCCAATGCCAGCGGAATCGCGGTTTTTTGGATTTCGCTCGGATGTTTGAAGCCGTTTTTTGCGAGATTTTCGAGGATTATTTCCGAAACATCAAAATCCGCAAAATTGACAGATTCGTCGAAATGTGGTTTTTGTTCGAGTTTTTCAACTTCGAGATTGATGAATTTTTCTGGATTGATGAATTTTTTCGGCGATTTTTTGCCAGATTTTCGGCGATTTCCGCCCTTAAAATTGTTTCGCGAAGTGTTTTTCGCGCGTGATTTTTTATACATTTAATACCTTTCATTCGCATAAACACAGCAAATTTACGGCATTTACAAGAATTTTTATTTCGTTAGTTTTATAATTATAGCATAAATTTCGAAAAAATGATATACTATATTTTATGGAAAATAACTTTTGGCAAGAAATAATCTCGAAAACTGGCAATTTCGAAAACGGAAATCGGAAGCCGTTTTTTAGCTTGGCACCGATGGAAGCCGTGACGGATGTGATTTTTCGACACGTTGTAGCGGAAGCTGCTCGCCCAGATGTTTTTTATACGGAATTTACAAATTCGGCGAGTTTTTGTAGCGAAAAAGGCGTTCACAGCACGCGCGGGCGACTTCATTTTACCAAAGACGAACAGCCGATTGTGGCGCAAATTTGGGGAAGCAAGCCCGAGAATTTTGCCCAGATGAGCAAAGGATTGGCGGAAATGGGCTACCGTGCAATCGACATCAATATGGGCTGTCCCGACAAAGCCGTGATCAAGAGCGGCGGCGGGAGTGATTTGATTCGAAATCCAGAACTCGCTGGCGAAATTATCGCGGCAGCGAAAGAGGGCGGTTTGCCGATTTCGGTGAAAACTCGCCTTGGTTTTTCGCGAATTGATGAATGGCACGACTGGCTGAAATTCCTGCTCGAACAAAACATCGCGGTTCTCACAGTTCATCTTCGAACGAAGAAAGAAATGAGCAAAGTTGACGCGCACTTCGAGATGATTCCAGAAATCCTAAAATTGCGCGACGAAATCGCCCCACAAACTCTAATCCAGATCAATGGCGATATTTTGAGCGTTCGCCAAGGCTTGGAGCTCGCCGAAAAATACCCCGGAATCGACGGGACTATGATTGGTCGTGGCGTTTTTGCGAATCCGTTTGTTTTTGAGACCGAGGCGCACGAGCATTCGAAAACCGAACTCATCAACCTTTTGAAGCTTCATCTTGATATTTTCGACGAATATGCCACGCGATTCGAAATTCGAAAATTTGAGCCGCTGAAACGATTTTTTAAGATTTATATTCGAGAATTTGACGGCGCGAGCGATTTACGCGCAAAATTGATGGAGACAAAAAGCACAGCCGAAGTTCGTGAAGTTTTGGCGGAATTTGAAAATGCCAAGGAAAAATAACAAAAAACCGCAAAAAATCGTGCGATTCCAGATGAACGCGCCGCAAACCCACAAAAAACGCTACGGTAGCGAGCGAGAAGCGCAGGCTGCGGCGGATTATATTTTGCTCACTCGCGGCGTTCAACTCGGCGTTTATCGCGACATCGACGGCGGCTGGTATCTCACGAGCAAGCAAAATTAAGCGATTTTTAAGCATTTTCGTGGTAAAATAGAAGATATGGAAAAGAAAGTTATAGTTTATTCAACAGATTGGTGCGGATATTGTTCAGCCGAAAAAGAATGGCTCGCGCACAATAAAATCGACTTCATCGAAAAGAAAGTTGATCAAGATCCAGAAGCCTACAAAGAATTCATTAAAAAAATGGGCGGGCCAAGTGGCGTGCCGGTAACAGATGTCGACGGCGAAATTGTGCTTGGTTTTGACCGCGAAAAACTCCGAAAACTGCTCGGAATTTCTCAATTTTAGCCCAAAGAGGGTTCTTGACGATTTTCGATTTTTTTGATAAAATTAAAAACGATTAACGTAGTAAAATCTAACGAAAGTTATTTGTAGCGGGTTTTTCGAACACGCTACTTTTTATTTTCGAAAGGAGAAAAATGCCAAAAAATAAGCAAGAAGGATTAGTTTACGGTTTAGTAATGTGCTTTATGATGGTGCTAACAATGTCAATTTATACAATGATTTGACAAATGGGCTGGACATGGAAAATATTCGCCGAGGCGTGGATGAGCTTACATCTCGGTTTTGCGGTAGCCTTCACGATCGATAGCCTTGTTGTCGGAACGCCAGCCAAAGCTTTCGCGCACAAATATCTCATTAAAAAGAATAGTTCACACGCGCATTGCGTTCTGTCGATTTCGCTGTCAATCGTGATTCCGATGGTGACATTGATGTCTTTTTATGGCGCGATTTTAGCTCGACTACACGGTGCGGAAATTTCTATTTTTACACTTTGGGGAATTAATCTACTTCGAAATCTCCCAGCCGCAATAATCTCGAATTCACTCATCGCCGGACCAATTGCGCGCCGAATTTTCGGCTGGATTTTTCAGAAGAAAGAAAAGCAACTCGAAAAATTAGCAGAAGAAGACGCGTAAAATCTCCAAAAAATCGTTCAAAATTTCTGAACGATTTTTATATTGACATTTTTCGAGATAAGCGTTAAAATTAATGGGCTAATAAGCAAATTTTCGAATTTCTGGAAGTCAGAAAATGAAAAAGAACATTTCTCATCACGGCGGAATTAACGCAAAAAGCGACTTTGATGCGAAAGCGCAAACAATTTCACGACACGAACAGGTCGAGCTTCAGCGTTTTACGGAGCGACAACTTCGCGATGCTGAAATTTTAGGCGCAGGAATTGCCTTAACTGGAATTTTCAGCCCGCCACTTTTTTAATCGCACGGAGCTTTCGAGCTCCTTTTTTATTTTTTCGAAATTTACGATTCTTTCGAAGTTAATTACTTCAAACATAAAATAAAAACCTCTGTCAGTAGAGGTTTTTCGTTATCTCAAGATTTCGGCGAAATTTGCGCGATGCTCTTTGATGATTTTGATTTGCTCGTCAATTTCGGCGTTTGAGTCCGAAAATCGTCCGCGAGTTTTCTCCAAAGTGGCAAGATACGCATCGATCAATTTTACAGTTTTTTCGATATGTTCTTTCGAAATTTTCTCAGTCCCTGCGAATTGTTTGTAAGCTTCGCCGAGCGCAACCTCAGTTTTTACAGCTTCTTCGAGGACTTTTTTGCCTTGTTCGCAAGTGAAATTTTCTTTCACCCAAGCGTATTCGAAATTCTCGCAATCGATTGATTTTGCAATTTCTTCGGCAGATTTGGCGTTTTTGGTCATTTCTTTACCACTTTCGACAATCACCGCACGATCGACAGTTCGAGCGTAATCTGGATTTAGCACAAACATATCAAGCAAAACATATCCGACAAACGCAAAAAGTAAAAACGAAATAACACTAACAGCTATAATTATTTCTTTTTTCATAATTTTCCTTTCTTGTTTTATGATTATAACATAAGGTTTTTCAAAATTAAAGCGAAATTCAAGAAAAGCGAGCGATAATTTCAATATGAAAAAAGTTAGAGATTATAAAACAGAGATTTTGATTCCGGCGTATCAGCCGAGCGAAGTTTTGGTGAATTTGGTTGAAAAATTGAGCCAGCAAAATTTCGAAGTTGTGGTAGTGAACGACGGAAGTAGTGAAAATCACGCGCGAATTTTCGAAAAAATCAGCTCGAAAGCTCACATTTTGCACCACGAAAAAAATCAAGGCAAAGGCGTTGCGCTAAAAACCGGCTACGAGTTCATTCGCCGAAATTTCGAAAAATTCGTTATCATCACGGTTGACGCCGACGGCCAGCACAGCCTGAACGACATCTGTAAAATGGCGGAAATTTATCACGAATACGCAGTAAAATTGATGCTCGGTGTGCGAAAATTCGAGCGAGAAGATATTCCATTTCGAAGTAAATTCGGCAATATTTTGACGCGGAAA
This sequence comes from Candidatus Nanogingivalis sp., assembly GCA_049294455.1. Lineage (GTDB taxonomy): Bacteria > Patescibacteriota > Saccharimonadia > Saccharimonadales > Saccharimonadaceae > Nanogingivalis. Next base: position 95,535 of record JBAQCW010000035.1, on the reverse strand, counting down.
ATTCTATTTTGGCGACTCGACAAAATCTGAGCGACACACAAACCGGCCTGCGCGCTTTTGACCAAAGTTTGGTTGATGAAATGCTCGAAATTCGCGGCGAAAGATATGAATACGAGCTGAATGTTTTGCTTTACGCAATCGAAAAACAGATTGAAATCGTCGAAACTCCGATCGAAACGATTTATGAAGACAGCAATTCGAGTTCGCACTTCAATCCTTTGCGCGATTCGCTGAAAATTTACAAAGAAATCCTTAAATTTGCTTCGAGTTCGATAATTTCGTTCGTTGTCGATTTTGCGTTTTTTTTGCGATTTTGGTGGCGTTCACGCAAAGTTGGGATGTGGCGACGAGCGTGACTTTTGCGGGGATTTTTGCAAGAATTATCAGCGCGACGCTCAATTTCAATCTCAACAAGCATTTTGTGTTCAAAAGTGGTGGAAAAACTGCACAAAAACGCCGCGAGCTACGCTGGACTGGCTGGCGCGATTATGCTCGGAAATCTCGTCGTGTTGAATATTTTGACGAGCGGGCTGGGATTTGGCGCAACTTTTGCCAAAATTATCACCGAAATTTTCTTTTTTGCGCTAAGTTATTTAGTTCGGAAAAAATTGATTTTTGCCCATAAACGAAAGGAATTACAGATATGAATAGAAAAATAATAGCTGGCGCGATGGCGTTTTTTGCTGGCAAGTTCGACAATTTATGTTTTGTTGGACGCGTTTGTTTTGGAGCAAACTTACGGCACAGTGAGCAGCTCGGTGGCGAGCGCGACAACTTCGAGCAGTTCGACAAGCAGTTCTTCAACTTCGAAAATCACACTCAAAACCTACCGCGAAAACGACACGACAATTTATGTTGCGGATATTTATTTGAACAAAGGTCAAACCATTCAATCGGCGCTAGCCAACAATACTTATGGCAAAAATGTGACTGATTTAACCTCGAATATGGCTTCGAATGTTGGCGCGACAATTGCGGTGGATGGCGATTATTATGGCGCGCGAACCAGTGGTTATGCGATTCGAAACGGCGAACTTTTGCGCTCGACAAAAGCCAGCGACGATCGAGAAGATATGGTGATTCGGTCGGACGGCTCGATGTCGATAATTCGCGAGGGCGACATTACGGCAGAAGAACTTCTCGAAAAAGGCGCCGTTCAAGTGTTGTCATTTGGACCAGGCTTGGTGATTGATAGCGAAATCGCCGTTGATTCAAATGATGAAGTCGGCAAAGCAATGGCAGAAAATCCACGAACCGCAATCGGCTACATTAGCGAAAATCATTACGTTTTGGTTGTCGCCGACGGTCGAACCGACGAAAGCACCGGACTTTCACTCTTAGAACTCGCCGAATTTATGAAAAACACGCTCGTAGTTTCACAGGCTTACAACCTTGACGGCGGTGGAAGTTCAACAATGTATTACAACGGCGAAGTCGTCAATAATCCAACAACAAACGAAAATACAATTTCAGAAAGGGCAGTTAGCGATATTCTTTATGTCAAATAAGCAAATTCTTCAAAAACGATTAGTAAAATATTTAGCAATTTCGGGATTTCTGGCGGTTTTCAGCGCTATTTACGAAGCGTTTTCGCACCAAGTTTATTCCGCGCCGATAATCTTATTGTTCGCGATTCCGCTGATTTTGGGGGCTTTGCCGACAATTATCTCGATGAAATTCCCAAAACTTCACATTAAAAATGCTTGGCAAAATTTAATCCATATTTTCGCAGTTGCCACGCTCACGGTTGGCTCGGCGCTGGCTGGCGTTTTCGAAATTTACGGCAGTAGCAATGCGTTTGTCGTCTGGTATTTTGTGGTTGGCGGCGCAATGCTCGCGGTGAGTTTCGCAATGTGGCTTATGGGATTTTTACGACTTCGCCACCAATTTTTTGGCGAAAATAATCGTCGTGACTAACATAAATCACCGCACCGGCGAAATTAGTCAAAGCGTTTTCGAGCTCTTCGATGCTTGGCAAATCCAAGTGCGAAGTCGGCTCGTCCAGAATCAAAAGTTGAGGCTCGCTCGAAAGCATTTTTATCAGCTGAAAGCGAGCTTTTTGCCCGCCGGAAAGTTCGCGGATTGGCGTTTCAAAATCTTCTTCGGTAAATAAATATTGGCTGAGCAGAGCACGAATTTTAGTTTCGGAAATTGAAAGTTTTTGGCTGAGATAAACTTTTTCGATGGCTTGCTTTAAGGAAAGGTCGAAGAACTCCGCGCCGATTTCTTGCTCGTAAATGCCGATTTTCACGGTTTCATCGCGAAAAATCTCGCCGTCGTAAATCGCCAAACTTCCATTTTCGCCGTTCAAATTTTGCGGATTTTCACTCAAAATCGCCCGAATCAAACTCGATTTTCCAGCGCCATTTCGCCCGAAAAATTCGATTTTTTCGCCAACTTTCAGATCGAAATTCACATTTTCGAAAAGGATTTTCGTGCCGTTTTCGCCAGTCAAAGCATCATCGAGCGAGCCGTAGCCGAGCGCCAAATTCTCCACGCGAATCAAACTCCGCCGAGATTTTTCCGCCTCAGTTTTCATTCCGATTTTTACATTTTTTGCCTTGAATTTCTCGTAAGATTTCGCCGCCCGAAAATCCAAATTTTCGACATTTTCTTTATCAATCCAAAAACTCGGTCGCTCAATCTGTTCGAGCTCGAGCAATTCTTCGCGCGCAGAATTTTCCAGACGCTTAAAACGCTGAATCGTGCTTGGGTCGCGCGCACGCTCCTTCATCCGCTGATATTCGCGAACTTTGTCTTTCAAATTCGAAATCCGCCTCTGTAAACTTTCGAAATCTTGAATTTTATTCGTCGTCGAAAAAGCATTCACTCGCAAATAATCATCATAATTTCCGTGAAAAATCAGGCTTTTGCCGTCACGAATTTCGATGATTTTATCGACCTGCGCCAAAACATCGCGATCGTGCGTGATCACCAAAACAGCTTCGGGCGAATTTTTCATCCAGTCGAGAAAGCGTTTTTTGGCGGAAAAATCCATAAAGTTGGTCGGCTCGTCGACAAGCGCGAGTTGCGCGTTCGAATGGATAATTTTAATCGTGTCGACAAGGCGTTTTTGCCCGCCCGAAAGTGTTTTCATTTGGCGATTTTCGAAATTTTGAAGCCCAAAATCGCGAAGTTCAGCCTTGATTTTTTCTTCGATAAAGTGAAAATTCTTCTCGTGAAAAGTGTTGAGCGCGTCGCTGTATTTTTCGATTAGGCGCAAATCTTCGCCCATTTTGGCCGGCAAAGTTTCGATCTGATGGCGAAGTCGCGCGTAATCGGGAAGGTCGTTCAAGATGAATTCAAGAACTGTTTGCTCGCCAACATCAGAATATTCTTGGCGCGTGCTGGCCAGCGTGGTGTTTTTTCGAAAAATAATCTCGCCCGAAAAATCCTTGTCGCGACCAAGCAAAATCGAAAAAAGCGTCGATTTTCCGATTCCGTTTCGACCAATCAAGCCGACTTTTTCGCCCGCGTCCACGCTAAATTTCACCTCCGAAAGAAGCTGTTTGTTACCAAAAGATTTTTCCGAAATTTCAACGCTCAGAATCATTCTTAAATTTTAACACTTTTCTCGCGCAAAGGCAAAATGGTTTTCGAAAAGCTCGAAATTTGATAAAATAGAAAAATGGAAGAAACGCGCCCGAATCTTTACGATTATCTGAAAATTGTTGCGATTTTTACAATGATTATTGATCACGTCGGTTATTTTTTCGCGCCAGAAATTATCGAACTTCGCCTAATTGGTCGCGCGGCGTTTCCGATTTTTTTGTTTTTGGTCGGCTTCAATCAAAACTACAAATTCAGCCCGAAACTTGCGTTTATGGCGACTTTTGTTTGGATTTTCGAATCTGTTATTGGCTTTTCGAAAGGTTTTGACGCGCCGCAATTGAACATACTTTTTTCGATTTTGTTCGCACGAATTTTCTTGTCGGCGATTAAAAAATTCGAAAAGAAAATCAATCTGTTAATTTTACCGATTTTCGCGTTTTTGATAATTTTTTTGGAGCCGAGCCGGCACTTTTTCGACTACGGAACGATGGCGATTTTGGTTGCGTTTTGGGGATTTTTGATGGCGAAAAAGCACAAATTCGCCCACTTTTTTGGAATGGCCACGATGTTCGCGCATCTGATTTTTAGCATTTCGGTTTTTCGATTTTCGGAAAATCTTTCGATAATTTTGCTGGTGATTTTCGCGGTTGAGTTTTTGATTCTTTGCCAAATTTCTCGAAAAAATCCATCTCTAAAAATCTCGCCAAAAATCGACAAAATTGCGATCGCAATCTCAAAAAACGCGCTCGAAATTTACGCAATTCACATTGTTCTGTTTAGTATTTTTGCGAATTTTAGATTTTAGCGACCGAATTTCGCGGCGATTTTGGCGCGCAAAGTTTTCGGCTCGGCTTTTTTGGTTTCGATAACAGTTTGGTAAATCTGTTCGAATTTTTCGATCGTATAATTCAAATCGTGTTTTTTGATGATTTCAAGACCGTTTTTGGAGAATTTTTCTGCGAGCTTTTTGTCGTTCAAAATCTTCGAAATGCTTTCCGCAATCTGTTCAACATTGTCAGTTTCACACAAAAAACCATTGATTTCGTGCTGGCAAATTTCACTCACCGCGCCGACATCGACGCCAATCACCGGCTTTCCGCAAGCCGCCGCTTCCAAAAAGACGATTCCTTGCGTTTCGGTTGGGCTGGCAGAAACAAAAACTGTCGCCGCACGATGAAAATCAACCAAATCTTGCCCAAGTTGCGTGCCCATAAAGTGAACATTTTTCGAGATTCCAAGCTGATAAACCAAATTTTCGAGATTTACACGATCTGTTCCGTCGCCAACAATCACGAGCTGAGCATCTTTATTTTCGCGAAGAACTTCATTAAATGCAAGCACGAGCGTCGAAATATGCTTTTCGGCATCGACGCGACCGATATTCATCACGATCGGCTTTTTCGAATCAAGACCAAACTTTTCGAAAAATTCTTTCGAAGGTTTTTCTGGCGTAAAACGGCTTAAATCAATTCCGTTGCTGACTGGTTTAATCGGCATTTTGGCTTTTTCAGGATTTTTGAAATGGCGATCGATCGCAAGTTGCGTCGGCATCGTGGCGTAATCAGCCTGAAGCGCAAAACGCTTGGTATAAAGAAGAGCCGCGCGGTTAATCACCGGCGAAAACGGCGCGAGCAATTTAAGATTATCGAAGAGATTTTCGGGGCTGGAATGGTTTGTGATAACAACCGGAATGTGATTTCGGCGAGCAAAATCAATCATCGCTTGTCCAACCATAAGCTGAAGCTGAATGTGTGCAACATCTGGAATGAAGTTGTTTTGGCGACAATATTTGCGAATTTCTCGATACGGCAAAAGGGAAAGTTTGTAGCCGTTATTAAGATAGACGCGCGGAACGGTGATTCTTCCGGCGATTTTTCGCGGCGGCGCGAGCGGTTCGGTTTGATTCGGATAAAAAGGGAAATTCACCGAACTTAGGCACACGACTTTGTAGCCGTCGACTTCTTCGACATAATAATCACCATTTTGGCTCGGCGCAAAAACCACAACTTCGTGGCCACGCTTTGCCATTTGCTCGGCGAGATTTTTAGTAAAAACCGAGATTCCGTTGATCATCGGCCAAAACAGATCAGATGCTAATGCGATTTTCATAAGCTTAATTATAGCAGATTTCGCTCGAAAAAGCAAAAAATAACATGGATCATTTAACTTCCACTATCCTTACCCCAATCTTATTATTATCTACACAGAACTCAACAAAATCACCAGATTTGTGGTCAAGAAGAGCCTTACCTAAAGGACTTTTAAGACTTACGGTGTTTCGAGAGGGGTCAGATATTATCCCGCTTGATATTTCGACTTCTTCTGGATATTCTTCCCCATCATACAATATAGTAACTCGTCCACCCAATGTAATAATATCTTTACTAGTAGCGGATTCGTCTTCGTAAATTACAGCAGAATCAATTTTCTCCTGAAGACTATTAATTTCGGCTTCAGCAACTCTCAAATCGAGTAATGCAGATTCTGCTGGAGCGTTATCATGATATGTCTCTGATGATTCCGACATAGCTCTATTAAAATCTTCCGTTAATTTCTTTCTTCTCTCGACAACTTTAGATAAACTATCTTTAGCGAGCTTAAACTCGTCTTTCGATATCGGAATAAAACCAGACTCAATATCCGACATTATTCTCTCATTTCTATTTATCCTCTCCATAATAACGCTATCATAAAATATTCCACACAAAAACGCAATATCAATCATATTGACCGTTTTTAAAAATATGGGCGAGTTTTTTATTGACTTTATTATTAAAACCTGATATATATTAAATCATATGACCTACGGTGACTTTGAGCAGCATTTCTTATCTAAAATTAGCCCTTTTTCAACCCCCGAAAATAACTCCAAGATAAAGCGGGCACTCCTACAATCATTTAATGACAAAAAAATAAACATCATCTCTGTTTTTTGCCCTTCATACAAAAAAGATTCTATTGGGTATAATCGCGAAATAGGTAAAAATACATTACAAAATATAGAGAATCTAAAGACAATATCATCTATATGCTCAAGATTTCAAATTGATTTAAGTATTATTATCTTCTATGGTGACATTTTTATCGAAAATCTCGACGAACTGCGTATGAATAATATTGATTACAGAAAGCAGTTGAACGATAATTTTAAAAACCTCAACGAAAATCTCGTCAATACAAACCTAGACTTTAAATTATACAAACTCAGCGACAAAATTAATGAATCGAGCTTACCTATATCAGTTTTAGATTATCGCAAAAAAATCATTATCGAAAAACGTAATTTTTCTTTTTATTCGAAAGTCATGGATTGGGAAGCTGCCAAAATCGAGCGAAGAAATAAAGACCTACATACATTATACCGTCTAATAAAAGATTTAATAGTGACAGACTTCAGCGATCATGCAATCTATTGGTCTGAGTCAATTCTGGAGAGATCCCTATATTTTGACGATCTTAGCCAGCCAATATTTTTCATAAATAATATAGTATTAGACAACCGACATATTCCAGCATTCGAAGATTTCGACACATTCAAATATTATCAGGCAGGAGAATTTGAGTATATTGATCTAGATGGTATTGTCGCGTTTAAGATAAACGGCTCAATAGTAATGTCCGCTTCTGACTACATAAAAAATCCAAGCATTATCGATAGAATACCCAAAAATAGTAGAACTGAGATAAGATATTTTAGAGAGCAACAGGCATTAAAATTCAAAAACAACCTAATTAGTAGAGGCTTTACTGTAATCATAAGATCTCCGAATGAAGCAATATATGACGTTCATGCACTAATAAATCTTGAAGGGAGCAAATTTAAAAAAGTGCGATCAGAAAAACGATTGTGCAGTAAAGTTAATTTTTCATATCGAAAAATATCAAAAACTAATATAGACGATGCCGTATTCATACTCACTCAATAGAGAAAGACGAGAGGCCATATATATAGTAGCAATAGACTCAATAGAGAAATCGCACTAGTAAAATATCTGGCTTCGAAGAAAAAAATTAATACGCGCGGACTAATCCAATATTATAACGAAAAACCCACCGGTATAATTATAGTATCAAAAAATGGAGACTGCTTAATAAATGTGATATGCAAAGGACTAAACGATGTACATAAATTATCATCCAGCGATCTTTATTTCAAGCTAATAGAAATTGCAAATAAAAGAAACTGTCGGTGGATAAATGACGGAGATCTGGGTACAGAAAAAGGATCCATTCGCCATAAATTAAAATATAAACCATACTTCGTCCGTACGTTTGATTTTATAAGGAGTAATAATGAGTAGAGTAGTTTTATATTCGGATAATATAGAAAATATTGCAATTGAAAATCGTTTAATATCAAGCACCCCTATCTCTGAAATCATATCACCACAAAAAGGCGATAGTATTATTATAGACATAGCCAAAGGTTATAGTACCAGTTTAATAAAAAAGATCCTGACCCCAAAAGCTTATTTAAATACAGAATCTATTTTCTTTATAGATTCAAGGAAAGATACGGCCTCGATTGAGGCTTCCTATAAGCTTCGCAAGAATAGGAAAATATATACAGAATATGCTATCAGATCAAAAGCCAATCTAAAAACCAAATTCGGAAACTTTGAGATAATCACTTTTGGTTCGCGACTAGACAACTCTGAATGCGTAGTACTGAAGACTAGCGATTTATCGACAAATCCGCTATGCAGAATACATTCATCTTGCATTACTGGCGATATACTAGGATCAAAACATTGTGATTGCGGAGAACAATTGGAAGCATCGCTTAAAGCAATAAGCCGATCTAATGACGGGCTACTTATCTATCTATTTCAGGAGGGGAGAGGAATTGGACTTTCGAACAAACTAAAGGCTTACGAACTTCAATCTAACGGTTTAGATACGGTAGATGCAAATAGACATATGCTTCTTCCGGATGACATGAGAAAATATACCGCAGTAAGAGACATACTTATTACTCTTGATATAGACAGTATCATTCTACTAACCAACAATCCAGATAAGATAAATAAATTAGAAGAGGAGGGGGTTGTAATATCTAGCACCGTCAATTTAAAAATACCAGCAAATAAGATTAATCACACATACTTATCAACAAAGAAAGAAAGGATGAATCATAGTCTATGAATTTTATAGTAGGAACAACAAATAGTGACAAAATAAACATTTTACAAAAAACATTACTTAGTCATTTTGATTATTTCAATATAGAAGGGGTATCTTCAGATAGCGAAGTATCAGACCAGCCGTTAACAATAAAGGAGACACTGTCTGGATCTCAAAATAGGGCAAGAAACTGCCTCTCTGAAAATTTTAATTTTTCAATAGGTATGGAGGGTGGACTGGTTGATAAAAACGGGACATACAATCTAGTTTGCGTCGTGTCTTTTTATGACGGAAAAAACTTCTTTACCGGAATCAGCAATCTACACCCTCTGCCGAAGATCGTTTCAGACAAAATTAAAAATGGCGGCGAATTTGGCGAGTTAATTAGAGATTATTACTCTATCCATCCATCCAAACAAATTGAAGATCTTATCAGTAGAGATCCTGCATTTACTGAAGCAATAAAAAATGCTATCGATACAGTAATATTGTAATGAAGACTATAAATTTACTTATCGGAAAGCCTGGGTCTGGAAAGACGACAGTTGGAAGTTGGCTAGAAAATGAAATAAACTCCAAATATTTGTCGCTAGGCTCCTTTTGCAGAAGTGAAATTAACTCTAAAACTCATCTCGGAAAAGAAATAGAGGTCTATTTTAAAAATTCTAAAAAATTCCCACCCTCCTTTTTACAAAAAATAGTTACCCAGATGATCCGCAATGATCAAAATATTATTATAGACGGAATACCTCGAAGATTAGAAGAGATATCTATTTTGAAAAATATTTCGACTAATTCTAGAAAAGGGGTGTGTATTCTTATTGATATTCCGGACGACGTAGCAGCAAGTAGAGTTCATGGAAGAATAGGCAGACACGACAATAATGAGTTAGTATACAGACTAGATGAATTTTCTACCAATATAGACGCCATATTATCGGAGATTAAAAAACTAGGGTTTAAAGTGGTTTCAATAGATGGAAGTCCTCCCGTTAGTACAGTCAAAAAAAGCATTTCTAAGTCCCTCAACTCAGAAAAATGCAACATTTCGCGAGACGATATTTGATAATTATGCGAAAATTTGCTAAAATAAATCAAGCTTATGAAAAATTTAGTAATCGTTGAGAGCCCCGCCAAGGCCAAAACTATCGAAAAGTATTTAGGCAAAGATTTTACCGTAATGTCCAGCGTTGGGCATATTCGAGGTATCGCAAAAAAGAATAAAGAGGGCGGCCGTCCAATCGAACCACAAAACGGCTACAAAATGACTTTCGAAGTCGATTCTGGCAAGAAAAAAGTCGTCAGTGAGCTTCGAAAAGCCGTCAAAGAAGCCGACGAAGTTTGGCTCGCAACCGACGAAGACCGCGAAGGAGAAGCAATCGCGTGGCACCTTTGCGAAGTTCTAAAATTGAATCCCGCCACAACCAAGCGCATCGTTTTTCACGAGATTACTAAAAATGCCATCACCGAAGCCATCGCAAATCCGCGAAATATCGATATGAAAATGGTCGAAGCGCAACAAACTCGCCAAACGCTCGACTGGCTGGTTGGATTCGACCTTTCACCAGTAGTTTGGCGAAAAGTTCCGGGCGGAAAATCTGCTGGTCGTGTTCAGTCGCCGGCGGTGAAGCTTTTGGTGGAGCGCGAAAACGAAATCGCGAATTTCGAAGGTAAATCCTCTTTCAAAATTACGGGAGAATTTTTCGACAAAAATGGTGAAATTCTCAAAGCCGAACTCAATAAAAAATTCTCGAGCGAAAAAAAGGCTAACGATTTTCTCGAAAGCCTAAAAAGCGCGAACTTCGAAGTCGACAGCGTTTCGAAAACCCCTGGAAAACGTAACCCGAGCGCGCCTTTCACGACTTCGACACTTCAGCAAGAAGCCAACGCGCGACTTGGATTTTCAGCCAAAACTACAATGGGCGCGGCGCAAAAGCTCTACCAATCTGGTAAAATCACTTATATGCGAACCGACAGCGTCAATTTGAGCTCGTTTGCGATCGCTTCGAATGCGGAATTCATCAAGGCAAAATTTGGCGAAAAATATCATCAAGCACGAAAATTCGCCACAAAAAATTCCAGCGCGCAAGAAGCTCACGAAGCGATTCGTCCAACAGATGTGCGAACCGAAAAAGCGTCTTCGAGCAGCGATCAGCAAAAGCTCTACGAATTGATTCGAAATCGAACTCTTGCCAGCCAAATGTCGCCAGCCGAAATCGAAAAAACTACCATTAAAATCACTTTTGGGGACGAAAAAATCTTCTTCGAAGCCAAGGGCGAAGTTGTGGTTTTTGACGGATTTTTGAAGGTTTATTCTGGCGGAAAGAAAGATGAATTTTTGCCGAATTTGACGAACGGTGACAATTTGAATTTTTATGAAATTATCGCAAAAGAAGTCTTCGCGCGACCGCCAGCCCGCTACACCGAAGGTTCTTTGGTGAAAAAACTCGAAGATCTCGGCATCGGTCGCCCAAGTACTTATGCCACAATTATCGACACAATTCAAGTGCGTGGTTACGCCGAAAAAGGCGAAGACGAAGGCAAAGAACGGCCAGCAGTTCAGCTTAAACTTACCAAAAATTCGGAAATTTCAAAAGAGATCCTGAACGAAAAAACCGGCTCAACAAAAGGCAAATTGGTGCCAACTCCAAGTGGTGAAGTGCTTTCGAATTTCTTGAACGAGCATTTCAACCAAGTTGTCGATTATGGCTGGACGGCGAATCTCGAAAACGATTTTGACAAAATCGCCGCCGGAGAAGCCGACCGAATTAAAGTGCTTGACGACTTCTACAATCCATTTCATAAATTGATTTTGAATTCTGGCGAAATCGATCGAAACCAAGTCGTGCCGGCGCGCGAACTCGGCAAAGATCCGAAGACCGGCAAGCCTGTTTTTGCGCGTTTTGGTCGCTTTGGACCGATGATTCAGATCGGCGACAACAAAATCGAAGGCGAAGAAGTGAAATTCGCCGCGATGCCGGCTGGCGAAAAAATCGAAACCGTAACTCTCGAAGATGCGCTCAAAATGTTCGCCTTGCCACGAACCGTCGGCAAAACCGAAAACGGCGAAGAAATCAAAGCCAACATCGGTCGCTTCGGCCCTTACATCCAGATCGGCGGAACTTTTGTCAGCATCAAACCGATGTCGCCATTCGACATTTCTGAAGAAGAAGCGCGAATGCTTTACGACGAAAAGCTCAAAAACGACGCAAAACGCGTTCTAAAAGAGTTCGACGGCGGAAAAATCAAAGTTTCTCGCGGTGGTTTTGGTCGAAAATACATTTCTGACGGCGAAATCAAAGGCTTGCTACCAAAAGATTTGGACATCGAAAAAATGACCGACGAAATGGCGATCAAATTCATCGAAGCCGCCAAAGCCAAAAAATCCGGCAAAAAACCCGCTACAAAAAAGAAAACGACCGCCAAAAAATCAACTTCTCGGAAAACTTCAAAATAATAAAGTCTTCTATTTTGTGTTATAATTTAACTATTATGCATTCAACATTACCCGAAATTCAATCCAAATTATCAGAATTATTTCGTAATAAAGAAATCAACAAAAGCCTAATTTTTGATGTTCTAAAAATTTACGACATATCGCCAATCACTATCTCAAAATTAAGAACTGGCTCACTTAACGCCTCCAATATTAAAGGAGAGTTTCTGCGAAAGAATTTGGTCTATATTAAATTTGCCGAAAAAAATGAAAACATCCAGAAACTTGCATTTAGCCTGAAAAATTCGGAATCTGCCCTAAAATTAAAGCCAAAGTTCATTATAGTATTGAACGACACGGAACTTGCGGCAGTAAACTTCAAAAACCCAAACGAAACACTCATCTGCGATATCGAAAATCTTGAAGATCACGCCGAATTTTTCTTTGAACTTACTGGCCGAAAAATCGACAGATCTACACGCGAAGAATCTTACGCGGATCGTCGCGCCGCCGAAAAAATGAACCTGCTCTACGATGAAATCGAGAAGAAAAACATCGAAATCATCGCAAAAGGCGGTTCGCAGATTCGCCACGACTTAAATGTCTTTTTCAGCCGTTTGCTTTTCTGTCTTTTTGCAGAAGATACAGGTATTTTTAAGAATAATCAATTCTCAAGCGCAATCCAAAACTACACCGAGAAAGATGGCACAGGAATTAAGCAATTCTTTGAAAGTCTATTTCAGGCGCTCGACTTAAGAGAGAGAGAGAGAGAATTCTCAACTAACCAAACCATATAGCGATTTTCCGTATGTCAATGGTTCAATTTTTGACATCAAGCGTCATAGCATTTTCGTACCAGAGTTTTCGGCTGATGCACGCCATATTTTAATCGAATTAACCCGCTCAAACTGGAGCGAAATAAATCCAGATATTTTTGGTACAATTTTTCAGGGGATCGTCGATCCAAGCAAACGCGATGAACGCGGAATGGACTACACAAGCGTACCAAACATAATGAAAGTGATTCGCCCGCTATTTTTGGACGAACTCGAAGAAGAATTCGAAAAAATCATCGAAAGCGAAATTCTACCGAAAAACAAAATTGAACGCCTTCAAAAACTCTGGGTGCGAATTTCGAAAATCAAAATATTCGACCCAGCTTGTGGCTCTGGTAATTTCTTAATTATCACCTACAAAAAACTTCGCGAGCTCGAAAACAACATTATCGAATCGCTAAATGACCTGTCTGCCAGCGGAATTAGCGTAAAAGTCGACAGCCAGATCAAGCTCGAAAATTTCTTCGGGATCGAAATTGACGACTTCGCCCACGAATTGGCGATTTTGTCGCTCTATATCGCCGCACATCAGATGAATATCGAATTCGAAAAGAAATTCGGCAAAAAACTATCAATTATTCCACTTAAAGATAACCCGAAAATCGTTTGCGCCAACGCTGCACGAATTGACTGGCAAGATGTCTGCCCAAACCTTCCTCGAGAACCAGAAAAAAGAGCAGAGCAATCTGCAATGTTTGATTTTGGTGAACCAACACAAGAAAACCTATTAGACAAAATCGAAGAATGGGACGAGATCTACCTGATCGGAAATCCGCCATATAAAGGCTCGAAAAAACAAAGCAAGGATCAAAAATCGGATTTCGAAAACTATTTCAAAGACGAAAAATATTCAAAAAACCTTGATTATATTGCACTTTGGTTTATTAAAGGTGCTCGATATATTTCTAATTCGAAGGCAAAGCTCGCATTTGTTTCAACTAATTCTGTTGCACAGGGCGAACATGTCTCGGCGATGTTTCCAAAAATATTCGACGAAGGTGTCGAAATTGGGTTTGCGTATACTTCATTCAAGTGGAACAATAACGCCAAGGATAATGCTGGCGTAACTGTTGTTATTTTCTCTTTACAAAATAAATCCATTAAAGGCAAGATGTTATTCATCGAAAACCACCTACCAATTGAAGTAAAAAATATCAACGGATACTTAGCAGGTTCGCGGAGTAGTATCGTGGTCGAAAAAAGTTCAAGCCCAATCTGCGATTTACCAAAGTGCGTCTTCGGGTCTCAACCAATCGATGGAGGATTCCTAATTCTTTCAAGAGAAGAAGCAGAAGAACTGATCTCGAAAGACTCAAATCTGAAAAAAATAATCCGAAAGTACTCTGGCGGCGATGAATACATCAACGGAAGAGAGCGTTATTGTTTATGGATTAACGATCGAAATATAGAATTAGCGAAAACATCACTCATCATCTCAGAAAGAATAAAAAGAGTCTCGGAATTTAGACTTTCCAGTGGAACTAAATCAACTCAAAAGCTGGCGGAAACTCCACACAAATTCGCCTCGAAGAAACACATAGATACAATCTCATTGATAATTCCCGCAACCTCGTCCGAGAATAGGAATTATATACCTATGGGATTTTTAGACCAAAACACAATTATCTCCAACGCCGCTTTCGCCATCTACGATGCACCCCTCTGGCTCTTCGCACTCCTCGAAAGCAAAATGCATATGGTATGGATTCGAACGGTTTGCGGAAAACTCAAAACCGACTATCGATACTCTTCAACCCTCGGCTACAACACCTTTCCTGTCCCACCGCTTTCGCCAGAAACCAAGCAGGCACTCGAAAAATCCGCCAAAGAAATCCTCTTTGCTCGCGAAAATCACACCGAAAAAACTTTGGCACAAATGTACGATCCAGCAAAGATGCCTACCGATCTGCGGGAAGCGCACACAGCCAACGATGCTCTGGTTGACAGCATTTATTCTGTCCACGGATTCGAAAACGACGAACAACGCTTAGTTAAACTTTTCGAAATGTATGAACAGATGACAAAAGAGGAGAAGTAATGAAAAATACCATTAATTTAGTAAATTCAACTTACGCACAAACTGGAACCAGCACAAAAACCAATGAACTCGGAATGCGGGAAATGCAAGCGCGAGCCTTCGAGAAGCGAAACGCGCCCAAACTATTAATCAAGGCGCCCCCAGCCAGCGGAAAATCGCGCGCCCTGGTGTTTATTGCACTCGATAAGTTGCATAATCAAGGAATTAAAAAAGCAATTATTGCAGTGCCCGAAAAATCAATCGGAGCAAGCTTTCGAAATACAGAGCTTTCGAAATTTGGTTTTTTCGCCGATTGGAAAGTTGATAGCCGAAATAATTTATGCCTCGACGACAAAATTGAGGATTCCGGAAAGGTAGCGGCTTTTGAGCGATTTATAGAGAGTGACGATCGAGTTTTGCTTTGCACGCACGCAACTTTAAGATTCGCATTCGAAAAAGTGTCAACAGATAAATTTAACAATTGTTTATTAGCAATCGATGAATTTCATCACGCATCAACCTACAATAATCGCTTGGGCGACCTTCTTCGAGATGTCATAAAAAACTCTAATGCACACATTATTGCGATGACCGGCTCATATTTCCGTGGAGACAATGTGCCAATTTTAACACCGGAAGACGAAAATAATTTCGAAAAAATAACTTACACTTATTACGAACAGCTTAACGGATATACTTATCTGAAATCACTTGGAATCGGGTATCATTTTTATACTGGTAGTTACTTAAGCAAAGGTGCTCTTGATGCGGTTTTAGATACTTCAAAAAAGACAATTATTCATATCCCAAATGTAAATTCAAAAGAATCTACCCAACAAGGAAAACACGAAGAAGTTTCGCATATTTTTAATATTTTAGGCGACTGGCAAGAAAAGGACAAAGACGAAATAGATATTATTAAATCACGAGATGGAAAAATTCTGCGTGTCGCAAACTTGGTTGATGATGATCTAAAACACCGAGAGATACTTTCGAAATATTTGTCAAAAGTTGCGCAAGATGATATTAATGCGGTCGATATCATTATTGCTCTCAATATGGCGAAAGAAGGCTTCGATTGGCCGTTTTGTGAGCACGCCTTGACTATTGGATATCGAAGCTCATTAACCGAAATTGTTCAAATTATTGGACGATGCACACGCGACAGTTTCAATAAAACCAAGGCTCAATTCACAAATTTGATCGTTAGCCCAAATGGGACACGAGACGAAGTCGTCGTCGCAACGAATGATCTATTGAAAGCAATTACTGCATCGCTTTTAATGGAGCAAGTTTTAGCGCCAGAATTTAAATTTACGCCCAGAGAGATTGGCGACAACACCCCTGCAAAACCCGGCGAAATTAAAATCAAAGGGTTGCCAAAAGTAAAAGAAGGTTCAAAAATCAAGAAAATTATCGAAAATGATTTGCATGATTTAACCGCAAAAACACTGCAAGATTCAAAAATCCAACAGGCAAGCGCGCGAGGAGATTCGGATCCGGAGTATATAAAAGCTCGCGAATCTATAATTATTCGACAGCAATACCCAGACTTAAATGACGATGAAGTTGAGATAGTCCGAAAATATATGCACGCACAAATGGTTATTAAAACTAATCCTCCTCAGCCAAAAAATAACTCAACAGAAGATGATCCGTTTCTACGAGTCGGCAATAAATTTATAAATATAAATGAAATCGACATAAACCTTATAGATTCGATCAATCCATTTAGTCAATCTTTCGAAGTTATCTCAAGACAGGTCGATGCGGACATTTTCAAACAAATTAAACTAGCACTCGACTCCAGTAAGATTGAATTGTCCGAAGCGGAAGTTCTTGAACTAATTCCTGAACTTATGGCATTTCTTGAAGCGAACGACGGACGCCCGCCAGAAGCGAACTCAACAGATAAGCACGAAAAACTAATGTATCAAATTTTCGCCTGGCTATCTAAAAATCATTCAAAATACGAGGATAAATAATGGATACACCAAACAAAATTCAAGAGTTTTACAAAAAGTATGGTCATTTAACAAAGCCACAACCAAAAATCATACCAAAAACCGCGGACGATCGCCTCGTTGAATCTTTCGAAGAGATTAATGCTTTTTTCGAAAAGAATAGTCGAGCTCCACAGAAAAATTCGAATGATTTTCACGAAGAAATGCTGGCGCGTCGACTACTTAACTTGCGCAATAATCCAGAAAAGCGCGAAATCCTCAAAGATTTCGATCGATTCAAATTATTAAAGCTCGACTCCACTCCAACAAGCTTAAAAGATTTCTTTTCAAAAAACAAAAAAATGTTCGAAAATTCTATTTTTGACACTTCGAATTTGTCAAAAAAACAAAAAGTTAATCATAAAGGAAGTCCAGACAGGCGCGTTGCAATTGAAAATTTCGAAAAAGATTATCAAATAATTTTCGAAGAACAGCAGGCTTTGTTAAAAGCTGGGATTCGAAAGCTAAAGCCGTTCAAGAGCGAAAGACAACTCAAAGTTGGCGGTTTTTACATTTATGATGGAATGATGTGTTTTTTGGAAAGTCTGGAGAATCCAGAAAGGATGGCAGGAGGTCATATTCAAGAGCGAACCACGACGATTTTCGAAAACGGAACTAAATCTAAAATGTTTAAGCGCAGTTTGAGACAGCGCCTTTTCGATGGAAACGGATTCGAAATAGTGGACTCAAACCCAAAGCCTTCGGGTTATATCTATATATTAAAATCTTTGAGTAAAAAAGATGAAATTCAAACAATTAAAGATCTCTACAAGATCGGATTCACCACAGATACGGTAGAAAATCGAATCAAGAATGCCGAAAATGATCCGACATATTTAATGGCGCCGGTAGAGATCATCGAATCTTTCGAAATCTCCTCGATTATAAATCCTCAGAAGATTGAAAATATTCTTCATACATTCTTCTCGAATGCTAAAATTTTGATGACAATTATAGACCAGACCGGAAAAGAATACCAGCCAGCTGAATGGTATTCCGTATCTATTAAGAATATTCACACAGCCATAGATTTATTAGTCAACAATAAGATATTAAATTACGAATATGATCTGAAAACTCAAAGAATTGTAAAAAGGTAAGCCAATCTTTATTGAGTCGCCGAACAGCAAGCAAATAAAACTCCTTTAAGGAGTTTTTGACTTTTTAAGTAAATATCGTGAAATAAAGATAAATTATACTATTTTCAAAAATAAAATCAACCGTAATACGACATAACAACAAAAAAGTAAACTTTTATGGCATTTTTTGTTGTTTTTCGCAATTTTGTGGTATAATATAAATGAAAAAGAGAGAATGAGTATTGATAATATTTCGGCATTATTTTATAATAATACCAGTTTTTAATATAAATTTTTAATAAAATAGGAAACGGAATGGAAAATAACCAGATTCAAAATGACAAAATCCAGCTCGTAAAATCCCTGATTGAAGGAGCACTCAAACTTATTGACCAACCCCGCGAACGAGAAATTATCACTCGTCGATTTGGGCTTGAAGGAGCGAAAGAAACTTTGGAACAGATTGGCGAACGGCTCGACATCACTCGCGAACGCGTTCGACAGCTCGAAAAAGCCGCGCTAATTCGACTAAAAATCGCAGCAGAAAAAGGCAACATCGAAAATCTGGCCGACATCGAAAAGGCTTTGATTCGAAATTTGGCAGAATCTGGACGAATTTCGAAAACCAAAACTTTGGCAGAGAAATATTTCGAAAATTCAGCCGAAAATCAGGAAGTTTCTTACATTTTGTTTTTGAGCGAAATCAGTAGTAAATTAGTGGTCGTTCAAGAAAATGACAAATATCACAGCGCAATCGCCAACGCAGAATACGGCGACGAGCGAAAAATCAAAACAGCAATCGACGAAATTGTCAATATCATCAAAAAGCAAAAAAGTCCAATGACTTTGGATGAGCTCGACGCAAAATTATCTTACGAGCATCCAAGCCAAATCGAAGCCATCGCTTCAATCAGCAAACTTTTGGCGAGCTTAAACGGAATTTGGGGTCTCGAAAAATGGCCAAGCGTCAATCCAAAGAACATTCGCGACAAAATTTTCGTAGTTTTGGGCGCGAAGAAAGAACCGATGCATTTCTCGGAAATCGCCGAAGAAATTCGCAAAAGCGACTTCTCTAGAAAAGATGTCACCACGCAAGCAATTCACAACGAACTCATCAAAGATAAACGCTTCGTGCTGATCGGTCGCGGAATTTACGCGCTCGACGACTGGGGATTCAAAAAAGGAACCGTCGCCGACACAATCGCCGCCGTTTTGAAAGAAGCTGGCGAACCGCTTCACAGAGATGAAATCGTCAAACGAGTTCTCGAAAAGCGAAAAGTGAAAGAAACAACCGTTCTCTTGAATCTTCAAAGCAAAAAAGAATTTGTTCGCGTCGCAAAAGCAACTTACACTTTGGCGGAACAGTAAAACTGAGCCCTCGGGCTCTTTTTTTCTTCGTCAAAAAACGCGCTCAAAATCATCAATTTCGCAAAAATCATTTCGCAAAATTCCGCCAAAACAGGCTGTTTTCATCTTGATTTTTTAACCCGTTTATGCTATACTTGAAACACTTATGGAAGCAATTTTTACTTTTTTATTTAGCCCACTCGTTTGGATTCCAATCGTCTTGATCTTGGCTTATTTGACGCGTCAAAATTACAAAAAAATCGACCAACTTCAAGTTTTGAACACCGACGCGGTGCTTTTGGCGCTGGAAATTCCAAAAACTAACGACAAATCCGAGCTCGCAGCCGAACAACTTCTCGCCAGCATTCACGGAATTTTGCGCGACGCCGAACAGCTCAAAAACAACGGCGGAGTTCAGGAGCATCTCAGTTTCGAAATCGTTTCAGTGAACGGCTCGATTCGTTTTTATGTCTGGACTCCAAAAATCCTTCAAAACTTCATCGAAGGGCAAATTTATTCGCAATATCCAACAGTTCAAATTTTCGAGGCAAAAACAGATTACATTCAAGAAGCTCAGCTTAAACCCGTGGTTTATTCGGCAGAGATTGATTTAACCGACAACGAAGCGCTTCCGATTAAAACTTTCGATGGCTTCGAAGTTGATCCATTGGCTGGAATCACGGGCACTTTGGCGAAGCTCGACGGAACAAATTCACAGATGTGGATGCAGGTTTTGGTTCGACCAATCGCCGACGACTGGCACAAAGAATCCGACAAATGGATCAAAAGCGTAAAAGAAGGCAAAAAACCTTTCAAGTTTGATCTGAAGTGGTTTTTGCAGGTTTTTGAAGCGCTCTGGAAAGCTCCAGAGGCGAGCGAGAAAAAAGACGACAAAAAAGAACTTTCCGAACGCGACAAAACTCGTGTTTCAAAAGCCGAAGAAAAAGCCACAAAACTCGGCTATCGTGTAAAAATTCGCTTAGCTTATCTTGGTGATGACGAAACGACGGCGCGACTTCAAATTCAAGCTTTGACGGGAACTTTCAAACAGTTCAATAGCACGAATCTCAACGGATTCAAAATGGTAAACGCGACTTTTGATCGCGCCAATCTCGCGAAATTCGAAAATCGAGAATTTTTCGACGGTGGTTTTGTGCTAAATATTCAAGAGCTCGCTTCGATTTGGCACTTGCCACACACAAATGTCGAAACACCGAACATCGTTTGGGCTTCGAGCAAAACAGCCGAACCACCTTCGAAATTGCCAATCTTGAACGGAGATCGTGCGCACGATAATAATATTTCTGCATTCGGATTGACAAATTTCCGCGGAATAAACCACCAATTCGGAATGCTTCGACGCGACCGCTCGCGACATCTTTACATTATCGGACAAACAGGAACCGGAAAATCGGGAGCTTTGGAGCTTTTGGCGCTTTCTGACATTTTTCACGGCGAAGGCTACGCGATCATCGATCCACACGGAGATTTTGCCGAAAATAATATGAAGTTCATTCCGGAAAATCGCTTGAAAGATGTCGTTTATTTCAACCCGAGCGATACTGAATTTCCGCTTGGATTCAATCCGCTCGAAGTTTATGATCCTTCGAAAAAATCCAACACTTCATCTGAAGTTATTGGAGTTTTGAAACGAATGTTCGGCGATTCTTGGGGTCCGCGACTCGAATACATTCTTCGATATTCGATCTTGGCGCTTCTCGATCGGCCAGAAGCCACAATGCTCGACATCACTCGAATTTTAACAGATGCGGATTTTCGAAAAGACACTTTGACATATTGTAAAGACCCGAGTGTTCTTCAATTCTGGAAGCAAGAATTTGGTCAGTGGGGCGAAAAACAGGTCAACGAAGCGATTGCGCCAGTTTTGAACAAGGTTGGAGCTTTTACAGCCAATCCGATTATTCGAAATATCATTGGTCAGCCAAAATCAACTTTCGATATTCGAAAAATTATGGACGAAGGTAAGATTTTGGTCGTGAATCTTTCGAAAGGTCTGATCGGCGAAGACAACGCCGCAATTCTCGGTTCATTCCTCGTGACAAAAATTCAGCTCGCTGCGCAATCTCGCGCCGACATTAAAAATATCGAAGATCGCCGACCGTTTCATCTTTATGTCGACGAGTTTCAAAACTTCGCAACAGATTCTTTTGCCGTGATTTTGAGTGAAATTCGAAAATACGGATTGACTCTAACTGTTGCAAACCAATATGTTTCACAGATGACGCCAAGCGTAAAAGATGCTGTTTTCGGAAATGTTGGCTCTATGATTTCTTTCCGAGTTTCGGTCGAAGATGCTCCGATTTTAGCTCAGCAGTTTTCGCCACAATTCGACGCGAGTGATTTGATGGGGCTCAACAACCGCCATTTCGTGATGAGTATGATTATCGACGGTCAAAAGTCAACACCTTTCAGTGCGACAACTTTGAATTTACCAAAACCATTTAACGATTTAAGCACAAAAATAATCGAAAATACACGCCGAACTTACGGAACTCCTCGACAGATTATCGAAGATCGAATTCGAGAAATTCTTTTGCCACCGAAACAGCTTGTTAATAAAGCGATGGCAGAACGGCAAGGCTTGGAATGGGGCGCACCAACGCAAAATGTGGCGCCACGACCTTCCGCAAACAAGCCAAATCGAACAATTCCGCGCGCCGAGCACAAGCCGATTCAGCCGATGTTTTCGCCCGAAAAAGTCGATTTTACATCACAAATCAACCCAAAGAAAATCAGCCCAAACACAGCCGAACAAAAAGAACCTTCAAACGGTTTGGCTGATCTTTCGAAATTGATGGCCGAAAAGGGAATCGAAGTTCCGCAAACAGTCAAAAAACGACGCAAACCGCGCCACAAAAAGCCACAAAACAACAATTCGAATGAATTAAAAATCAATCGATAGTTTCGAAAAATAGACTTGATTTCTCTCGCAAAAGCGCAACAAATCAAGTCTAAAACTTCGAAATTATTTCAGTAAAGGAGGAAAATGAGTTTAATCGAAGTAAAAAATCTCACAAAAGTTTATCGCGACGGCAGCAGCTTTTTTAAGGCGCTTGACGGCGTTTCGCTCAAAATCGAGCAGGGCGAAAGCGTGGCGATTGTCGGCAAATCTGGAAGCGGAAAATCGACGCTAATGCATCTGTTGGCGGTACTCGACAAACCAAACGAAGGCGAAATTTCGATCGACGGCCAAAATCTCGCAAAGATGAAAAAACGCCAACTCAACAAACTTCGCAACGAAACTTTTGGTTTTGTTTTTCAGCAATTTTTTATGAATCCAAAAGACACGGTTCTTCAAAATGTGATTTTACCACTAAAAATCGCGGGGATTTCTTCGAAAAAGCGAAAAGAAATCGCGATGAAAGCGCTCGAAGCTGTCGAACTCGCAGGCAAGGCAAAAAATAAAGCCTCGAATCTTTCTGGCGGGCAAAAACAGCGCGTCTGCGTGGCGAGAGCAATCGCCAACAATCCGAAGGTGATTTTTGCGGACGAACCAACCGGAAATCTTGACTCAGCGACTGGCGAAAAAGTCGAAAAATTGCTTTTTAACCTCAACAAAAAACAAGGAATCACCTTGATTATCGTCACTCACGACGATTCTCTCGCCAAAAAATGCGACCGACAAATCCACATCAAAGACGGCAAAATCGTTTCGAAAGGAGAAAAATAATGAAACTTTGGGATATTTTGAAAACTTCCGCCAGCAATCTTTGGCGAAATAAAGGCCGAACTTTCTTGACCGTGATTGCGGTTTTTATCGGCGCGTTCACGATCGCGTTGACTTCTTCTGTGAATTCTGGGGTAAATAATTATATTGATCGCCAACTTTCAATTTATGGCGATGACTCAGTGATTTATATTCGCGCAAAAAGCGGAATGAAACAATTTACTACCGGTCCGAAAGAATACAAGGAGGGTGCGAGCGAAGAGCAGATCGGCGGATATTCAATTCAAATGTTAAATTCAAACGACATCAAAAAAATTAGCAAAATTGAAAATGTCGAAAATGCAGAAATTTACACCATCGCCAGCGCTGATTATATCCAAAATTCTGGCAGCAAAAAATATAAAATCACACTTCAATCTACTGCTGAAGGGCAAAATATTCAGCTCGATTATTTAGCAGGCAATCAACCCCAAGGAACCAACGAAATTGTAATTTCTCAAGATTATTTAGAGGCTCTAAAATTCAATTCCGCCGAAGATGCTATAGGAAAAACCATCTGGATTTGCGCAACAAATAATATCACAGGAACGCAAAAAAAATACGAATTGAAGATTTCCGGAATATTAAACAAGAGCTTGGTTCAGAGTACAATAGGAATAATTTCGCCAGAGCTTAATGATGAAATTTACAGTTATAATACCGAAGGGCTCGGTGACGATGTGAAAAATAAAGGTGTAGCAATTTTAGCAAAAATTAAAGGCGAAAAAACCGACGAAAAACTCGAACAAATCAAAAAAGACGCCGACAAAATAGGATACACCGTCACAACCGCAAAAGATCAGATTCAAACAATTTATGATGTTGTAAATGCGGTCACCGGCGCACTAATCGTCTTTGGTGCGATCGCTTTGCTAGCAGCGAGTTTCGGCATCATCAATACGCTTTATATGAGCGTTCGCGAACGAACTCGCGAAATTGGCTTGATGAAAGCGATGGGACTTTCGAATCGAAAAGTCTTCGCATTGTTTAGCGCTGAAGCGATTTTGATCGGCGTAATAGGTTCAGTTTTGGGAATCTTGGCGGCAAAAGGCGTTGGTTCAGTTTTGAATAATTTCGCCTCGCAAAGCTTCTTGAAAGGTCTTGAAGGCTTTAACTTAACACTTTTCACGCTCGAAAATAACCTTGCGATTGTCGCGATTGTGGCGCTCATCGCATTTATCGCCGGAGCTTTACCTTCACGAAGTGCCAGCCGAAAAGATCCAATCGAAGCCTTGCGTTATGAGTAAAAATTCTCGAAATCATAAAATTTCGCAAAATTTCTTGCGCAGCCCGAAGATCGCGCTGATGTTGGTCGGTCACACGAACATCCGAAAAAATGATTTCACCCTTGACATCGGCGCGGGAAGTGGCGTTTTTACCTATGCTTTAAGTAAAAAATCGGCACGAGTTTTGGCGATAGAATTTGACGGCGCCACTTTCGAAAAACTCAAACGCAACTCTTCGAAACTCGAAAATACAGAAGTTCGGCGTGGCGATTTTTTGAAATTCAATCTGAAAAACTTGCCAGAAAATTACAAAATCTGTGCTAATCCGCCTTTTCATTTGAGCTCAAAAATTATTTCGAAAATCTCGAATTTTAGCGAAAATCCACCGAAATCTGCGTATTTTATTTTTCAAAAACAGTTCGCGCGAAAAATGATCGCCAGCCACGAAAACTTCACGGCGGCTTTGGGTGCGAAGATTTTTCCGTTTTTTAAAGCAAAAATCAAAAAGCCGCTCCGCAAAACCGATTTTACGCCGCCGCCAGCGGTCGATACGGTGTTTTTTGAGATGAAACGACGCGAAATTCCGCTGATTCAGCCAGAAAATCAAGCTAATTTTAACGATTTTATAGACAAAATGTTTGCCACGCCGGCTTTTTATGCCAAAAATTGCGGCGCAAAATTCCGCACGAAAAAGCCAAGCGAACTCAGCGGCGAAGATTGGCTTTCTATCTGGAAAAATCACGCAAAATCTGGTAAAATGGAATAACTATGGCGCAAAAAATTAAATTCGAAACGGTAAAATTTAGCAAAATTACGCCCGGCGGACAAGCTTTGGGCGAGCTTGAAAGTGGCAAAAAAATCTTTGCGTGGGGTGTTTTGCCGGGCGAAACGGCAGAAGTTCAAATCACAAAAAGTAAAAAATCCTTTGCCGAAGGTTTTGCGATCGAAATTCTCGAAAAATCGCCAAATCGAATCGAACCACGCGATCCAGAAAGTTTTCTTTCGACGAGCCCGTGGCAGATTTTCGACTTTGATTTCGAGCAAAAAACCAAGCAAGAGCTCATCGCGGAAAGTTTTCGCCAAGAAAAAATCGCGCTCAACCAGGAGGAAATTTACTCCGACGGCGAGATTTTTGAGTATCGAAATAAGGTGGAATTTTCATTTTGGTTTGAAAAATTCGAAGATTCCGACGACGGCGAGCTAAATCTTGCGTTCTTCAAGCGTGGCGGAAAGGGTAAAATTCCTGTGGCCGGCACGAGCCTTGCCACGCCCGAAATCAACCAGGCTGGGCAAAAAGTTCTCGAAATTCTTCGCGCACGAAAAACCGCCAGCCGTAACTTGAAAACCTTACTGATTCGCGCCAACAAAAATCGCGAAATTGCCGCGCAACTTTATGTCAAAGAAGAAGACTTCGCGCTTTTTTCGCCACAAGAAATCGCAAAACTCGGCTTCAAATGCTTCGAGATTATTTTTAGCAATCCAAAATCGCCAGCCAGCATCATCACCAAAATTCTTCAAACTTCTGGCGAAAAAAATCTCACCGACAGCGTGCTTGGCGTGAATTTTAATTATGCGACCGAGAGCTTTTTTCAGATAAATTTGCCCGTTTACGAAAAGGCGCTTCTCGATATGAAACGCTTCATCGACAGCAAAAAACCAACAATCGACCTCTATTCTGGCGTGGGCTCAATCGGCCTGACGATCGGCGAAAACAACCTTACGATGGTCGAAATCAACGAATCTGCCGTCGCCGAAATGCGCGCCAACATTTCGAAACTTGGGCGCGAAAATTCCGCGCGCGCCGTGCTTGCGCCGAGCGAAAAAGCGCTGGATTTCATCGAGAGTGGGGCGAATTTGATCGTCGATCCGCCACGAGCAGGAATGGATAAAAAAGTCTGCGCCAAAATTCTTGAAGCCGAGCCAGAAAAAATAATCTATCTCAGTTGCAACCCAACAACTCAAGCGCGCGACGCGGCAATTTTGAGCGAAAAATACGACATAATTTACTCTCGCGGATACAACTTCTTCCCGAGAACGCCACACATCGAAAACCTGATCGTGCTTCAAATTCGAAAATAGAAAATCGGCATTTTTCGTGCTATAATAATATTTATGAACATTTTCGAAAACCTGAATCTAGCCCAAAAAGAAGCCGTCGAAACTTTGAGCGGACCGATGTTGATTTTGGCGGGCGCAGGAAGCGGAAAAACCAAAACTTTGACACACCGAATTGCGAATTTAATCGCGAATGGTACGCCGAGCGAGCAGATTTTGGCGGTGACTTTTACTAATAAGGCAGCGAAAGAAATGCGCGAACGCTTGGCGGAAATGCTCGGCGCGAACGCTGGCGACAGGTTTTTTATGCCGTGGATGGGAACTTTTCACGGGATTTGCGTGAGAATTTTGCGACTTCGCGGCGAAAGTGTTGGCGTAGCGAAAAACTTCGTGATTTACGACGAAGACGACCGCCGAGCTTTGATCAAAAAAATCGCCAAAGATTTGAATTATGACGACAAAAGTCTGAAACCGCAATCTGTTAGTGCTGCGATTAGTAACGCCAAAAATGAAATGATTTCTGCCGAAGAATTTGCTGAAACCGCGAATTGGGGCTTCGAACAAAAAGTTGCCGAGATTTTTCTTCGCTACGAAAAAGAACGCCGAAAAGCCAACGCGCTCGATTTCGACGATTTGCTTGGTGAAACCGTTCGACTTTTGCGCGAAAATCCAGAAGTTCGCGAATTTTTCCGCACGAAATTTGAGCATATTTTGATCGACGAGTATCAGGACACGAACGCCGCACAATACGCGATTGTCAAAATGCTGGTGAACGACGCGCAAAACATCTGCGTTGTCGGCGACGACTGGCAGAGCATTTATTCTTGGCGCGGGGCGGATTTTACGAATATTTTGAACTTCGAGCGCGATTTTAAGAGCGCAAAAATCATCAAGCTGGAACAAAATTACCGCTCGACCGAAAACATCTTGAACGCTGCTCACAATGTGATTATGAAAAACGAAGTTCGAAGCGAGAAAAAACTCTTCACTAAGCTTGGCGCTGGCGAGCCCGTCAAAATTCAACGCGCGCGCGACGAGCAAGAAGAAGCCGCCAAAATCGCCGCGAAAATTTTCAGCGAAAAGAGTTTGAAAGTTCGAAATTTGAACGATTTTGCCGTGCTTTATCGCACAAATTCGCAAAGTCGCGCGATCGAGGAGGCCTTGCGACATTCAGGAATCGACTACAAAATTTTCGGCGGAACACGTTTTTATGACCGAAAAATCATCAAGGATATTTTGGCGTATTTGCGCGTGATTTACAATCCGCTCGATCGCGTGGCTTTTGAACGGATCGCCAATGTTCCGGCGCGAGGTTTAGGTAAAGTTAGCCTCGAAAAATTCCTTGCTTGGCAGGCAGAAAACGGGCTGGATTTGATTTCTTCGCTTCTGGCGAGCGACGGACTTTCGACGATGCCGACGCGCGCACGAAATTCGCTCAAAAATCTTGGTGAAATTTTCCGCGAATGTCAAATTTTGGCTGAAAATTCTGAAAGCCCAGCCGAAATCATCGAAAGAGTTGTCGATCGCACAAATTACAAATATTTCGAAAAATTAACCGACGCCGAACAGAGAGACAAAGAAGAAAACATCGGCGAGTTGATTTCTGACGCAAAAATTTACGCAGACTTGGCGGGATTTTTGGAAAACGCCGCGCTGATGAGTTCGACCGACGGCGAAAGCGACGATCAAGTTTCGCTGATGACGCTCCACAGTGCCAAAGGTTTGGAATTTCCGGTGGTTTTTCTCGCAGGAATGGAAGAAGGACTTTTCCCACACAGCAGAATTTTCGACGGCGACAAAAGCGAGCTCGAAGAAGAGCGCCGGCTTTGCTACGTCGGAATGACGCGCGCGCGAGAAGAGTTAATTTTGAGTTTTGCCGAAAGTCGCGCGGTTTTTGGCCAGCGAAATTATTCGAATCCGAGCCGATTTATCGCCGACGCTGGACTGGAAATTCCTTCGAAATTTGGCGAAAATTGGGGTGGAAATTCGAGCGAATTTGATGATTTTTCGAGCGAATTCGAAGATTTTGATCAAGAATTTTCGGACGAATTTTATAGCGATGAATTTTTCGGCGAATCAACTTTGAGCGTCGGTGACAAAGTAAAATCGCCAGCTTTTGGCGTGGGAATCGTCCGCGAAATCGACGGAATGGCGCTCGAAATCGAATTTTCGGGCGGGAAAGTTCGAAAACTCAACGCCGAATACGCGCGACTAGAGAAAATTTAAGCAAAATCCAATTTGAATTTCAAAGCTTTTTATGCTAAAATTATAAGAAGTAATGTGGAATACTATAATTAAATATCCTTTAAAATCTCACCGAAAACAGTTTTTTGGTGCTATTTTGACTTTTTCGATTTTGGCTTTTGGCGTGATTTTTATTTCGCAAACACAAAAACCAGTCGAAGCCAAAGGTGAAGGCTCGAAAATCATAACAGTTTTCGAAAATGGCGAACGAATCGCTTTCAAAACTGATGCGACTACCGTTAAAGATGCTTTGAGCGAGCAAAATATTATTCTTGCGCCCGAGGACAATGTTGAGCCTGCGCTCGACGAAAAACTAACAGATACGGATTACAGCGTTAATATTTATCGCGCCTCGCCGTATCTTGTTGCTGATGGCGAACAGCGCGTCAAAGTGATGACTGCCGCAAAAACACCGAAAAAAATCGCCGAAGCTGGCGGTTTGAAGATTTTCGATGAAGATATTATTTTGAGTGAAATTTCGCAAAATCCGCTCGAGGATGGAACTTTTTCGGTGCTGAAAATCCAGCGCGCGAAGTTGATTTCGGTGAAAATTTTCGGCAAAACCGAGCAAATTCGAACGCAAGCCAATACGATAGCTGAATTTTTGACGGAGAAAAAGATTAAACTCGGCAATCAAGATGGAGTTTCGAAAAACCAAAACGAAAAAATCAAAGAAGGCGACCACTTCGAAATTTGGAGAAACGGCAAGCAAACTTTGACTGTCGAAGAAGAAATTCCTTTCGAAACCGAAAAAATCCAAGACGCAAGTAAAGATGTTTCTTTCCGCGAAGTAAAAACTGCCGGCGAGAACGGCAAGAAAACCGTAACTTACGAGATCGAAATGCGCGACGGCGTGGAGATTTCGCGCACAAAAATCACCGAAGTTGAAATTCGAGCTGCCAAAAAGCAAGTCGAAGTTGTCGGCACAAAAGTCAATTTGCCAGCCGGATCGCACGAAGACTGGATGGCCGCCGCCGGAATTTCGGCAAGCGATTTCGGATATGTCAATTTCATCATCACCAAAGAATCAACTTGGCGCCCAACCGCCACAAACGGCCAATATTACGGACTCTACCAAACCTCAGTCGCCAACCTCCAAAAACACGGCTGCACCGGCGCACTTTTGAACGATCCAATCTGTCAGTTGAAGTCGGCAAACATTTATCGAACCCGCTACGGAACCTGGGAGCAGGCCTACAACGCTTGGCTAAGACAAGGCTGGTGGTAAAATGGCGATAAATTTCAAGCAAAAATCTGGCGCAAAAAACCCAAAAAATCGCAAAAAACAGGGCGAAAATTCGAACCTAAAAAACGACAAATCTCTCGGTCAGCACTGGTTGCGCGACCGCGAGATTTTGGATGCGATTGCTTTTTCGGCGGAAATCGAAGATGGTGATTTTGTTCTCGAAATTGGCCCCGGGCTAGGCACGCTGACTTCTTCGCTTTTGAAATTTGCGGGCAAGAATGGAAAAGTTCTTTCGGTCGAATTTGACGAAAATCTCGCACGCAAACTTCCTGCGCAATTCCCCGGCAAGAACTTGGAAATTATTAACGCTGATTTTTTGGATTTTGACCTTTCTAAACTCCAAAAAAATTACAAAGTCGCCGCCAATGTTCCGTATTACATCACTTCGAAAATTGTCGAAAAATTACTCACAGCCGAAAACAAGCCGAGCGTGGCGTCGTTGCTCGTCCAAAAAGAAGTCGCCGAAAGAATGGCGGCTGGCGCGGGCGAGCTGAGCATTTTGGCGATCGCTTCGCAACTTTACGCCGAGGTCGAGCTGGACATTTTGGTTCCGCGCGAATTTTTCACGCCGCCGCCAAAAGTCGACTCGCAAGTGGTTGTTCTCAAAACTCGCAAAGAAAATCTGCTCGAAAAATTCAATCGCGAAAATTCCTGCCAAATTTCGGAAAAGGAATTTTTCCGCGTGGTGAAAGCTGGATTTTCGGCAAAACGCAAAAAAATCTCGAAAGCTTTGAGTGGCGGATTGGCGATTTCGAAAGAGAAAACCGAGCAAATTTTGACCGAAGCCGAGATTTCGCCAGACGTTCGCGCACAAGACATCGAAATCGAAAACTGGCTCAAACTCGCAAAAGTGTTTTTTCGAGAAATAAATCACCACACTTGACCTACTTTAAGATATATGATAAAATATCTTTTATAATTCGATCGAATTCGCAACTTTTAAACTTCAGTTTGCTATTTTGATTGAAAATCTTTTTAGGAGGTGCTTATGAATGGCACGACAAAAATATACCGACGAGCAGCTTCTGCTTGACTATCTAAACGCTTCAAGCAAAGCAGGAGAATGGCTAAGAACACAAGATATGGGGCCGAAAACAGGCCTTGCATACTATCAAGCCTATCTTAAAAGATTTGGGAAAATTATAAATATCAGAAAATTGGTAGTAAAAAACTTTCACCGCCTAATTAAATTTCCCGCCGATACCAGCATAACCAAAAAGCGAAAGACGGACGAAGAAATATTAGAATCTATAATAGTCCGATCTATCGCAAATGGATATAAGCTCGATAGAAGAGATATAAATATGGATAGTTACTTACCTCACTCTGAAACTATCGCCAAGAGATTCGAAACTATTAAACGCGCGCATCTTTTAGCGGCCGAAATGTCGGAATAATTTGCAAAACTTCCATATTCTGACAATCATATATACGAACGAGACGAAGGAAAAAGTATTATTATCAATAACTATATAAAAGCCTGTCTCGATCAGAGATGCATTATACCCGCCGAAAAGATAAATCCATCGATTGCCGGATTTAGTTATCGTTACATTTATCGAAATTTCGAGAATATCGAAAATTTCCGCTCGGAGTGTGCGAAAGCAAGTTCCGAATTTGCCGAGTTGCTAGCTCGGCACGATCAAAAATAGCCGCCAAAGCCCACACTGCGCGGGCTTTTTTTATACCTAAAAATATGCTATAATTATAAGCAGTATGAAGAAAAAACTCTATATCACAACCGCAATTCCTTATGCGAACGGCGCGCCACACATTGGCAACGCGCTGGATTATTTGATCGCCGACATCTGGGCTCGACATCAACGCCAAAAAGGCAACGAAGTTCGTTTTCAAGTTGGAACAGATGAGCACGGCAACAAAATCGCACAAAAAGCCCAAGAAAACGGTCTTTCTCCGCAAGAATATGTCGATCAAACCGTTCAAAATTTCAAAACTTTAATGGACAAAATGAACACTTCCTACACGGATTTTGTTCGCACAACCGACAGCCACCACATCGGCGCGTCGCAATACATCTGGACGCAACTTCAACCTTATATTTACAAGGGAAGCTACGAAGGTTGGTATTGTCAGGGTTGCGAGGCTTTTTACACCGAAAAAGAAGTCGCCGAGCAGGGCGGAATTTGTCGCGACCACAAAACACCTTTCGAACGAATTTCTGAAGAAAATTACTATCTTCGAATTTCTGAATTCACCGAAAAAATCATCGAAGCAATTCAGTCCGACAAAATGAAAATCGTGCCGGAATTTCGAAAAAAGGAATTTTTGAAGTTTCTTGAAAACGGCTTGGAAGATGTTTCGATTTCTCGACCAAAAAAGAACCTAAGTTGGGGCGTGCCAGTTCCGAGCGAACCGTCGCAAGTAATGTATGTTTGGATTGATGCTTTGTCGAATTATTTGAGCGTGATCGGCTATCCAGATCGCCACGACGAATGGGTTGAATTTTGGCCGGCGAATGTTCAAGTTATCGGAAAAGATATTTTGCGATTTCACGCTGGAATTTGGCCGGCGATGCTGCTCGGGCTTGGTTTGCCTTTGCCGAAACAGCTTCTCGTTCACGGCCACATTTCTTCGGGCGGAATGAAAATGAGCAAATCTGTCGGCAATGTTGTCGATCCTAATGAAATTATCGATAATTACGGCCTCGACGCCTTTCGATATTACTTCTCACGACATATCCCAACTTTGGATGACGGCGATTTTACTTGGGAAAAATTCGAAAAAGCCTACAACAACGAACTCGGTAACGATCTCGGAAACTTGATTTCGCGCGTCGCAAATATGATTAAGCGCTATCAATCTGGCGTTATTGGCGACATTCCAGGCGACGAATTTGACCTTCACAACTACGAAAATCATATGAAAAACCTCGAGTTCAACAAAGCGATGGACGAAGTCTGGGTTTTGGTTCGCGCACACAATCAATACATCGAAAATGTCAAACCGTGGGAAATCGCCAAGCTCGCCAAAGAGAGCAAGGACGAAGAAAACCATTTGGCAGAAGTTCTCGCGCATTCGGCTGGCGGAATTCTCCAGATTGCGAAAATGCTCGAGCCGTTTATGCCCGAAACTGCCGAAAAAATCAACACGATTTTTGCCAGCGGCGTGATTCGCGACGAAGAAATTGGAATTTTATTCCCGAAGATTTATCTCAGAACCGAAGATCCACGCGCCACCAAAATCGCACAAAATCAAGCTCCCGCAAAGTAGGTTTTTGTGAAGATTATCGATTCGCATTGCCACATTCATGACGAAGATTTTCCGATAGAACTGTCGGAAGTCTTTGATCTGATGCGCGAAAATTCCGTCGAAAAAGCGATTTGCGTCGGCGTTGATCTGAAAAATTCACGACGAGCGGTGGAGTTTTGTGAGTTGGCGGGAAATTCAGCGCAAAACATCCAGCTTTTCGCCACCGTTGGCATTCATCCGCACGAAGCCGAAAAAGTCAATCTCGAAAAAGACTTTCTTGAACTCCGCGCACTCGCCAAAAGTCCAAAAGTCGTAGCGATCGGCGAAATCGGTTTGGACTATTTTTACGAAAATTCGCCTCGAGAAATTCAGCAAAAAATGCTTTTCGAACAACTCAAAATCGCGCACGAGCTCAATCTGCCCGTGGCTTTTCACGTGCGTGGTGCGTTCGACGATTTTTGGCGCGTTTTGAACGATTTCGAAAATCAATTCGGCAAAATTCGCGGCGTGCTTCACAGCTTCACCGACACTTCTGAAAATCTCCAAAAAGCTCTCGCGCACGGATTTTTCATTGGCGTGAATGGAATTTCTACCTTCGTCAAAAAGCCCGAAGAGCTCGAAATGTTTGCGCAAATTCCGCTCGAAAAAATGCTTCTCGAAACCGACGCACCGTTTCTCGCGCCAAAAGGCAAGCGTGGCAAGAAAAATCAGCCAGCTTGGACGAAGTTGGTTGCCGAAGATTTGGCCGAAAAACGCGGAATTTCGCTCGAAAAAATCGCCGAAATCACTTCGAAAAACACAGAAGAGCTTTTCGAAATCTGATATTGACTTTTTTCGATTTTTCTGGTACAATATAATAAGTTAATAGAGGAGGTAGAAATGAATTCGAACGATAAAAACACTTTTCAAATTCCAAACTACGCAAAACCTGAACCAAAAAAAGCTCAGGTCGATTCGAATAAACCTCATTCTAAACCACAAAACAACCAAAAGTCAATTTTCGAAGATTTATTAAATAAAAGCGCCGATATTTCACGAGCTCGAAACGAGGCGGCAGAAATTTTGCGGAGGATTTAGTGGGCGGAAAAAAAGATTATTTCTACCAAAACCGCGCCAAGCGACGATTTTTCAAAAAAATGGAAGCCAGCGAGCTTTTTGATCTGGAAAGCGAACTCGGCTCGCAAATTTTCGGACCAGCTCCAAATGGAATTAGGCGGGAATTTTTTAATTTGAACGAAAATAACTGGATTTGGCACGAAGAATACATCGACGGAAACGGCAATTTGCGAAAATTTACCACGCGCTATGAAATTCAGCCCGACAAAGTGGTGAAAATTCAGCCCGGCCCAAGATATTTTGAGGTCAAAGGTCAAGAGCTCGCGAATTTTCACGCCGCCGTCAGCGCTTATCATAAGGCGGTTTTGAGCCAAATTTATCGCAAAAATCAGTAGCGTTTTTGCTTTTTTCGCAAAAATAAAGTATAATATAACTAATGAATAACGATTTTATTTATCTTGACCACGCCGCCACAACACCTGTGAGCGACAAAGTTCTTGCGGCGATGATGCCGTATTTCAGCGAGAAATTTTTTAATCCGAGCGCGCCGTATTTGCCGAGCTTGGAGGTTCGACGCGATTACGAGGACGCCAAAAGCGAAATCGCGCGAGCAATCGGTGGAAAATCTGATGAACTCGTTATCACGGCGGGCGCAACGGAAAGCATAAATTTGGCTTTTTCGGCTGCTTCAAAAAGTGATGGCGATGAAATTTTGGTCGCAGAATTCGAACATTATTCAGTTTTGCGAGCCAGCGAAAAATTCGGAATTTCGAAAAAAATCAAAATTCTACCGAACGGAATTGCTGATCTCGAAGATCTAAAAGCCAAAATCACGCCACAAACCAAAATCGTCAGCGTGATGCTCGCCAACAACGAAACTGGAATGATTCAGCCGATCGCCAAAATCGCCGAAATTATTCGCGTCGAAAAAATGCGACGGCTCCGAAACGGCGAAACTCGCCAAATTCTTCTTCATAGCGATGCCAGCCAAGGTGTTGGTCAGCTCGACGTTTCGGTGGCGCGGCTCGGCGTGGATATGCTCACTTTGAACGCGGGCAAAATTTACGGACCAAAACAGATTGGCGCGCTTTGGGCGAATCGCGAAATTATTTTCGAGGCGCAAATCGTCGGTGGCGGACAAGAACGCGGACTTCGAAGCGGCACTGAAAATGTCGCTGGAACTGTTGGTTTCGCCAAGGCGATTCAGCTTGCCGAAAAACATCGCAAAAAAGAAGTCGAAAGATTACGTGAAATTAAAAGGATTTTCGAAGAAATTTTGCGAAAAAACTTCACCGAAAACGAAGAATTTTTCTTCATCGGCAACCCAAAAAAGCAACTCGCGAGCCACATTTCGATTTCGTTCCCAGGGATTGACGCTGAACGGATTATTTTTGCGGCGGAAATACGTGGCGTTTTGCTGGCGACAGGTTCGGCGTGCGCAGCGAACAAAGGCACGCGGTCGCACACTTTGGTGGCGATGGGGCTTTCTGAAACAGAGGCGGATGGAAGTTTTCGCGTGAGTTTTGGTAAACTTTCCACGCCAGAAAACACCAAAAAAGCCGCCGAAATCTTGTGTGAAATTATCCACGCAGAATTTGCCCGATTGGAGAAAAAATAGTGGAAAAATTCTTTGGCGGAATTTTGATTTTTGTGGCGATTTTTGCGATTTTGATTTTTTCAATCGGCATAATTATCACGCGACCAGCCGATTTTGCTGAATTTTGCGGAAAAAATCTCGAAAATTCTTGCGACGCCGTGATTGCGATTTCTGGCGGAAAAACCGCCACGCGAACTTCGAAAGCCGTGGAAATTTTTCAGCAAGGATACGCCAAAAAACTGATTTTTTCGGGTGCAAACATCAATCCGCAAGTTTTGAGCGACGCGCGCCAAATGCTTCAAATCGCGAAAAGTGCCGGCGTTGAAGAGAGCGAAATTCTGCTCGAAGAAAACGCAAAAAACACGCAACAAAACGCCGAATTCACCGCCGAAATCATCAAGAAAAACGGTTTCAAAAGAGTTATTTTGGTGACAAGTCCGTATCATCAAAATCGCGCGTTTTTGGAATTTCGAAAGGCTTTAGAGGGTGCGAATGTCGAAATTTACAACGCGCCCGCCGAAAACGATAGCGATTTTTCGCAAAATTGGTGGCTCACCACGCGCGGTTGGTATCTGGCGACTTCGGAGATTGTAGGAATTTTTAGGTTTTATATTAGGTAGGAGTTTATGGATAATTCAAAAATTACAGTTTATGTTGGAATGAGCGGCGGCGTCGATTCGAGCTTGACCGCGGCGCTTTTGAAAGAGCGCGGATTTAACGTCGTGGGCGTTTATATGAAAAACTGGACGCAGGATTTGCCGGGGATGAAATGTCCTTGGGCGGAAGATTTGGCTGACGCGAAAAGAGTTGCGGTTCAGCTTGGGATTGATTTTAAGGTTTTCGATTTTGAAAAAGATTATCGCGAAAAAGTCGTTCAATATATGATTGACGAATATTCTGCCGGCCGAACGCCAAATCCTGATATTATGTGTAATCAAGAGGTGAAATTCAAACTGTTTTTGGAAGCCGCACTCGAAGATGGCGCCGATTTTATCGCGACAGGGCATTATGCTGGCGTTCGACGAGAAAAATCTGTTTTGTCCAGTTCGATTAAAGCGACTGCGAGCGAAGCGGAAGGGTTCGAACGGGATGAAACAGATTTTTCAGAAGTTTTCACAACATCCAACTTGATTAGAGCCAAAGACGACAATAAAGATCAAACTTATTTTCTTTATCGAGTTCAAGGAAGCGCGCTCGCAAAAACAATGTTGCCGCTCGGCAAATTCACCAAGCCAGAAGTTCGAAAAATGGCGGAAGATCGCGGGCTTTTTACGGCGCGAAAAAAGGATTCGCAAGGGATTTGTTTTGTCGGCAAAATCGGCATTCGCGACTTCTTGAAACAGTTTATTCCAGAGCAAAAACCCGGCAAAATCATCAATCGCGAAGCTGGCGAAACGCTCGGCTGGCATGACGGCGCGATTTTTTACACCTTGGGGCAACGTCACGGCTTGAATGTTGGCGGAGGTTTGCCGTTTTATGTTTGCGGAAAAAATATGGAAACCAACGAGGTTTTTGTTAGTACGGACATCAATTCCAGCGAGCTTTGGACGGATAAAATTCGGCTAAGTAGTGTTCATTGGATAAATCGAATCGCCGAGCAGGGCGAAAAAATCGAAATTCGCGTTCGGCACCGCGCGCCACTTGTCGAGGCGACGATTTATTTCGACGGCGAAGATTTCGAAAATGCTACACTCGAACTTTCGAGCGAACAACGCGCCATCACCGCAGGGCAAAGCGTCGTGTTTTATTCTGGCGATGTGTGTTTGGGTGGCGGAATTGTGGTATAAAAACACCCCGAGCCCAACAAACACAACCCCACGCGCTGGTCGGCTACACCGAAACCAGTGCGTTTTTGCGTGCGTTCAAGAAATAGACCGACAAAGCCTTGCGCGAGTTTAAGGCGGAGATGTAGATTTTGCGATTTTCCGAACGCCACAGCAAAACCCAAAGCGCTTGCGTTTTTGGGTGTTATTTAGTATAATGTCAGTGATCAATTATAGTAATTGGTATATTTTATAAATTAAAGGCAAGAAAGGGCACTATGTCAAAAAAAGCAACAATATCAAATAAAGACATTATTCTATTTGTTTTGGTAACAATATCTATCGTGTTGGGATGTTTTTCTATCTTTACATTCTTGAAATCCGACAACCTAAAAAGCGACTTTATCACACTTAACACAAAATCCGACTATGTGACCGCAGTAAAATTCGAATGCGCCAAAAACCCTTCTGACGAATGCACAAAAGAACTCGACCGCGCAGAAAAAGACCTTCGAGATTTCATCAATACAATCAAATAATCGGCGCAATATTTTTCATCAATAGACAAAAATTTTTCCATCAATAGCTAAAAATATTTTTATCAATAGACAGAAAGGATTTTATCTATGGCTATAAAATATAAAGTGGTAGAACTCGGCAATCCAGCCAAACCAGAACAACCAAAGAAATTCTATCCGCGAGCAATTTCTACGGGCAAAGTTGAACTAAAAGACATCACAAAACGAATTTCAACCAAAAGCACCACAGTTTCTGACATCGACACGCACGCGGTTTTGATGGCGCTAACTCAAGAAATCGCCGTGGCGGTTCAAAACGGCGAAACTGTTCACCTTGGCGATTTGGGATATTTCCACATCACCTTGAAGGGCAAAGGGCAAAATGAAGCCAAGCAAGTAACTTCGTCCGACATTGAAGAGGCGAAATTGCGATTTGTGGCTGGCAAAGAAATCGAAAATAGCCTCAAAACTGTCAAATTCGAAAAAGAATAATCAATCACGCTAAAATCGCCAACTTTCGGCGATTTTAGTTTGGCTTTTTTTCTACCTTGAAATTTAGTATAATATTATTATGACAGATTTCGAGAAAATATTCCAAGAAAAATACGCCTTAACTAAAAACAATCAAGCTCAGCGCGACGCTATCGACCAGATATACGGACCAGTTTTGGTGATTGCAGGACCAGGGACGGGCAAAACGCAGTTGCTTTCGACGCGAATTGCCAACATTTTGCGCCAAACCGACGCCAACCCCGAAAATATCCTTGCGATGACTTTCACTGAGGCTGGTGCGCGAAATATGCGCGAGCGCCTGCTCACGATGATTGGCTCTGACGCCCACAAAGTTGGAATTTTTACTTATCACGGTTTTGCTAATGAAATTATCCAAAATCACCGTGAATATTTTCTCGAACGAGGTCTTGAAAATCAAGCCGACGAACTTACAAAAATTGAAATTCTCTCTAAAATCAAAGCCGAACTTCCGCAAAACAGCCACCTTTCAGCCGTGGAACCGAACGGTTTTGCTGGTGTTATCGCCGAAATGAAAAAAGCGCTGATTTCGCCCGAACAACTACGCGCGATCGCCCGCGAAAACATTCGCCAGCAAGATGCTTTTCATCAAGACATCAAAGGTTTGCGGGTTAAAGGGAGCAACTTCAAGGCTGTCGAGCCGTTTTATTCACAAATCATCGAGGCGCTCACTCGCCACAACAGCGAATCTTCTGTCACCACAAAAGTCGGAAGCAACCTTGGATTTTATTTGGCGAAACTTGTCGAGGCTTTCACCGAAGCTGAAGAAAGTGGAAAATCAAAACCGCTAACAGAGTGGAAAAATAAGTTCTTAGACAAAAAGGACTCTGATGATAATTTTCAGATTCGAGATGTATTCATCAACAAAAAGCTTTTGGAATTTGCCGATGTTTATGAAAAATATATGACCGAAATGCGCGAGCGCGGTTTTTATGACTTTGACGATATGATTTTGGAGGCGATTTTTGCGCTCGAGCATCACGACGATTTGCGATTTTCGCTACAAGAAAAATACCAGTTTTTGCTTTTGGACGAATATCAGGACACCAATGAGGCGCAGGCTCGCGTAATTGAACTGATGACCGACAATCCAGCCAACGAAGGCAAGCCAAATGTGCTGGCGGTTGGCGACGACGATCAGGCGATTATGGCGTTTCAGGGCGCAAGTAAGTCGAATATGATTGATTTTTATCGACGATTTTCGCCCGAAGATGTCCGCGTGATTAACCTGACAAAAAACTACCGCTCGCACGGTGATATTCTTGATGCGTCAAAAAATGTCGCCGAAACGATCTCGGGTCGGCTCACCAAGAATTTACCGATCGAAATCGAAAAGAACATCACGGCGGAAGGCAATTTCTCGGGGCGAAAAGTGGAGATTTTGCGGGCGAATTTTGCCAGCCAAGTTGGTGAATTTGCTTGGGTCGCCGAAAAAATCGCCGAGCTCGCGAAGTCTGGCGTACCTCTGGAAGAAATCGCCGTGATCGCGCCAAGACACGAGATTCTTCAGAATTTTTCGCCATATTTGAAGCAAAAAAATGTACCGATTTGGTATGAAAAACGTGAAAACATCCTGGAAGAAGAAGTTGTCGTTTGGCTGGTGAAAATCGCGAAACTCGTGATGGCGATTCGCGAAAAAGACGAAGCGGTGATGGCGGAGCTTTTCCCAGAAGTTTTGAGCTATGATTTTTGGCAAATTCCAACGGTCGAGGCTTGGAAAATGAGCTGGTCGGCGCGCGATAAACGCGAATTTTGGATCGAGGCTTGCCTTGAAAGCGCGAACGAAAAAGTGCGGTTTTTGGGCGAATTTTTAGTGGCGCTGGCAGAAATTTCGCACGCAAAATCTTTTGAAGAGATGTTCGATTTTATTCTCGGAAGCAGAAGTTTGGACGAAGCTGGCGAGATGAGATCGCCGATTCGAGCGTTTCTCGAAAGTAAATCCGCCGAGGAATTTTATGACGCGATGTCGATTTTGACGGTTTTGCGCGACAAATTGCGAGAATATTCCGCGCGCGAAAAAAACGATCTTCAAGATTTGCTGAATTTCGTCAACGCTTACGAGCTGGCTGGCGTGAAAATCATCAACACTAATCCGCACCACGGAAGCGAGTCCGCCGTTCAACTGATGACGCCGTTTTCCGCCAAAGGTTTGGAGTTCGAGCATACTTTTTTAATTTCGCTGACAAATAAAATCTGGAACAGCGACAAAGGCGGAAATCGTTCGATTTCAATACCCATGAATTTGAAATTCACAAACATCGAGGACGA
The DNA here is from genome assembly GCA_049294455.1 of Candidatus Nanogingivalis sp. Classification (GTDB taxonomy): domain Bacteria; phylum Patescibacteriota; class Saccharimonadia; order Saccharimonadales; family Saccharimonadaceae; genus Nanogingivalis. Next base: position 54,700 of record JBAQCW010000035.1, on the reverse strand, counting down.
AGGCGAAGACACACGCAAACGACTACTGTTTGTGGCGATGACGCGCGCCAAAACTCACCTTTATTTGACGAACTTTTCGAGCGATTTTACCGGCAAAAACGCGCCAACTTTGACTTTTTTGGACGAACGCGAAGAATCTGGCGAAATGCGCACAAAAATTCTGCCAGAAAAATTCCAAAAAATCGCCAATTTTGAAAATCAAGCGCCAAAAATCGAAGAAATCCAGATCAACTGGCACGATTTTTACGCGCCAAAAAATCTCGAAATGCGCGAACTTTTACGCCCGCGAATTGCTAATTTTAAGCTCAGCCCAACCAATTTGAACAGTTTTATTGATGTCGAATACGGCAACGGGCCACGCGGATTTTTCGAGAAATCGATTTTGTGTTTCCCAGAATCTTACGGCGCGAGCGCGACATTTGGAACGCTGGTTCACGACGGCTTCAACTTTATTCAAGACAAAATCAACGCCGGCGAAACGCCAAATTTCGAACAAATCAAAAAACGATTCAGCGAAAAAATCGAAAAATATCCGCTTTTGGCAAACGAAAAAACCGAACTTTTTGAGCGATTTACGCAGATCTTTGCGCGGATTTTCGAAAACGGCTTGGACGATTTTCAGGCTGGAAATATCGCCGAAAAGAACTTTTCGAACGCCGGCGTGATGATCGGCGACGCATTACTGACGGGGAAAATCGACCTGATAAAAATCGATAAAACCAACAAGAAAATCACCGTTCTCGACTACAAAACTGGCTCGATTCCGCTTGGTCAAAACGGCAAATTTAGTCGCTCAACCGCAAAAATTCACAAGTACGAGCAACAGCTTTATTTCTACAAAATCTTGATTGAAAATTCGCCAGATTTTGCTGGATTTAAGGTGGAAAAAGGCGTTCTGGAATTTGTCGAGCCAAGCAAAAAAACCGGCGAAACTTACACACACGAAATTGATTTTTCGCCAGAAAAAGAAGAGCAATTGAAGCTGTTGATTCAGGCTGTTTGGGTGAAAATCAAGGCCTTCGATTTCGAGTTTGATGAAGCAAAATACAGTAAAAATCTTTCGGGAATTCGCGCGCTCGAAGCTGATTTGGTGGCGAATTTTTTGGACGAAAACTAAAATCGACGAAATAGACTTTTGCGAATTTGTGTGATAAAATCGAATAATGAACTCTGAAATTTTCGAAAAAGAACTTCTTTTGACGCGCGTCGATTTTGACAAAAATCAAAAACCAAGGCTGAAACTCGGCGAAACTTCAAGCGGAAAAATCCACGAATTTTCGCCGAATTTTGGCGAAGAGATCACACTCGAAATCGACAAGCGTGAGCGATTTTGCATCGGCTGGCACAGTTTGGAGACTGGCGAGGATTTTCTTTGTCCTGAAAATTCAACCATTGACAAAAAATATGAACAATGTTCTGCTTGCCAAAAGCGAACCGGCTTCGATCCAGCTTTTTACAACGCTTCGCAGGGCGAAATTTCGCAGCAGCAACAAGCCCGAAACTCTCAGCCGCATTTTGTTTATTTGGCGTATTTTTCAGATGAAGTTATCAAAGTTGGTATTAGTTTTTCTAGGCGCGGAATTGCCAGACTTCTCGAACAAGGCGCGCGTTCAGCGTTGATTTTGGGTGAATTTTCGACCGCAAATATCGCCAGAAATTACGAAGAAAAAATCTCGAAAATGCCAGATTTTTGCGAAAATGTCAAGGCTTCGATGAAATTAAAATTACTCGAAAATCCTTTCGACTTCGAAAAATCCAAAGCCAAACTTCTCGCCAAAAAATCAAAAATCGAACAAATATTAAACATTAAATTCGACGAAAATCAAGTCTTAAACTTGGACGAATTTTATTCAAACGGAAAAATCCCATCTGGCGAAACTATATCTGTTGAAGATTGCAACCAAAGCGAAAAAATCATTTTTTCGGGAGTTTTGAAAGCGCAAGTCGGCTACATTTGGCTGGCAGAACAACAGGGTGAAATTCTCGCAATTCCACTGCGAAAATTCACCGGCTACAAAGTAAAAATCAGCCAAAAAATCACCGAAATTTCTCTACCAGAACGCCAAGCGTCGCTATTCGATTTTTAATATTGACATTTTAGTCAAAAAATTATAAAATATTCATCAGTTATTCGGAACTTAAAACCGAAAGAATCTTAATTTTGGAGGTGCCAGAAAATGGCAAAAGAATTATTTCAGCAATACTCGATTTTTTCAAATGTAGTAAAATCCACACTATCGGATTTTGGGTTTACTTCTTTCAAAGAAGTTCCACACATAAACAACCAATCTGTTATTTATGCAGAACACCCAAAAGGAACTCTTGTTTCGATCACGATTAAACGAAATGAGATTAGTGTCGAAGCAAACAAAAGTATTTTTACCAAAATAAATATCTTCGGTGAAATTTCTAAAATAGATTACGAAATTCCAATTTTGCTGATTTCAAAGCTCGAAGAATTAACAGAGGTGCTCACAAAAGCTATGCCAAAAACTAAACCAGCGAGCTACGATTGTTCTTTGGGCGATAAAATTCTTTTTGATAAAGATGGCGATGTGAAGTTTCGAATTGTCAGAGAGCTGAATTTCGAAAAATCGCAACGCGTTCACTTGCAGGGAACGATAAATCCCGACGATAAGATTTTTCTCGTTCAAGATGGAAAAGATGAATTCGTCTATCTTTTGAGCGATATAATTCGTGAAGAATTGGTCTATTTTGACTTTTAGGAGTCGAAAAAATGCAAGTCATCAAAATAACAGATGAAACTTTCATTGAAATAATCGGAAAACACGTCGATAGAGTAGAAAAATCTGCTCACGACACGGAAAAAACTAAATATTTTTTCGCGGAAGTTTTACACCTTGATATTACAATCAAAGTTGCATACAACACACTCGACAGTCAAATCGAGATATGGATCAGGGAAGGAGATGATTTCGAAAAGCTTTGCGGAACTGTTTTAATACTTTGTGAAGATACGAAGTATTATCAAAACAGAAGTTCGCTAAAAGAACCTTCCACCCGGATCGGCGACAAAATCGCCTTCGAAATCATAAAGAGAACAGATCAGGGTAGGCACATGAAAACTACCAGAATCTAACCTCCACACCGACGCCAATTTTCTGGCGTCTTTTTTATTGCTCGTCACAAATCGCACCAGCCCGAGCTTCTTTTTTTATCTGAAAAAATCTGATATAATAAAAACATTATGAGCGTGGCGTTTTACAGAAAATACCGAAGCAAAAAATTGAGCGAAGTTGTCGGCCAAAAACACATTACCGATGTTTTGGATTTGGCTTTGAAACAAGAAAAAATCGCCCACGCGTATCTTTTTACTGGCCCACGAGGAGTCGGAAAAACTTCGATCGCGCGAATTTTGGCGCACGAAATCAACAATTTGCCTTATAGCGAAGAAAGCGAACATCCCGACATCATCGAAATCGACGCGGCCAGCAACAACGGCGTCGACGACATCCGCGATTTGCGCGAAAAAATCCAAACTGCGCCATTTTCGGCAAAATTTCGAGTTTATATTATCGACGAAGTTCATATGCTCAGCAAGGCCGCGTTTAACGCGCTTCTCAAAACTCTCGAAGAACCGCCAAAACACGCGATTTTTATCCTTGCGACCACCGACGCGCACAAACTTCCCGCGACGATTATTAGCCGAACTCAGCAATTCGTTTTTCACTTTATCGACAAAAAAGACATCTGCGAGCATCTGGCTTTCATCGCCAAAAATGAAGGCGTAAAAATCTCGCCAGAAGCGCTGGAAATCATCGCCGAAAAGGGTGGCGGAAGTTTTCGTGATAGTATTTCGTTGCTGGATCAAATTTCGAGCGTCGGTCGCGACGAAGAAATTTCTGCCGAAAAAATCGAGCAAATTCTTGGACTTGCGCCAAAAAAGCAAATTCTCGAACTTATCGAAAATTTCGAAAAACAAAACATCGCCGAAATCATCGCACAAATCGAAAAAATCAAAAAATCTGGCGTCGATTTACGAAGTTTTTGCGAGCAATTTATCGCCGAAATCAAAAATCTTCTCGCGCAAAAACCTTGGCTCGTCAATCTGTTAAATCCGCTCAACGAAGCGAAAAATTCAAACTTTTTGGAGCTCGAACTTCTTTCGATTTTGATTTTGCCAAAAGATTTTCCGCAACCGCAGATCGTCGTTCAGCAAATTTCGAGCCAGCCAAATTCTTTCGAAAAAAATCCGCAAACCGCGAAAATCGAAACACCAAAGCTCGAAAAAATCGCCGAAAAACCAAAACCTGAAGCCACGCCAAAAATCGAAGAAAAGAAGCCGGCGCCAAAGCCACAAAAGACTGCGCCAAAGAGTGAAACGATCGAAAAACCTCAACTTTCTGGCGAACGACATGAATTTAAGTGGCAAGATTTTTTGCGAAAAGTTAAAGAATTAAGCCCAACGATTGGCGGAATTTTGGCCCAGAGCGGACACGAGATTTCTGGCGACACAGTTAAGATTTACGCGGGTTTTTCAATCAAGAAAAAACAACTCGACAAATCGCAAAATCGCACAGCGATGGCAGAAGCACTCGCGCAAATCGGCGCAGGAGAATGGTTTATTGAAACTTTCGCCGAGCAAAAACCGCCAGAAGATCCGAGCGCGGCAGCAGTTTTTGGAATAATGGGGGGTGGAGAAGAGGTAAAAATCGATGAATAATTCAGATAAAAACGCGGGAAAAGTTCCGCCACAAAATATCGACGCCGAGAAAAGTTTGCTCGGAGCGATTTTGATTGACGAAGAAGTTCTCGTTGATGTCGCAGAAATCGTCAAGCCGGTTGATTTTTACGAAAAACGCCACGGGTTGATTTACGCCGGAATTATTCGACTTTTCGAAAAACACGCGCCGGTTGATTTGCTTACTCTCACCGACGAGCTCAAGAAAAAAGATGACATTGACACCGTTGGAGGTTCGAGTTATTTGTCAGAACTCACGAATTATGTTCCAACAGCCGCACACGCCAAATCTTACGCCGAAATCGTAGCGCAAGCTGCTGTTCGACGACGACTAATTAAAGCCAGCGCGGATATTTCGGAGTTGGCTTTTAACGAAGAATTAACAGTTCCGCAACTCCTTGGACAAAGTGAAGCGAATTTATTCAGCGTTTCTGATGACAGCCTAAAAAACGATCTAACTTCAATCGAAGATATTCTCGATCAAAGTTTCGAACGCCTCGATGAGCTTTTTCGAAATAAAGGTCAATTGCGAGGAATTCGAACCGGCTATCGCGATCTCGACAATATGACAGCTGGTCTTCAACGCTCGAACTTGATTATTCTTGCAGCGCGTCCAGCGATGGGTAAAACCACACTCGTGACAAATCTCGCATACAACATCGCCACGATCGAAAAAAAGCCAGTTTTGTTTTTCTCGCTCGAGATGAGCAAAGAACAGCTTGTTGACCGAATGCTCGCCGATGCCGCGGGGGTTGATTCTTGGAATATTCAAACAGGAAATTTGACTGAAGAAGATTTTGCAAAACTCTCCGAAGCAATGGGCGAAATGGCGGAAGCGCCGATTTATATCGACGACACGCCAGGAATTACCGCACTCGAACTTCGAACAAAAGCTCGCCGAATCGCGCACGAAGGCGAACTCGGCTTGATCGTGATCGACTACCTTCAGTTGCTCGAACCAACAACCAAAACAGGAAACCGCGTTCAAGAAGTTTCAGAAATTTCTCGCGCACTGAAGTTGATTGCTCGCGAACTGAACGTTCCGGTTATCGCGCTCTCACAGCTTTCTCGTCAAGTCGAAAACCGCGACGACAAACGACCACAACTCGCCGACCTTCGCGAATCTGGTTCTATTGAGCAAGACGCCGACATCGTGATGTTCATCTATCGCGAGGCGTATTATAATCCAGAAACGGAGCGAGAAAACATCACCGATCTGATCCTCGCCAAGCACCGCCACGGAGCAACCGGAACGGTGGAACTCTATTTCCACCCAGAGCGCCTGCGATTTATGTCGCTCGATCGAAAACACTAAATTTCGAAAATTCGCCTCAACCTCGGGCGAATTTTTGCTTTTTCAAAAAGCTTGTGTTAAAATATTTTTATGAAAAGTGGGCAAAATTCGAATAATGATTTTCGAATAAAATTCATTCTTGGCGTAATAATTATAATCTCCGAGCTGGTTATTATTTTATTGACACACAATTCCAAATGGGACAGCCTACTCGGAATCGTTTTTTCGCTCGTATTATTAAATATCGCATTCATTACTTTTGGCGTTTGGCGAAGTTCAACTCAACAAAAACTCCTCGAATCTCAAAAAATCCAAATCCAAGAGCGCGAGCAAATTTTGACAATCATCAATAGTTTGCCTGACGCAATTTTAAGTGTAAATCAAACCGGAGAAATCGCACTTTTTAACTCTTCGGCGCTAAGTTTGCTCGACACAAACTCCAGTTTGATCGGTCAAAATATCAACCAGATTTTGAAGCTAAAAAATCTCAACGGCGAAAAATTCAACTTTCGCGAGATTTTTCGAAAAGGTCAGCCATTTTTTAGCGCGAATAATCTCGTTTTCGAAAACGGAACGGAGAAAATTCGAATCGAGCTCGAAATTCTCTCGACTCACGGATTTTATTCTTCGAAACAAAAAACGCAAAAAAACTTTGCGGTGATTTTGCGCGATATTACAAAGCAAAAAACGCTCGACGAAGAGCGCGACGAATTCATCAGCGTTGTCAGCCACGAACTTCGAACGCCAGTCGCGATCGCCGAGGGCGCGATTTCGAATTTACAGATGATGATTTCGCAAAATTTACCTCAAAATCTTCTCGCAAAAAACGCAGATTTAGCCTACAAGCAAGTTTCTTTTCTTGCGACAATGGTGAACGATCTTTTAACTTTGAGTCGCGCCGAACGCGGAGTTGGCGATAATTTTACAAAAATGTGTCCAAAAAAGCTCGGCGAAGATTTATTCGTTAAATATCAAAAACAAGTCGAAGAAAAAAATCTCGCGCTCAATCTTGAAATTTCGAACAAACTACAAGAAATCAACACAAGCAAGCTCTACATCGAGGAGCTTCTTCAAAATATCATCACAAACTCAATCAAATACACAAAAGAAGGCTCGATCACAATTTCGATCAAACCAAACAGCGACGGAACGGCCGCAAGGTTCGAAATTCGCGACACAGGAATCGGAATCAGCAAAAGCGACCAAGCAAAAATCTTCGAAAAATTCTATCGAAGCGAAGATTATCGAACTCGCGAAACCGGCGGAACTGGACTTGGACTTTACATTTCCGCAAAGCTCGCCGAAAAACTCGGAACCGAAATTCAGCTCAAAAGTCGCCTCAATCACGGCTCGACTTTTGCTTTCGAAATTCCATTCGCCAAAAAATAACTTCTCAAAAACTCAATCCGACAGCTTGATTTTGCTCAAAAAAAGTGATATACTTGACATGTCAAGCCAATTAGGCTTTTTAATTTTGGATTAACAAAGGAGTGAAATGGCCAAAAGTAGCACAAAAGTTAGGCGAGTAAAAGCAAAAGATGATGCAAAAAACGAGCCAAAAACTATCTCGAAAACCGAAAATTCGGAAGTTTCGAAACCAAAAATCAGCAAATATCGCGCCAAAGTTGAAGGCGTGAATCTCAAAAAAGCAAAAAAAGCCAAAAAAATGCCAAAATGGCTTCGAATTATCTTGACGCCGTTTCGAATTTTGGGCAAAATTTTGGCGTTCATCTTGAAACCTTTGGCGAAAGTTTTCGCACCACTCGGCAAATATTTCGCCGGAAGTTGGCAAGAATTAAAACTTGTTCGCTGGCCAACACGAAAAGAAACCTGGAAAATGACCGCTGGAGTTTTGATTTTTTCAATCTCGTTCGCGATTTTCGTAACGCTCATCGACGGACTTTTCAACTGGATTTTTACAACTTTAATCGGAAAATAACAAGGAGTTAAAATGGAACGAAAACAACGATATTCAGACGATTCGCGCCAGTGGTACGCAGTTACAACTTACGCTGGATATGAAGACAAAGTAGCCGAAAGTTTGCGACAAAAAATCGAAGGTGTCGATATGGCTGATAAAATCTTCGACACTTTAGTACCAAAAGAAAAGCAAATCGAAGTAAAAAACGGCAAACGTAAAGTTGTCGAACGAAAAATTCTGCAATCTTATGTTTTGGTTGAAATGCGCCTCACCGAAGAAACTTGGTTTGCTGTTCGAAACACACCTGGCGTGACTGGATTCGTCGGTAGCGATCAGCCAACCCCTGTTAGCGAAAAAGAAATGAAAGAAATTCGCTCACGAATGGGCGCAGAAGAGCCAAAATACGACATCAACTTCTCTGAAGGCGAAATAATCAACATCGTCGACGGACCGTTCAAAGGTTTCGAAGGTGCGGTTTCAGAAATCGACCCAATCAAAGGTAAACTCAAAGTTATGGTTTCGATGTTTGGTCGCGAAACTTCAGTCGAACTCGACGCACTTCAAGTCAAAAAAATCTAATTTTAGCCCAAAATCACTCTTTCGAAAGGGTGATTTTTTATTGTTGACAATTGGTTTTATTTTATCTATAATTAAAGTAGCTCGGGAAAGCTAAAATCACCTTTAAATAATAAAGAAAGGATTCAAATAGGTGAAGTACATTAAAAACGAACAGCACGCCAGCAAAAGGACTTCTGCTTGTGGCGCTCTTCTGCGGTTTTCTATTTTTCGGAGGATCTCAAGAAGTAGAAGCTAGAGAAGTTTCTTTAAAATTCACAAACTTTGTTCTCGGCAGCGGAGCGAACAGGAAAGATATTCCTGTTGTTAGATATAGAGTTAGATTAGCTCATAGTAACTATCGCGATACCGGCTGGATCAACGGAAATACCCTGTGGGTCAACCTAGATCCAGGAGGATCCGGCAGGAGCTATGGTGGATCTGCAGAAATAAGATTAGCAAATGGCCTTATGTATACGGTGCCTATAAACGTATGGATTTCTCCAAGTGGCTCCAATGTTATCTATATAGATTCTAATAGAGGAGCCCGCTAATAAAATAGCTACACCCGAGCTATTTTCTATAGAGCAATGAAAAAACTAAACGCTACATCATACAAGAATATATATATTATCTTTCTATCCATTGCAGTCGGAATATTATTCATTACTGTCTGGATTCAACAACAGCAAATAAATAATATTTTCGAAACGGGAGGGATTCACTCTTTTCGCACTCAGTCGTTAGAAATGGATTTGCGAAATAGGGGAATCATAGATGGGGAGATATTAAAGAGTGGTGAGTATAAACCCTATTCACTCGAACAAATGAAAGAATTTAAAGATTGGGTTGAAAATAATAAATAACCTTGATTTTTCATAAACTTTGTGCTAAAATTGAAACGTTACGCACTTGAATTATCAAGTAAATTTATTATTAAAAGGGAAGAAAATGGCAAAAAAAGTTATTGGAAATTTGAAACTTCGAATTCCAGCTGGCCGCGCGACAGCAGGTCCCCCAGTTGGTTCGACACTTGGTCAGTGGGGATTGAACATGATGGATTTCATCAACCCATTCAACGAAGCAACCAAAGATTTGATGGGTAAAGATGTGATTGTTCACCTTCAAGTTTTTGAAGACCGAACATTCGCCTGGAAATCACTTGGTCAACCAGTTGACGATATGATCCGCGAAAAAGCCGGAATCCAAAAAGGCGCTGGCAATTCAAAAGCCGAAAAAGTTGGCAAAATCACAAAAGCTCAGCTTCAAGAAATCGCCGAAGCCAAAATGGAACACTTGAACGCTGTTTCAATCGAAGGCGCAATGAAAACTGTCGCCGGAACAGCTCGCTCAATGGGTGTAGAAATCGTAGAATAATTTTCGAAAATCGCTCCAAATTCGGGGCGATTTTTATATCTTTTTTTCGAAAGATTATGTTATAATCAAAAGCAATATATACTAAACGGAGAAAAAATACGGAATTTATAATCTTCTTTATGATTTTAATGACAATATCGATAGCTTTGTTTACGCTATCTTTGTTCGCAGTTATAAGAATTTCAGGCAAAGAAGAATTAATCATAAAAGACGCAAAATTTGCAACAATTTTGCCGCCAATTGGTTTTGGTTGGTTGATCGGGTTAATCGTTTATTTGACTGCAACCAAAGATAAATTCAGCCACGACCCAGAGCTCAAAAAAGCCGCCGCAACAGGAAACATCATCGGAGTGGTCGCCTCGGTTATTCTTTCGATAATCACCATTGCCGCAGCTATCGCAGTGTCATTTTCTTCAATTCAAAAAAATCGAAGAAGCTGCAACCAAAAACCCTTCAAAACCATCAATATCTCAAGAACTGAAACGACCTTCTTCGCCAGATAGACAACCCTTATTGTTCGAAAATGAAGATAAAAATTCGGAGTTTTCAAACTTAAAAACATTCGAAGGTTCGACATTTAGCATTAAAATGGATTGCGCAGGAAGCATCTCAAAGTAAGAAAAAGCCTCAATAAACACAACTCTCGCAACTTGCATTGACATAAAAAATGGAACTTTCCTCGCGGCAGATACAAAACTTCCATCAAGCTTCGACACTTCAGATCCTCAACTGCTCGAAACATTGCTAAATTCATCAATAGACGGATTCTTCCAAGGCGCGGGCGCACAGCGTGGTGAAATCACAAAAGTTAGCCCAACCGAAATTATAGTTGACAGCAAAACCACAACAGGGCAAAAAATTATAATTCAATTCTCGGTTAAAGAGTCTTCAAAAGGAGTTTCGGTTTATTAAATCGGACTTTTGAGCAATGACAATTATCGATCAATTTTCGACAGCTACATCAAAACTTTCGAATTAAAATAACTCACAAAACCTCGTTTTCACAAAAAGCGAGGTTTTATTTGCTTTAACTTCTTCAAAATGATATAATAACAGATATGAAATCTCGCCTAATCATCGTCATAAATCCTCGTTCGAGCGGGTTTAGTTTTATCTCGAAAAAAATCCTGAAACCAGTTTACGCTTCAAGTTTGAGCGAAGGAGAAATCATAACTTTTGAAATTCAGCCGACAAATCCACTCGACAACGCGCAAAAAATGGCGAAAATCTTGAAAAATGGCGACAAAATTTTGGTGGCGGGCGGCGACGGAACGGCTCATATCGCCAGCAATGCGGTGGCTTTTTCGGGCAAAAAAATCCAGATAAAATACACCGGCTTTGGCAATTTCAACGATTACGCGTGCAGCTTTTCGAAAAACACGCCGCAAGCCGCAATTCGCGCGCTCGAAAAAGGTGAAACCGTGTCAGTTTTGCGACCGCTCGAAATTTTCATTAACGGCGAATTTTACAGATACGCGCCACTTTACGCGACTTTTGGTTTAACAGCCGAAGCCACCGAAATCTTCGACTTGCCAAAAATTCGAAATCGCTTGAAAAAAATCAAAAATCGAAACTTGCGACACTTGATTTCTTTAACTAAAGCTGCAAAATTCTACTTCAAGAATCGCAAAAAGCACATCTTGAAAATTGCCAAAATTATAACAGGAAATGATGAAATCTTCGAAATTCGCGACAAAATAACAGATGTTGCGTTCTTGAACGGACCGCGAATGGCGCGCGTGATGCGTTCAAAAATCAACAAAACCGACAACGAGAATTTTGGCTTTACCGCGATGAATTCTGGCGATTTTCGCGCAAATATTCCGTTTTTGGTGAGAGGAATTTTTGGCCACATTCCTTTGAAGCGCGTCAAAAATGTCAAAATCGAATTCAAAAAACCATCAAAAATCGCGCTCCAAATCGAAGGCGAAGTTTATCGAATTACAAATGTCGAAACGCTCGAAGTGCGAATTTCGAAAGAGAAGATTGAGGTTTTGTAAGAACAACTTTGACTTTCCTGTAAAATAATATTATAATATCACCACGAGAATTTTACATTCTTAGTATTTTAGAAAGTGGTGGTTTTATGAAAAACAAACCAAAAGACCCAATTCTTCGACAATTAAGCGATGAATATGTTAACTTGGATTTAAAAGTCAAAGATTTACGGAAAGAAGCCGATAATTTAAGTTCGAAAATCAAAGTTGCTCAAAGAGAGCAGGAAGAAATTCGAGCAGAATTAGGATTTGCGAGAGACGCGATGAATTCCGAATTCGAAAAAATGCAAATAAATCGGCGAGAAAATCAAAGGGCTTGGGATATATATCATCGGATTCTGGACAGAAACAACCCCGAAATCGACAGACTGAAATCTCAAGCAGACAATAAAGCGTCAACGATGAAAAATTGCTTCGCCAAATCTCAAAGCTGCTGGCAATCTGGCGACAAATCTAGCGCAAAATATTATTCCGACGAAGGCAAAAAACTAAAATCGGAGGTCGAAGATCTCAACTCACGAATCAGCGATCTTTGCGCAGAAAACAAATGCGCAAAACCAGTAAATTCGGGAAGCCTAAACTATGCTTTTAATAATGCGAAAAGCATTTTCGACAGAGTTAAGCAAGATTTTGATCGCAAAAAAGAGATTACAAGAGAATTGATAACAAAACATCAATCGGTAATTTCAAAAATTAAAGATATTCAAAGCGAAAAGAATCGAATCAGCTCTAGTCAAAAGAATAGAATTAAAGAGCTTAAAGCAGAGAAAGACAGACAACATCGCAAAAAGCAATCGGAATGGCTAGATCTACAGTTTGGAACCATAGACGGTCACGAGGTATGGTTCAGACAGCATAGATACAAAAATCAAATACTAATATCCGATTCTAGGAATATAGGTCCAAATGGTGAAGGTTTCGACAATGGTCGTAAGAGTATTATCAAAGGTAAACACAATCATTATGGTTGGGATAAAAACGACAATTTTGTCAAAGATCGTGGTTTTTACAAAGGTCCTGGACATAAATAGTTTTAATGTGCTATACTTGAAGTATGTTTTCAAAAGAAGAGCTAATTCTTGCCTTTAATTTTATTCTCGAGATATCGACAGCGCGCAACGCAGACGAAGTTGATTTAGCCAGAAAAAATGCCAAAAAATTTCTTGATAAGGCTAAATCCGAATCCCCCAAAATATACGAAGATGCTATTTCTATCTTAGAAATAAAACTATTCATACTGAATCACACACTATATGCCGTTCTTGATGAAGCTGATAAGCATTTTAGTGACGAAGATTGGGTTTTATATCTAAAAATCCTATCTCGCGCATCTAAAGAGCTAATCGAGGCTATCGTCTCAGAGATAAACTAAGAACCATTAACCAAATAGCCTACTTCAGTAGGCTATTTTTCAACTTCTCAAACGTCTCCAATAATTCTTCGTAAGTATCTTCTCGTGGCTCAACCTCCAAGCTTGCACCAAGCTCGCAAAAATCGCCGTATAAATGATTTTCGTCAACTAATTCTTCGTAATCATCCTCGATCACGCAAAGACTAACAATCTTAGAGCCTAACTTTTCAAGATCTTTTTCTTCAAAAATTATTTTTTCTATTTTCGAAATTTTATCAAGAATTTTACTCATACTTACATATTATCACTTTTTACACAGCAACTCAACCTCTTGCTTTTCTCACCAAAATCTGCTAAAATTAAAAGGTTAATACAAATCAATGCTGGGAGGCGAAAAGCCGATATTACCACAGAAAGGGATAAAAATGGCTAAAAAGAAAGCTGATCTTATCGAAGAAGCTAAAGCTCTTGGGCTTGAAGTTTCTGAAAAAATGACAATCGCACAAATCAACGAAACTATTGCTGACGCGAGCGAAGCTCCAAAAGCAGAAGTAGAAGTTGAAGAGAAAGAAGAAGTTGCGGAAGAAAAATTCGCAAAATCTGGAAAACGAAGCAAAAAACACGCAGAAGAAGTTCTTGCTAAAGAAGAAAAAGAAGCACGAAAAGCTGCTGGCGACACTTCCGCACAAGGTGAAAACGAAGCCGTTGTAGCGAAAGGTCCAAAACCAATCACTCGACCACGAATCGAACGCCGAGGCAAAAAATACCAAGCTGCCGCTGCGAAAGTTGAAAAAGACAAAGTTTACGCTTTGAACGACGCTTTGAAACTTGCTACCGAAACTAACCCAGCAAAATTCGACGCATCTGTTGAGATTCACGTTCGACTTGGTGTTGACCCACGACAAGCCGACCAAAACATTCGAACAACTGTTGTTCTTCCAAACGGAACTGGTAAAGATGTCAAAGTTGCTGTGTTTGCTCCAGAAGCTGACCACAAAGCAGCCAAAGAAGCTGGCGCAAACATCGTTGGCGACGAAGAATTCTTGAAACAACTTGACAAAGAAATCCTCGACTTCGACGTTTTGATCGCAACTCCTGCTTATATGCCAAAACTTGGTAAATACGCTCGACTTCTTGGACCACGCGGCTTGATGCCAAATCCAAAAGCCGGAACAGTTGCCGCTGATGTCGCAAAAGCCGTCTCTGAAGCAAAAGCTGGTAAAGTTGAATATCGTGTCGACAAACAAGCGATTGTTCACCTTTCAATCGGTAAAGTTTCATTCGGTGAAGCAAAATTGGCCGAAAACGCAAAAGCATTCTTCGACAGCCTTGCTGCACAAAAACCTTCAAGCCTAAAAGGCGCTTACGTGAAATCTGTATCAATCACAACTTCACAAGGTCCAAGTATCAAAGCTGAAAACCCAATTGCTTAATTCGAATTTCGAAAAGCTCAAATCTCGCTCGAAAAGGGCGAGATTTTGTTTTTTGGCGAAAACTCACTTTGCGACACTTCAACTTTGCCAAAAATCCCTGCGCGTGCTACAATATCTCTATGAAAATCTCAAATTATTCAAAATCAATCGTTTACGGCGGACTTGACGGAATTATCACAACTTTCGCGGTCGTCGCCGGAACAGTTGGCGGAAATTTACCAACTTTAACAGTAGTAATTCTCGGTTTTTCGAATTTGCTGGCGGACGGTTTTTCGATGGCGAGTGGCGATTATCTTTCTTCTCACGACGAAGACGAAAATCCGCTCCACAACGCGATCGCGACTTTTCTTTCGTTTAACTTCTTTGGGTTAATTCCGCTCCTTGCGTACATTTTAGCCGAAAATCAGCTCGGCTCGAAAAACGGCTTCGCGGTGGCGTGTTTGGTGACCGCGTTCGCTCTTGCACTCCTTGGCTTCACCAAAGCAAAAATCACAAAAATCTCAAAAACCAAAGCCGTTCTTCAAACCGTTTTAATCGGCGGAGTGGCTGCGTTTGTGGCGTTTTTCGTCGGAGAATTTTTAGGAAATATCGTAAAATAAACCGCTCGTGCTTGCGTTTTGCGAATTTATGTTGTAAAATTTCGGTAATAAGCTTCTCGGCGCAAGCCGACAAACTACAAGCTTAGGAGGTGTGCGTATGTGCATTTTCGTTAAAACTGTCAACGCTGTCTTACCTAACGGTTTGCCGGCGCTGACTGAGAACATTTCAGCTTCGAGAATTTCTGGCGAAAAAGCCAAAGAAGTTCTCGGAAATATCGGCAGGATCCTCGATGGGGAAAATGAATATGTTCGCGAGGCGAGCGCGGAGATTTTTTCAGAAGATTTAATCACTCTCGAAAAAATTTTCGACATTTTCGAATCTGAAGGGATTGATGATTCCGCACCATATTATCGCATCTGGAAAGATGAATGGTGCGAAGGTGAATCTTTCGAGATTTATTGCCAACCCGGCAAAAAATTAAGAATCGTCAAAATTCCGCCAGAAAAACCCTAAAAGCTCCAACTTCACGGAGCTTTTTTAACATATGCAATTTTCTTTTCGCCAAAAAAGTGATAGTATAGAGCTATGAGAGAGATTATTCGAAAAATCATTTTAGTTATTGCGACAATCTTGGCGTTGGCTGCGATAATTTTCATTTTTGTAGCACTTTGGAAGCAACTCGGCTGGGCGATTCCAACTTTCGCACTTTTGGCGATTTTGGCATTTATCGGCTGGAAAATCTGGCGAGCCGGCGGAGTTCAGCGACTGATTAACTTTATCGCAACACTTATCGCTTTGGCGGTGATTGGATTTATCGCTTGGGCAGCCTGGAATCATTTTTTCGGCAAAAAAATCGAAACTTCGGACGGAGCTGCTTCGAGCGAGCAAGTTAAAGTCGAAGATTCGAGTTCGAACAATAGCCAAACAAATTCAAGCAAGGCACAAGAAAAGAGCGAAAATTCATCAGAAAGTTCGCAAAATAGTTCAGCACAAACAAGTTCTTCATCACAAAATGGAACTTCGTCAAGCGCAAATTCGACAGAAGGTTCATCAGCAGCAAACCAAACGAATAGCTCGAATGGCTCAAGCGATTCGACGAGTTCGACAAGTTCAGCGAATTCAACAAATTCGACAACACAAACAGCCCCAACCGAACTTCCAAAAACCGGCGTAGATTTACCACTCTAACCAAGAAATCGCTCGAAATGGCGATTTTTATTATCAAAATGCTTGAAATTCGCGCCGAATTATGATAGAATAGTAGCAAGTTGCCAAAGACAGCGGCGATTTCGAAAGAAATTTAATCATGCCGCCGAGGAATTCTTATTTCAAAAATGGTCTTTGGTGGCGTTTTGCGGGAGGCTTTTCTGCAAAATTAAACCGAAACTTAACAATTAGGTCGAACAAATATTAACCAAAAAAGGAGTTTTTATGGCTTTATCACGCGATAAAAAGAACCAATTGGTTGCTGAATTAAGCGCCGCTCTAAAAGACGCAAAAATGACAGCTTTTGCCGAATATCAAGGCTTGACTGTTAAAGATCTTCAAGAACTTCGAAAAGACGCTCGCGAAGCGGGTGTAACAATCAAAGTTGTTAAAAACCGACTTGTTCGAGTCGCAATGAAAGACATCGACGCTTTGAAAGATGCTGACACTTCTGCCCTAAAAGGACAGTTGGTTTATGCAATTTCGAGCGAAGACGAAATCGCCGCTGCGCAAGTTCTTGGTAAATTCGCAAAAAATCATCCAGAAATGAAGCTTGTTGGTGCGTTCGCAGACAACGGCGAAGTTATGGACACTGCAACTGTTACGACTTTGGCAGAACTTCCAGGAAAAGACCAACTTATCGGTCAAATCGTGGATACTTTGCTTTCACCAGTCAACGCAATTGCTGGCGGACTTACAAACGAAGATTTGGAATTTCGAAAAGCAACCAATTAATCTATAAATTGAATATTAAATTTTTATAAAAAGGAGTCAAAAATGGCTGACATTAAAAAATTGGCTGAAGAATTGGTAAAATTGACAATTCTTGAAGCGAATGAATTGAAAAACCATCTTAAAGATGAATACGGAATCGAACCAGCTGCTGTTGCTGTTGCCGCTGCAGGCCCAGCTGAAGCTGCCGACGAAAAATCAGAATTTACAGTTACTTTGAAAGACGCTGGTGCGCAAAAAGTTGCTGTCATCAAAGCTGTTAAAGAAATCACAGGTCTTGGACTTGGTGAAGCTAAAGCTATCGTTGACGGTGCTCCAGCTCCAGTTAAAGAAAAAGTTTCAAAAGACGAAGCTGAAGAAGCTAAAAAGAAACTTGAAGAAGCTGGCGCAACTGTTGAGCTTGCTTAATTTTAATACAAAATTGAATTTGACCTAATGTTAAGAAACTTGTAGAAAATCGCTCTGAAAGAAGCGTTCACTTAGGGCTTGAAGAAAAACTTAAATGAACAGCTTCAAGCGGAGGCAAAAAAAGACCAGTCACAGACAAGCATAAATGCTTGTAGTGGCTGGTCTTTTGCTTCATATCGTTCGCATAAAGTTTTATTAATGCAGCCTTGGAGTTTAATACAATATGTCCAATTTGTTTTATTCTGCAATCTTGGATGCATGAGTATCGCCAATTTTGGTAGATGGTATCAGTTTTTTGATTTCTATTACACCAACCCTAAATACTTCTCAAAGAATAACATTAGTTTTTCGATAATTCCTTGTTTTTTCGCAGCTCTGCCTCCGCCAAAGCGGGATACAGGTGGCATGATTTTATCTATAGCTGTACCGGTTGTTTTAAGCGTTCCGTCTCGGAAAGCATTGTCGATGAAACGGCGGGTTTCTTCAGGCTTTAATCTTTCTTCTTCTATAATTGCTGAAATATCCGCTTCCTTACGCTCATGGAGGAATTTGCGCCAATCCTCATCCACTTTGGTCGATACATTGACTTGCTCTATAAAACGCTCGATAAGCTCTTTCTTGCTTCTAAGTTCAATACTTGAATTGATAGCCTTATCAATAGTTGTAAGAATGGTTTTATCCTTACAGTTGGATTGTTTATATTTAGCTACAAGCATAAGGATGTAATCAATATTTACCTCTATCTGTTTGACTAGTTCAATCTCAAAAATTATGTCATCATTGATAGTTTCTTTGTCACCATCAGCACCTTTTCTATATTCCTGATACAGGTCAATATAAATGCTCTGATAGTCCTGAAAATCCCTTTTAGATAAAATCTCGTTTCCTTCAAAGTCATCGAAGGAAGTAAGAATATTTCTGAGTCGAAGTATTGCTCCATATAACCGGATAAAGTTTTTTTCAGCTTCTTCACCGAGAATAGGTTGGCCAAGGGGATACTGTGTTGTAAGGGTTGCAATCAGTTCAGCATAGCCCGGCTTATACTCACCTTTATCATCATAGCCGTTATAGTATTCTTCGTATGTTTTTAACAGTACAATACCGCCTGCATCCTTATTGCCGAATAGTGCAATAGCTTTGTCTGTTTCTTCTTTCAAATCTCTAAAGCAAACGATATTACCATAGGTCTTAACGCTGTTTAGGATGCGGTTAGTTCTTGAAAAAGCCTGAATCAGTCCATGCTGTCTCAGATTTTTGTCTACCCATAGCGTATTCAGGGTTGTTGCATCAAAGCCTGTAAGAAACATATTAACAACAATCAATATATCAATCTCCCGATTCTTTACACGAAGAGAGAGGTCTTTATAATAATTCTGGAACTTATCCGAGGAAGTATCGTAATTCGTGTTAAATGTGGAATTGTAATCTCGGATAGCCGCCTCAAGAAAATCTCTGGAGCTCTGGTCAAGGTTTTCCATATTAAAATCCTCTTCAGGAAGCAATCCATCTGGCTCTTCTTCATTTGCACTAAAACTGAAAATAGTTGCAATGGTAAGGTTACGGTTCTTTTGTGCTATCTGCTTCTTAAACTCATTATAGTATCTGATTGCCATTGGGATGGATGCAGCAGCAAATATGGAGTTGAAACCGGCAACTCGCCTTGTTTCACGCTTTTCTATCATCTTTTTAGGGTTGTGCTTATCTGCTTCTTCCCATTTTGCAGAGAATGTGTAATAACTATTGCGCTTCGTCTTCTGATCAAAGTGTTCAAGAACGTAAGAAACAATTTCACTGATTCTCTGTGGATCTGCTAAGGCTTTTTCTCTATCTATGCTATAGACTTTTTTATCATTAACGTAATCAGGCATCTTAATGGTATTGATAAAATCTATTCTAAAAGGCAGAACATTCCCATCATTGATGGCATCCACAATGGTATAAGTATGTAGCTTTTCGCCAAAGGCCTGCTCGGTTGTACGGAGCAATGGGTTACCTCCTGAACTAGCATTGGCAGCAAAAATTGGGGTTCCCGTAAAGCCGAAGATATGGTAGTTCTTAAAACTCTTCGTGATAGCTTGATGCATTTCGCCAAATTGGGAACGGTGGCACTCATCAAAAATCAGTACCACGTGTTTCTTATAAATATCATGCTGTTTATTTTTACGTATAAATATATCCAACTTCTGAATAGTGGTTACAATGATTTTGTATTCATGAGGATTTCCTTTTTCATCCCTGTCTTCCAATTGTCTTTGAAGAACTCTTGTGGACGTATTACCATTAGCTGCCCCTTTTTCAAAACGATCATATTCCTTCATCGTCTGATAATCCAGATCTTTACGGTCAACGACAAACAGTACCTTGTCTATGTAAGGCAAGGCAGAAGCTAATTGAGCTGTCTTAAAACTGGTCAATGTCTTACCAGAGCCTGTTGTATGCCAAATATATCCTCCAGCTGCAGTTGTGCCCATCTTCTTGTAGTTGGTTGATACTACAATGCGTGATAATATACGTTCTGCAGCAGCTATTTGATAAGGACGCATTACAAGGAGCAGATCTTCAGATGTAAAAATACAATATTTTGTTAGTATATTTAAGAGGGTATGCTTGGCAAAAAAAGTTTTAGTAAAATCCACAAGGTCAGGAATAATTTTGTTGTTTGCATCTGCCCAGTAGCTTGTAAACTCAAAACTGTTGCTTGTTTTTTTACTTCTTCGACGCTCACTGTTTCTTTGTTCTTCGATATGAGCGTTTCTTGTGGTGTTGCTATAATACTTTGTATGGGTGCCATTGGAGATTACAAATACCTGCACATACTCAAATAAACCAGAAGCCGCCCAAAAGCTGTCACGCTGGTATCTTTTTATCTGGTTGAAAGCTTCACGGATAGCAACACCACGACGCTTTAACTCCACATGAACAAGGGGAAGTCCATTGACAAGTATAGTCACATCATATCGGGTTTCATGCTTGCCGCCTGCTTCTTCGTATTGATTAATAACCTGCAGGCGATTGTTATGGATATTCTTTTTATCCAAAAGGTATATGTTCTTTGTTGTTCCATCTTCACGTTTTAGAATCTGGATATGGTCATCTTGAATCTTTCTAGTTTTCTCAACAATCCCTTCATTTGTATTGGCAATACATTCTGTGAAAAATCTATCCCATTCACTGTCAGTAAAGGTGAAGTCATTAAGCAGTTCAAGTTGTTTTCGGAGATTTTCTATCAATGCAGCTTCATTGTGCACTGAAATATATTCATATCCTTGGGAAGTCAGTTGCTTAATAAACTCCCGCTCAAGTTCTGCCTCGCTCTGATACTTTTCAGGACGGACATTATATTCAGCTGCGTATTCGGCAACAACCGTTGCTTCATCAGTACTGGCAACGATATTGTATATACTCATGCCGTCACCTCCTTGAAAGATAAAAGTTTATCTCTGTAATATTCATATTGCTTTTGCCGTGCTTCGATTTCGGCAGGTAAACCACTGATTAGGTCATTGCAAAGAGCGTCAAAGCGATCGAGGATAGCAACGATGCGTTTTTGTTCCTTTAATGGAATTATTGGAATGTTTACACTAAGTATCTCGTTTTTCTTTAAATTCGTTTGATCAACTCCATTGTCATATTTCAATAATTGTCTGTTACGGTTCAGAAAATAGTATAAAAATTTAGTGTCTATAATATTTTTGTTTTTAACTCTCAAGGCTCCGATTCGTTGGTTCAAAGTATACCTATTGTTCTCATCAACTAGAAAGCATTTCGCTAGCGCTTTCCCATTAGGCAAATCACTCATTACTATCAATATATCTTCAATGTAAAGTGGACTAATTTGTTGATTTGTAAATTTAACAACTTGCCCGTTTGTTGAAATGAATTTTGAATTAACAACAATAAATTTCCCGTCTTCAGCAATAGCCTTCTCGTGGCCTTTTCCGTTTCTAAAATCAGCAATTTCACCTAACTTCATCCATTTCGTCTCAGGTTTATCTTCCATCGTTAATAACAAATCCCTATAATACTCATACTGCTTTCTTCTTGCTGTAAGCTCTGCTGTAAGCTCTGCTGTAAGCTCTGCTGTAAGCTCTGTGAAATTGTCCAGAATACGGACAATTTCCTGCTGAACAGCTAGAGGGGGGAGGGGGATTGGGAAACTTCTTAGTTTTCTTAATTCTAATGTTGGAACTCCACCGATTCGTCTGAATTTTTTTATTTTAAACTCTTTGCTTTTTAAAAAATGGTATAAAAAACGAGAACTTAATATATCTTTTTTCACTATTACCATTGAAGCTGCATCACTGCACCAACTGTCAATACTAATCCAATTAACATATCCTATACTACCAGTATTTGCTACAAGCACAGTATAAGGAGGGCAATTCGTTTTATTTATATAACCCATAGGTGTTTCTCCTCCATGCCAAACAGGGTATTGCCCAGGGTTTCTATCTATTTCAGCTTTAGTAACTCTTCTACCAAGCTCTATTGAAGCAATTTCTTCCAATGCTTTATATTCCACCCCATCAGGGCAAAGTTCAGCAATCAATTCATCTAACTTACTCATTTGCCCACCTCGATTTCTGCAATAATCTTATCTATTTCTTCCCTCAAAACCTGCTGTCTCGCCACGATTTTTTCTATTTCAGCATTGAGGGCAACAATATCAATCTTTTCCCGTGTATCCTCCTGTTCAACATAGGTAGAAACAGACAGGTTGTAATCTTCTTCAGCTATTTCGCTGTTTGGCGCAAGCCTGGCAAAGTGCTCAATATCTTTCCTATCTATATAAGCGTTAAGAATGGTCTTAATATTTTCCTGTGTCAGCTTGTTGTTATTCGTAACCTTGACAAATTCCTTTGATGCATCGATAAATAAGGTGCTATTTTCTGATTTAGACTTCTTCAGCACCATAATGCAGGTAGCAATGCTGGTACCATAGAACAAGTTATCCGGTAACTGAATGATACAGTCAATATAGTTATTATCAATCAGGTATTGTCTGATTTTCTTTTCAGCACCACCGCGGTACATTACACCGGGGAAACAAACGATAGCCGCTGTTCCGTTTGTCGCAAGCCATGAGAGACTATGCATAATAAAAGCAAGGTCTGCCTTGGATTTAGGAGCCAATACTCCCGCTGGAGAAAAGCGAGGGTCATTAATCAAAATAGGATCATTGTCGCCCTTCCATTTAATAGAGTAAGGTGGATTTGATACAATGGCTTCAAAAGGCTCATCATCCCAATGTTGCGGATCTGTTAGTGTGTCGCCAAGGGCAATATCAAATTTGTCATAATCAATATCGTGCAGGAACATATTAATTCTGCACAGGTTGTAGGTTGTAATGTTGATTTCTTGACCGAAGAAACCTTGACGTACATTTTCTTTTCCTAAGATTTTTGCAAACTTTAGCAGTAGAGAGCCAGAACCGCAAGCGGGGTCATATACCTTGTTGACTTCAGTTTTTCCTACTAATGTTAAGTGGGTAAGGAGTTCAGAAACCTCCTGCGGCGTATAGTATTCACCACCACTTTTTCCTGCATTGGAGGCATACATACCCATTAAAAATTCATAAGCATCACCGAATGCATCTATGGTATTGTCTTTGTAGTCTCCCAGCTTCATTTCTCCAACAGAATTCATTAGCTTAACCAGCTTTTCATTACGCTTTACTACAGTGTTTCCTAGCTTATTGCTGTTAACATCAATATCGTCAAACAGACCTTTGAAATTATCTTCACTCTCTGTTCCTTGGGCAGATGCTTCTATATTACTGAAAATCTGTTCCAGTGTTTCATTTAAGTTTTCATCGTCCTTTGCACGAGCTCGGACATTTTCAAAAAGCTCGCTGGGTAAAATAAAGAAGCCTTTTGTCTTAACTAAATCCTCTCGTGCCTGTTCTGCTTCTTCGTCGGATAGCTTGGCATAATCAAATTCCGTATTGCCAGCTTCCCATTCTCCGGCGTTAATATAGGCAGTAATATTTTCAGATATGTAGCGGTAAAACAGCATACCTAGAACATATTGCTTAAAGTCCCATCCATCTACACTGCCTCTTAAATCATTTGCCATATTCCATATCGTGCGGTGTAATTCCGCCCGTTCCTGTTCTTTTCTGTTATTTTCCATAACTCTACTCCCTTTCTTCAACCATATTTGGCACTAATTCCATGATATCTTTAAAATCAACGCCAAGCGCCGTACAAACCTTTACAAGAACGTCCATACTGACATATTCGTTTTTAGAAAGCTTTGAAATTGACGATGGACTTATTCCCGCAGCAGCTTGTAAATCTTTCTTCTTCATATCGCGGTCTATCAATAATTTCCAAAGCTTTTTATAGCTAACGGTCATCTTGGTCACCTCTTTATATATCTTTTTTCCATTATAGCACATTTTCTTCAAAAAAAACATGATAATTCTGTGTTTGTGAATTAATTTTACAATGTTAACGAAGATAATGATAGTTGTGTATGCCTTTATTTTTGATTTTTATTTAAATAAATACTTTTAGACAAAAATGTCTTTAAGTTATTTGTAAAACCAAAGGCAAAGTTATAACATTAATCCTTCTTAAACTAAATATCACTTCCGCTCAAATTTGAGCAAAAGCATATGCATTACAGCCGTCTTTTCTGGCAAATAGACAGGCTGTTTTTTTATTTTAAGGGGTTCGAATCAATAGAATTCTTCGCTTATGGATGAGGAAGGAAAATATTTTTCTAAAATCCTCAACTAATGTGCCCTGCCGTGGCTATAAGGTGAGAGGAAAAATAATCCCCCAATGAAAGCATAGTTTTTCTCTCACTGCTCCTTGACAACTGAATACCCCGAAATGCAAGAGATACTTCAAGCAGAATATGCCATGACGATAATTCCGAGCGTATTCCTTGAAAGATAACGAGGTTGTGTCAAACAAGGCAAACCCTCTGGAACAGTAGCGTTTCGGGTCATTTATAAAAGGCAAGGAGGTGAAGTAACTGAAAACACAATATGATAACTTGCCACAGATACTTAAAAGTAAGCCACAGTTTTGCTGTTGGAAATATGAAGAGCGAAGTGGCAGAAAAACCAAAGTTCCCTATAATCCAGTAACAGGAAAAAGGGCAAAACCAAATAAACGTGATACATTTAAAGATTTTAGTTCGGCGATAGCTGCTATAAGTAAATATGACGGTATCGGATTTTTGGTGGGTAATGACATATGTGTTATCGACTTAGATGATTGCTTTGATAGCAGCGGTAAGCTTAAGCCTGTTGCCCAAAATGTTGTAGAGGCTTTTAGGGGTTGCTATATGGAACACAGTCCATCTGGAAAAGGGCTTCATATTTTCTTTAAGGCCACAGGCTTTAACTTTGACAAAACAAAATACTATATCAACAACAGAAAGCTGGGAGTTGAGGTCTATGTGGCTGGAGCAACAAACCGCTTTGTTACCGTAACAGGCAATGTATTTGCAGATGGTGATATAGCGGAGAAATCGAATGAGCTACAGATGATACTAGACAAGTATATGCTACGTTCTACCCCTGTGAAGCAACTTCAGGATACAGAAAGTCAATCCTATCTGTCTGACAAGTCTGTTATTGAGAAGGCATTAAAATCGGCAAATGGAGAAAGGTTCAAAGCATTATGGCAGGGAGATACATCAGGCTATGCTTCTGCCAGTGAAGCTGATTTGGCACTTTGCGGTATGCTGGCATTTTGGTGTGGCAGGGATATTGGGCAGATGGACAGACTTTTCCGAAAAAGCGGCTTAATGCGGGATAAATGGAATAGACCACAGTCTGGCAGTACTTATGGAATGATAACCATAGAAAAAGCTATCGCAAATGCTACTGAAATATACAAACCAGGTGGTAAGCGTTCATCAGCTACAGAAGATTTTGGAGAATTTTCCCTTGCTGACTTTAAGCCTGAGAGTAACAATCGCTACCCTTGGACGGATATTGGGGCAAGCAGGTTGTTTGCTGATTATTATAAATCTTTTGCCCGCTATGTTCCTGAAAGGAAGATGTGGTTTTGCTATGCGAATGGCATTTGGATTCCTGATATCGGTAATCTCAAAGTGATGGAAATGTGTAAATCATTGGCTAACCAACTGCTAACCTATGCTTTGACTATTCAGGATGAACATCAAAGAAAGGCATACATTGACTATTGCCGAAAGTGGCAGTCAAGAAGATACAGGGAAACGGTGCTTAAGGATGCACAGAGCGTATATCCCATATCAATGGCTGAATTTGACCAAGAACCGCAGGTTCTCAACTGTGCCAATGGGACTTTGTTTTTAATGTCTATGGATTTTCGTCCCCACAACAGCGAGGATAGACTCACAAAGATATCTGGTGTTAAATATGACCCGGAAGCAAAAAGTGAGCGATGGGATAGATTTATTCATGAGATTATGAGCGGAGATGAGGAAAAGGCAAAATTCCTCCAAAAGGCCTTTGGCTACAGTATCAGCGGAGACACTCGGTATGAATGCCTGTTTGTTCTCTATGGTGCTACAACTCGAAACGGTAAAGGTACGCTATGTGAGAGCATTCTTAAGGTATTAGGCAGTTATGGCTGTACCGCAAGGCCAGAGACTATCAGTCTGAAAAAGAACAATAACAGTTCAAGTCCAAGTGAAGATATTGCCCGGCTTGCAGGAGTACGCTTTGTGAATATCTCCGAACCTAGCAGAGGACTTGTCCTAAATGCTGCACAGGTAAAAAGCATGACGGGTGGTGACACCATCAATGCAAGGTTTCTACATGAGAATTCTTTTGACTTTTCGCCAAAGTTTAAGCTTTATATCAACACCAATTATCTGCCCGTTATTACGGATATGACGCTGTTTTCCAGTGGCAGAGTGGTGATTATCCCTTTTGAACGACACTTTGATGAAAGCGAGCAGGATAAAAACTTAAAACGCGAATTCGCCAAACCGAAGAATCAGAGTGCTATCCTCAACTGGCTAATTGAAGGCTATCAGCTGTTAAAGAAGGAGGGCTTGACTTTACCTGATTCCGTTAAGACAGCAACGGAGGCTTATAAACGTGACAGCGATAAAATAGCATTATTTTTCGAGGATGCCTTGGAGGAAAGTCCTAACAGTGAGGTGCGGACATCTGAAGTGTATGCCCGGTATCAGCGTTGGTGCAGTGCCAATGGATGCTATTCGGAGAATGCAAGAAACTTTAAACAAGCATTAACAGCTATTGCCCGTGTAGAACGGAAACGACCACGTTCTGGTGGTGGAATGACCACAATGCTAATCGGATACAAGCTGACTGAAGAAGAATTTCTTCTTATTTAAACACAGTGTAGCAGCTTGTAGCAAGAAAAACAGGTTATATAAAAAATCGCTCTCGTATAGAGAGTTTAGTTTTTACCTGCTACATCTTGCTACAAAGCTTAAAACCACTAAACCACTGGATACAACTCCATGTGTTAATACCTACCCCCTAGGGGAGGTCAAATCTCCACACCTTTACATCTGGACAACGGGCGTGGGGCAACGCGTAAAAAAACGCAGTTTCAAACGGGGTATATACCCCACATTTAATAGAATTTAGGAGGTAAACGATTATGGCAACATCAACAACTTATAATAGAGCGTTTTGGAATGTTATGAAAGGAAAAGAAGAAAATAATCAAAATCTAAGCGAGGGCTTTGATAATGCAGGAGCTTATGTCGCACCAGATGAGTTCAGAGAAGGCTTTAACACTGCTTTGGCAAAGGAGAATATATTCCGCAGATTTGCCACTGTTATCAATCTATCTTCTGCAGAAGGTAAAATTCAAGCGGTATCCTCAACGGGTACAGCAGATTGGGTTGAAGACGGAGATCCAATCCCCGAAAGTGCCGATACATTTACACAGTTTCTGGTGAAATCATACAAGCTGGCATCTCTTGTCAAGCTAAACCGCTCATTCGTCACCGATATGAACTTTAATCTAGAAAAATATCTGATGGGTGATTTTGCGAAGCGTTTTGGCAAGGCTGAGGAAAATGCATTGCTTAATGGAAATGGCACAACTCAGCCAACAGGTATCCTTACGGCAGACGCAGATGTAACTACAGCAGACAATAGTACCATCTCTTTTGATGAAATCATCTCTCTGTATTTTTCATTAAAAGATGAATACCGAAATAACGCTGTGTTTATCATGCATGATAATACAGCCATGCTTCTTAGAACCCTTAAAGATACAAGCGGTAGTTATCTGTGGAATTCTTCGGATAACACCATCTTCGGAAAACCTGTAGTTACCTCTCCATATATGCCTACAGTATCAGCAGGAGCAAAAAGCATTGTATTTGGAGATTTATCATACTACTGGCTGATTGAACGTCAACCAATAACAATAAAAAAATTAAGTGAGTTATATGCATTGCAGGGGCAAATCGGATTTTCTGCTTACGAGAGATTGGATGGGAAGTTGATTCAACCGGATGCTCTGAAAATATTACAAATAAAAGCTTAAATAATGGATTAGGCACTGAGTCATCAATTCGGCTCAGTGCCAGTTCCATCAAAACATCGGACAGGAGGTCACGATATGGAAAATCAAAGTAACAGCCGCACAACCAAATCCGATATCGGAGGTACGGTCTATGTGGTGGAATCACGAGTAAGTGATTCAGCAAAGGAAAGTGCATATTCCAAGCTGAAACGACTGATTACAGTCAACGCAAAAAACCTTTCAAAGTTATCTGATAGTTCATATAAACCCACGGAAATCAACTCGACTTCTTCAAGGTAGTACGGTAATATACATAGTGCTAAACCGCTTGAAGACTGTCGGAAATGGAGGAGAAAAATGAATAGACAGTCAACATTTAGCACTATACGTAAATCAACATTAGCATTTGAAGAAGCAAAAATTACTGCTCTGTACTGCAGGCTCTCACGTGATGATGAGCTTGCAGGAGACAGCAACAGCATAGTGAACCAGAAGGCAATTCTAAAAAAATATGCTGAGGACAACGGTTTTCGCAACATCGAATTTTATGTGGATGATGGGGTCAGCGGTACAACTTTTGATAGACCAGACTTTAACCGCATGATTGCTGATGTAGAGTCCGGTAGAATCGGAACGATTATCATCAAGGATATGTCACGATTCGGCAGGGATTACCTTAAAGTAGGATATTATACCGAGATTATGTTTCCTGAAGCAGATGTACGATTCATTGCTATTAACAACGGTATTGATAGTGCAAACCAAGCAGACAGTGACTTTACACCGTTTCTTAACATTATTAATGAATGGTACGCTAAGGATACTAGCAAGAAAATCCGTGCTGTGTTCAAATCCAAGGGACAGTCCGGTAAGCCACTCTGCACCAATCCGCCTTACGGTTATATTAAAGACCCTGAAGATAAGTTGCACTGGATTATAGATGAGAAAGCCGCCGAAGTGGTCAGAGATATTTTCCGACTGTGCATGGCTGGCTTTGGACCCACGCAGATAGCAAAGCAACTTGAAAAGCGATGCATTGATACACCTACGGTTCATCTTCGCAAAATGGGTATTAACACTCCAGCAAGACCACCTGAAAACCCATATGCTTGGTCAGCTCGTACCGTAGCAGATATTCTGGCTAAAATGGAATATCTAGGTCATACAATAAATTTCAAGACTTCTAAAAAGTCATATAAGAGCAAAGTCAAGATATTGAACAATCCGGAATATTGGCTGGTTTTCAAAAATACCCATGAAGCAATTATTGATGAGGGCACTTGGGAAACAGTGCAGAAAATCAGAGATGGCAAGCGAAGACCATCACGATTAGGTGAAATGGGAATGCTCTCTGGCATGATGTTTTGTGCCGACTGTGGAGCAAAGCTGTATCAGGTTAGAGGCAAGGGATGGACACACGATAAGGAATACTTCGTTTGTGCTACTTACCGAAAGAAAAAGGGTATGTGCAGTTCACATCAGATACGCAATGTTGTAGTGGAACAGCTTTTGCTAGAAGACTTAAGACGTGTAACCTCCTTAGCTAAAGACCATGAACAGGAATTCATCCGTATAGTTATGAATAATTCAGAAAAGGAACTTGCCAAAGAACTCCGCCAAAGTCAAAAGGAGTATGAACAAGCACAGACTCGTATTGCTGACATAGATAAAATCATTCGAAAGCTATATGAAGACAATGTGATGGGCAAAATTCCCGAAGAGCGTTTTTACAAGATGTCGGCTGAATATGAAGCCGAGCAGAAGACACTGGAAGAAAGGATAATCAAATTAAAGCATACCATTGATACAGCAAATGAACAGTCTCTAAATACCGACCGCTTTTTAGCACTAGTAAAAAAGTACACAGAAATTACAGAATTGGATGCAGAGATTATTCGAGAGTTCATTGACAAAATTATAGTATTTAAGGCTGAAAAGGTGGATGGTCGCAGAACTCAGCGGATTCAGATTTTCTATAACTGCATTGGCGCTATCGACTTACCAAAATAAACGAAAAAACGGCATAGCCGAATATCAACGACTATGCCGAATTTTTCAGGAATTATAAATCCCTATCTGACCGCTCCTAAAAGGGCGATTTTTTGCGTTCGATTTTTTAACCATAAGCATTTTTGTAAAAAATACAACATTCTCACACAAACAGATAGAAACTTGTGGAAAACCTTAAATTTAGCTTAAAATTTCAAAAAAAACTTGACTTTTTTGGCAAAAAATAGTAATATGAGATAGATTACATCAAAATAGCAAACAGACAAAGGAAAAATGCGAGGAATATGTCTGAATTACCAGAAAAACAAGTGAAGCGGCTAAAAAGCTTGATTCAAGAAGCGGAAATGAATCTTGCTGCCGCGAAAGAGCTGTTGATTAGTATCAGCGGCGAGGACGACTTGGTGGTTGCGCCAAGCACTTCGATTATCGAAAGCCCACAAGGCAAAGTTATCGAAGGTGTTTTTGACGGCCAAACAATGATCGGTCCAGATGGCAAAAATTACCCCGTGCCAGCAAACTACGCTTCAAAATCAAAGCTTGTGGAGGGCGATATTTTGAAGTTGACAATCAACGACGACGGTGGCTTTATCTATAAACAAATCGGACCAGTGCCACGCCGACAAATCATCGGAACACTTATCAATCACGATGGTTCATATTTTGTGGAAGCCGGCGGAAACGAATACAAAATTTTGCTAGCGAGCGTCACCTACTTCAAACTAAAAGTTGGCGACCAAGTGACAATCATCATCCCAGAAGACAGCGCAGACACAACTTGGGCTGCGGTAGAAGCTTCATTCTAAAAACTTTGAGAGGTTTATATTAGTCAAAAATCGTGCGAAACTATTGCGAGGTCGCACGATTTTTGATTTTCAAAAATCACAAAAAATGCTATAATGATTATTAGTAATCATAAGAAAGGAATTTATGCACGGAATCGAGAGAGAGAGAGAGAGAGAGAGAGAGAGAGAGAGAGTTCTCACTTCGAGAGCTTAAAGAAATAATCGAAGAACAAAAGCTCCAAATCAAGAAGCTTACTAGCGGCGGCTTTATGGCGGCCAAGCTCCACAACGAGCTTGCCGAAATCCCAACCGAAGAGCGGGATATGGACGAAATCAAAGACGGCTACCAGCTAAAATTTGTTGGCAAAGACTATGCTAAACTCCAAGCTGGTCTAAAAACCGAAACTATTATTACACCAGATTTTGAACATAACGACAAGCCAGAAAACCAAAACAGCGAAAATATCTTCATCACTGGCGACAACCTAGATGCATTAAAACACCTAGAAAACGCATATTCTGGCAAAATTGATGTTATTTATATTGACCCACCATACAATACCGGCAATGACGGATTTGTTTATGCTGACAATTTCAAGCTTAGTGATGAGGATTTGAAAGAAAAACTCGGCTTGACCGACACCGAAATTTCGCGAGTCCGCGCCCTAAACGGCAAAAGTTCGCACAGTGCCTGGCTGACTTTTATATTGCCACGACTAATGATAGCCAAGCGACTTTTGAGTGATGCGGGCGTGATTTTTATTTCAATTGATGATAATGAGCAGTCTTCACTGAAGAGTATTATGGATGAAATTTTTGGCGAGCAAAATCTGATATCAAATACAGTAGTAAAAGGAACCGGAAATGATGATGGAGAAAATATACAGTTTCAGAATATAAAAGAATATCTTCTGATTTACGGAAAACGGCGAAAGAATGTAACTATCAATAAAATAGAGAAAACTGCTTCGAGCAGTAGAAATTTAAGCGATGCACCGACTGGATTTTCAAAAAATGGAACTACTGGATATATAATATATTTTCAACCTAAAACAAACGAGCTTATAGCTCGAACAGATTATGATATTTCTAAGTTAAAAGATAATAATCCCGATACATTCTATACTCCAGACAGAGGGTTAATAAAAGAAGGTTTTATTCCCGTTACTCCAATTCCGAGAAACGGAGATATTTGGCGATGGAGATGGTCTATAGATGAATTCAACGAGAGAAAAAAAGAGGTCTTGATAAGAAAAAATAACAAAGGTAGGTACGTAGCTGAATTTATACAATCTGGAAATAATTCACCTAAAGATGTAGTAGAATTTGGAACCGGAACGGGAAGGCTTAAAAAACTTTTCGATAGCAAAAAATCTTATTTCGATAATCCTAAATCAACAGAATTGCTAAATTGGATTGTATCATTAGCGACAAATAAAAATTCTCTAATTCTCGACTTCTTCGCTGGATCCTCCACTACCGCCGATGCCGTAATGCAACTCAATGCCGAAGATGGTGGGAGTCGTAAATTCATACTCGTCCAGCTCCCAGAAACCGTCAAAAAAGGTAGCGAAGCAGAAAAAGCTGGATACAAAACTATCGACCAAATCTCGCGCGAGCGAATTATTCGCGCTGCCGCCAAAATTGGCGATAAATCCGGCTTCAAGCACTTTAGGTTGACAACTCCAGAAGACGAAAATTCGCTTCTAAAAATGGAAGAGTTTGATCCAAACGCCAATGTTGCCTTCCCAGAAGATATGACTACAAGTTTTAACGGCGGTGAAGAAGCGATTCTTCAGACTTGGCTAATAGATGACGGCTTTGAATTTAATCAAAAACCAAAAGTAGTGGAATTTGACGGATATAAAGCGCATTTTATTGAAAATCGACTATATTTGATCGCGACAGGCTGGAGCAGTGATGCGACTCGTGAGCTTTTGAATAGAATTGGCAAAAATAAACTGGCGGTTCAGACGATTGTGATTTTCCCGTATAGTTTTAGCTTTAATGAACTAAATGAACTAAAAACAAACCTACGAACAGCTTTTGAGAAAAGCAATAAAATTGAAGTTTTGGAGAGATATTAATGGCGATTCATTTAGAGACTCTAGAGCATCAGCAGCGGGCGATTGATGCTATTTTGAGCGCGATGGAAGGTTGTCGCGATTTTGACGAAAGTAAGGAGAAGGATTTTCGATATGTTTATGCGAATCCTGTGGTTAAACTAAAGCCAGAAAGTGTGCGAAATTTTGCAACTAAAGATAGCTTTGGTCTGGGCAAAATTCAAAATCTCGACATCAAAATGGAAACAGGAACGGGTAAAACTTTTGTTTATACTCAAACGATGTTTGAGCTATATAAGAATTTTGGCTTAAACAAATTCATTATTTTCGTACCGACTCCAGCGATAAAGGAGGGAACAAAACATTTTATAGAGGCTGAATATTCGAAAAAATTCTTTAAAATTTTCTATCCCGATCTCAGAATTGATTTAGCAGTAATCAATAAGGGTGATTTTTCGACAAAAAAAGGAAGAAAAACAATCCCAGCACACCTATCGGACTTTCTTGACGGAACGCGTTCTCAAAAAGGGACAATTAAATGTCTGTTAGTAAATAAAGGTATGATAACTGGCAATTCGAATTTTCTACAAGATGACTTCGAGCAAACAATGATCTCTTCTACAAATTCACCAACAGAGGCCATATCCGCAACTCGACCAGTAGCAATTATTGATGAGCCACACAGCTTTAAGCGAGACTCAAAAGCTTTTAGTGCGATAGAAAGTTTGAATCCGCAGTTAATTTTACGGTTTGGCGCAACTTTTCCTGAAATTAAGATAGGTAAAGGAAGAACTGCCGTTTCAAAAAAGGAATATTCAAATTTAATTTACGATCTGAATGCCGTGGATAGCTTCAATCAAGGACTTATAAAGGCCATTGACGCTTTTTATCCTGATATAGATGGGGATGCTGGCGAAAAATACACCGTCAAGACAGTCACATCCAAAAAGCTTGTTCTCGCCAAAAACGGAAGGCAATTCGAAATTAATGCTGGAGAGAATCTACCAAGCGATTTTGAAGGCGGAGTATTTTTCGAGGGTGGAAAAGAAAAATCACTTTCAAACGGTCTGGAGCTTTCGCCTGGAATGAAGCTTTTTTCGCAAACTTATCACGCATCGTATCAAGAAATTATGATTTCACAAGCTTTAAATCAACATTTCGAAAAAGAGCGCGAAAACTGGTTACGCGAAAATGCTGGCGAAAATGCCGCCAAGATAAAAACTCTATCGTTATTTTTCATTGATTCAATTTCTTCCTATCGAAATGATGATGGCTGGCTAAAAAACACTTTTGAAAAACTTTTGCGAGCAAAATTAAAAGACGCAATCACAAAAGAAACTCACCCTGAATATAAAGATTTTCTCGAAAAATCACTTGAAAATATTGCAGAATGTCACGGCGGTTATTTTGCTGAAGATGCGCAAGGAAAGGGCGACGAGCAAATCCAGAACGAAGTTGATGACATTTTGCGCAATAAAAATCGCCTGATTTCGTTTAAGGATGAAAATGGAGATTGGATCTTGCGGCGTTTCCTGTTTTCAAAATGGACTCTACGCGAGGGCTGGGACAATCCTAATGTTTTTGTGATTTCTAAAATTCGAAGTTCGGGAAGTGAAATTTCAAAAATCCAAGAAGTTGGGCGAGGACTGCGTTTGCCGGTCGATGAAAATGGTCGCCGTATCAGCAATGAAGAATTTCGATTGAGTTATATCGTTGATTTTAGCGAAAATGATTTTGTCGAAAAGCTCGTCAGCGAAATTGATCAAGATGGCGGAGAAGTGCTAGTCGGAAAGATTGGCGAAAAAATAATCGAAGGCTTAATCGAATCCGGCTATAGTAGTAGCGACTTTGATGTTCGGCTAAAACTGATCGATGACAAAATAATAGACAGGAACGGCGAAATATTAGATAGTGCTGCGCTGCGAAATCTTCTCCCTAGCTCCGGCATTAAGCCAGGTAAAATCAGGAGTAATCCAAAAAAGATTGTCGAAAAAATCAAGCTCCGAAAAGAAAACTGGAATAAAATTAAGAATTTGTGGCTTGACGTTTCTAAACGTTATATGTTAAAGTTTGAAAAACTCACCGACGCAGAAATTACCAAAATCGCAGAAAAGAGTGTCGGGGAAAACCTGAAAAGCTCGTCAATTTACAGCAAAAAATCCAGCCTTTTAGTCGACAATGATCAGGTGGGTATTCAATCTTCGAAAATAGATTCAGGTTTTCACCTTGACAGTATCGCTTATGGGGATTTTTTAAGAAAATTAGCAATAAATACAAGCATTTCTCCTGAAATATGGCATAACGCAATAATAAAAAGAGAGAAGGCTTACGCCCAAAATGACTTCAACGCAGAAAGTCTAGCAAATATCTTACACGATTTCCGAAAAATTTTCGAAAAAGAATTTTCGCAAAAATATGAGTATAAATCACTCGACTTCATAGCAGAAACTTCTTTAATCCGAAACGGCGAGTTTGTTGAGGAGATTTCAAAAAGTTTGCTGGGCGCAAATTCAGATAACTCAATTGAAGTAGATGAGCGAAATTTATGGAGCGGAATTTGCTATGATTCGCCCATTCCAGAAGGGGAAATTAGCAAAATAAAACCCGGTGATGAAATTTTGGTGTTCGGAAAAATTCCGCAACGCGCAATTAGAATTCCTCTCTTTACAGGAGGAACAACTTCGCCAGACTTCATCTATGCAATTCGAAGAAATAATGGCAACACCGAAATAAATCTATTCATTGAAGCGAAGTCGGACGATTTGAGAGAATCCGAACAGATCGCAATCTCAGGACAAGAATCTTTCTTTAAAAAATCATCAGTTTGGCGAAAAGTCACTTCTGCCAAAGAAGTCGAAAATCTATTAAGTGAACTTTAGGTGGTCGGTTGTGAATACCTTTCGCGTTATGATATAATAAAGTAATGAGACTCGAAGATTATACCTACAATTTGCCCGAAAATTTGATCGCCGCGCACCCGCCGAAGGTTCGTGGCGCTTCGAGATTGCTCGCGCTTAATCGCAAAACTGGCGAGATTTCTGACAGTTTTTATCGAAACGTTGCCGACTTTTTCGAAAAGGGCGATGTGCTGATTTTGAACGACACCAAGGTGATAAAAGCCCGAATTTTCACCCAAAAAGAAAGCGGAGCCGAGCGTGAATTGGTGATTTTGGAGCGACACGGAGGTGACGACGACTGGCACACGCACAAAGTGATGTATCGCGGAAAAATCAAGGCTGGCGATGTTTTGACGGTGAAAAATAAATCGAGCGAAATGTTCGAAAATAGTTCGCCTAAAAGCGAAACGCAGGCTCCAGCCGAAGTGGGCGAACGATTTTCGCAACACGGAGCGACTGATTTTTCTTCGAACATAAAAATCACCGTTCAAGAAATTCTCGGCGACGGCTTGGCGATTGTGAGCTCGCCCGTTGATTTGCGCGAAGTTTGCGAAAATTTCGGAACGGTTCCGCTCCCGCCATATATGCGCCGCGACGCGACCGCGCTGGACATCGAGCGCTATCAAACTGTTTTTGCCGAAGAAAAAGGCAGTGTCGCCGCGCCGACCGCCAGCTTGAATATGACACCAGAAATTCTCGAAACTCTTCGCGCCAAAGGTGTAAAAATATGTTATCTCACGCTTCACGTCGGGCTGGGAACTTTTATGCCGATTCGTGTGGATAATCTGGAAGAGCACAAAATGCATCAAGAATATTTCGAAATTCCAGCCGAAACTTGTGCCGAAATTCGAAAAGCTAAAACGAATGGCGGGCGAGTTTTTGCGCTTGGCACAACTGTTGCGCGAACACTGGAATATGCAGGCGAGGAGATTCTCGCAAATTCAAACGGAAAACTTCGTGGCGAAGCTGACATTTTCATTTATCCTGGCTATGAGTTCAAAATCGTCGACGGCTTGATGACCAATTTCCACGCGCCAAAATCCACCGTGCTAATGCTCGCGAGCGCCTTCGCCAGCTGGGAACACCTCTCGAAAGCCTACGCGCACGCCACCGAGCAAGGCTATCACTTTTTGAGCTACGGCGATTCGATGATAATTTTCGAAAAATAATCCACAAAAAATTCGGTTTTTCTCACCAAAACCGTTTTTTTTTTTTTTTTGAATTTCGTGATATTATATAAACATGAACGAATCAATAATTTCAATCAAAGATTTTAATCTGTCGTTTGGTTCGAAAAAAATCGTCGAAAATTTGTCTTTCGAAGTTCAAAAAGGCGAAATCTTCGGTTTTCTCGGCTCAAACGGAAGCGGAAAAACTACAACAATTCGCGCATTGCTCGGAATTTATCAAGCAGATTCTGGCGAACTTTTAATCAACGGCAAGAAATTTTCGCCTGAAGACGGCGGAAGAATCGGCTACCTACCAGAAGAACGCGGACTTTACAAAAAGGAAACCGTCATCGACACGATGGTTTATTTCGCGCAACTCAAAGGGCTTTCAAAGAATGACGCGCTCGAAAATTCGATGAAATTCTTGAAGCGAGTCGGCTTGGAAGACAAGGCAAAACTCAAAGTCGAAAAACTTTCTGGCGGACAACAACAAAAAATCCAGCTCGGAATCACCATTATCGGTCAGCCTGATTTGCTGATTCTCGACGAGCCAACCAAAGGTTTCGACCCTGTCAACCGCGAACTTTTGATGGAAATTATCAAAGAAGAAAACGCTCGTGGCGCGACCGTGATTATGGTCACTCACCAGATGGAAGAAGTCGAAAAAATCTGTGATCGAGCGATTCTTTTGAAGAATGGAAAATGCGAAGCTTACGGCAAAATCGACGAAATTCGCGAAAAATACGGCGAAAAACGAATCGTGCTGGAATTTTCTGGCAAATTGCCAAAATCTTCGAAATACGAAATCACCAAAGAAGAGAAAAACTACGCCGAACTTTCGCCAAAAGCCGATTCGCAGGAGATTTTGCGAGAATTGGCCGGACGAAGCGATTTGACAATTTCGAGCTTTAATGTTCAAACTTCAACTTTGAATGAAATTTTCCTAAAAATCTATGGCGACCAAAACGAAACGGAGGAAAAAAATGTTTAATCTGGGAACTGTTATCAAATTCGAGGTTTTGCGCGCAATCAAAAAACCAACTTTCTGGGTTGCGCTTCTTGCCGTGCCGTTGGTTTATGGCGGAATTTTCTTCCTTGGCAAAATCTCTGGCGAACAAGCCGCACAAAATGCCGAAAAACTCGCGCGCGAGGAATTTTCGTTCGAAATTATGGACGAAAGCGGAATTTTGAACCAGCAAATCATCGAATCGGTTGGCGGAAAAATTTCGAAAAACAAAACCGAATCAATCGAAAAAGTGAAGAACGAGAAACTCAACGCTTTCTATTTCGTTCCGAAAAATCTTAAAGATCAAAGCGTCGAAATTTTTGGAAAATTCGAAGGCGTGAATCAATCAGCGAAATATTGGGCTGTGATTTCGAGCCTTTTGAAAAATTCTTCGCTCGAAACTGTTAATCCGAACAAACTCGCCGCAATCAACGAAACTTTCAAAGGAGAAGAAACTCTTTTCAAAAACGGCGAAAAATACGACGCACTAAAAGAAATGCTCGTGCCGGGAGTTTTCCTTGTGATTTTTTACTACATCGTCGTTTTCCTTTCGCACCGAATGCTCACAAGCACGACCGAAGAAAAAGAAAATCGCGTAACAGAGATGATTCTCACAAGTATTTCAGCAAAAACATTGGTTGTCGGAAAATTGATTTCGATTTTGATTTTGGGCGCGATTCAGATTTTTGCGCTTCTCGTGCCAATTTTGATCGCGTTTCTTGGCTTTTCGAAAAACTTGGGATTGCCAAATCTTTCGAATTTTACAGATGGAATCGTGTGGGACGGAATGACGATTTTGAAAGCCTCGCTGATTTTGGTTTTCGGACTTTTGATGACTGTTGGCGCAATTATCGCACTCGGCTCGGCGATGCCAACCGCACAAGAAGCGTCAAACTATTTCGGCTTCATCATTATGCTTTTGATGGCTCCGTTCTTCGTAGTGCCAATGTTCTTTACAGCAGAAAAAACCATCGCGGTGGATTTTTTGAGCTATTTCCCGCTAACTTCACCGACTTCACTACTGATTCGAAACACGCTCGGAACTCTTTCGAACGAAGAAGCGTTCATCGGAATCGGATTGCTGGTGGTTTTCGGCGCGATCGCAATCTGGATGGCTGTGCGAATTTTCCAATTCGGAACGCTTTCTTACGGCAAAAAAGTTTCGCTAAAATCGCTTTTCTCGGCAAAGAAGTAGTCTAAAATCAAACTCGTTTTTTCGAAAGGCTCTTGAAAGATAACGATTCTTCAAGCGAGGAAAGGTTTTGCTTGTAACGACAGGACAAAACACTTTCCATACTTTCGAAAAACGGGTTGTTTTTTATTTTTTCAAGTTTTTTTAAGCAAACCGTGATAAAATAAAAATATGAGAATTTTGATTGTCGAAGATGAACGAAAAATCGCCCGCGCGCTTGGCTTGGCTTTGCGTGGCGAAAAACACGCCGTCGACATCTGTCACGACGGCACTGAAGGCTATTCGATGGCTTCGATGATTGATTACGATTTGCTGATTTTAGATCGAATGATTCCGGGCGACTACGACGGGCTGAGCTTAACCAAAAAACTCCGCGAAGAAGGCAAAACTGTGCCGATTCTTCTCCTTACGGCACTCGCAGAAACTTCTGACAAAACCGAAGGTCTCGACGGTGGCGCGGACGATTATCTCACCAAACCTTTTGCGCTCGAAGAACTTTTGGCGCGCGTTCGGGCGTTGCTTCGCCGACCTCAAACCAAGGCCGAAAATACGCTCAAAATCGCCGACCTTTCGCTCGATTTGAACACGCACGAAGTTTTTCGAAATAACCAAAAAATCGAACTCACCAACAAAGAATTTTCGTTGCTCGAATATCTTATGCGAAACGCCAGAATGCCAGTTTCGAAAGAGCAAATCATCAGCCACGTTTGGGATTTTGATGCGGATATTTTGCCAAACAATATCGAAGTTTACATCAGTTTTTTGCGCGAAAAAATCGACAAACCTTTCGAAAAAAAGTTAATCAAAACCGTTCGCGGGCTAGGATACAAAATCGATGAAGAATAATCTAGAAAAACTCGCCAAAAATTTGAAGCTCGACCGAAATATTTTTCGCTCGGCGGAATTCAAGCTGACAATTTTTTATTTTTTGATAATTTGCGGAATCTCGCTGATTTTTAACGCGGTGATTTTTGGTACGATTTCGAACGGCCGAATGGAAATTTCGCAGGATTTTTCGGACACGAAATCGACGACAGAATCTTTTCGAAATTCGATAATCGAAGCGCGAAATGCGGCGGCCGAAAAGAAGATTTTTAAAGCGATGACGATTTTGAATTTCGCGATTTTGGTGGCTGGAGGCTGGGGAAGTGCGATTTTGGCGCGAAAAACTCTGGCGCCGCTCGAAAAAGCACACAAGCTCCAAAGTGAGTTCGTCAGCAACGCCAGCCACGAGATTCGCACACCACTTTCGACGATTCAGCTCGAAACTGAACTGATTTTGAAGGATAAAAACGCCTCGCGCGAGGATTTGCGGGAGATTTTACAGAGCAATCTCGAAGAAGCGAAGTCGCTCGAAAGCCTTACCTCGATGCTTTTGAGGCTTTCGAAAATCGAAAAAATCGCGCTCGAAAATGTAAATTTGAATGAAATCGTCAAAAATCGTCTCGAAAAATTCCCAAGCGATAAAATAAATTTCACAGAAAGCAAGGAATTTATTGTTTATGCCAACGAAACCGCAATCGCCGAACTTGCGACAATTTTGGTTGACAACGCGCTCAAATACAACACCTCAAAAGAGAAAATCGATGTAAAAATCTTCCGCGAAAACAGGCAAGCAATCTTGGAAGTTTCGAATTTTTCAAGACAAATCGAAAAATCAGAACTTGACAAACTTTTCGAAAGATTTTATCGCTCAGACAACGCGCGAAGTTGCAACGGCAAGTGTGAAGGTCACGGCTTAGGGCTCGCCATCGCCAAAAAACTTGTCGAAAATCTCGAAAGCTCGCTCACGGTTCACAACGAAAAGGTTGCCGGCGAAGAAGAAAAGTTTCGAACAACTTTCAAAGTTGGCTTAAAATTCGGAAAATAGCCCGCTTCACATCTCGCAAAATTGTCCCGCTTATGCTATAATTTTAGTATGAACTACTATAATTTTTCGCCACAAGAGACACTGAAAAAACTCAAATCGAGCGAGGCTGGGCTTTCGAAAAAAGAAGCACAAAATCGCCTCAAACAATACGGCCGAAACGAAATTCAGGTCGCAGGAACGCCACTCTGGAAGAAAATCATCGAACCGCTTGTTGATATTTTTATGTTGGTTTTGATTTTCGCGGGTGTGATTTCGATTTTTCACGGCGATACTTTGGACGCGATTATTATTTTTTCGATTGTGGCGATAAATGCCGGAATTTCTTATGTTCAAGAATATTCGACAGAGAAGATCTTGCGAGAACTTCGAAAAACGAGCGAGCAAATTGTGGAAGTTGTCCGCGACGACAAAACTTCGAAAATCAGCACAACAATGCTCGTGCCGGGCGACATTGTCAATCTTTCTGAGGGCGACAAAGTTCCGGCCGACGGGCGAATTTTGAGCGCGAATTCGGTTCGAACAAACGAAAGTATGCTCACTGGCGAATCTTTGCCGATTTCAAAAACCGCCGACGCGCTCGAACATAAAAATCTCGAAGCTTACCAGCAAACGAATATGCTTTTTCAGGGCGCGTTTGTGATTTCGGGAAATTTGAAAATGGTAGTTGTTGCGACTGGTTCGAACACGGAATTTGGGAAATTGGCGAAACTTTCCAGCGAAATTCAGAGCGAAAGTCCAGTTCAGAAAAAAATCAACAAATTAGTTCAAAAAATCATTCTCGGAACTGGCTTTTTGGCGATTATTGCCTTTGGTTTGAGCTTATGGCGAGGAATGGATTTGCTCGAAAGTTTGCGATTCGTGATGACTTTGTGTGTATCTGTTGTGCCTGAGGGATTGCCGATTGCGATTTCGATTATTTTAGCGCTCGGAATGCGTCGAATGGCTCGAAAAAAAGCTCTCGTTCGAAACCTTCGCGCGATCGAAACCGTTGGCGTGATCACCACAATCGCCACCGACAAAACTGGAACTTTGACCGAAAACAAACTCACGCTTCAAAAATATTTTTCTTTCAAAAACGATGAAGAATTTTTCCGCGCGATAAATTCTGCCAAAAACAACAGCAAAAATACTCACGATCCGCTCGACACTGCGCTTGACGATTTCGTGAAATTGAGCGGAAAGGCTTTTTCGAACAACGAGCCGATTCGAGCGTTTGGCTTTAATCAAGATTTGGCGATGAGCGGAAATCTTCATCATTTGGGCGAAAAATTCGTGCTTTCTGCCAAAGGTGCGCCCGAAAAAATGATGGCGCTGGCGAAAATTTCTGCCAAGCAAAAGAAAGAAATCCAGCAAAAATTGGAAGAATACACCAGCGAAGGTTTTCGAGTTTTGGCGATTGTCGAAGCCGAGCTTTCGAAAGAAATCGAAAAATTAGAAGAAATTCCAGCGAGCGCAAAATTCGAATTCGTCGGGCTTATCGCTGTAGCAGATATTTTGCGAAAAACCAGCGCCGGCGCAATCAAGCAAGCGCGCACGGCGGGCGTTTCGGTGCGAATGATCACTGGCGACCACCCAGAAACTGCTTTTCATATTGGCGAAAAATTAGGGCTGGCTGATTCTCGAGAACAGATTTTCGACGCCAGCGCGATTGACAATTTGAGCGATGGAGAACTCGAAAAAGCCGTTTCGAAGGCGAGAGTTTTTGCGCGAATTACGCCAGAATCGAAATTTAAAATCCTAAAAATCCTCGAAAAAACCGAAATCACCGCAATGACCGGCGACGGCGTGAACGATGTTCCAGCTTTGGCGGGCGCGAACGTTGGCTTTGCGATGGGTTCGGGAAGCGAAATCGCCAAAGACGCCAGCGATATTGTTTTGCTTGACGACAATTTCAAATCAATCATCACCGCGATGAAAGAAGGGCGAATCATCGTTTCGAACATCTCGAAAATGCTGTTTTACGCGCTTTCGACCAACGCCGGCGAAGCTTTGACGATG
This sequence comes from Candidatus Nanogingivalis sp., assembly GCA_049294455.1. GTDB lineage: Bacteria > Patescibacteriota > Saccharimonadia > Saccharimonadales > Saccharimonadaceae > Nanogingivalis. The sequence goes on along the minus strand of JBAQCW010000035.1, from coordinate 11,737 downwards.
ATCGGTTCGCTCTTGATTGGGATTCCACTTCCGCTCGTGCCGGTTCAGATTCTTTGGATCAACCTTGTGACAGATTCGGCGTTGATCATTCCGATCGGTTTGGAACCGGCAAACGGACATATTATGAAGCAAAAACCAAGCACGCCAAATTCGCCAATCTTGAAGAAAAATCATATTTTCCGAATGATTTGGGTGGCAGTTTTGATGGCAATAATGTCGATCGCAACTTACATTTCTTATCACAAAAAACTCGGACCAGATGGCGCCCGAACACTAACTTTTACACTTCTAACGGTGACGCAATGGGCAAACGCAATGAATTCTCGCAACTTGGAAGAATCGATCTTCAAAAAAGGTTCGCGCGCGTTCAACGGAAAATTCTGGGCTGGAATGGGAATCGCAGTGTTTCTTCAAGTTTTGGCAATTTTCACGCCGCTCTCGGAAATGCTTCACGTTTCGCCAGTTCCGCTCAAAGATTTGGCATTCGTCACCTTGGTCGGACTAATCGCGCCAATCGCGCTTGTCGAAACCCACAAATTCTTCGACAATTTAATCAGTAAACGATTCGAAAAATAATCAAAAAGCAGTCTTGCGCAGACTGCTTTTTATTTAGTTATCACGCCGTCTTCTCATCAGCGCAAACTGAACGATCGAAACGCCAACCACCACAAGCAAAACAAAACCAAACTTCGAAGTGTCAGGAAGATTGAATTCGAAAAAGTCACGCAACAATCTACTTCCAAAAACCGCCCCAGTAAATATAAGCGTCACAAAAATATAAAGCGCGCGCCGTCGAATTGTATTTTTGATAAGTTTAGAATTGAGCATTTTTTCGCCAAGAATTGTCACAAAAACGCCAAAATACGCCGCCACAGCCACAACCGTCGCCAAAGCCCCGCGAATCTGCTCGTGGCCAGCGTGTTTGCCAAGACCGACAGCCATCATCACATAAATCGTCGAAACCGCCAAACCAGAAAGCACCGCGATCGGCGCAATATTCACCAAAGTGTCGCGCCAAAAGTTCTTCGGGTTAATTTTTCGCTCAGGCAAAGGAGGAAACAGCGTCGTCAAAATCGTTGGCAAAGTCACCAAAATAAAGTTCATATAAGTGATGTGGCGAGGCAAAAACGGATACTGCAAGCCAAGCGTCAAGGTCACAAAAAGAATCGTCACGCCCAAGATTATTTTATGGAAGAATAAAATCGCAATCATTTCAATCGCCAGCATAATTCGATTTCCGATTCGCACACCGCTCGGTAAAGAAGTGAAAGAGTTGTCCATCAACACCAAATCCGCCACGCGACGAGTCGCCGGCGCAGCGTCGAACATCGAAATCCCCAAATCTGCCTTTTTGATCGCCAGCGCATCGTTCACGCCGTCGCCAATCATTCCCGTGTAAAGCCCGTTTTTCTGGAAAGCTGAGATGATTTTTTCTTTCTGATCAGGAAGAACGCGCGCAAAAATCGTATTTTCGCGAACCGCCAAATCAAATTCCTCATCTGAAAGCTCGGCGAGCTCAGCGCCAGTGATGAATTTTTCGGGATTTTTTACGCCAGCTTCGCCAGCGATGAAGCTCACGGTTTTCGGATTATCGCCCGAAATTACACGCAACGAAACGCCACGATTTTGGAGAAATTCAACAGTTTCGCGGACATTTTCGCGCAGAGAATTTTTGAGCGTCACGATCGCAATCGGGCGCAATTTTTCGCTCTCAAATAGCGTTTCGATTTCGCCAGATTTGCTAAACTCGGCGAGCAAAAGTACACGCAAACCTTTGCCAGCCAGCTCGTCGACTTGTTTCGAAATCTGTTTGGCGAGTTTTCGATCTTCAAAATTCTTCAAGATAAATTCTGGTGCGCCAAACACAACCGAGTGCGTGGAGTTTTCGACCTCGAAAGTCAGCCCGCTTAATTTTCGGCTCGAAGAAAAAGCCATCGCGTTTAACACTTTGAAATTCGAACTCAGCGCCTTCAAGTTGCGCTTTTGGTTCGCGCGCTTCGGCTCAGCCTGCGCTACGCTTTGACTCGAACTAAAAGCGAACTTTCCGCCGCGAGTAAATTCTGCCAAAATCGCTCGCGCCGTGGCATTTTTTTCTTTGCTTTGCGAATTGATTTCAACCAAAATTTTCGCCACATTTTCTGGATTTTCGCCGTTCAAAACTTCCAAATTTTCAAAAATAATCTCTGGCGAAGTGAGAGTTCCGGTTTTGTCAGTCGCAAGAATTTCGAGCAAAGCCATATCTTCGATCGCCGAGATTTTTTGCGGAAGAACCTTCGCTTGGAGCAATCGAAGCGAGCCGTACGCAAAAAACAGAGAAGTGGCAAGAAGCAAGCCCTCGGGAACGACAACCACGGCGGCAGAAGTGATAGTTTTAAGAATCGTCACGTGCGAATGCTCCAAAAAAGTGTAGCGAACAATCACCGCGATCGCCAAAAAAATCGCAAAATAAGTCATTCCCGAGATCAATTTTTGGATATTTCGCTGAATTGGTGTGAGATTTGGTTTGTAGTTTTTAAGCTTTTTGGTCATTTTTCCAGATTGAGTTTCGTCGCCGACCGCCAAAACCTCCGCCTCGGCGTCGCCAGCCACCACGATCGCGCCCGCCAAAACTTTGTCGCCACGCTTTTTTGCGACCGCCAAAGATTCGCCAGTCAAAATCGCTTCGTCAATTTCGAAAGAATTTGCGCTCAAAATTTTCGCATCAGCTGGAATTTCATCGCCAGTTTTCAGCTGGATTTTTTCGCCTTTTTTAAGCTCTAAAAACAAAACCTCGACAAATTCGCCATCTCGAAAAACTCGCGCGCGCGGCTGGCTCATCAGTTCGATTTTTTTCAAAGTCAAATACGCACGAATTTCTTGAACGCTACCGATTGTCGAATTTACCAAAATCACGAAAGAAATAAACCAAGCGTCGCGAAGCTCGCCAAGGAGTAAAAGCCCGCCCGCGAGAACAAAAATCGCGACCGAAATCGGAGAAATGAAGTTTCGAAAAATAATTGTGCGTATCTGTTTCATATCTTATATTATAGCAAAATTTCAAACAAGAAAAAACCCTCCGAAGAGGGTTAGGGCTTATTTTGTTTTTACTCCAAGAATAAGCCCGTGATAAGCCATTTTTGCAGGATTTTTATCAATAAAATCGCGATTTTTTTGCAAAGCTCGAAGCATTCTGAGGCTGGTTTTGCTCTCATATTTTCTGTTAAGCGCCGAACCGAGGTTTAGATTTGCGACAGAATTTGCACGCAAACAATAGCTTTTGTAATTTTCAAAATCTTCAAACTGATCAAGAGTGCCGTCATATCCGTCAATGTATCGAATATTAATAATCAAATTCTTTACAATATCAGACATTTCCGGGTCTCGCAGTAAATTTGCATTAAATCCAGCACGAATAGAAGCTCTCACATCAAAATGATTAACACCTTGAACTAAATAATCGATATTTTTAGATTTTTTGGCGAACTGAACCGCCTCTGCAAAAACATCAGAAATAGCTTTTCGATGTTCTCCGAGCGACAATTTCGTCTCTCTGTAATTCGCAGAAACGAAATTCGAAAGCGCGTAGATATTCGAGCCATAAAATTCACCAATTTCATAAATCGCCACTGCAACGACAACATTTTCGCCATCTTCAACGAAAATCCAATCGGTATAATTTTCGATTTCCTCAACTGAAATTTGCATTCTGTTTCGCTCGAATAATTCTTTAATTTTCAAAGAATATTTGTCGAATTCGCCACCTTTCAGCAAGCTCAAAATTTTAGCCTTATTCTTCTTAAAAAACATAGTAATGTACCTCCAAATGGAATATTTAGACTTATATATTATCACATTTTGCGAAAAAAGTCAAATTTTGCTATAATGGTTTTATGGAAAATTCAATCGAACTCACAAAAAAACTCATCGAAATCGAAAGCGTTTCGGGAAATGAAGAAAAAATCTTAACTTTTCTGGAAGATTTTTTGCGGAAAAATTCGGCGCAAGTTTGGCAAACCGAAGATTTCGTGGCGGGAGTTTTTCGAAGTTCGAAAACTACTAAAAAAGCAGTGATTTTGACCGGCCACATCGACACGGTTTCGGCTGGCGAGCTTTCGCAGTGGAAAAATTCTCCGTGGAGCGCGATTGAAACCAGCGAAAAAATCGTCGGGCTTGGCGCGAGCGATATGAAGGCCGGTGTGGCGACAAGCTTCGTGGCGGGGCTGGATTTTTGGTGGGAAAATTCTGAAACGGCTGATTTCGACTTGTGGCTCGTGGCAGTTTCGAACGAAGAGCTCGATGGATCGGGAAGCGCAAAATTCGCCGAATGGCTCAAAAATTCCGAGTTCGATTATTCTGAAATTTATGGATTGATTTCCGAGCCGACAGGAAATTCACAAATCGAAGTTGGTCATCGCGGAAATCGCTTTGTAGTTTTCGAATTTTCGGGAATTTCGGGACACGCCAGCCAGCAGGGCAATTTCGAAAAATCCGCGCTCGCAAAAACTACTGTTTTTTTGAACGACTTGAACAAAATTTATGAACAAATGCGAACAAAATATTTGAACGAGATTTTGGGCGCACCGAGCCTCGTGGCGACGAGTTTGAACGCCGGCAATCCGGAAAGTCCCAACAAGACGGCGGATTCCGCGACGCTGATCGTCGATGTTCGAACGACGCCGGAGCTTGACGCCGATTTCGAGAATTTTGCGAACGATTTGGCGAAGGAATACGGTTTTTCGTGGAAATATCACAGCGCGCCGGCGCCTTCTTGCTTGATTTCGAAAAGTTCGAAAGTCGTCAAAACTTTGCTTTTGGCAAGCAATTTGAGCGAAAAAGCCATCACCGTCAGTCCAGGCGCAACAGATCAGGCGTTTTTTGTGAATGGTTTGGGTGCGGAAATTATCGTTTTCGGGCCAGGCGAATTTAGCCAAGCGCATCAGCAAAATGAATTCATCTACAAGCAAAAAATCGACGAATTTTACGAAATTTGCGCGAAGTTTTTGCGAGAAATTTAAGCAAAGAAAAGACCGTCAACGACGGCCATTAGTAAAGTTTCACGACTGCAACATCACAGCAGTGAAGATCATTTTCCAGATTTTTCTGAAAAATTTGAATGATTGCGTCAAGCGTTTGATGCTCGTGCGCAATTTCGAACTCGTGAAGATGTTTCGAATTCGAAAAGTCAATCTTATGACTTTCAAATTTTTCAACAATCTCGGAGAAACGCTTCGCGCGAGCGATTTTTGCTTGCTTTAATTTTTCAGCAAGCTCTGTACCGCGATCGATCTGTTCTTTTGTCTTACTTCCGCAAGAACAAATCTTTGAAAGTTCGCGACTCGCATTGATTAGCTCAACCTTTTCAGGGATCGCGCAAGCTGTAAGGCACAAATTTATCGCAACCGGTGGCAAGAATTTAGCAGCGTTAACGAAAAAACCGCGATAATTAATTTCTGCAGAATATCCGTTAACCGCCATCGATTTTGGTGAGCCGGTGTTCAAGAAAGCATACGCTCCGTGAATTCCGCGCTTGCCACTTGCCCATTCATCGATTTTATGAACAAGAAAGCTGGCGATTCCGTGGTGTTGCCATTCTTCGACAGTAAACATTGACCCAATTTCACCAAGATACTGACCAAAACTGTTAACTTCTGGTTTCATCATCGAAGCAGAAGCTACAAGATTATTACTTTCGTCAAAAAGAAGAGCTACACACGGTTTTTCGAGAATTTCTTGCTTAGTCATAGGGAGAAGCTTATATTTATCCTTATTTTCGATCGTAAAACGCGAAATTCTATTTGCCATCGCCGAACGCTTTCGTGGCGATTTGATGTCGTGAAGAAACTTAAATTCCAAAAGTCCGCGCGAAATCAAATGTTCAACATTTTGAATTCCTCTATCTCTCATTTTGTTCACCTCCAAAAAATATTTCTTCAAATGAAGATAGATACCGTATATTGTACCACAAATTTCAAAAAAAGTCAAAAAATCGCCCAAAAGAGCGATTTTCGAACTTCGTTTTCGAATTATTTTGCGGCCAAAGCTGCTGCAATTCGTTCGCGGCGTTTTGCTTCGCGGCGTTTTTCAAGTTTCAATTGAGCTTTTCGTTTGCGTTTGATGTCCGCACCGTGCCAACTTTTATGTTTAGCCATTTTCTTCCTTTCAAATTTTACAAAATATAACAATTCTGAATAATTATATCACACTTTTTGAATAATTTCAATTTATAATTTTAAAGCTTGATAAGATGTTTTTTTTTGATAAAATCAAAGCATAAAACCTAAAGAGAGGACGCAATGGATAATAATGATTTTTTAAAAATTAAAGAGCTAAAAGAAGAACTCGAGAGGCTTTTAGACAAAATCAATCAATCTTCGAATAAAATCGAATCGGATAGAGATAAACAAGAAAATTTAATAGCCAATATTCAGCCGTTCGTAAATCCGCAGGAATTTAGAGAGTACCTAAAGCCTAAGATAAACCGAAAGATAAATTTTAAATACTATGTCGAATCAAAGGATAAGATTGACGAAAAGTTCCGCAATCGAAAATTACTTCACTTCGATTCGAAATTCTTTACAGTTCAATACCAAAAAGGTGGGCGCGTTTCAAAATATCGAATCGATAGAGTCGTCGACTATAAATAAAACTTCCAAATTACCAAATAAAACAAGAGCACGAGTAGATTTATTTTACTTGTGCTCTTATCTTGGCTGGGATGGAGGGATTCGAACCCCCGAATGGCGGAACCAGAACCCGCTGCCTTACCACTTGGCGACATCCCATCGGTAAAACCATTTTAACAAAGCCCTCAAAAAAAATCAAGCGTTTGCCAAAAAATACCTTTTATGCTAAAATTCGAAATGAAATATTAACCATAAGCTCATTGACATTTTCGAAAGATATTTTAATATTAAAACATAATAAAAGACCGCCTAAGCACGGGTGGGCATCGCTCAGACGGTCTTTTATCCCTTCGACGCACCCATTTTAAGGCTCGAAAAATCGAAGCTGTCGACCCACCTCATACAACAAAGGGTCCGCCGGTCAAAGGGGTTATTATGTATAATAATTCCACTTTTAGAAAAGGAGGGGGAGATAAAAGGATGAATGTGTGGAGTTATTATACACTATAACAAACATATTTTATGTTCTTTTGACAAATTAGTTAAATATTTTGTCAACTGTCAATATAATATCATGAAAAATGAAAATAGTCAATACTTTTAACACACTTTTTATGAAAATCAACGAAATTATTCCAGAAAACTACAAATACACAGCCGAAATTCAACACTACCCAAACCCACCAAAGAGGCTTTTTATCAGAGGTGAATTGCCTGAAAATCGAGTAAAAACCGTGGCGATTGTTGGCACGAGAAAGCCAACGAATTACGGTCGAGAAATCGCACAAAAAATCGCCAGCGAAGTCGCAAAACGCGGCGGAATAGTCGTGAGCGGCCTCGCACTCGGCATCGACGGAATCGCACACAGTTCAGCAATCGAGGCGGGCGGAACTACCATCGCAGTTCTCGCAAACGGCCTCGATAAAATCTACCCAAACTCGCATCGCGGACTCAGCGAAAAAATCCTCAAAACGGGCGGGGCTATTTTGAGTGAATACGAAGCGGGTTCGCCAGCTTTGCCATATCAGTTCCTGGAACGAAATCGAATCGTTTCGGGTCTTGCCGACGCTGTTGTCGTCGTCGAAGCTGCCGCTCGAAGCGGAACACTTTCAACCGCTAATCACGCACTCGATCAGGGAAAGGAAGTTTTTGCCGTGCCTGGAAACATCACCTCACCACTTTCGGCAGGATGCAATAAACTCATCAAAATGGGCGCAACGCCTTTGACCGAAATTTCTGATCTTTTGGATTTTCTTTTTCCAGAAAAATTGGAGCAAACTACGATTTTCAAAGGCGACACGCCAGCCGAGAACAAAATTCTCGAACTTTTGAGTTCTGGAATTCGAAACGGCGACGAGCTCATTAAAAAATCAGGCTTGAACGCAAGCGACTTCAATCAAGCAATCACAATGCTCGAAATTAAAGACGCCGTAAAATCTCTCGGCGGAAATAATTGGGGACTAAAATAAAAAGAGAGCTTTTCGTTCTCAAAATATGCTATTCGCCTGATTTAACAGCTTCTTCAACTGCCTGCTCGGCAACTTCTTTAGCTGGGTCTTCGACGATTTCTTCGACGGTAACTCGATATTTTTTACCGTCTTTTTCGATGATTTTTTCTTCGATTTCCGGAGAAGAATCGTCTGATTGTGTTTTTTTGAACTTGATCAAAACAACATAGCCATTCCCATTTTTGCTATAATCGATGCTTTCGATATTTTCGAGGTCTGCTTTACTTATAGTTTTCACAAAATCAACGGCTTCCTGTCTACTTTCAAGATCTATTTCGTATTCATTATTTCTAATATCTTCCAGTATCCTGAGATATGATGCTATTTCACCAGAAGGATTAATACCATCATAATCTGACGAAGAACATCCCGCCAAGCCTAAACCCAAAAGTGCCAACATTGAAATTTTAACGATTTTCTTCATAAAAATCGCCTCCTTCTGTTTTGATGTCGTAATTATAACATAAATCCCGCAAAAATCAAAATTAGCTTTTTTCGACCGTTTATGTTAAAATAAATAAGTATGAAAAAAACACGAATTAGCGATTTTTGGTTCTATAAATATCGTTATCAACTCACTTACGGCGGACTTTTTCTGGCATTTTTATCAATAATCATCTACACGATTTTCGTTTCACCAAATGCTTTGACAAGTAAAGAAATCGAAAGCGCAACACTTTCGGCGAATTTAAGTTTTTCGAATATTTTTTCGAGCGAAATTCTGAATTTTCCTTTTCGAATTCTCCAGAATTTGAGCATTTCGATTTTCGGACTTTCGAATTTTAGCATAAAATTGCCCGCGATTTTAATTTCGATCGCGACAGTTTTTGCGATCATCAAGCTTTCGCACGCGTGGTTTTCGAAAGGAACTGCAACGCTGGCGGCGATTTTAGCGATTGCTTCGAGCCAATTTTTCTTCATTGCACAAAACGGAACGCCAGAAATTCTTTATATTTTTTATCCGATTTTGCTGATTTGGCTCGGCGCAAAATTCCTCGAAACAAAAAAGAAACGCACGCTTTTGCCACTCGCGACAGTTTTGGCGTTGAGTTTTTACACGCCTTTGAGTATTTATATCGTGTTGGCGTTTGGGCTGACGATTTTGGCGCATCCGCATCTTCGATTCGCGCTAAATAGGGAAATCGAGAAGAAAAAACGAATTATCGCGATGGCAACTTTTGGCGTGATTCTGCTGCCGTTGATTGTTGCGGTTGTGCGAGATTTTTCGATTATAAAAACGATTTTCGGAATTCCAAATTCGCTCAATATCTTCGAAAATCTCGGCGTTTTAATTTCGAATCTGTTTAGTTTTTCGTCGAAATCTTCGAACGGCGTGGTTTCGCCAATCATCAATCCACCAGTGGCAATTTTAATCGCGATCGGGCTTTACTTCACCTTTTCAGCCAAGCACACGGCCAAAAGCTATCTGGTGAATATTTGGTCGGTGATTTTGCTCGTCGTCTGTTTAATCAATCCAAATTTGACAGCAATCCTGTTTGTGCCGATTTTCATTTTGACGATCACCGGACTTCAAAGTCTAATTCAAACTTGGTACACGATTTTCCCGCAAAACTCTTATGCGCGCGTGGCTGGGCTGATTCCGATTTCGATTTTTATAGCCAGTTTGCTTTTCATTAGCTTGAATAACTTCCGTCAAAGCTACATTTATTCGCCCGATGTCGTTTCGAATTTCAATCAAGATTTGCGGATTCTTCTCGAAAAAACTTCCGGCGAAAGGAACTTGCTCGTTTCTAAAAGCGAGGCTGATTTTTACGGAATTTTGGTTAAAAAATCTGGCGGAAAAATCCTTTCGAAAATCGAAGGCAACAATTTAATCGTTTCGAAACAAGCTTTCGAAAATCTCGAAATTCCACAAAATTACAAAATCGAAAAAATCTTGGTTTCGAGCCGAAAAGACAATTCGGATCGCTTCTACATCTTGAAAAAGAAGTAGATTTTTGATAAAATATTTACATATTTATACTGTTTTAAGGAGGAAAAATGACAGGAATTAAAGACCAAATGAAAATGATGCGCGAACTTCAAAAAGCGCAAAAAGAACTCAAAAAAGAAATCATTGAAGTTGAAGCTGGCGACGGCGCCGTCGTGATTCAATTCACTGGCGAATTGAAAGTTAAAAGCGTAAAACTCAACCCAGAACTTATCGATTTCGAAGACACAGAAGAACTCGAACACTGGATTCAAATCGCAATTCGCGATGGTTTGGAAGAAGCGCAAAAAGTTGCCGCCGAAAAAATGCAACCTTTGATGGGCGGTTTGGGAAACTTGGGCTTTTAAGCCCCCGAAAAGAGAAAAATGGCGCAAATTTTACCAGACGCACTGCTTGATTCTATCGAAAATCTCGGAAAAATGCCTGGCGTCGGCTCGCGAACAGCCGAACGCTACGCTTATTATTTGCTAAAAAACGACCCGATTATTAGCCAAAAAATCGCCGAGAGTCTTTTGAATTTGCACAAAAATGTCAAGCAGTGTCCGGTGACTTTTGCGCTAATTTCAGACACGGAAGAAGTTTCGCCGCTATATTCCAGCGAAACTCGCGATAAAAAACTCGTGGCGGTTGTCGAAGAGCCGCTCGACATTGTGGCGCTCGAAAAAACCAAACAGTTCAACGGAACTTACCACGTTTTGGGTGGCGCAATTTCACCAATCGACGGAATCGGCCCAGAGCAACTTCATCTTAACGAACTCGCCGAGCGCATTTCGAAGGACGAAGTTCGCGAAATCATCATCGCCACAAACGCCAGTGTCGAAGGCGAAAGCACCGCGCTTTATCTTCAAAGATTTTTGCGGGAAAAAGGCTTCGACAATCTGATAATTTCACGCCTCGCGCGCGGAATTCCCGTTGGCGTCGATCTGGAATACGCCGATCAAATCACTTTGAGCCACGCGCTCGAAGGGCGAAGGAGCTTGTAATGAAAGAATTCGAAATTGCGAAAAATCTCATCGAAAACGCTAAAAAAATCACCGTAATTCAAGCCGAAAATCCAGATGGCGATTCGCTTGGTTCGGCACTCGCGCTCGAAGAAATTCTCGGCGAGGCGGACAAGGAAGTTCAGCTTTTTTGTCCTGTTGACATCCCGAAATATCTTCGATATTTTTCTGGCTGGGATAGAATTTCTGACAATCTTTGGCCGAGCGATTTGTTCGTGATTGTTGACACGGCGAGCCAGATTTTGCTTTCGAAAATTTGGGAAAATCCGCTTTATCGAAATTTGCTCGAAAAAACGCCGATTTTGGTGATCGATCATCACACTGACGCCACGCCAGATCTGGAATTTTCGCACGAAATTATTTTGAAAGAAGCCGGCAGTTGTGCTGAGGTGATTTTTGACTTTGCGAAAAATTCTGGTTTCGAGATCAATCAGCAAGCAGCCGAGCATCTGATGGGCGCGATTTTGAGTGACACTTTGGGATTTTCAACGCAAAATGTTTCGCCCGAAACTTTCGAAATCGCCAGCCAGCTCACAAAACTTGGCGCTTCGACCGCAAAAATCGAAGAAGCGCGCCGAGAATTCAGCAAAAAATCGCCTGAAATTTTGGAATACAAAGGAGAATTGATTCGCCGAATTGAGTATTTTTTGGACGGAAAATTGGCATTGGTTCACA
>JBAQCW010000034.1:0-31612 GCA_049294455.1 Candidatus Nanogingivalis sp. | reverse complement strand
TGCCAGATTTCGCAACGAATTTTTTGAATTATATCGGGGGAATTATGACTCCGCTAAGTTTGATTTGTATCGGTTTTTTGCTTTCAAAGGCAAAAATCGCGAATATTTTCAAAAAGCCACAACTTTTCATAACTTGCTTGCTTCAATTGATCTTCGGACCGATTTTAACTCTTTTGGTGGTTTCGATTTTGGGGCTGCCGGTTCATATCAAGGTGATGTTGGTTCTTCTTCAGAGTTTGCCGACAGCTACGACGCTTGGGCTTTTTGCCGAAAAATATGGCCGAGACACCGATGAAGCCAGTGAGATCGTGATGGTTTCGACGTTGCTTTCGATTTTGACTTTGCCGTTGATGTCGATTGTGATTTCGATGATAAAATAATTCTCAAAATAAAAAAGCCCGAAGGCATTTGGTAGGGGGTGCAGGGTTCGAACCTGCGACCAATCGTGTATGAGACGACTGCTCTAACCGCTGAGCTAACCCCCCGCTTATTTAATTATAGCAGAAAATGTGGTAAAATTAAATAGTGAATAAAGAAGAATTTCGAACTAAAATTCGTCGCGTAAAGTATCGAATATCAAGCGATTTAATGACAATCGATAATTTAATTATTGCCGTCTCTATAATTGTGGCGGTCGCTTGGATCTGGGGAAGTATTTCTGCGATGGAACGAAATTACGCTCTTCAACAACAGCTTGAAGTTCGAAAACGCGAGCGACTTTTGACTGAAATCAAGCACAAAACTCTTCAATACGAATCTGAATATCTGAAAAGTGATGAATATCGCGAACTCGCCGCACGCGAAAATTTAGGATTGGTGGCTCAAGGCGAGAGTGTGTTGATTCTTTCTGAATATCCAGAAGAAAAGATCGAAACTTCAACATCTCCGACGCAAAAACAGAGTAATTTTTCTCAATGGATGAATTTTTTGTTTGGTGGAAATGTTAAGAAAACATCCAAATAAAAAAAGTGCTTGCTTTTTCGAAAAAAGTGTTGTAAAATTGATAATGTATCGCGGGATGGAGCAGTCTGGTCAGCTCGCTTGGCTCATAACCAAGAGGTCGTAGGTTCAAATCCTACTCCCGCAACCAAGAAATTATTTCCACGAAAAAGCCTAATGCGAGAAGGCTTTTTTATTTTTTCGAAAAATATAAAAACCTCTCGAAAGATTCGAAGTTCGAGAGGTTTTGTTTTAGTGAATTCGGCTGGCGCAAACACGGATTGCTTCGTTCCAGCTCTGAAACGCGTGAGGTAGCTCGGCTAAATCTTGTGCAAAAAGATCGAATTTTATAGCGAGAGCGATTTCGTGAATCGCGCTTGACGCTTCTGGCCCGACGATACTTCCGCCCAGGATTTTTCCGCGACGATCACAAATCAATTTCACGAAGCCCATTCGAAAATCTTCGGTATTGCTGCGCGCAATCAGATTGAGCGGAGCAATTGCAGTTTTAATCTTCAAATCTCGCTTAATGCAGTCGTCTTCGGTCAAGCCTACGCTGGCGATTTCTGGGATTGTTGAGATTGTTCGTGGAATTGCTTGATAATCTGGTGAGATTTTGCCACGAGGCTTTAAAATGTTATTTGCGACAATTTTGCTTTGAAGCAGCGATTCTGTCGTGCTAAATTTCGCGTCCAAAACTGATCCGGCGGCAAAAATATGCTTCGAAGATGTTTGAAGAAAATCGTTAACCACAATTCCTTCTTTCGAAAAATCGACATTTGCGTTTTCGAGACCAATATCCGTATTCGGGATTCGATTTCCTGCAACGAGAATTTCTTCAACTCGAACGAATTTTTCGCTTCCGCCTCGCTGAAAAATAACTTTTTTGCCCATTCCATCTTTTTCGACAGCGACAACGCGAGTTTGTGGCAGCACAAAAATCTTCATATTTTCGACCATAATGTTTTCGATGGTGATTCCAACTTCTTCATCTTCTCGAGGTAATAATCGCGCTGAAATTTCACTAATATAGACTTTCGTGCCGAGAATCGCCAAAATTTGCGCAATTTCAATCGCTTCGACATTTCCACCGATGATGAAAATGCTTTTTGGTGGTTTTGGAATGTTGAGAATTGTTCTCGGAGTGTAAAATTTGATGTTTTTAAGATTGGCGATTTCTGGGATTTCGAATTCGGAGCCTGTCGCGATTAAGAATTTTTGTGCCGAAATATGCTCTCCGTTGACTGAAATTTCGTGGGGAGTGATAAATCGAGCCTCGCCGCGAAAAGTGGTGATGCCTGATTTTTTATAGAAATCTGCGTTGTCGTGCGCGCCAGTTCGTTCGATGGCTAAATCTTTCCAGCTCATCAATCCTTGGAAATTATAGCTCAATCCGCCTGCACGAATTCCCATTTTGGTGCTTTTTCGAGCTTCGAAAAGCGTTTTGGCTGCGTGCGAAAGCGCTTTCAATGGAATTTCACCATAATTTGGGCTTTCTCCACCAAACAAATCTTTTTCGACGACGGCAACTTTAAGCCCGTTTTTTGCGGCGATGTTCGCTGCTGCGCTTCCACCCGCGCCAGTTCCAAGAACGACTAAATCAAATTCAAATTTTCCTTTTTTCATCTTTTCTCCTTAAATTATGTTCTTGAAATTTTTATAAATATGCGCGGCTTCTGGATGGATTTTTTCGAGAATTTCGCTGATTTTTCTTCGTACATCGTCGCTGGTGATTTCGCTTTTTCCTTTCGCCCAAGCGTGAAATTCCGCGATTGTTTTCCTGATGAAATCATTACTTAAACCTTCTGGCGTTTTTGCAATTTCGAAAGTTCCGATAAGGCTGTCGACGAGCTTTCGAAGTTCGAAATTTTCAATTTTCCCACCACTTTTTACGATTTTCATAAATTAGCTCCGAAAATATTCATAAAAATAACGAATGCCAAAACTAAAAGCCCGACGCCAGCCGAAAATTGCAAAAAACGCTTGTTGTTTTCGCGCCAAATCTGGATTCGGGGAAGTGAATGACCGCCAGAGATTAAGCAAAAAATTACAAAAAGCGGAAGATTGGCGATGGTTGTATAAAAAACAACAGCCACGAATTGCCACGATGGTGTAAGAGTTAAGCTGGCGAGAGTTGCGGCTGAGATTGGCGCAAAAATGAATAAAATTTCGCTCAAAACGCTCGAAACACCCAACGAAAAAGCTTCGGCGGAATGTCGAGTTTTTTGTGTGCGCTTGTTCAAGAATTTAGCAAATCCTCGCGGAATCCACATTTCTGTGCCGTATTTTTTTCGTGAGTTTCTTTTATAATAAAATGCCCAAACCGAAATTGCCGAGCCGATCGAAAGTCCGATCAAAACAGCCCAAATCATTCGAGAAATTTCAAAATCAGAAAATGTTTCGAACGAAAAAGCAAATGTACAGAAAAGGAAAATTGTAGCTACAATCGCGCCAAAAGTTAACGCTCCGGCAAGTTTGACGAGTTTTAGGTGGGAGCGCTCACGGCTCAAAGTGTGCCCGCTGAGAAGTGTTAAAACGCTAATGCTCAAATGAAAACTAGCGTGAATCAATCCGCCCAGCCCGATTATCGCAAAACTCGTTAAAATATCCATAAACTTTATAAAATTATACTATAAGCACAAGCAAAAATCAATAAATTTTTTTGAAAAATATCGCCAAAAACTATTGACTTTTTGAAAAAATCGTGTTATTATATAAAACATAATAACAAATTAAAACAAAAAGGAAAAAATTAAATGGCAAAACACGAAAAAATGGCAACTTGGGATCGACACCGAACTAAAAAAGAACTTCGAAATTTCATCGAAGCAAGAATTTCTGCTTTTGATGATTTTGAAGAGCTTGATTTGTATTAAATTTGCGAATTGATAAATTTCTCGGCTGAAAGGTCGAGATTTTTCTTTTTAAGAATATTGACAAAAGCAGCAGGGGGGGGGGTAAAATGGTGACATAAAGTTTAAACGAAAGGGTTTTATGTCAAAAATTGATGAATATTCAAAGAAGATTAAGTCTAAAATGGATAAAATTCAGGGCGCAGCTGAAGAAAAAATAAAAAACGCCCAACAAAACATCGAAAAAATTTCGCGCGACCTTCCTAAGAAGTTAGGAGAGGATAATACAGAACAAGAAACGGATTTCGATAAATGGATTAAAGAAAATCCAAAGAAATTTTATGGAATTATAGCTGTAGCTTTAGTTTTGGTTTTTAGTTTGTCGGCTTGGGGCGTAGTCCAAAGTAATATCAAGAAAGCTGAAATGCAGGCTAAGATTGAACAAGAAAAAGCAAAGATTAAAGAAGAAGAATCCCGAGATTATTTCATAAAAGTGGAAGATGTTAACACTGATTGTGGGGCAACTTTTAATTCATCAACGGATTCTTTAGGGTGCAATAAAATCAAGATTTCAGGTGAATTTTCGAAATACGAAACGGTTGAACTAAGGGAGAGTTTTAGCTCTGATAATTCCCTTGATATTAATGGCGGTAAATTTGAGAAAAATAAAGAATCGTCTTTCGGTCTGTATCAGTTCTATTCTCGAGATAATTACAATCCGCAAGATACTAATTTTTTTGAAGAAAAAGTTACTTTTGAGATTTTCAATAAGGTTCTTAACAAAGTTGTTAAGTCTAAAACAGCTACAATTCGCTACAATTTAACCGATGAAGATAAAAACTTGTTCGTTAATAAATTTAATGAATACAAGAATAAAAAGCAAGCTGAAGCGGAAGAGCAACAGCGAAAGCAGGTTGAATGGGAAGCTATTCGCGAGAAAGAGGAGGCTGATAGAAAAAATGCCGAGGCTCTAAAGAAACAACAGGAAGAGGCTAACAAAAAATCACAGAATAGTGGGCAGGAATTGCCGAGTGATATTTTGCCGGAAGATATTATATCTTTGTGCGAGCGCGAAATTGAAGATTTAGGATATAAAAACGCGTCAATAGATGTATCCAACCAATATGCTATGGGGATTCCTGAAAATATTTATGTTGTTGTAGGTAAACTTTCTAAAAAAGAAAAGCTGTTTGGTTCGCGAGAACAAATAGGAACAATTCAATGTCAGGCAAATTGGAAAACATGGAGTCTTGAGTCAGTTACAATAAATGGGATTAAGTTGATTTAGGCTAAAATAAAACAAAAAATCGCTCGCAAACTCGCGGGCGATTTTTCAAAATAATATCTGGTAGTAGCGGCTGGGATTGAACCAGCGACCTTAGGCTTATGAGTCCTACGCTCTAACCAACTGAGCTACGCTACCATATCGAACATTATAACATACGATTTTGCTTTTTTCAAGATTTTGGCGTAAAATATTTTTATGAAAAAAATTCTTGTGGCGGTTTCGGGCGGTGTTGATTCGGTGGTTTTGCTGGATTTTTTGGCGAAAAATTTTCCGCGTGAAAGTCTGATTGTGGCGCATTTTGAACACGGAATTCGCGGGCAAGAAAGTTTGCGTGATCTGGAATTTGTTCGAAATTTGGCTGAAAAATATGGCGTGAAGTTCGAATTTACTCACGGGAATTTGGGCGAAAATGCCAGCGAGGAGCAAGCTCGAATTGTGCGTTATGATTTTTTGCGAAATCTGGCTGAAAGGTTCGACGCCGAGATTTTTACCGCGCATCACAAGAATGACTTGGCGGAAACTTTTGCGCTGAATTTGGCGCGCGGCGGCGGTTGGCGTGCGATCGCTGCGATGGATTCTCCAGATGTGAAGCGACCTTTTTTGCGTTTTTCAAAGGCTGAAATTCTCGAAATGGCGAAGGCGGAAGGTTTGATTTGGCGCGAAGATTCTTCGAATTTTGAGCAAAAATACGCGCGAAATCGGATTCGGCAAAGAGTGAATTTTAGCGAGCAGAATTTGAATGAGATTTTCGAAATTTGGCAAAAACAGATTGAAGTCAAGCGAGAAATTGATGAAACCGTTGCGAAAATTATCGCCGGAATTTCGAAAAATGGGAAGTTTGAACGGGCGTTTTTTTGGGAAAATTCGGACGAAGTTTGCTTTGAGATTGTGCGCGAGATTTTGCGAATTCAATCTGGAGAAATTCCACTCAGCCGGCAGGTTTGGGATTTTTTGGCGAAAATTCGAACTTTTCGACCGAAGACGAGAACGCAAATTTTGGGCGGAAAAAATGTGATTTTTTCGAAAAGTGATTTTTGGTTTGAAAACGCTTCTGAAAAATGTTAAAATAAGAAGAGCTGAATGACAGAGAAAGGATGAAATGAAGAATAATAAGAATACGAAAAATATTGGAAAATTGGCCGGAAATATTGTTTTTTGGTTGATTGTTGGTGCTTTGTTTTTTGGATTGTGGGGCGCAAATGGGCTATTTTCGAAAAATCTAAAAAATGTTGAGATTTCGAATGTGATTTCACGGGCAAATAAAGGTGAGATCGAAAAGCTCGAAATCCAGGGTAATGAAATTAAAGTTACACCAAAAGGCGAAAAAACCGCCACAGAAAAAACCACAAAAGAAAGCGGAACAATTTACGAGCAGGGTTTGAAGCAAGGCGTGACTACTGTTGAAATTAAGGAAGTTGACACTTCTGGCGACATTTTTTGGAATTTGGCGATAATTTTTGTGCCGACAATTGCGATTATCGGTTTCTTTATGTTTATGATGCGCCAAGCGAACGGACAAAATTCGCAAGCGATGAATTTTGGAAAATCTCGTGCGAAACTTTACGGCGAAGACAAAAAGAAGATTCTTTTCGAAGATATTGCCGGAAACGAAAACGCCAAACAAGATCTTTACGAAGTTGTTGATTTCTTGAAAGATCCAAAAAAATACCAAAAAATGGGCGCAAAAATCCCAAGCGGCGTTTTGATGGTTGGAAATCCTGGAACTGGTAAAACTATGCTCGCGCGAGCGGTTGCGGGTGAGGCAAAAGTGCCATTCTTCTCGATCTCTGGTTCTGAATTTATGGAAATGTTTGTTGGCGTTGGCGCCAGCCGTGTTCGTGATCTGTTTTCAAAAGCCAAAAAGAACGCGCCTGCGATTATTTTCATCGACGAAATTGACGCAGTTGGTCGCAAACGAGGCTCTGGAATGGGCGGCGGCCACGACGAGCGCGAGCAAACTTTGAACCAAATTTTGGTTGAAATGGACGGATTCGAGAAAGACACTGGCGTGATCGTGCTTGCGGCGACAAACCGCGCGGACGTGCTTGACCCAGCGTTGCTTCGACCTGGTCGATTCGACCGACGTGTTGAAATCACTTTACCTGAACGCAAAGATCGCTTGGCAATCTTGAAAGTTCATTTTAGGAATAAGCCAGCCATCGAAAGCCTTGATCTTGATAGTTTGGCAAAGAAAACTGCCGGTTGGGCTGGTGCCGATCTTGCGAATATCGCCAACGAATCCGCAATTTTGGCGGCGCGAAATGGTCGTGATAAAATCAACAACGCCGATCTGACAGAAGCGTTCGAAAAAGTTGCGATTGGTCCAGAACGAAAATCGAAAGTTATGAGCGAACTCGATCGCCAAATGACCGCTTGGCACGAAGCTGGACACGCCGTAGTTGGCCACGTTTTGCCAGATTCTGATCCGGTTCATAAGGTGACAATTATTCCGCGCGGACGCACTGGCGGTGTAACTTGGTTCTTGCCGCCAGAAGACAAATCTTACACAAATATTTTTGAATATAAAGACATTTTGGCGCGCGCAATGGGCGGCCGACAAGCCGAAATGATGATTTATGGCGAAAGTGGTATTTCGACAGGAGCTTCGAGCGACCTTCGAAGTGCAACAAATATCGCGCGAACAATGGTTAACGACTACGGAATGGGCGTTGAGCTCCGCGATCAGGTTTTCCATGAAGAAGAAGGCGGAATGTTCTTCGATCGAATGACTCGCGAGCGACCATTTTCTGAAAAAACTGCCGAAAAAATAGACGCCGAAGTAGCCGCTTTGATTAAAGAAGCCGTAAAGCGCGCCGAGATAATTTTGAAAGCGAACAAAAAACCGCTTGAAGCTTTGACAAACGCTTTGCTCGAAAAAGAAACTATCGACGAAGAAGAAGTCAAAGAAATCTTAAAAAACGCTAAATTGCCAAAAGAGGCTAAACTTCACGACTAATTATGAAACCGAAACTTCGCTCAATCGTTTCGAAAGCTAATTCGAAACTCACCGTTAAATTCGCGGCGATTGTTTTAGCAAGCTCGACTCTTCTTTCGAGCTTGCTTGGTTTTTTGCGTGATCGACTTTTGAACTCTTATTATCTCGACAGCTACCCAACAGGAATCGACGCCTACACGGTGGCCTTTACAATTCCTGATTTTATGTTCTTTATTTTGGTTTCTGGTGCGCTGAGCGTGACATTTATCCCTGTATTTAACCAGCGAATGGCCAAAAACAACAAAAAATCCGCCTGGGAATTAAGCACGAGCGTTTTGAATTTGCTGGCGTTAGTGACGCTGATCACATCTGTTTTGATTATGATTTTTGCTGAACCTTTGGTTAAATATGTTGTTGGGCCCGGGCTGAATGAAAGTTCGCGCGCGCTGGCGGTTTCGATGATGCGAGTTATTGCGATTAATCCGTTTCTTTTTGCGATTGCGACAGTTTTGACGAGTATTCAGCAGGCGATCGGTCGATTTACATTTTCGGCGCTTGCGCCAGCAATTTATAATATTGGAATTATCATCGGAACGGTGTTTTTCACCAGTGGAATTTCGATTTTTGGCGTTCAACTTTTCGAAGGTGGAATTATGGGCGTGGCGCTGGGCGTGGCATTTGGGTCGGTTTTGCAGCTTTTGATTGCGGTGGCGGGCTTGATTGGCGTTGGTTTGGATTATAGATTTAAAATTTATTGGAAGAATAAAGGCTTTCTTCAAGTGATGAAACTTTTGCCGACGCGATCGATGGATCAAGGGATCGATTATGTAAATTCGATTGTAGAAACCAACATGGCCAGCCGAATGGGCGCGGGCGTGGTGCGTGCTTATCAGCAGAGTTTGACGCTTCACAACATGCCAGTTAATCTGATTGGCGTGGCGATTTCGACGGCGTTTTTCCCGAATTTGACGGAAAGGTTAGCGACTGGGCGAACAGATCTTTTCCGTAAAGAGCTGCAAAAAGCCTTGCGGACGATTTTGTTTTTGACCTTGCCGGTTGTGGTGATGTTTTTCTTTTTCCGTGGCTATGTGGTGAGCTTCATCAAAAATGGTGGTGATTCGCTGATGGCTGGGTTGCTAGGTGTGCTGGTGATTTCTATTTTTTGTCGTTCGCTTTACCATATTGCGGCGCGAAGTTTTTATGCGATGGAAGACGCCAAAACTCCGCTGCGTGTTTCGCTTTTGGCGATCGGTTTGAATATTTTACTGGCGATTGTGTTTAGCTTGGTGTTTAAATGGGGGCCGTATGGTTTGGCTTGGGCGCAAGTTATTGGCGCAGTTGTCGAAATTGTGGTCTTACTTAAACTTATGAGTAGTCGAATTCCGGGCGTTTTTGATCTGAAATTTGTCGCTGGCGTTGGGCGAATGTTTGTAGTGAGCGCAATAACGGGGATTACCTGCTATGTTTTGGTTTCGGCGATGCCGCTGTTGAATTCTGACGAGCGATTTTTCTCGATTTTTCCAAAATTCTGTTTGATGTCGATGATCGCGACTGGCGTTTATATCGGAGTTTCCAAACTGTTCAAATTGCCAGAAGTCGACCCAATTTTGCACCAAATCAACAAAATTCTTTTCAAGCAATATGAATCAAGATAAATTTTGCGATTTTTCAAAAATATGCTATAATTTACAGTAGTATGAACTTAGAAAAAATTAGAAATTTTTGTATTATTGCTCACATTGACCACGGAAAATCGACTTTGGCCGACCGAATGATGGAGCTTACTGGCACGGTTCAGTCGCGAGATATGAAGTCGCAGCTGCTCGACAGTATGGATTTGGAGCGCGAAAAGGGAATCACCATCAAGCTTGCGCCCGTCACGATGAAGTGGAAGGATTTCGAATTCAACCTTATAGATACGCCTGGTCACGTGGATTTTTCGTATGAAGTTTCGCGTTCGCTTCAGGCTTGCGAAGGTGCGATTTTGGTGGTTGATGCGTCGCAGGGAATTCAGGCGCAAACTTTGGCGAATGTTTATTTGGCGATGAGCGCCGAGCTTGAAATTATTCCCGTCTTGAACAAAATCGATTTGCCAGCCGCTGACATTCCGCGAGTTAGCAAGGAAGTTATTAATCTTTTGGGCTGCGACGAAAGCGAAATTCTTCACATTTCCGCCAAAACCGGAATGGGCGTCGAAGCCGTGTTGGACGCAATTATCGAAAAAATCCCAAGCCCGAAGGAGGTTGATTGATGAGTGGGAAAAATGTCGGCATCGTATACTTGATGAAATCGGTTATAAACGGAGTTTACAAGATTGGTAAGGCTCGAGAAGATGCGTTTGAGAGTCGGATGTATAATCTTGAAAAAAACGGATACGATAATATCGGCGGTTTGAAGCGTGTAATTGCAGTTCGAACCGAAAATTACGAAGTTAAGGAGAAAATGCTTCACGAAATTTTCAGCAAAAGTCGAATCGCGCAAACCGAGTTTTTTGCAGTTGATCGAAATTTGGTCGAACAGCTTTTTTATTCACTAAAAGGTGAGGCCATTTTTCCGAAGAAAGTTGACACTGAAAAAGAAATTGAAGAAATTGTTGAGCGACAAGAAAAAGAGGTTGGGCGTCGTGAATTTATTAATTTCGTAAAAGAAAATCACGAGAAAAATCCACGAATTATTCGAAATCTTTTGGGTGAGAAAGAAGAATTTAACGAACACGGAAATCGTGCTAAGATTTTTCGTGAACCAAAAGTTTCACCTGGTGGCACTGTTATGACGGAAGAAATTGACGATGGGATTTATATTTTTATAAATTATTCTCGAAAAGACTCGACGAAAGCAAAGCAAGACTTCGAAAAATTATTCAAGGAGAACGAATGAAACCACTTAAAGCCCTAATCTTTGACAGCTACTACGACGATTATCGTGGTGTGATTTTGTATGTGCGAATTTTTTCGGGCGAATTGAAAAAGGGCGACGAAATCAAAATGATGGCGACAGATTCGAAAGGTTTGTCGCTCGAAATCGGCAAACTTCAACCAAAAATGACGCCGTTCGATAAAATGTCCGCGGGCGAAATTGGCTACATCGTGACCAACCTCAAAACCACACGCGAGGCGAAAGTTGGCGACACGGTGACTTTGGTGAAAACTCCTGCCGAAAAACCTTTGCCTGGCTATAAGAACGTTCAGCCGTTTGTTTATGCGGGATTTTTCCCTGTGAGCAACGAGGATTATCAAGATTTGAAGGACGCGGTCGAAAAGTTGAGTTTGAGCGATTCGGCGCTTCAATTTGAGCCAGAAAATTCGCCAGTACTTGGTTTTGGTGTGCGAATTGGCTTTTTGGGGCTTCTTCATATGGATATCGTTCGCGAGCGTTTGGAGCGCGAATATGATCTTGATATCGTGATTACCAACCCTTCGACCGATTATCACGTTTTGCTCAGCAATGGCGAAGAGCTCGACATCAAAAGCGCGGCTGATCTCCCTGATATGAGCAAAATCGCCGAAATTCGCGAGCCGTGGATTAAGGGCGAAATTGTCGTTCCGCAAGAATTTGTTGGTGCGGTGATTCAGTTGATTGTTTCGAAGCGCGGTCTTCAAAAGAATTTGAGCTACATTGATGAGCGAGTTTTGGTGAGCTTTGAAGCACCGCTCGCGAATCTTTTGACTGATTTTTATGACCAGCTGAAAAGTGTTACAAGCGGTTATGGTTCGTTCAATTATGAACTTTGGGAATATAAAACTGAAGATTTGGTGCGAGTAGATTTTTACGTTGCGGGCGAAATGGTTGACGCTTTGAGCGTGATGTGCCACCGCAGCGAAAGTGTGCGAATCGGTCGCGAAATCACCGCCAAGCTCAAAGAAGTTATTCCGCGGCAAAACTTCCAAGTGGCGATTCAGGCGGCGATCGGCGGAAAATTCATCGCTCGTGAAAACCTTTCGGCTTACCGAAAAGACGTGACAGGCTATCTGTACGGTGGCGACGTTTCGCGCAAAAAGAAGCTTCTCGCCAAGCAAAAACGCGGCAAAAAACGAATGAAAAAATTCGGCAATGTCGAAATTCCGAGCGAGGCTTTCACGGTGATGTTGAAGAAAGATTAGATGGGGCTTGATTATTTTTCGCAAAAATGGTATAGTAGAATAGTTCTATACCATTTTTATATTAAAACGCAAACATTCGCGTAGATGTTTTCAATTAGAGCATCGCGCGAAATTTAAGGCATCTACCTTGCGTTTCGAAAATGGATATAGAACACCCACGCGGTGCTCTATTTTTTTAACCCAAGGAAAGATATGTATAATAAAATTCATAAAAATATTTCGAAAAATAACATCAAAACTATAACGATGGATATATTTGATACTGTTTTGATGCGTAAAATTTGGCCAGAAGATTTGCAGTTCATTAAGGTTGCCGAACTGTGGCTTGAGATTTTTCAACGAGATTTTTCGCAAAAAATTACAGCTTTCGAAATTTATTCGTTGCGCCAGTATATTCGTAATGAAATTTTCCGTTCGAAATATAATTATGAGATTAAAGAAGGGGAAGAGTTTGACGTAAGTCTTGAGTTATGGTTTGGTTCTTTGGTTGATTTTATTGCTGAAAAATATAATAAAAAATTAACCGACCGTCGCAAAAGATCAATTGTCGAGCGGATGATTGAAATTGAGCTTACGGTCGAACATAAAGAGCTTTTCGTTAACCACGATTTAATCTCGGCAATCTCAAGAATTAAAATCGAGAATCCTGATATTAAAGTTTATTTCGCTTCAGATATGTATTTAAGTACGGAGCAGATTAAAGATCTTCTAAAACATTTTAAGGTTGAGATTTTTGATGATGGCGTTAGTTCGCAAAGTGTTGGTGCTAGCAAAAGTACAGGCAGACTTTTTACTCGATTGAGTGAAGTGTTTAATATTGATCTGTTTTCTAATTTGCATATTGGAGACAGTTTGCATTCTGATGTTTTTATGGCTACACGAGTTGGCTGTGAGACAATTCACATAAATTCGCCGCGATTACGGAGATTTCGCACAAAATTTGGTAAGTTGAAATTGAAAACTGTTAAGTTTTTCTCTGCGAAAAAAGACCAAGAATTTTTTTCGAGTAGTTTAAATAGCGAAAAAAATCAGGCTGCTGTGTGGTTTAATTATGGTTTGATTTTTTCGCAACCGCTATTTATATTTTTGCGATATGTTGGGCTTGTCGCGAAGAGTACTCAGGCTAATCTCTTGATGGTTTCTAGCGAGGCAAAAGTCTTTCACGATTGGGGAATGAAAATTTCGCCAACTGATTTTGCAAGGAAAAATGTTTTTGTGGCGAACAAATTAAATAGAAAATGTATGATGAGAGCATTGGTTTGGTTTCTCTCAAAAAATCACGAACGGTTTAACGCACACTCTATTCAATCAACAATTAATTTGGGTGAGGTTTCCGGCTCACGAAGTGAAATTTATAAATTTTATTTTGGCAAGGATTTTCCGTTTAGTGATTTAAATATTAATCAAAGAACCGAAGAGGAATTTTTCAAGGCTTTTCTGGAAGACATTCAAGACGCTGACGAAAAATTCACTAAACATTTACGAGATTCCTACGATTACGTTTGTCGGTTTTTGCCGAAAAATCAAGCAGAAGTTGTAATTGTAGATGTTGGATGGGGTGGAACGGTTCAATTGCTTTACGCTGAATTTTTGAAGTTAAAGGGTTTTTCTAATAAGGTTAGCGGGCTTTATGTTGGTGGTCATGATCATGTTGAAAATCGCACAGGAATCAATTTGCCAAAAAATAATTATTTACTTGGAAATGTTTTGAGCGCGGAAAATTCAAGATTATGGAATCCAGTTTTATGGGAGTATCCTTTTACGAACAAGCCGCAATTCGATGAAGACGAAAATCGCTTGAGATATATTCGAAAAGGTTTCGAAAAAGGATTGCAGATTTTTTGCAGAACTCAGCAGAATCCTATTGAGTATTTTTCATCAGTGATTAAGCCACAAATTCGCCGTCTGATTTCAAATCCTAACGCTAACGAGATGAAAATTATAGGCTCAATTAGGTTTGACATTGGTTTTGTTGACGAGAGCTCCTTTGTTATTTGTGATACGCGACAGAGCAGAGCTAGTTTTTGGCGAGATTTAATAAAACGACCGCGCACGATTTTGAAAAATCGAGTATTTGCGCCAAACTATTGGACTTTTGCGATTGTGAAGTATTATTGGCTAAAACCAATGGTTGCTTTAAGGGGTGCTTATCGTAAAATTCGCGGTCGCGTTTAAATGCTTCTAACTCGTCATTTGACGAGTTTTATTTTTCTAAAAAATATGCTAAAATATAACTAGTTTACAGATAGAAATAATTTTTTAAGGAGAAATATGGCTGGTCATAATAAGTGGTCAAAAATTAAACGACAAAAAGGCGTAAACGACGCGAAGCGCGGCGCTGTTTTTACGCGAATCGGTAATCAAATCGCAATCGCTGCTCGAGGTGGCGCTGATCCGGATATGAACCCGAGCTTGGCTTTGGCGATCGAAAAAGCTCGTGCGGTAAATATGCCAAACGCGAACATTGAGCGCGCAATCGCTCGTGCGGCTGATAAAAACGCGGCGGCGCTCGAAGAAATCACTTACGAAGGTTATGGTCCGGGCGGAGTTGGCTTGATTATCGAAACCGCAACCGACAACCGCAACCGAACTTTCCCAGAGGTGAAAACCGCTCTTGTTAAAAACGGCGGTCGAATTGCCGACGCCGGAAGTGTGATGTTTCAATTCGCGCGCAAAGGTGTTATTTTGGTGAATGCGACTGGCGAAGATGCTTTGCTTGAAATTCTTGACGCTGGCGCAGAAGACGCCGTAGAGGAAGATGGCGCAATCACAGTTTATACAGATCAAAAAGATTTGATGAAAGTTCGCGCGGCTTTGCTTGAAGCTGGTTTGGAAGTAAAGGAGGCTGAGCTTCAATATGTTCCAAATTCTGAAATCGAAATCACCGATGAAGAAACCCAAGCCAAAATTATGAAAGTTATGGACGCTTTGGACGATCTTGACGACGTGGTGAATGTTTCGACGAACGCAAGTTTGAGTGAATAGCCTCCTAAAAACCTCTCGAAGTTGAGAGGTTTTATTTTTTGTTCAGAAAATCGTTGACAAAAAGTAGTAGCAGTAGTATAATTAAAGGCAGATCATGCTACCGACGGGCGTGATTTGTCGAGTATCTCATGTCGTGAGATTCTGAGAAAGACCGAAAGGTGTCGGAGTTCTTTGAAAGAATTTTATAGAGTTGAGGTGAGTCCATGGCTAAAAACACAGCAGGCGGACAAGAACCAAAAGATACTTCTGGCGGAACTGGTCCACGCAATGGTACTCGTGGCAAATAGTAAGCTGCTATTGTAAAGAAAAACACGAAAGCTGAAATTCTTTCCATGCTCGGGGCGAACGCCCCATTTTTAATAGGAGAAATTATGTTTAACTTATTTTTTAGCAAGAAATTTTCAAATGATTTTCGCGAAAGAATAAGAGCGGATTTTTTCGAGGCGGAAAAATATTTTTCGAAATATTATGACTTTTCTGGTTGCGAAATCGATATTTATTTTGCTGATATTTCGAAAATGGAAGATAAGGATATTTCCGAGCCTTTAAAAAATGAGAAAATTTCTGGGATGGCCTTTTCAGGATTTGACGCTTTAATTGTTGAAGTTTTGAGCGAGAATTTTTCGAAAAAAGAACTTTTCAATACGCTTTTTCACGAGCTAAATCATCAATTTCGGGCGCAGATTTTTCCGCCAGAAAACAATATCTGGAATGATGTAATTCTCGAAGGACTGGCGCTAAATTTCGAAAAACAAGCTTCTCGCGAGCTGAATTATTCGCTGAAATTTCTGACCGATTATTACGAAAAACCAGATGAAGAAAAGCTGAAATGGGGCTTGAAGCGAATTTTGGAGATTTTTCGAAATGGGGAAAGTTATAATCACTACAACTGGTATTACAATCATTTCGGCGAAGATCCCGATTTGCCGACAAATTTTGTTTATCGAGTTGGTGAATTTTTAATCTCAAAATATTGCGAAAAATACAACATTTTGTCAAGCGAAGCTCTAAGAATCCCGAATGAAGATTTCGAAAAATTCGCCCGAAAGGAAATTTTATGCGAAGAATAATTCTTGGAAATTTGAAAAGAAATTCAAAAAAAATCAAGCAGATTCGAAAAGCGTATCGTGTGGCGCGAAAAAAGATTTTGCGAGAATTTGATATTTCGAAATTTGATTATGATATTATTTTTGTGAACTGGCGAGAATCTGGCGAAAATGGCTTTTGGTGGTATATCGATTTCGATTATGTTCGCGTGAATATCGGCGTTGATAAAATTTTGTCGCAATCTGGTTTGATGGAAGGAATTTGCGAAGGTTTTGCGTATAATTTTGTGGCGGATTCGATAAATTTTGAGAGTAAGTTTTTGCGAAATTTGCTTCAAAATGCTTATGCTGCAGATTTTTTGGGCTGGAAATATGACGAAAAGTATTCGCTCGAAAATCTTTCGAAAGAAAATTTGCTCAAAATTCACGACGCTCTGAGCGGAAATATTGATGAAGATTGGTTGTGGAGTGAAAATAATGGCTGGCATTTTTATGGTTTTTCGAAAAAATATTTCGAGAGCTTGAAGATTTCGCGAAAGGATATTTTGAAAATTAAAGAGAGCGATCTTCGCGCTGAACTTTTGACTAAAATTGACAAAAAGCTCGAAAAAATGTAAAATCGAAAGATGAAAAATCTCCAATTCTTAGTTGAAAACTACCAAACTCCGCCTGAAGCTATCACTTTGGTTGAAAATTCGCGCATTTTGTTGCTCGCGGGAATTTCTGGCGCCGGCAAAGACACCACCAAAAAGCATCTTCTCAAAAACCCCGAATATCGCGACATCGTGAGCCACACAACTCGCCCGCCGCGCACAAACAACGGCAAAGAAGAGCAAAATGGCGTCGATTATAATTTTATCAGCAAAGAAGAAGCAGAGAAAATGCTCGTTGAACGAAAATTCATCGAAGCGAAATTTGTTCACGGAAAAATTTACGGAACGAGCATCGCCGAAATCGAAAAAGCGCACCAAAACAACCAAATTTCGGTGACCGACATCGACATTCACGGAATCGCCGAGTACAAAAAACTCAGTTCAAAAGTCGTCGCGGTGATGATTTTGCCGCCAGATTATGAAACTTGGCGCGCGCGTTTTGCTAATCGCTATCACAGCGAGGCTGAATTTGAGCGCGACTTCAAAAAACGCCTGCCCGAAGCTATCGAATCGCTCGAAAAGGCGCTCGCCGAGCCGTATTTTCACTTTATTTTGAATGACGATTTTCGAAACACGGCGCGAATTATTAATCAAATTCTTCACCAAGATGTCGAGTTTAATTATAAAGATATTGAGGTTCGACTTTTGGCGGAAAAATTGCTAAAAGACATTCGAAAGCGTTTTGAAGGTGTTGATACGGAGCATTAAAAATCCTTCAAAGCGTCTTCGATGGTTTCATTTCCGCTGACGTGAACGATTCGACATTCTTTATAGTTATCGGGATATTCCAGTAAATTATCAAAAAAACGGCAACACGCTATTTATCCATTTTGGAGTGTTTCCACGATTTTCGTAGCGGTTTTTGTATATTTCTATGTCTTGTGGTTGAGGCAGAATTATTAGAATCTTTTCATTTTTGAAATGCTCTATGATTGAAGGATCTTGGCTCGTAAATACGAATTTGTATTTTTTGAGATTTTCTTCTATGGATTTAAGATATAATTCTCGCCAATTCTTCACCTTAACTCTGTCTGGATTTCCTTTTATATTTTCATTGCTTAAACCTTGTGATTTAAGTTTTTGAAGAGATTCTTTCGTGTAACAGAAATTTGAAGATTCCAAATCTATTGCAAGATCTGGATATTTTTTGACGAAAATCGTTTTTCCGACACCAGGAAAGCCCATTACTATCATATTTATATTTTAACAAATTGATTGACGAAAACAAAATTAGCACTCTCTTGACCCAAGTGCTAATTTGTGTTAAACTGTAATTATGAATATAACTCCGCGTCAAACGCAAATTTTAGTGGCGATTATTGAGCAATACGCCGAAGTTGCCAGCCCTGTTGGAAGTGTCACGCTGGCGAAACTTTTTGGGGTTTCGAGTGCGACGATTCGTGCTGAAATGGCCAAGCTGGAAGAGTTCGGCTTTATCATGCAGCCACACACTTCGGCTGGGCGAATTCCAACCGACAAGGGTTATCGTTTTTATGTTAACAGATTGAGCGAACAGCAGGAAAGTGAAAGATTTTTACTGAATGCTGACAATTCTCGTGATAATTTTACGCGTTCGACGCAAGCAATTTCGCTTCGAATTCAGTCGCAAAAAGCTCGCGCCGACCAAGCGATTCGTTCGGCGGTGGATTCTTTGGCTAAACTGACTGGAAATCTCGGCCTTGCCACGATCGGCGATCAGCTTTACATTAACGGAATTTATAATTTGTTTTCTCAGCCAGAATTTGAAAGTGGCGAAGCTGTTCAATCTGTTGCGCAACTTTTGGATAATCTCGAGCCGTGGCTTCGTGAAGTTTCGCCGAACGAACCGCTCAATGTTTATATCGGTAGCGAAAATCCGATCGGCAAAAGTTCGGGCGCGAGTTTGATTATTTCGAAGTTTCAGTCGCCGTTTTCGGAAAATTCCTACATCGGCGTGCTCGGCCCAACTCGTCAAAGCTACGGCAAAGTTATCCGTTTGGTGCGACATACTGGCGAATTTTTGGAAAAAATTTTAGAAGATTAAGGAGAGAAAATGAAAATTTTAGTGATAAACGGCCATCCAGATTCAAAGAGTTTTAGCGCGGCGATTTTTGAAAAAATCGTAGAAAATTTAGACAAAAACAAGCACGAAATCGAAACGCTCGAGCTCGGCAAAATGAATTTTGATCCAGTTTTGCGCTATGGCTATCGCGAATTTATGGCGAAGGACGAAGAAATCGAAAAATCGCAAAAATTGATCCAATGGGCTGATCATTTGGTGTTTATTTATCCGGTTTGGTGGAGCGGAATGCCGAGCTTGCTGAAAGGCTGGATCGAGCGCGTTTTTACGCCGGGAATTGCTTATTCTTCGAACACTAAAGGGAATTTTTTGCTGAATTTTATGACTGGCAATCAGTTCAAAAAGCTCCTAAAAGGCAAAACGGCAGAAGTTATCGCAACTTCGATGGGTCCGAGTTGGTGGTATAAGATTTTTTCGGGAATTGTCAGCGTTCCAGATAGCTACGGCGTGGCGGTTTTGAAAAGCGCTGTTCTAAATCATTGTGGCGTGAAAACTCGAAGAGTGATGATTTTGGGAAATATGGGGCGCGAACAAAACACTTTGGAGGTTCGAAAAGATTTTCTGGAAAAAGTAGCCAAAAGAGCACGAAAAATTTAAGGAGGGAAAATGAAGGATAAAAAAGCAGAAAAAATCAACGCAGAAATCGAAAAAACGCGAGCCGAGCTTGCCGAAATGACGGCGGATTTACAGCGAACGCGCGCCGATTTTGAGAATTTTCGAAAAAATGTCGAATCGCGAGTTTCGAACGCGCAAACTTTGGGCGAAAAAAAGGCGATTTTGGCGATTTTGCCGTTTTTGGATGATGTCGAGCGTGCGATTTCGCACCTGCCGAGCGATTTGGTGGAGAATGCTTGGGCGCAAAATGTTGTCAAAATGAGTAAAAATCTCGAAAAAAACTTGGCGAAAATTGGCGTCGAGCGGATTGATTCGAGCGCGGGCGTTTTGTTTGATCCCGAACTTCACGAGGCGATTCAGTTCGACGATGAAGGCGATGGCGAAGAAATTGTCGCCGAAGAACTTCGAGCTGGCTACAAAATCCGCGGCGAAATTTTGCGCCACGCGATGGTGAAAGTTGGACGGAAATAGCTTTCGAAAATCGAGCTGAAAATTACGGCTCGATTTTATTTTCCTCTGGAAAAATAACCACAAGTGTGATAAAATCGAAGAATGAATAGTGGGCAAAACTTGGAAAATTTGAAGAAATTTATTCGTGCGGCGAATTATTTGACGGTTTCGCAGATTTTTTTGCGGGATAATTTTTTGCTTTCGCGAAAATTAAAAAGCGAAGATATCAAGCCTCGACTTTTGGGTCATTGGGGGAGCTGTCCAGGCGTAAATCACACTTATGCGCACCTTCTCGCGGCACAAAAAAACCTCGATTTCGCCGGCAGCAATCTGAAAACTGCGTTTATGCTTGGGCCTGGCCACGCTTTTCCGGCGCTTCAAGCTAATCTGTTTTTAGAAGAAACTTTGGCGAATTTTGACCAAAAAGCTACGCGAAATTCTAGCGGGATTGCGTATATTTCGCGCGAATTTTCTTGGCCGGGCGGTTTTCCGAGCCACGCAAGTCCGTTTACGCCGGGCGTGATTTTGGAGGGCGGTGAGCTTGGCTATTCGCTGGCGACGGCTTTTGGTGCGATTCTCGACAATCCCAATCTGATTATGGCGACACTTATCGGCGACGGCGAGGCTGAAACTGGCGCGATCGCTTCGGCGTGGCATTTGAGCAAGCTTATCAATCCTGTTAAAAATGGTGTGGTTTTGCCAATTCTTCATCTGAACAAATACAAAATTTCTGGCCCAACGATTTTTGGTTCGATGAGCGATTTTGAGCTGATTCAATTTTTCCACGGCGCTGGCTGGCAACCAAAAATTGTCGATGAATACACGGCGAAGGATTTCGATGCGGAATTTTCGAAAGTATTGAGCGAAATTTATCGCGAAATTTCGAAAATCAAACTCATCGGCGGAAATTCTGGCGAAAGTTTTATGCGATTACCGATGTTGATTGTTCGATCGAAAAAGGGAAGCGGCGGAGTTGCGGAAAATTCTGGCGAAAAAATCGAAGGAAATTCGTCCGCACACCAAGTTCCTTTGCCGAACGCCGCCAAAAATCCAGAAGAGTTAGAAAAACTCGAAAACTGGTTGAAATCGTATAATTTTGGTGAACTTTTTGATGAAAAAACTGGTAAATTCGGCGCTTGGCTTGAAGAATTCTTGCCGAAAACTGAAAGTCGATTCGGGCGAAATTCACTGATCGATGGCGGAAAAAACTTCCAGCTGCTCGATTTGCCGAACGTCACGGCGCGAAATTCCGAAAAATCGCTCGCAATGAACGCGGTTGGTGAATTTTTGCGCGATGTTTTTGCTAAAAATCCCGAAACTTTCCGCTTTTTCAGTCCAGACGAAACTTATTCGAACAAGCTCGATGCGATTTTCGAAATGACTTCGCGAAGTTGGCAACGAAAAATCAACCCTTGGGAAAAAGATCTGTCGCGCGACGGTCGCGTGGTGGAAATTCTCAACGAAACTTCGCTTCAAGGCTTGCTCCAAGGTTATATTTTGGCTGGTCGTCACGGCGTGATGACTTCTTATGAGGCGTTTATGCCGATCGTTTCTTCGATGATGGATCAATATGCGAAATTCTTGGCACAAAGTCAAGAAGTTTCGTGGCGCGGTGATATTTCGAGCTTGAATTATGTGCTGACTTCGACTGGTTGGCGACAAGATCACAACGGCTTTTCGCACCAAAATCCGAGCTTTTTAGATGAAGTTTTGCGCCGACATAACGGAATTGGGCAAATTTTCTTGCCGGCGGACGACAATTCTGCGGTTCAGGCGATGAAAAAAATACTTCAATCGAAAAATAACATCAACGCGTTAATCGCCGGAAAAACTCCCGAACCGCGATATTTCTCGCTCGAACAGACCGAAAAACAGATTGAAAATGGCGGAATTTTCGCTTATGATTTGTGGCGAGGCGCTGAATTCGACGCTTGGCGCGCGGGCGGTTCTCTTGATGAGCCGGATGTGATTTTGTCGGCGAGCGGCGACTATGTTTTCAAAGAAACTGTGGCGGCGGCGCAAGTTCTGAAGCACGATTTTGTGGATTTGAAGATTCGAATTGTTTATGTTTCGGCTTTGAATTCTGGCGGAATCGGAACTTTCGAAAAAACTCTTTCAAAAGGCGAATTTTCGAACATTTTTACCGCCGAAAAACCTGTGATTTTTACCTTTCACGGTTATCCGCAAACTTTGAAATCGATCTTGTTCGATTATGAAAATCCGGCGCGATTTGCGGTGAATGGCTACGAAGAAAAGGGCTCGACGACCACGCCGTTTGATATGTTGGCGAGAAATCGAGTTTCGCGATACGACATTGCGGCTCGGGCGATCGCTTCGCAAAATCCCAAAAAGGCTGAAGAATATTTGGCGAGAAAAGAAGACTTGCTAAAATTCGCCCGCGAAAATTCCGTCGACGCGCCAGAGATTGAGAATTGGGAGTATTTGAGGTTTTGTTAATTGAGTGAGCTTTTTAGGCTCACTTTTATTTTTAGCGGTAGATGATATAATGTAAGTATGAATGATCTACAAACTTTCAAACTTAGAGAATTTTACGACAAAAATAAAACAACTTATTTCGAGAAAAGATCAAGCAATAATCCGAATTTATGGAATGAAAATACTAAATGGGATATCTTGCTTGATCTAAATAGAGAATTTTCGGGGATTAATGAAGTTGATATCTCGGATGAAGAAAAAATTATGAAGAAACTTCGAAGTACGAATCAACGTCTCAATGTAGTAACCTGGCGGGATAATGAGATTTTTTCTGATCATATAAAATCTGGCGACGGAATGTTTTCAAAAATCTTGAATTATCTATGGTTTTCGGGTGATTCGGAAGTTGATTTAATCGAAAAATCTAACAAAATCTTAATTGACTTCAACGAGAATCCAATGTCGCCGGCAACTTTTTCGTTTATTTTGTCTGCAAAGGATTGTGATAAATTTGCACCGAACAGAGATTTTATTTATAAAGGAATTTTGGAGATTATTGGGGAGAAAGGTTCTGCGAGTCGCGGTGAAAAATACAAACTATTGAATAATGTTGCAAATTTAGTCGGTGGATGGATATCTGAAGACAAAACCGGCGAAGATTTTCAGCAAAAAGCTTTGAATGGTCAAGATTTTTTATATTTGCAATTTGCTAAAAATTATAGTTTTTGCGATGAAATTCGTTCGAAAGTTGAAGATTTTTTAATCGAAAGACCGGATTTTGTTTCGAAGATCGAGCCAAATAACGACGAAATGAACAAGCGATTGGAGGAATTTAGGTCGAAGTTCTCTTTAGGGAAAATCCAAAATATGAGCGATGAAGATTTTTTGAGTTCGGTGCCTTTCAGAAAAAATAACGTCGAGACAATGTCTCGCGAGCTTGAACACGGTTCTTTGAAAACGTTTGGCGGAATTGGTGGTGGTTTCGCTGGAAAATTAGGCTTTTACCAGGGTAATGATGGTTTTTGGAAAAATATGAGCAACAAACCAATTAATGAAGAAGAAGTAATTCCGCGTCGCCGAGCTGAATTTGCTAAGATTAGCGAAATTGCCGATCTAATAAAAACTGGCAAAATATCAAAAATCACTGAAGTTACGCAAAAATACGAAAACGGATTTGAGCGTGCTTTGCCGATGCTGGTATGGGTTCGAAAATACCTAACTGTTTTATTTCCTGAAAAATTCGTGCCGATTTATTCGGATAGAATATCTCAGGCTTTGGGGATGCGAATTAAAAGCGATTGGTTCGAAGATTCAAACGCCTTAACCCATCTTGCGAAAGAATTTGGGCTTTCTAATTATGAATTTGGTCGAGTCTTGGCGCAAATATTTAACGATGAAAATAGTCGAACTGATGGTTTTGCAGAGGAAGATATTTCGGAAAAATTTGAAGTTTCCGATAAAGAATTTTCGAAAGCGCCAAAAAATTTAATTCTTTACGGCCCTCCAGGAACTGGAAAAACTTACTCTATTGAGCGCCGTCGCGAAGAATTGGGCGTAAGTAAAGAAAATTTCACTTTTATCACTTTTCATCAATCTTATTCGTATGAAGATTTTATAGAAGGACTCAAAGCAAAAATAGAAAATGGGCAAGTTGTCTATGTTGTCGAAGATGGAATTTTTAAGGAAATTTGTCGTGAGGCTCAAGATAATCCGACAAAGAATTTTTTGCTGGTGATTGATGAAATCAATCGTGGAAACATCTCGAAAATCTTTGGCGAGCTAATTACTCTGATCGAAGAATCGAAACGTGGCGACG
Source organism: Candidatus Nanogingivalis sp. (assembly GCA_049294455.1). Classification (GTDB taxonomy): domain Bacteria; phylum Patescibacteriota; class Saccharimonadia; order Saccharimonadales; family Saccharimonadaceae; genus Nanogingivalis. The sequence goes on along the minus strand of JBAQCW010000034.1, from coordinate 7,438 downwards.
AAAGATTTAAGGTTAAGTTGCCATATTCGAAAGAAACTTTTGTTGTTCCGAAAAATCTTTATATTATCGGCACGATGAATTCAACCGATCATTCTGTGGCGGCGATAGACAATGCGCTTCGTCGGCGATTTAGCTTCGAAAGAATGAATCCGAACTATGACGCGATTCAAGAAGAATCGAGTTTCGAGGGCGAAAAGCTTGCGAAATTTGCGCAAGATTTAAACGAGAGAATTTCTAGCGAATTGGATTTTGATCACGAAATCGGACATTCATATTTTATGAATATTGATTCGGCTGAAGACCTGGAGAAGAGTTGGGAGCAATCAATTTTACCTTTGATTGATTCGTATGTTTATGGTGATTTATCTGCGGCGAAAGAAATTCTCGGTCGAAAGGTGATCGAAGAAAAAGCCCAAGGATCTAAATTTAAATATAAAAAACTGAATGCGAGAGAAATTCTTTCGCTTTTTGAAGAAGATGCCGTGCAAAATGAAAACGAGTAGAATTGTTCAAATTTTTGAGCATGAAGTTTTTACTTTTTCCAGGGCTGGAATCGAAATTTCAGAATCTACAATCCAAGATCTATATAGAGTTTCGGAGAGGTTAAAGAAAGAGTTCGGCTCTGAAGTTTTTGTGCTGGAATTTCGCGGGTATCGTGATTTTGTCGGCGTGCGAGCTCGACAATTTGCGGGAATTGTTCGAGTGAACAGCGAATTAATGCTAGAATTTTTGCCAAAAATGTATAATTCTGGCGGAAAATTGAGTGATAAAATTGCGAGTTCGATCGATAATTTATTCTTCATGCTTGAATATTGTGGAGATTTGGTGGGTTTTTCGAAGGATAAGGCTGGATATAATTTCGAAAAAACTAGTATTTTCGAAACATTGATTTATATTTTTGCTACGAGGTTATTTGCTGAAATTCAAAAAACGCCAAATTGTGAATATGTCTCTTTCGACAAGAACCGGCGTTTTTTGCGAGGTAAGATGCTGGTCGGTGAGAATATTAGGCATAATTCATTGAACAAAGTTCGATTTTATACTCGAAAAGATGACTTTACGATAGACAATGAATTAAATCATATTTTTAAGCTTGCAACGAAAAAGCTAATCTCGGTGACGCGAAATTCGAAAAATCGTCAAATTTTGAATCAAATCTTAATTGAACTATCAGATGTTAAATCTATTGACTTTAATATCAGTAAGATTTCGAAAATAAAAACAAACAGTCTGAACTCTCGCTTTGATGAAAGTTTGAGTTTGGCGAAATTATTTTTACTAAATATGTCTGCGTTTGGAGCTGGAGGCAGGGATGAATTTGTTATTTTATGGGAGATGAATAAGCTTTTCGAGAGGTTTATCTCGCAAATTTTATTATTAAAATCGCCAAAACAAACTAAAATCATACTTCAGGGAGGTGATAGATATTTGTCGGAATTTCCTAAAAAATTTAAGTTGCGCCCAGATATAATTATTCTCGAAAATGATAATTGCAAAATCATCGATACTAAGTATAAAATTCTTAGTGGCGAAAACGGTTTTTTGAATGTAAATCAGTCTGATATATATCAGGTCTTTGCCTATGCTAAAAAATTTAACGCCAAAGAAGCTGTTTTACTTTATCCTCAAGTAGAAAATTATGAATTTGGTGGTGAATTTATTTTTGATAAAAACTCAAAATTAGAAATTAAAACTATAGATTTGAACAGAAAAATACGAAAAGAAATTGTCGAAATTGAGCGAGAAATTTTGAAGCTATTATAATATCGTTGTAAATAAAACATCATTAGCACTCTTGACCTTTGACTGCTAAAAGCGTATAATGTTAATATAAGCGTGAAGCCTGCGAGGCGCGCTTATATGAAATTGTTTATGAATTTTTAATAAGAAAGGAAGAAAATGGGAAAAATTATCGGAATCGACCTTGGTACAACCAACTCGGCTTTTGCCTACATGGTGGCTGGAAAACCAGAGGTTATCACAAATGCCGAAGGAAATCGCACAACTCCATCGGTGGTTGCAATCAATAGAAAAGGCGAACGACTTGTCGGGCAAGTGGCGCAACGTCAACGCGTAACTAACCCAAAAAACACAATTTATGGTGTGAAGCGCTTGATCGGCCGAAAATTCGCTGACGATGAAGTTCAAAAAGACCTCGACATTATGCCTTACGAAATCGTGAAAAAAGGCAATGGCGTGGCTGTAAAAATGGGCGGCAAAGAATACGCGCCAGAAGAAATTTCTGCGATGATTCTTTCGAAAATCAAAGCTGACGCCGAAGCTTTCCTTGGCGAAAAAGTGACCGAAGCGGTGATCACCGTTCCTGCTTACTTTGACGACAGCCAGCGACAAGCCACAAAAGACGCGGGTAAAATCGCCGGCCTCGAAGTGAAGCGAATCATTAACGAGCCAACTGCCGCTGCGCTCGCTTATGGTTTGGATGGCAAAAAAGACGAAAAAATCGCCGTCTTCGACCTTGGTGGCGGAACATTCGACGTTTCGATTTTGGATATCGCTGACGGAGTTTTCGAAGTTCTTTCGACTAACGGCGACACGCACCTCGGCGGTGAAGATTTTGACAACCGAATTGTGAACCACTTTTTGGATGAATTTAAAAAAGAAGAAGGAATCGACCTCAAAAACGATTCTGCGGCAATGCAACGCTTGAAAGATGAAGCCGAAAAAGCCAAAAAAGAACTTTCTTCGACAACATCATACGAAGTCAACTTGCCGTTCATCGCGATGGAAGATGGCGTCCCAAAGAATTTCGAATATACTTTGACGCGCGCCAAACTCGAAGATTTGGTTTCGGATTTGATTGACCGACTTTCAATTCCGGTTGAAAAAGCTTTGAGCGACGCTGGTCTAAAAGCGAGCGAAGTTTCGGAAGTCGTGATGGTTGGTGGTATGACCCGAATGCCAGCCGTGATCGAAAAAGTTGAAAAAATCTTCGGCAAAAAACCAACTCAAGGTGTGAATCCAGATGAAGTTGTTGCCGTTGGTGCTGCGATTCAAGGTGGCGTTTTGGCGGGCGATGTCAAAGATGTTCTGCTTTTGGACGTGACACCTTTGACGCTCGGAATCGAAACCGCTGGCGGCGTTCGAACTCCAATGATTGACCGCAATACGACCGTTCCAACTTCGAAAACACAAGTTTTCTCGACTTATGCCGACAACCAGCCGCAAGTTGAAATTCATGTGCTTCAAGGCGAACGCGAGATGGCTGCCGACAACAAATCTCTCGGAAACTTCATTCTTTCGGGAATCGCTCCTGCGCCACGCGGAATTCCACAAATCGAAGTGACTTTCAACATTGACGCCAACGGAATTTTGACTGTTTCTGCCAAAGATAAAGGAACTGGCAAAGAGAACAACATCACCATTCAAAATTCTGGAAATATGAGCAAAGAAGACATCGAAAAAGCGCAAAAAGATGCCGAACTTCACGCCGATGAAGACAAAAAGAAGCGCGAAATAATCGATGCAAAAAATGCTCTCGATGCGGCGATTTATCAAGCAGAAAAAATGCCAAGCGAATTTAAGGATAAAATTTCTGACGAAGATAAAAAAGCCATCGAAAAAGCCGTCGAAGAAGCCAAAAAATCGCAAAATTCCGAAGATAAAGCCGAGCTCGAAAAAGCCGCCAAAGATCTTCAGGACGCGATTATGCCAATCGGTGCGAAATTGTATCAAGCCGAACAAGCCGAAGCTTCAAAAGATGAAAAATCTGGCAAAACAAAAACTTCGCGCAAAAAATCCGACGAAGCTGTCGAAGGCGAAGTTGTAGAATAATCCAAAACGAAAATTCACGAAATTCCACCTTTCGCGAAAATGAAAAATCTCCTGCGAATAATTGCGGGAGATTTTGATTTGAGAAAGTGTTAATTTCTACACGCTGAACTGTTCCGTTTTTCGTGTAAATTTTGGCGCTTTTTTCGCCGTGGACGACTTCTACGATTCCGCTATGAAATGTTAAATCAAACTCCGATTCAACTCCACGCAGAACCAAATCTGCAGGAAGATTCAAAAATCTTCGATATCCAGCCCACTCAGATTTTATTTTTGCGATCTGTTGTGGCGGATATTTTTCGTTGCCATTATTTTTGAGCGCGTCGATGCATTCAAAGAGATTTTCGATCGTTCCTTGAACAATGGTTCGACGAACTTCTCGCCCATTTGCGTAAAATTTCATAAAGTGCTCACCTCCAAATTTTATGCTCTTATTATATAATGATTTTTCTAAAAAGTCAATTTATGATATAATTTGATTATGGAAAAGCTCAATCAATCTCAAGGCGAAAATATTAACACTGGCTGGGAAAATTCAGGCGACGATTTGCGAAGTCGAATTTTGTCCGAAATTCAGGATCTGGAAAATCGAAGAACTATGCTGGAGACTCAAATGCGAGAAGAGCTTCAGTATATGCGAGAAGCTAATCAGTCGGAAATGGATGTCGAAGATATTTATCATTCGATGACTGGAATTTTCGAAGATAAAATGCGATATTACGACAACCAATTTTATGATATTGATGTTAAAATTGATGGCTTGAAATTCCAACTTTCGAAACTCGAAAGCGACAATTAGCACTCTTGCGCTTCAAGTGCTAATTTGTTATAATGGAATATATGAGTAAAGCTGATTATTATGAAATTTTGGGCGTCAAAAAAGATGCCAGTGCTGATGAAATTAAAAAGGCCTTTCGCCGAAAAGCTGTCGAACTTCACCCCGATAAAGGTGGCGACGAAAAAGCTTTCAAAGAGGTGAATGAGGCTTATGAGGTTCTAAAAGATAAAGAAAAGCGCCAGCGCTACGATCAATTTGGTCACGCGGGCGTTGGCGGAAATTCTGGCGGATATGGCGGAAATCCTTTCGAGGGTTTTGGCGGATTTGGCAGTGCTCAGAATATCAATTTTGATTTTGGCGGCGGATTCGGCGATATTTTTGACGGAATTTTTGGCGGCGGATTTGGCGGTTCGCGCGCTTCGAAAACTCGCCGTGGTCGCGATGTTGAAGTCGAAGTGGATTTGAGCTTCAAAGAGGCAATTTTCGGCACGGAAACCGAGATTGTTATAAATTTAGATGATGAATGTGACCACTGTCATGGCAACGGTGCCGAGCCTGGCCACGGTTTGAAAAAATGCCCAGATTGTGGCGGTTCTGGCCAACAGACGCGCGTTACGCAAACACTTTTCGGGCCGATTCAACAAAGCACAACTTGCCAAACTTGCGATGGTAAAGGCGAAGTTCCCGAGAAGAACTGTTCGGTTTGTGGCGGCGCGGGCGTAGCTCGACAAAAACAAGAAATCAAACTGAAAATCCCAGCCGGAATTGACGACGGCGCGGTGATCCGTTTGAGCGGTCGTGGCGAAGCTGTCAAAGGTGGCGAAAAGGGTGATTTGTTCGTGAATATCCGCGTTCGAGCTGACAAAAAATTCACGCGCGAAGGTGATTTGATCTTGAGTGAAGAAAAAATCTCGATGATTGATGCCGCGCTCGGAACTGAAATTGAAGTCGAAACTGTCGATGGTCCACTCACGATGAAAATCCCAGCCGGCACGCAAAGTCACACCGATTTCAAGCTCTCTGGCCATGGCGTTCCACATCTTAAATCCGACCGTCGCGGCGCGCACATCATCACCGTGATCGTCGAAACGCCAACTCGCCTTTCGAAAAAGCAAAAAGAACTTCTCGCAGAATTTGCCAAGGCGAAAAAGGGAATTTTTTGAAATATTTTTGTCTAAAAAACACAAACGCTTCACTCATCAGGAACGAAGCGTTTTTGATTGACTTTTGTGCTAAATTATGATATAATAAAACAAGTTATGGAAAAAATCAAAAGTTTCGAAACGCAAAAATCCACATCTGAAATCTTCGAAAATTCCTCGCCGAGAATTATCGAGAAATTTACACCGAATAACGCCGAAGAGGCTAAGACGGAATTTTTTGAGAATTCAAATTTAGACAAGCCGAATAATTTTTATGAAAAACTGAATCAGAGCGAGATCGACGAGTTTTACGAAAATCTATCTTTGGCAGCGAAAACGGTTTTCGAAGATGAAAACTTAGGCGAAATTGAACGCGAACTTTTGTCGCAACAAATTGAAACTCGATCGAAATTTGCAGCGATGCTTCAGGCTGTGATTGATTTTCGCGAGGCAAAAAATCCAAGCGAAAAATCGCGCGCTGAGTTTATTTTTATGAAAAACAACATCGAAACGAACGGCGAGCCGGAAAAATCGACTTTCGAATCTTTGATTGGCGAAAAATTAGCGAAAATCAAAATCGCCGAATTCGATGAAGCTGGCGAGAAACTTCGCGCGGAGCTTTTTGAGCTTTTGAACGAAGATTATTCAAAATCCGCCAGCGAAAGGTTTCAGCCGAAGCAAGAAACTGTTGAATCTTTTGGCGAAATGGCGCGCGATTTTTATTCTGAACAGCTCAAATTCATTCCAGAAAAACCAGCTGGCGAAAAATATTCTGCGCAGGAGATTTTCGAAATTTTCGAAAAAATCACTGGTGATTTCGAGCAAAAATCAGGATTTTCGCCTTTCGAAATCGAATGGAAAAAGTCTGGCGCAATTTCGGTGAATAGCGCCGACAAAAAGATTAAAATTCCCGAAAATCGAGCGCCAGTTTCGAAGAGTAAGCTTGAGGGCTTGGTGGTTCACGAAATTGGTACGCATTATTATCGGGCGCAAATTGGCGAAAAATACGGAATTTCACCGCTTAAACTTGGTTTGGATGGTTATCTCGACACCGAAGAGGGAATTGCTCGCACGATGGAAATGTCGGTGGCGGGTAAATTTGAAGAAGCGGGAATTCCGCACTATTTGACGGCTGGCTTGGCTTATTTTGAAGGCAAAAATTTCCGCGAAGTTTTCGAAGCTAACTGGCGACTTTACGCTTTGGAGAAATCAAAAAATGGCGAAATTACAGATGAAGAAATTTCGAAACAAAAAGATTTGGCGTTTCGAAACACGCAACGAATTTTCCGCGGAACAGATGAACTTCCTTGGTTTAAAGATTTAAGCTATTTTAATGGCGGGCAAAAAGTTTGGAAATATATTGAAGAAAATATCGATTCGCCGACACTTTTCGACGAACTTTTGCTGGGCGGAAAGAGCAATTTGCTTGACAAAAACCAGCAAAAATCAATTTATGAGCTAAAAGTCGGCAAGCGATAGATTTGACTTTTTTGCGAAATTATGATAGAATAAACAGAAGTTAATAAGGAAATAGAAATGATTATCGGAGCGTTTGAAAAAATAAAAATCAATGGCTTGGCGAATGATGGTGTTTTTGATGATTCGCTTGAAGTTTTGGCGAAAATCGACACGGGCGCTTTTTCTGGAGTTATTCACGCCGAAAATATTCAAGAAGAAGATGGAATTTTGAGCTTTGATTTGATGGGTGAAGAAAAATTTCATCTAAAAA
>JBAQCW010000033.1:0-2351 GCA_049294455.1 Candidatus Nanogingivalis sp. | reverse complement strand
TATATATTTAGTTCGACTTGAGCCAATTTAGCATTTCTGACAGCTGGTCAGTTAGCTACTTAGGGCGCTACGCCTGGTAATTACATCGAGTATGCCTTGATACCACCAAATTTGGTCGTCGTGTTTCCTTGGCAGGGGCACTAGGAAATTGACTCAAGCCTCCTCCGCTTGTTTGAAAAGAAAATACCTACGGTGCTTTATTTTCTTCTGTGCGCTACGCCGAACCTAATTGCTTTTGTATGAATGGTTCGATGCATAGAACTTAGCCAAAGAAAGAGAGCCTACATGGCCGCAGGCTCTCTTTCTTTAGCGGGGGCCGAAGGATGATTATCAAACGTACCGCGAGCTAAATAGTATTCAGAAGGTTTGTGGTAATATGATCCTCCTAGAATACTATTTGTGTGACTTTACCTGATCAATAGTTACTCCATCCTTGGGTGAGTAATTAACGATGACACGAGCACCTTCTTTGAGCTCTCCCGCAAGCAGTTTACGGGCTAACAAGTTTTCGATGTCGGTTTTGATGAGACGGCGTAGTTCGCGGGCACCAAATTCTGGTTGGTATCCACGCTTCGCAAGATCATCTACTAGTGCGTCACTAAACGTAATAGATACGCCTTTTTCGGCAAGTAGCTGGGCGACTTTTTCGAGCTGCAAACGGACGATGTTTTTAATCTCGTCTTCACTCAGACTGTCAAAGACGATAATATCGTCGATGCGGTTTATAAACTCCGGACGGAAATGGCCGCGCAGCACTTCCATGAGCTCGGCTTTCAGCGCCTTTTTATCTTTCTTATCTTTGCCTGTGGCTTTATCGTTTTCGATAATTAGGGCACTACCAAGGTTGCTGGTAGCAATGATAATCGTGTTCGTAAAATCCACTACACGACCCTTACCGTCGGTTAACCGACCATCGTCAAAAACTTGCAACAGAATGTTATAAACATCTGGGTGAGCTTTCTCTATTTCATCAAGCAAAATTACACTGTACGGGCGGCGGCGCACTGCTTCAGTGAGCTGACCACCCTCATCATAGCCGACGTACCCTGGAGGCGCACCGACAAGACGACTAACAGCATGGCGCTCCATATATTCGCTCATGTCGATACGAATCATAGCATCTTCATCACCAAATACTGACCAAGCCAAGGCTTTAGCAAGCTCTGTTTTACCAACACCGGTTGGGCCAAGGAAGAGGAAGTTTGCGATTGGACGATAACCCTGTGTCAGTCCAGCACGCGACAAACGAACCGCGTCGCTCACTGCCTGAACGGCTTCGTTTTGACCAACAACCCGTTGGTGAATCTTATCTTCAAGTGTTAATAGCTTTTGCTTCTCTTCTTCGGTGAGCTCAGTGACCGGCACACCGGTGAGTTTGCTAACAACCTGGGCGATGTCAGCACTAGTGACAACGGCTGTCGAAACACCTTTCTCGCGCTTCCAAGCTTCCATTAACTCATCTTTTTGCTTTGTCAGAGTCTCAATTTCTTTTTTCAGTTTCTTGGCTTCATCGGTTTTCTTGTGATTGCGAGCTGACTCTTCTTCGCGCGAAAGACGGGCAATATCATCTTCGTATTTAGCAATTTCGGCTGAGCGTGTATCGCTGGCAATGCGGACGCGAGCTGCCGCTTGGTCAATCAAGTCAATGGCTTTATCAGGTAGGAACCGAGATGTAATATAACGATCACTCACATGAACGGCGGCAGTGACGGCTGAATCATCAATCTTAACTTTGTGATGGGCTTCATAGCTGTCGCGGAGGCCGCGAATGATCTCAATCGCTTGCTCAATCGACGGCTCTGGCACCATAACGGGCTGGAACCGTCGCTCGAGAGCGCTATCCTTCTCGATATATTTTTGATATTCATTCAAGGTTGTTGCCCCGATAAGATGCAGTTCGCCACGGGCGAGTGCAGGTTTCATGATGTTACTGACATCCATGCCGCCTTCAGAACCGCCGCCACCAGCACCGACCATAGTATGCACCTCGTCCACAAACACAATTAACTCGTCTTTGTGCTCGACGATCTCATCGATGACTGCCTTAATGCGCTCCTCGAATTCACCCTTATATTTGGCTCCAGCAATCACACTCATAAGTGAAAGCTCAACGACGCGTTTACCCTCAAGTACCTCAGGTACTTCTTTTGCTTCAATTCGCTGCGCCAAGCCTTCGACGATAGCAGTTTTACCGACGCCCGGCTCACCAATCAGTACTGGGTTGTTTTTGGTGCGGCGACTTAAAATTTCGATAGTCGTTTGAATTTCATCGTTTCGGCCAATTACTGGGTCAAGTTTACCAGCCTTGGCAAGCTGCGTCAGGTCGCGAGAGTATTTATCGAGCTGTGGTG
>JBAQCW010000032.1:0-2071 GCA_049294455.1 Candidatus Nanogingivalis sp. | reverse complement strand
AGCACATTGACAAAATTATAAAACATTAATAAATAATATACTAAAAAACCACCCGAGCAAGGGTGGGCTTCGCTCGGGTGGTTGTTTATCCCTTCGACGCACCCTACTTGTAAGGCTCACTAAAAGTGAAGCGTAAGGCCCACCTCAATACGCTAAGGGCCCGCCGGTCAAAGGGGTTATTACACACATTAGATTATTCAAATAAGTAAAGGGAGGGATAAATAAGGCCATGAACGATATAATGTGTGCTATAACATAATAATGATATGTACTTTTGACAAAGACAGTAAATGTTTTATCAATCTTAAGTATAATATCATATAATTTAATATAAGTCAATAGTATAAAACACTTTTTTATGAAAATCAATAAAATTAATCCTTCCGATAATGAGTACACTAAGTTATTAGCCGATATTCCAAGTTCTCCCGAACATCTATATTATCGAGGAATACTACCAAAAAATAGAGTAAAGACAGTCGCTATAGTCGGTTCTCGCAAGCCGACACCGTATGGTAAAGAAATAGCATCTCGATTGGCCGCCGAATTGGCTCGCAATAAGATTATAGTTGTTAGTGGGATGGCATTAGGTATAGATTCTATTGCCCATCGCGCTGCTTTAGAAGCTGACGGAACGACAATAGCAGTCTTAGCAAATGGAGTAGATAACTTTTATCCTAAGATCCATAGTAAGCTAGGTCAGAATATAATCGACAATGGTGGAGCAGTCTTAAGCGAATACACTCCTGGCACACCAGCCGCCCCTTATCAATTTTTAGCTAGGAACCGAATCGTGAGCGGTCTAGCAGACGTAGTGGTAGTAGTAGAAGCTGCGGCTCGTAGCGGCACACTATCGACTGCTAACCATGCTTTAGACCAAGGTAGGGATGTTTTTGCGGTGCCAGGCAATATAACCTCACCATTATCTGAAGGCTGCAATAAATTAATTAAAATGGGTGCGCAACCCCTCACAGATATATGTGAAATAACCGATTATCTAGTGCCAAAAATTCAACAATTAGATTTAATCGATTCTATTCTTACCGAACCAAACGAAGCTCTAATTGTCTCATTGATTAAATCTGGAGTGCGCAGTGGGGAAGAGATTCTAAAACAATCAAAGCTATCTGCAAGCGAATATAATCAGGCGATGACAATGCTTGAAATCAATAGTCACATCCAAGCTTTAGGGGCAAACCGCTGGTCCTTAAAGTAGTTTTGTGGTATAATTGTGCTTGATGAAAAAAGCAAGAATCAACGATCTTTGGTTTTATAAATATCGTTACCAAATCGGCTACTGTGGACTGTTTATAAGCTATATAGTTATTATACTTTACACTATTTTAGTTGCACCAAGAGGCTTAACCGCTAGTGAGATAAATTCTGCTTATGAATCTTCACAATTTTCTTTTGCGAACTTGTTTTCTGCAGATATAGTTAATGCTCCTTATAAATTGTTTCAAGGATTATCAATATCTTTATTCGGATTAAGCACCTTTAGTATAAAGCTTCCTTCATTAATTATTTCGGCGCTAGCTTTATTTGGAATTATCAAACTCACCAATAAATGGTTCTCGCCGGGAATAGCTACTCTAGCTTCTGTAATTGCAATAGCTTCAAGTCAGTTTTTCTTTCTAGCTCAAAATGGCTCACCGGAAATACTATATATTTTATATCCTGTTTTGATTTTGTATTTCGGCGCGACCTTTATATCGGCGAAAAACAAAATTCCATCAATAATTGCTTTTTCAACCTTGCTAGGGCTCAGTCTTTATACTCCACTTGGCGTATATATTCTCCTTGCAATGATTTTAACGATTTTTGCGCACCCCCACTTAAGGTTCTTGATCAAAAAAACTGCCAAGAAGCAATCGGCCTTAGTCTTCATTATTTTACCATTGCTAATTGCGCCCTTATTAATAGCTATCTTTAGAGACTTTAATATTGCTAAAGAACTTATTGGCATTCCAGATTCACTTAATATTTTCGATAACGCCAAAGACTTATTCTCGCATTTATTTAGCTTCTCATCACCGAGTGATAATGGGATTCTTTCTCCAATCATTAACTC
>JBAQCW010000031.1:0-2057 GCA_049294455.1 Candidatus Nanogingivalis sp. | reverse complement strand
GTACAGGATCGCCCCGTCGGCGTTCCACGAGCCGAGTTGCCGCGCGACCTCGGAGACATCGGCCGACGAGCGCACCATGAGGTGCTTGCCCGCCTCGGTGACCCGCCTCTCGATGGCCTGCAACAGGACCGTGTCGTGCGGGTTGCCGTAGGGGATGTGCTCCGGCAGGGGCGCGCCGTACACGAAGAGCACGATGCCCGACCTCGACGCCGACAGGGCCCTGGCGGCGGCGTTGCCCGCGTACCCCAGCTCCGCGACGGCTTCCAGGACGCGACGACTCGTCTCCGCCGAGACCTGCCCCGACCGGCCGTTGAGCACGTTCGACACCGTCATCTTCGACACGCCGGCGGCTCGAGCCACGTCCTTAAGGGTCACCACACGAACATCCTAGTTCCTACCTCTTCCGGGCCGTCGGGACCCGATCTCCGCACGAAAAAGCCGCGAGGCGAAGGGACGCCATAAATCACGATCTGATAAACATCGCCCTCCCGAATGGACAAACCTGTACCGGTAAACGTATGTTGTCCTTTACCGGTACAGTTCCGGGAGTCGGCGACCCTTCGACGCCGACGAGGACGAGGAGGTCTCATATGGGAACCAAGCGCTCCCGGCTGCTCATGGGTGTGAGCGCCATCACCACTGCCCTGCTGTTCGCCGCGTGCGGCGGCGGAGGCACCCCTGGCGGCGGAGGCGGCGGTGTCGTCGACGACAAGCCCGACAAGGGCCTGCCCGTCGTCGGCGAGAACGTCACCTACGATCCGAATACGCTCGTGGGCGAGGGCAAGCCGATCTCACTCGACTGGTGGGCGTGGGCCAACGTCGAGAAGTTCCAGGCCATCGCCGACGCCTACGAGGAGATCCACCCCAACGTCACCATCAACGTGGTGAACCAGCCGTGGGAGGACTACTGGACCAAGCTCCCGTTGGAACTGCAGGGCAAGAGCGGCCCCACGCTGTTCAACGTGCACAACAGCCAGCACGAGAACCTGATCAACTTCATGGAGCCGTACGACATCCCGACGGCGGACCTGGAGGCCGACTTCGTCGGCGCCGGCTCCCACGTGATCGACGGCAAGGTCCACTACATCGACTTCGGCCTCATGACCGGCGCGATCTACTACAACACCGACATGTGGGCCGCGGCGGGGCTCACCGACGCCGACATCCCGGAGACGTGGGACGAGTTCCGCGAGGTCGCGAAGAAGCTGACGGTGCGCGACGGCGACAAGCTCACGCAGGCGGGCTTCAACATGAACGACGCCTCGCACAACCTCCAGCTGGGCCTGCCGTATCAGCAGGGCCAGAACCTCTTCGCGGCGGACCAGACGACGCCCACCGTCGACACCGCGGCGGGCCTGAAGACGATGCAGACGCTCCTCGACATCTACGCCGACGGCTCGGGCGACCCGAACTTCGGCCCCAAGTACGACGAGAGCTTCGGCCAGGGCCTGAGCGCGATGGTCTACGCCTGGGGCCACTTCACCGGCCACCTGCAGGCCAACTACCCGGACCTGAAGTGGGGCACCTTCCGGACGCCGATCTTCGACGCCGGCGAGACGCCCTACGCCTACGACCGGTACAACGGCGAGGCCACCTTCGGCATCAACTCCGGCGCGAGCGCCGAGCAGAAGGCCGTGGCACAGGACTTCCTGCGCTACTTCCTGACCGACGGCGAGTCCCAGAAGGAGCTCACGCTCACCTACGGCGTCTACCCCGCCTACCGCCCGATCGCCGACGACCCCGCGTTCGCCGACGCCCCGGCCCAGGCGGCCATCGCCGACATCGAGCGCTACATCTGGCCCGGCCCGATGCCCGCCACCTTCGAGAGCTCGCTGCAGAAGGCATGGCAGGACGTGCTGTACAACGGCGTCGACCCGCAGGCCGCGCTCACCAGCGCCCAAGCGGCGATCGAGCAGGACCTCGAGGGCAAGGGCTTCGTCGCCGTCGAGAACCTCTACGCCTTCTACAAGGCCAGCTGACCTGAGGAAGGAGGTGCCTCGGGGGCCCGGCCACGCGTCGGGCCCCGGGGGCGTCCAGCTCATGACGGATACCCAGAC
>JBAQCW010000030.1:0-1770 GCA_049294455.1 Candidatus Nanogingivalis sp. | reverse complement strand
AAAAACATGTAGGAAACGGCATTAAAAAGTTCTAAATTTGGTTCTTCGTCAATTTAGGGGGTAATATCCTCCATATATAGCCTTAGCTCTTAATAACTCTACACTTGCTCTGTTAAACATTGATCTTTTAATCACTTTGATTTTATTTACTGTTCCTTCCATAATTCCATTACTGTAGTTTGTAAGATATGTATTCTTGATAGCTTCCTTGTCTGCTCTTATATATTCCGCAAAAGATGCGAGCTTGGGACAATTACAGTTGTAAGCTAATTTAAGCCACGTATCTATACCGGGTGCATCCTTCTTTCCTGTAACCATATTTCTGAAAGATATGCAGGTTTGTATAATGCTGTCTATATTTGGCTGTGTCTGTTTGAGTCTGAGTAACTTTTCTGATGTAGTCATACCTGTCATTATATATTTTCTGATTGCTTTGGCTGTTACTTTTGTTCCTTTCTTGTTCTTTGGATCTTTGTTGTGTATCCTGACTTGCTGACGAAGTATCTTATATCTGGCTCTTAGCCCTTTTGTAGCCTTAGATATGAGTTTGGAACAGAGTCTTCCTTCCATCTTCTTTTCAATACTTATTGGTGTAATTGAACCACTGCTGATTATCTGTGCCAGTTCTGGAATTTGACGGAGTATTTTCATTTGATCATTGCTGAGTATTTTCCTTATATTTGTATTAAACAAATTGTATACCTGCTGAGATTTTACATTCAACTTTTCAGCGATGTCTTTCAAAGGAATCCCTTCTTCCTGCATATGCCGTGCTGCAAAGTAATTTTTAACCCTCTTTCTATGCTTGATTTCCCCCATCTCATAAAGATCCTCCATAATATAACTTCTGACTTCGTCAAGGGAAGGGTAAGGATATGACAGCGTATTCTTCGTCTGGCAAATCATCTTCTGTATAACTTCAACCATATGATCTCCAAGACCTTTGTCAAGATGAAAATGATCTGAAACCTGGTCTGCATCAGGCAATGCTTCTTTGATAATCGAAGCATATGCCCAACTGCCATCCCTGCTAACCAACTTGATTTGTGGGTGCATCTTGAACCATTTACTTATCTCTGGGCCATATCGTGTATCAAACATAGCCAGCACCCTTCTTGTATAGTGGTCTGCTATGGCACACATATACCGATGCCCCTTTCGGTATGCCAGATCGTCTATGGCAACATATCCACTGCACGCAATGTCCTTAGGATTCTCTCTGCCCATAGCCCGTGCGGTTCTCAGGCAGGTGGATGGACTCACTTTTATATGTTGGATGGCAAGGGTCTGGCTGGCACGCCTTGATGGTTGCTTCAACGACTCCTCTTTCAGACGTGAGACTATCTCATCTACACTTCTGGCATAGGGTCTGGCGAACTTTAGAGGTTCCATAAATGTTTTCTTTGAACACTTATCGTTCGTGCAGTTCATACGGCGACTGGTAATGATGATCTTGCTGTTCTGGGAGAGTATCTCTGTATATTGTAACTTACGATATCTATAGTCATGGACACTATGGCTAGGCTCCCCGCAATAAGGGCAACAAGGTAATCTGTTCTTTGTAATAGCATGCAATACAATACCCGAACTGGTTTGAATAAAATCAGTCAACACAATACCAGAAGTGTTGCATTTATCTTTGATGGAAGTATTTATCTTTCGAAAAAATTGCTGATTCGAATACTTTGAAGTATCTTTGCACTGTGTAGATGTGCGTGTTGTTTTAGATTTTTTTTTCACACATTAAAGATACAAAAAAAACACCACATC
>JBAQCW010000029.1:0-2153 GCA_049294455.1 Candidatus Nanogingivalis sp. | reverse complement strand
TTCGCATACGGTTTTACTGCCCCATTTGCTGTAAGAAACCGATTCTGTTACTTCTGCGCCAAATGCAGTAACTGTAGAAGAAAATGCAAGCACGGCAGTCAGCGTAATTGCAGATAATTTTTTTATTCCTCTCATTTTCATTCCTCAATTCAAAAAAATTCTTTATCAAAAATTGTGGGAAAGTATGGTTTAGCGCACGAGTTAAACCATAATCTATTAATGTTACCCCAACATTTAAAATAGGACATTAAAACAAAACTTTAAAAGGGCGACAGAATAGCTCTGCCGCCCTATGACTTCATTATATTATGCTTTTAGATAGCACGAACACGGATTACACCTTCAATAGCTGCAATAGCGGCAGCATTTTCAGGGTTACCGCCTGCAACATCAATAATTGCATAAGCGTAGTCGCCACGGCTCTTTGAAAGCATATTTTCTACATTGCCTTTTACCTCTGAAAGTACCTTCTTAAGAAGTTCAGGTACATTCTTGTGCATTACGCAGAAACGAACATTCTCTGTATTTGTTCTTGCAAGTGAAAGTGCAGGATAGTTTACAGAATTTACGATGTTACCGTTTTCGAGGTACTCTTTAAGCTCATCGCAAGCCATAATTGCGCAGTTATCTTCACTTTCGGGAGTTGATGCACCGAGATGTGGAAGACAAATGATATTCTCTTCGCCGATAATATCATCAGTTGCAAAGTCTGTTACATACTTAGCAACCTTACCGCTCTTAACAGCCTCAAGAACAGCTGTTGAATTTACAAGACCGTCACGGCTGAAGTTGAGAATACGAACGCCGTCTTTCATCTTAGCAATCATATCTGCATCAACCATATCCTTAGTGTCAGCTGTAAGAGGAACATGGATTGTAAGGTAATCACAGTTTACCATTACATCTTCGCCGCTCTTCATAAGCTTAACGGCAGGATTGAGCTTTAATGCGTTTGTTACAGACATAAACGGATCAAAACCGATTACATCCATACCGAGTGCAACGGCACAGTTGGCAACAAGAATACCTATAGCGCCAAGGCCGATAACACCGAGAGTTTTGCCCTTAATTTCAGGACCTACAAACTGGCTCTTGCCTTTTTCTACCATCTTACCTACTGCATCACCGTTACCTTTGAGTGTCTTTGCCCAGTCTGCACCCTCCATTACTCTTCTTGAAGAGAGTAAAAGACCTGCAATTACAAGCTCTTTAACAGCATTTGCATTAGCACCCGGAGTATTGAAAACCACAATACCCTTTTCAGAACAAACATCTTTAGGAATGTTGTTTGTACCTGCGCCTGCTCTTGCAATGGCAAGGAGATTATCTTCAAACTGCATATCGTGCATAGCAGCACTTCTTACGAGAACTGCGTCAGGATTCTGAACATCGTCACCGTAAGCGTAATTGTCACCAAGGCGGCTTGTGCCAACGGCAGCAATTTTATTGAGAGTAAGTATATTAAACATTGTATTCATCCTCTTTTATTTTATTTAAAGCAGATTGTTTGAGCAAAAATTACTTGTTTTCTGCCTCAAACTTCTTCATAAAGTCAACAAGAGCAACTACACCCTCATATGGCATAGCATTGTAGATAGAAGCTCTCATACCGCCAACTGTACGGTGACCCTTGATGTTTACAAGACCTGCCTCTGTTGCCTCTTTAACAAACTTAGCATCAAGGTCAGCATTGCCTGTTACGAACGGAACATTCATAAGTGAACGATCCTCAGGAACAACAGTACCCTTAAAGAGTTCTGAATTATCAAGGAAGTCATAAAGAAGTTTAGCCTTTTTCTCGTTAAGCTCTTTCATCTTGTCAAGACCGCCAACCTCATTCTTAATCCACTCAAGAACAAGCTTTGCAATATAAATTGTGTAGCAAGGAGGTGTGTTGAAAAGTGAATCGGCGTCAGCGTGAGTTTTGTAGTTGAGCATTGTAGGACAAATATCCATAGCATTGCCGATAAGGTCCTCACGAACAATAGCGATTGTAAGACCTGCCGGAGCCATATTCTTCTGTGCACCTGCAAAAAGTGCGCCGAACCTTGTTACATCAATAGGCTCTGAAAGAATACAAGATGAAATATCTGCAATAAGCGGAATATCGCCTGTATCTGGAAGTTCGTGATAAACAGTACCGTAAATAGTAT
>JBAQCW010000028.1:0-3294 GCA_049294455.1 Candidatus Nanogingivalis sp. | reverse complement strand
GCTAATGATAGGCCGCTATTTTCTCTGTTGTCCGATGAGGGTATTCTAGACCCGGAACTGCTAGTTCACGCAGTGGCTCAGGTTTCTGGTGTACCGTATGTTAACTTGAGCAATAGTTTTATTGACCAAGATGTACTTGGCTTGCTGCCAGCAGATATTGCCGAGCGGTTTATGGCGGTGCCACTTGCAGAGGTGCAGAATCGGCTTGCAGTCGCCATGATTGATGCCAATAATGTACAAGCAGTAGACTACTTGGCCAATCGCATCCAGCGTCCACTAAAGGTGTTCATGGCATCGGATGCAAGTGTTCGGCACGTTCTTGGTCAGTACAAAACCGACTTATCATCAGTAAGTGTTGCCGCTGAGGCCTCGCAGCAGGAAGCAGCCTCCGAGTCTTCAGGTGATATAAAGACGATTGTTCAGGATTCGCCAATTTCAAGGGCATTAAGCACAATTTTGGAGTATGCGGTTAAGAGTCATGCGAGCGACGTGCATATTGAGCCACTCGAAAATGCGTTAAAGATTCGCTGTCGTGTCGACGGTGTCCTAAGGGAAATAATGCAGTTGCCAAAGAGTATTGAGCCAGCCTTGGTTAGTCGAATAAAAATCTTATCCAATCTAAAAATCGATGAACACCGTATACCTCAGGACGGCCAATTTGCTGTTGAGGTTGCCGGCAAGGAAGTCGACCTTCGTATTGCTATTAGCCCAGTTGTTTGGGGTGAGCAGGTGGTCATTCGTCTACTCGACAAGTCTGGAAATTCGTTTGCGCTCGAGGATATGGGCTATGCTGGACGGGCACTTAGGACTATTCGTAAGGGGATTAAACGTCCAAATGGCATGATTTTAACCTCTGGTCCGACTGGTTCTGGTAAGTCTACCAGTCTGTATGCCTTGATCAAGGAGATCAAGGACGACACCGTCAATATTGTTACGCTCGAAGACCCGGTTGAGTACAAGATGGATGGCGTGAATCAGATACAAGTTAATGCTGAAGTTGGTCTGACTTTTGCATCAGGTCTTAGGTCGATTTTGCGTCAGGACCCAGATGTGGTAATGGTTGGTGAGATTAGAGATAGCGAGACTGCGAATCTTGCGGTGCAGGCAGCTCTAACCGGACACTTGGTGTTCTCAACTCTACATACTAACTCAGCTGCCGGCGTGTTGCCGCGACTGCTTGATATGGGAATTGAGCCGTTTTTGATTGCATCGACGGTCAATACTATTATTGGTCAGCGCCTGGTTCGTCGTGTTGCCCAGAAGAGGGACGTCTATCAGTCGTCACCGATAGAGACTCAAGCTATCCAGTCTACCGTCGGTCATTTGCTGCCGAAGACTCAACAGGAGATGACCACAGTGTCGCAAGATCTGGGCTATAGGGACTTGCCACTTGCTGGTCAAAACGCTTATACTCTAGTTAAGGGACATGATACGCCCCAGGCACCTAGAGGATATAGTGGTCGAGCCGGACTGTACGAGGTAATGGATGTCACCGAAGATATCCAGAATTTGATCATCAAGAGATCTACTTCTGCAGAAATACAGCGTCTGGCTGTTCAGCAGGGAATGGTGACTATGCGCCAGGATGGATATCTTAAGGCGCTGGGCGGCATTACGACGTTAGAAGAAGTAAATCGAGTGGCAGCAGATATTGCATAAGGGAGGGAAATATGAACCAAGGTCTAAGAATTGAAATTTTGCTAGAAGAGGTGGTCAAGAAGCGAGCATCTGACCTCCATATCCAAGTTGGACTGCCACCAATGCTTAGGATCGATGGAACCTTGACGCCAGCCGCCGGAACTCAGCCACTTGATGAGCCTGCAGTTGAACAGCTGGTATTTCAGATTCTAGATGAAGACCAGCGATTGATCCTACTAAAAGACAAGGAGTTTGACTTTAGCTTTGCCTTTGGTAATCTAGGTCGATTTCGAGTTAACGCCTTTCACGAGCGAGGCAACTTGGCAGCTGCTCTGCGCTTAATTCCTAATGAGATCAAATCAGCGGCCGAGCTAGGGATGCCTCCAGTGGTTAGTTCTTTTGCAGACTATCCGAGGGGCTTGGTGCTGATTACTGGCCCAACTGGATCGGGTAAGTCCACTACGTTAGCGTCACTTGTGGATAAGATTAACTCAGAAAAATCCCAGCATATTATTACGATTGAAGATCCGATTGAGTTTACGCATAAGTCAAAGAAGTCAGTCGTTGTTCAGCGAGAAGTTCACTATGACACCTACTCGTTTTCAGCGGCACTTCGTAGTTCTTTGCGACAAGATCCTGATGTGGTGCTGATTGGTGAGATGCGAGACCTCGAGACGATTTCGGCGGCGATCACGATTGCCGAGACGGGACACTTGGTGTTTGCTACTCTGCACACCAACTCTGCCGCGCAGTCGATTGACCGTATGATCGATGTGTTTCCACCGCATCAACAGCCGCAGATTCGGGCCCAGCTGTCTAATATTTTGATGGCAATTTGTTCACAGCGATTGGTGCCATCGATCGGTGGTGGTCGTGTGGTGGCAGCGGAGGTATTGATTGCTAATCCGGCGGTACGCAACATCATCCGTGAAGGTAAGAGCCATCAGCTTGATGCTGTAATTCAGACTGGCGCAGACCAAGGTATGCAGACAATGGACCGCACACTTGCAAACTTAGTACAGAGCGGTACTGTGACCTACGATAACGCTAGGGAGTTTGCAGTTGACCTAACCGAATTTGAGAGATTGATGAGGGGGTAGCGTGAATAAGTATTCTTATGAGGCAAGGGACGCCGCTAGTAACAAGATAGTCAAGTCAACAGTTCAGGCCGAGAGCGAGATTGCGGCAGCAAAGCTGCTGTCTGCACAGGGTTTTACACCTTTAAAGATAGAGCTTGAGGATGATCGAGCTGGAATCTTTAAGCGGTTTGCAAATCGCGTTACTACAAAGGATAAAATTGTTTTTACTAGGCAGTTGGCTACGCTAATTGGGGCGGGTCTACCTCTGTCTCAGAGTATGCGCACGGTCCATGAGCAGACTCAAAATAAGAGCATGCAGCAGATAGTTCAGGAGATTATAGGTGATATTGAGGGCGGCCGGTCGCTGTCAGATGCTTTTAATAAACACCCTAAAGTGTTTGATAATGTGTATTTGGCGCTAGTATCTGCCGGAGAGGCGTCTGGTACGCTTGATGAGGCGCTCAGGCGTGTTGCTGCTCAGCAGGAAAAGGATGCTGCGATGATGAGCAAAATTAAGGGTGCACTAACGTATCCTATAATCGTCTTGCTGGTCATTGTGGCTGTTCTTGCATTTATG
>JBAQCW010000027.1:0-130069 GCA_049294455.1 Candidatus Nanogingivalis sp. | reverse complement strand
TAAGCACGAGTGGTGGAATTGGTAGACACGCTAGTCTTAGGAACTAGTGCCAATTGGCGTGAAGGTTCAAGTCCTTTCTCGTGTACCATAGAAAAACGACGAATTTCGGTTCGCCGTTTTTCTTTTTTGCTTAATTCAAAACCGTTAATCGCTGGTATTTTTTGAGTTCGCCGGAGTTTTTTGCCAAATATTCTTCAAAATCTTCTTTGTTTTCCGCCAAAAAATCCACCGAATTTTGCGCGCGCGAAATCGTCGCGGTATCGCCGAGACTCGCAAATTCCAGCCGAAGCTCGCCACTTTGAGCCTTGCCGTAAATTTCGCCCGGCCCACGAAGCTCCAGATCTTTTTCCGCCAAAACAAATCCGTCATCAGTTTTTTCGATCTCTTTCAGGCGCGCCGGCGGTTTTGCGGTTGAACTCATCGCCAAAAAACAAAACGCATCGCCACCGCCACGACCAACGCGACCACGAAGCTGATGAAGCTGGCTCAAACCGAATCTGTCGGCGTTCTCGATCACAATCACGCTGGCGTTCGGCACGTCGACACCAACTTCAATAACAGTAGTTGAAAGCAAAATATCCGCCTTTTTTTCCAAAAAATCACGCATCACTGAATCTTTTTCTTCTGGCTTCATTTTGCCGTGAAGTTGCGCGATTTTCAGCTTCGAAAATTCACGCTTCAAGCGCTTAAATTCAGTTTCAACGCTCTTGATTTCATCATTCGAACTTTCCGAAATCGCCGGCACGATCACAAACGCTTGGCGACCTTTCGAGATTTCTTCCTTGATTTTCGCAACCATTGACGCGCGAGAAACTGGCGAAATCAACTCTGTTAAAACAGGTTTTCGACCTTTTGGCTTTTCGCGCAAAATCGAAACGCTCAAATCACCAAAAAGCGTCAATTGGAGCGAGCGCGGAATCGGCGTCGCGGTCATCGCCAGCAAGTGCGGCATTTTTTGGGCGGATTTTTCGAGGATTTTTTGCCTTTGTGCCACACCAAAACGATGTTGTTCGTCAATCACGACCAAGCCGAGCCTCGAAAACTTGACTTTTTCTTTAATTATTGCGTGAGTTCCAACTAGAATGTCAATTTCGCCCGCTTCGAGCTTTTCGTAAAGTGTTTTTCGAGCTTTCCCTTTCACGCTTCCACTCAAAAAAGCCACACGAATTTCTTGCTCGCGCAAAGATTTTTCGAAATTTTCCGCGAGTTGTGACGCCAAAATCTCGGTCGGCGCAAGCACCGCCACCTGAAAACCAGCCCGCACGGCGTTCAGCGCAGAAATCGCCGCAACCATCGTTTTTCCCGAACCGACATCACCTTGAAGTAGGCGATTCATCGGCGTGCCATTTTTCATATCTTGAATAATTTCCCACGACGCCATTCTTTGCGAATTTGTCAAGTCAAACGGCAAATTCTCAGTGAATTTCTTCACGGCGGACAAATCAAACGGAATTTCGTAACCATCGAGCTTTTCATTTTCGATTTTGTTCAGCTTGGCGGCAAAAATAATCTCGAAAATTTCTTCGAAAGCCAAACGCTTGAGCGCGAGGTCGAACTTTTCAGAACTTGGCGGAAAATGAATCCACTTCACAGCCTCGGATCGCGAAATCAACCCTTCTCGCGCAACGATTTTTGCCGGCAAAGTTTCGGGCAAAATCTCCATCATTGGACGAAGTTCTAGCAAGATTTTTCGAACAATTTCGGTTTTCAAGCCTCGAATTTGGCGATAAATCGGCACGATTTCGCCATCTTCACCGGCAAAATTTTCACCCTTTGGCAATTCTTCGCGCTTCATCACGCGCGGATTCGTGATCTGATAGCGATTATATTGAAACTCGAAATCGCCCGAAAAATAAAACTCATCGCCAGATTGAAGCTGACTCACACGATACGGCTGATTAAACCAAATCGCCTTGACTTTTTCTTCGCCATCTGTTAAAATCGCCTCGACCAAAGTCATTCCGCGCCGAACACGACGGAGCGAAACCTTTTCGGCGCGCGCCTTGAACAAAACTTTCCCCGGCTGAATTTCGCCAAGTTTCGTAAAACTCGCAAAATCTTCATACTTTCGCGGAAAAAAACTCAAAATATCGCCGACCGTTCGCAAGCCAGCCGATTCGAGTTTTTCGAGCGTTTTTTCGCCAACGCCCTTCACTTTTTCAAGCGAAGAATTCAAATTCATACAACCATTTTAACAGATTTTCGGCGCGAAAAAAAGTTCAGGTTTTTGCTTTTTCAACAAAAATATGCTAAAATAAAGTCACCATGAAACTAAAAGAAATCAAAATCGAAACTCCGCTTGGCGAAATGTTGGCGGTTGCGCACGACGACGCGCTAGTTCTTTTGGAATTTTTTGATAGCGAAAACATCGAACGCGATCTAACGCAAATCGAAGAAACATTCGAAACTGAAATTCAAGAAGGCGAAAATCTTCCACTCAAACAGATTCGAAACGAGCTCGAAGATTACTTCAAACATCCGTTCGCCAGCTTCAAAACCCCTGTCGAATTTATCGGAACAGACTTTCAGAAACAAGTCTGGGAAGAACTTCGAACTATTCCATCTGGCGGAACTTCTACTTATTCAGAAATCGCCGAAAAAATCAACAACGAAAACGCCGCGCGCGCCGTCGCCAATGCACTAAACGCTAACAAATTAGCAATAATCGTGCCGTGCCACCGCGTTCTTACCAAAGATTTGGAATTCGGCGGATACAACGCTGGCGCCAACCGAAAAAGCTGGCTTCTCCAACACGAAGGAATTTAGTCAAAATTAAACGCCCAGAACTTAATCTGAGCGTTTTTTGCTATACAGACTTCCAGTAATCCTCGTAGTCTTGAGGATTTCCGGTATCATGGTATTCTCCTTCGATCTTAACTGCATAGAATTTATACCCAGCATCAATCATATCTTGAATGATGTTTTGAATCATAAATTCTTCTCCAGAATCTTGATCGAACGCCTCGAACGATTTTCGAAGGAATTTTCGGAAATCTGGATGAATAAGATAACCTTTTACGTTCGCCAAATCCGAATCGATCGGCAAATTCCCCGGTTTTTCGACAATCTTCGAAACTTCGATAATTTCACCACGAGAGCCTTTGACAACCTCACCATCGGAAAACGCATATTTATCGCGTTCACTTTGATCTTCTGCACGCTTAGACGGTAAGATCGAACCGCCCAATTTTTTGTGCGCATCAATCACCTGCTGGATTTCGTTTCGAATAACCGTCAAATAAAGGTCATCTGGAAACATATACATAATCCAGTTTTCATACGGAATGAAATTCTTGTCGCCGGGCTCCAAATCGCGAACAATTTTCCACTTGCCGTTTTCGTTTTTCATTTCGAAGAATAACGACAAAAGTGGCGATGCATTTCCGTAAGGACCTTGCTGAATCACGAAGTTATCGTCCGAAAATCGCGGAATATTTTTGATACTCTTGGCGATTTCATTCTTACCTTTTTCGTAAAGACTCGAAGTCAAAGCAGAGTTATCCTGCGTAAAATATTCTCGAATCATCTTCTTATTTTCAGAGTAAACAATTCGAAAATTATCAATTCCAGCGTCTTGCGCTTTCATTATCAAATCAAGCAAAATCGGCACAATCCGACCATCTTGGGATTTAACTGGCAGCATTTCCTTTGGCATCAACGCCCAAGGTAGCATACGCGTGCCGTTTCCAGCACACGGCGTAATAAATGTGATATTCATCTTTCTTCCTCCTAAAAAAATAATGTTCTTGGTCGCCCAAGTTCCAACACCTGAATTATACCAACAAAAAGCCAACTGTCAATCAGCTGACTTTTTACTGAGGTAAATTTTATTGATTTTCGCCACCGAATTTTTCGCGATCTGGTTCGTCGCCGTCGAGATTTTCGACAACCTCAACTTCGCTAGCTTCGTTCAATGCGTCGAAAAGTCCATCTTCGATATTGCCACGAGGTTTCTTTTCTTCCTTTTTGGCTAGTTCAATATCAAGCTCGAAGCCAGTCAAACGGCTCGCAAGTCGCACATTTTGTCCGCCACGACCAATCGCAACAGATTGTTGATCTTCCGAAACGAAAACTTTCGCGCGTTTTTTGCCGTCTTCAATTTTTACTTCGACAATTTCCGCTGGACTCAACGCTTCACGAATAAACTCGCTTGGATTTTCGCTCCAAGTCACGATGTCGATTTTTTCACGCTCACCGATTTCATTCATCACAGCTTGAACGCGAATTCCGCGACCGCCGACAAATGTTCCGACAGGATCAACACCTTGCATCATCGAACGAACAGCCATTTTTGTGCGTCGACCAGCTTCACGCGCGATCGCCACGATTTCAACCATTCCAGTTTCGAGTTCAGGAACTTCTTGCTGGAAAAGATTCTCGACGAACTTTCCATCAGCGCGAGAAAGGATAAGTTCAGGCGCGCGACCTTCTTTTTCGATCTCTTTAATTAAAACTTTCACTCGCTGACCAACGCTGAAATATTCGCCATTAATTTGTTCTCGAAGTGGCATAATTCCCGAACCTTTACCGAGGTCAATTCGAACAAATCGCTGATCAACTTTCGAAACAGAACCGCTCACAATCGTGCCGATTTTATCCTCGTATTCCTCAAGAACAACTTCACGCTCAGCCTCTCGAAGCCGTTGAAGAACAACCTGCTTGGCAGTTTGCGCCGCAACACGGCCAAAAGTTTCAACTTGGAATTTTTCTTCAATGATTTCGCCAACTTCGATTTCTGGATTTTCTTTTCGAGCATCTTCGAGCGCAATTTCGGTGATTGGATCATAGGCTTCTTCGCCGTCCACCACTTCATATTGAACGAAAACCACCGCGTCGCCAGTGTTTATATCAAGCTCAGCTCGAACATTCTGACCGCGTTCACCGCTTTCTCGTCGCCAAGCCGCCGCGATCGCCATCTCGATAACTTCGAGAACTTTTTCTTCTGGCAAGTTTTTTTCTTCGGCGATTGTTCGCGCCGCAAGAAGCATCTGTTTGATATTCAAATCTTCCATTTGTTCCTTTCTAAATAATTTCTTTTATGAAAAATGCCGACCCGCTGGCCGACTACTTTTTCATTTTAGCATATTCTTAAAAAATTTTCAAGGTTTTTATTAATTAGATTTTCCTTCGAGTTTATCAATTCGTTTTTTCAATATTTCAATATTTTCAGTTTGACGAACATCATAATCACTCGCCGCATCGAAATTCTTAAGGTAATCACTATAAGAAATCCATGTAATTACGCAATTAACAATCAAAATAATCCCAATTACCAATGTTAACAAGAAATGTAAAATATACCAATCTCGATTTTTGAAAAATTTTAATTTATTCCCCTCTCTCATACAACCCTTTCTTTTAAAAAGCCTGCGTAAACTTTTTTAAATTTTACTGTATAATAACACTTCTAGCGCCGTGTGGAACATAAACCTTATATGAATTCTCCATTCTGCGCGGGAACCATCCCCATTGCTTCCAAGATACCGTAACAGTAACATCATACGTTTTACCCGTCTGAACAACAAATGAGCGCGCTTTTTGATATGCTACAGACTCATTCCTGCCGTCAACACTATCAGTGCCGCCAGCAACAATAATCCGAGATGCTTCAACTGGATAGTTATCGCTTAGTTTATCTGCAAGAACAAACGACACACCCCTAGTGTCAGCACTAACATCTTTAGAGTTAGCAAGCGATAGTCCTACTATGCTAGCAACAAAAGCTACACCTAAAACTATTTTCGAAAAGAACTTTTTCATTTAAATCACCTTTTATCTTTCTAAAATGAAAATTCAATAAACTAACGCAGGCTTAGCTCAATTTTATCAAACAGCTATCTTTTTGTCAATCAAAAAATCGCCCATTTTAGAGCGATTTTCGAAAATTAAACTTTGTTAACAACTGGAATCACAATCGGCGTGTGTCCAGTGCTGTCGAACAGCAGGTGCGAAACATCGTCTTTAATTTCTTGTTTGAAGTCGTTAATATCGATCTGTCGCGAAACTTCGCGATCGGTTTTGACTCGCAAATAGTGGCGAATCTTGCCGATCAGCTCCTCGCTATCCTTCAAATAAACAAATCCGCGCGAAATCACATCTGGAGTTTTGATCAATCGGCCAGTTTTCTTGTTGATAGTTAGCACGATAATGAAAATTCCTTCGGTCGAAATATGGAGGCGATCCTTCACTACGGCGTCGTGAACAGTGTTGCCAGTGTTGTCGTAAAGCACCGAGCCAACTTGGATTCGTCCGCCTTTTTTGATTTTTCGCTCTTTTGTGAGCTCGATAATATCGCCCGAATCTGCCACAAGAATTTGCTCGCGTTTCATTCCGAGAACTTTTTGCGCCATTTCAGCATTGTGTTGAAGCATATAAAATTCACCGTGAACTGGCAAGTAGTTTTTTGGCCGCAAAGTTGTAACCAATTTTACGTGATCTTCGTAATAAGCGTGTCCCGAAAGGTGAAGTGGCCCGATTCCGTGATAATGGCCACGGCCGTGCTGGATTACGCCCGCACCTTCGCGAATCAAACCATCGACGGTCGAAGCAACTCGTGGTTCGTTGCCCGGAATTGGACTCGAAGAAAACACCACGACATCTGTTGCTTTGATCTTAATGAATCGGTGCGCGCCAGTTGCCATTCGGTTCAAAACCGCGTTCAATTCACCCTGCGAACCTGTACATACAACCGTAACTTGACCGTCGTCCAACTTGACGATATCTTCCATTTTGACAATCGTATCTTTTGGAACTTTGATTTTTCGCGCACGAAGAGCAACTTCAATTGCATTAATCATCGAAAATCCAGCAAACGCAACTTTTCGATTATGCTTCGAAGCTTCGTCCAAAATCAATTGAAGGCGATAAATCTGGCTCGAAAAACACGAAATAATCAATCGCGCGTGCGGATAAGCGTCCATAACTTCGCCGACGCTTTCGCCGATCGCATATTCGCTGTGCGGGTGCGTTCCTGGCGTGTCGATGTTGGTGCTTTCGTTCATCAAAAGATCAATGCCTTCTTTTTGTGCAACTTCAGCCAAGCGTGGCATATCGAACTGCATATCAACTGGATCGTTTTCGAAACGCCAGTCGCCCATATGAACGATATTTCCGTTTGGTGTTCGAATAATCATCGCCACACAGCCTGGAATCGAGTGAAGAACATGGACAAATTCGAGCGTCATATGTTCAGAAATTCGAATTTCTTCGTGCTTGAACGGATCAACAATCTGATAGTTCGGCGAAACTTCAACCACCGCTTCTTCCATTTGTCGCTTGATCATTCCAATCGTGAAATCTGTCGCGTAAATTGGAATATTATTGCCAAATTCAGGTAAAAGTTGTCGCACAGAACCGATGTGGTCGAGGTGAGCGTGCGTAAAAGCCACCGCCTTAACTTTGTGCATATTATCCTTCAAATAAGTGATGTCGGGCGTCATAAAATTCACGCCAGGATAATCTTCGTTCGGGAAAATCGAACCCATGTCGATTACGAGAATTTCATCTTTATATTCCACGGCGAACATATTTTTACCGATTCCAAACTCACCCAAACCACCAAGCGGAATAATCTTCACGCTGTCAGTTGCTGGTCGAAGTTTTTTGAGAATTGTCGGCGTGAGCTGTTCGCCATTAAAACCGTTGAAAAGCGATTTGTTGACGGGAATATTCACGATGTGCTGGCTGGCACGAAGATTGATGTCGTTGCTGATCATTCGCTGAGCTCGAACAACCGCACCGCGGCGAGTCGTTGTCGGCAAATTAACCTTTTTCGCATCTGTTTTTTGCGAATTTTGAGCTTTGGCTTTGCTTTGAAGCTTGGCAGCTTTTGCGGCTTTTTGCGCTTTTTCAGCTTCTTTTTGCTGGCGATTTGCGACGTATTTTTTGCGTTTTTTTGCCAAATCTTGCGCTTTTTTCTGTAAATTCGCGCGACTTCTCGCGGCTTTTTCATTCAAATTATTAGGCATTTTTCTCCTTATTTAAAAGTTCGAAAATTTAATTTCGGTCAAATTCGGTTTTCGAACAAGTAATATTTTAGTATTACTATTTTAACAAAACGGAGCTTCTTCGTCAAGGCCAAAAAATAAAAGCCCTCGCGGACGAGAGCTTTATTTCTGGGCATAGTTGATTTTTATGATTTTTTCGCCGAAAGCGATTTGAGCTTCATTGTCGCCAAAAAATTCCGCAGAATCCAGAAAATCATAAACGACCGAAACATCTTTATTTCCGAGGATCGACTTTCTAAAGATTTTAACCTGACCAGAAATTTTTCCTTCGGCGAAATGAATCTTGGCGTTATCGATTTTTTCGATCGCCCAGAAATCACCAGACAAAACTTCAATCAAAGTTTCTTCGTGATTAAAATACCAGAAAATCAACAATGTCGCCAGAGTCGGCAATTGCGCCAGCCAACTATCAAACAAAATAAATTGATTAACTGCAATCAACGGCAGCGCAACTCGAGTTATTAAATCAATAAATTCAACAATCCTAAATGCGCGAACTTCATCTGTTAGATTAGCCAAATTGACTATTCCATTGATCGAACTATCGAATTTCAAGCATTCAAATTCTTCATTTTCGCCATAAGCTTGAATTTGAAATTTCACAGAAGAACTATCTTGAGTTTCCAAAATATCATCCGCCGAAATATATTTTCGAACAACCAATAAAGGAATCGTTCTGCTCGCCGAATAGAGAAATTCAACTTTCCCAGTTGCAATGTCGATATTTAACGGTTCATAAAACACATCATCAGCTTCTGGACAATATTTATCCAAAAGACGGATCAAAATAATTTGCAAAACAACATACAACAGTATTATTTTTGTATATGTCAAATTTCCGCCATAAATAAGCGCAAGCCCATAAACAATCACAAGTAAAACCAAAAATTGAATTGCAATCCCCGCTTTAAGCCAAAAAGCTCTACGAGCGCTTATCCAATCATCAGCCTCTTGAAAATCATCAAGAACTCTCAATTTCTGACCAAAGAAAAATTCTTTCTTCATAAAAATCACCCCTCCCAATTTGTGATAAAGAGCTAAACAATCATATTATACCATTTTTTATATTTTTATTCAAACAAAACAATTTGCCCACCACCCAAAAGTTTGATAAAATAAAAATATGGACAATGAATTTGACTTGGCAAATTTCGAGGGCGATATTTTCGAAGATTTCACTCGTAACACTTCAAAAATTTCGAAAAAATCGCAAAAACGCAAAATTCCAGTGATTATGGTTTCTGGGTTTCTTGGCGCCGGGAAAACCACTTTCTTAAACAATCTTTTGCGAGAAAATCAACATCTAAAAATTGGCGTCATCGTGAACGATTTTGGAAAAATTAACATCGACAATAAGCTCGTTTCTGGCGCTTTCAATGAAAAACAAATCGACTTGAGCAATGGCTGTATTTGTTGTATGATAGGCGACAATGGACTTCGCGAACCGCTTGATATTTTAGCGAACGAGAATTCTCAACTCGACGCAATTTTGGTTGAAGCCAGCGGCGTGGCTGAACCTTACGACTTGATGAATGTTTTGCGATATTCTGGAAACCAATTTACCTTTTTTGGCGGAAATATTTATCTGATCGACGCCGAGAATTTCAAGCTCGCGCAAAAAGACTTCCCGACACATTTCAAAAAATGCCTCCAGACTTCGGATATTTTAGTGATAAATAAAACTTCGAAAGTCGAAAAGCAAAAAATCTCCGAAATTCGAAATCTCGCGAGAAATCTGAACGCTCGCGCGCTAATTCTCGAAACTCCCAACGCGAGAATCGACTGGCGAGTTTTATTTGAAGAGTTCGAAAAACCAAGTCAAACACTTCTCGAAGAACCCCATTCGCACGATTGCGAACATCACGAGCATTGCGATCACGAACACCACGAGCATCTTCATCACAAGTTCAATTCAATTTCTTTCGAAAGCAAAAAACCACTCGATCCGCGAGAATTTATCAATTTTCTCGATAATCTTCCGCAAAATCTGTTCAGAATGAAAGGTTTTTGCTATTTTGGAATGAAAGGCTACGAGCAAAAATACACGCTTCAAATTGTCGGCAAAACTATTGACATTCGCGCCGAAGAATGGTCTGATAACGAAAAAATCAGCACGGAGCTTGTATTAATTGGCGCCGGAATGAATATCGCCGAAGTCGAAAAACAGCTCCAAAAACTCATCGACGCTTCACCCGAAGAAATCACACCAGAAAACATGATGAATTTTGAGCGTTTTATGCTGAAAAAATAGCTTCCCGCGAGAAGCTATTTTGTTTTATCTTGAAATTCCGCCAAAACCTGCTCGAATTCTGCCTTGTCGCACGCAATCAATTCCACGCGCGCGCGAATTTCGCGTTCGCCCATTTCGATCGCTCGAACCAAACTCGGCTCGCTTTTCATTTCACCAAAAAATTCCACAAATTCAGCCAAATGTTTTTCGGTTCGCAAAATCGCACCAGAATATCGCGGAAAATCGCTATAACTCTTGTCGCCGTCAAAAGTTTCGCAAATCCAAGCCCAATTTTGCCGACACCAAGACCAAGCCAGCTCGCGACCACGAGAATTTCTGAGCAAATGAACATACCAGCTCACCAAATCTTGCGAGCGAACAGTTTGAGAATCCTTCATTTTTTCTAGCAAAAACTTCACCGTTTCGGGATTTTTGGTCGAAGTCAAAGCCACCAACAGATCGTCACGAAAATCAACATTCGGCGTCGTGCGATAAAGTTCGATAAATTTCTCGATCAATTCTGGTGATTCCTGCTCGCGGATTTTCACCAGCAGAACCAAAGCACGAATTTCGGCGTCGATTTTCGAAAGATCGCTTTCATTTTCGGCAAAAATCTCCAACGCGCGCGCGACGACCTCTGGATTTTCGGCATAAACCATATGCCCCAAAATCGAACTTCGAAGTTGCGTTTCGTCCTCACTTTCGCCATTTTTTGGAGAAAATCCGAGTTTTTCGAACTGATTTTTTGCCAAATTTTCGACGAAATTCTTCATTCGAGACTCAGTTTGAGAATTTTCATCAACAAAAATCTTCAAATCGCCGATCAAAATATTCATCATATCCCAAACATTCAGCGCATTTTCGCCAGCGTAAAATTGAAGCGTTTTGAGCAAATCCGCACTCGAAACCTGCCCGCCGCGCGCAAGAAGCGAACGCTCTTGAAGAATCTGAAGACGCGAAACCGTGTCGAGATTTTTGATTTCTGAAAGCAGTTTTTCGAAAAGCTCTGGCGAATAATTCGCGATAAAGTGCGCAACATTTCCTTCGTTCAGCTTCAAAAAATCGCCCGAAAAGCTCGCTTCAATCTGTTTTTCATTCATAATTTCTGGCAAGGTTTCCAGATTAGCACCGAGTAGAATCGGCCAGGTTTTACCTTTTTCTTCGCCTTCGCCAACAAAAAATTGCTTTTGATGAAGACAAATTTTTTCGCCAGATTTTTCGGCACGCACAGCCGGATAGCCAGATTTCGAAATCCAAGGCTCCATAAATTCGGCGACATTTTTGCCCGAAGCCTCACTCAAACAAGCCCAAAGATCGGCACCAACCGTGTTTTGATACTTAAATTTCTTGAAATACGCGCGCAAGCCGTCACGAAAAGCCGTGTCACCGACGAATTTTCGGAGCATATTCATCAATCGCGCGCCCTTAGCATAAACAATCGCACCATCAAAAATCGTCGAAATTTCATCTGGATGATGAACCGGCACATGAACCGCCTGAACGCCGTCGATCGCATCGCGACGTAAGCTCAAAACTGCTTCATTCACCGCGAATTCTTCCCAAATATTCCACTTCGGCTCGATCGAATCAACCGAAAAATACTCCATCATCGTCGCAAAAGATTCATTTAACCAGAGGTCATCCCACCATTTCATCGTCACCAAATTGCCAAACCACTGATGCGCCGTTTCGTGCGCGATCACCAAAGCGACGTATTTTTTCGCCGAAATCGCAGATTTTTCGCCAGCAAGCATCGCCGTCTCTCGATAAGTTATCAACCCCCAGTTTTCCATCGCGCCACTGCTAAAATCTGGCAACGCCACGTGGTCGCACTTTTCGAGCGGGAATTTTTCATCAAAATAATCTTCGTAAAATTCCAAAACACGCACCGCAATGTCGAGCGGAAAATCCAAAAGATCGGAGCTCTGAGCCTTGGTCGCCCAAGTCGAAACTTCGACGCCAGATTTGGTTTTGGCGGTCTTTTTTTGGAAATCGCCAACCGCAAACGCCAGCAAATAAGTGCTCATTTTTGGGGTTTTGGCGAATTTTTTGATCGAAAATTCGCCGTCGTCGTAGGTCTTAACGGGCTTCGTGTTCGAAATAATCTCGAAATTTCGGTCGGCTTTGAGCTCTAACTCAAAAGTCGCCTTAGCCTCGGGCTCGTCAACACACGGAAAAACTTCGCGCGCGTGATGGCTTTCGAATTGCGTCGCGAAAAGTTCCTTTTTTTCGCCATTTTCGTCATAATAACAGGGGTAAAGTCCGTGCATCGCGTCGGTGATTTTGCCCGAAAATTCGATTTCGAGCGTGATATTTTCGCCAATTTCGAACGATTTTTCGCCCGCAAAAATCACCAATTCGTCTTCCTCTCGATGTTCGAACTTCAAACTTTCGCCCGCAAAAATCACCTTCGAAATCGCCAAATCTTTCGAATGAAGCGAAATCTCGCTCGATTTTTCAGCTCGCCCCAAAATCTCAACTTTCCCCGAAAAATCCCGATTTTTAGCGCCGCTCAAATCAAGAAAAATCTTATAGTTTTCTGGCTTAAATGTTTCAAAAAGTCGCTTCACGCTCATAAAATTCTCTCCTTAAATTCTTCTAAAATTCGCCCAATCTCGGCTCGATCTTCGGCTCTTTCGAAAAGCCATTGCGCGTAGATTTTCATCTTTGGCTCGGTTCCGCTCGGCCGAATCGAAATTCGCCGCCCCTTTCGCCCAAACTCGAAGCTTAAAGCGTCGCCAGCCTCCATAATTTCGATTTTCGAAATTTCACCAGTTTTGAGATTTTTGCGCTTCAAATTCAAAAAATCATTCATCGCGCTCGCACCAACTTCGATTTTACCGTCGCGCAAGTCGCGCATAATTTCGCACATTTTTTCGAATCCGAGCTTACCAGAAAATTCCAGCGAATCTGTTTTTTCGACAAAAAATCCAATTTCGGTATAAATTTCTTCGAGTTTTTCGCCCAAAGTTTTGCCTTGAAGTTTAAGTTCGCTGGCCAATTCGCAAATTGCCAAGCCGATCGTTGCCGCATCCTTGTCGCGCGCCTGCGAACCAACCAAACCACCCAAACTCTCCTCAAATCCCGCCAAAAAAATCTCGCCGGATTCTTGTTTTTCGCGGATTTTTCGGCCAATAAATTTGAAGCCGACCAAAAAATCGTCGTAGATTTTCGCGCCGTATTTTTTCGCCAAAGCGTTCAAAGCGTCGGTCGTCACAAAACTCTTCGCAATGAAAATTTTCGAAAAATCATCTCGCGCAACACTTTTCGCCAGCAAAAAATCCGCCACCAAAATTGCCGTTTCGTTGCCACTAAAAATTCGAATCGAGCCGTTTTTTTCGCGAGAAATCACGCAAATTCGATCGGCGTCTGGATCTGTCGTCAGCGCAATGTCGGCTTTTTCTCGGCGAAGTTGCGAAATCGCCATTTCATTCGCAATGAAATTTTCTGGATTCGGCTTTCTATTTTTTACACTCGAAAAATTTCCGTCCGCAGCGAATTGCTCTTTTACGATCGAAATCTCGCCAAAACCAGCTCGACGCAAAGTCAAAAGCAAATTCGTCGTGCCAGTTCCGTGAATCGGCGAAAAAACAATCTTGATGTCGCGCGCGCTCGAAACGGAATTTTCAGCATTCGCAAGGAGGTATTTTTCGTCCAAATCCGCACCGATAATTTCGATTTTACCAGATTTCAAAGCGATTTCGAAATCTACTCTTTCGATTTTCGAAACATTTTGCGCGATTTTCATCAAATTTTTGTCGTGCGGGCTGGAAATTTGCGCGCCATCATTCCAATAAATCTTAATTCCGTTATCCTCTGGTGGATTGTGGCTGGCGGAAATCACAATTCCAGCATTCGCGCCGAGTTCTCGCACTGCAAACGACAATTCTGGCGTCGAACGAAATCCATCAAAAAAATACACTTTTATGTCATTTTTTGCCAAAACTTCCGCCGAAAATCGCGCCAATTTTTCGCTCGAATTTCGAACATCCCACGCAATCGCTACGCTTAATTTTTCTTCGCTAAATTCCGACTTCAAATATTCAGCTAAAGCTTGAACGCTTTCGCCGATCGTAATTTCATTTATACGATTCGATCCAGTACCAACCTTTCCGCGCCGACCAGCCGTACCAAATTCCAACACCTTAAAAAACGCGTCTTCCAATTCTTGCCAATTCCGATTGTCGATCATTTCGAAAATCTCTTCTCGAAATTCCAAAAATTTCGATTCGCTCAGCCATTTTTGCAAATTCTCGAATGCCGATTTTGAAAGATTTTTTCTTGCCTCGTTCATTATTTTCCTTTTCTTATCTTATTTTACCACTTTTCGATCTAAAAATCAAAAAGCTTGTGTTTTTGCGAAAAAAGTGTTAAAATATGCTTAATGAAAAAGCAAGCAAAAAAACCTAAATTCCTCAAAAAACTCGCCGACGATAACGCTCGCGGTGGACAAATCGGCATCATCGAGGAGCTTTTCTATGATTTATACCCAAACAGGTGGGAAATCTACAAAGTGAATTTCTTTCGAGGAATAGCTTTCGGACTCGGTAGCGTAATTGGGGCAACTGTACTCATCTTCGCACTAATCTGGTTCTTGAACCTATTCGTGAATATTCCCGGTGGAGTTGGTGAATTCGTTCAGGCAGTCATTAACGCAATGAATTCTCGAACACGATAAAAAATAAACGAGACCTTGACGGTCTCGTTTTAGTTTAGTTTCCTGAAATAGTTGGACCTTGGTAAGTTTTAGAGGTTTGATATCCTCCTTCATCAACAACTTCTACTGAAACTGTTTGACCACTTTGATTAAACGAATAATCTACGGACACTTCTCCATCTGAAGGTATTGCGGAGCTTACCTCAACACCATCAACCTTCACCGAAACAGATTTAAGTGCAAATTTTCCTCTCGCAACGGAAACCGTAATTCGATAATTATTTCCACTGTGGTTGCTATACGACACATTATTTATTGCCGGTTTAGCGTCGCTACAACTATGAACATTATCTTCGCTTGAAGCATCGTAGCCATCTGGGGCGACAGTTTCAACTTTCTTCGTTACTGGATCTGTTGTTTTGTAGACCGCCAACTTAATTCGGGTCGATTCTGGAGTACACTGAGTGGCTTTTTTCTTTGAAATTGAATCAAATTCTATCTCTTCGCTTGATGAATTACTCTTCTTGTTATCCCACCAAGACGGACAGATATCAGTCTTTCCGCCAATATTACAGCTTTTAATTCCTGAGGGTCGGGCAACTTTATCTCCAACTTTCCATTTTCCATCAGCGCCATAAACATTCTGATGAACTGACAACATATAATCGTTCATAACTCTTCGAACAGTAGTGTTACTTCCTGAACTTAACGCGGAGCCATCGTGATTTCCGCTCCAAACTCCTGTTGCAACAACCGGCGAATAGCTCATCATCCAAGAATCTTTCGCATTTCCGCGATTATCGTCTGTAGTTCCGGTTTTTGAGGCTGTCCACACATTGGGTACTACGAAGCCAAAACTTCGAGCTTGAGCTCCGAAAACTGCTGTTCGAGCAGAAGCATCAGCCAAAATATCCGTAACCATATAAGCAGCCTGTTCGTCAAGTGCTCGCGTTGAAGAATCTTTCCATTCTTTCAAGACTTCACCAGATGAATTTTCAACCTTAATAACATACGAAAGCGGCTTATAAACTCCGCCTCGCGCCAATGAAGCGTAAGCATTTGTATGCTCGTCTTGTCGAACGGAACAGCCACCGCCAATCGCAGCAGAAAGACCAGCATTTTCGTTATTTGAACAGTACGACAAATCGCCGAGAGAATGCGCAGTTTTCAAACCTTCATTTACCCCAACTATAGAAAGGGCTTTCACAGCAGGAATATTAAGCGAGTTGCCAAGACTAAATCGAATCGGAACATTACCATAAAAAGCGCGCGTCGCATTTCGAAGTTGGCAAGATCGAGAGTTTCCGCCACAGTATAAGCTATCGATATTTTCATCACGCAAAACCGTTCCTGGAGTGTAAACTACATCCGTCTTAGCGAAAAGCGGTGCGTAGTCCAAAATCGGCTTAATACTTGAACCCGGATCAAGAGCAGATGTCGCTGCATTAGTTTGACCATAACCAGCTTTGTTATAATCAACCGAACCGACCTGTGCAATAACCTGTCCAGTAGCAACATCAACAGAAGTCAATGCAATGTTATCCGCACCAGAAGTATAAAGAGTTGTTGCGCCAGTAGCTACCGACGCTTCAGCTGCGTTTTGCGCTCGCAAATCAAGCGTTGTCTTAACAGTCAATCCGCCAGCACGAACCACTTTCACACCAAGTTCTTCCTCAAGCTTCTTTTTAACTTCTTGAACGAAATGGGGAGCTTTCATGTTTGCATATTGATCTTGTTCAGGTTTAATTGAAGCTAAAATATCAAATTTTTTAACCTCTTCAGCCTGATCTTTTGAAATATAGCCCATCTCAACCATATCGTTCAAAACTTTATGCTGTCGCTCGACAAGACTCTTATTGAATTGTGTATTGTAGGGGTTATATACTGCAGGATTATTAGGAATTGCGGCAAGCAAAGCAGCCTCAGGCAAAGTTAAATCTTTGGCATTTTTACCAAAATAAGTCTGTGCACCAGATTGAATTCCGTTTCGACGACCACCATATGGCGATTCATTCAGATAAAGTGCAATAATCTCGTCCTTCGAATACATTCGCTCAACTTCAATCGCAAGAATCATTTCTTTAATTTTTCGAGGAATTCCAGCCAAGCCACGCTCTGCAGATTCATCAGCAAAATAAACCTGCTTAATCAACTGCTGAGTCAAAGTCGAACCACCCTGAGTCGCTCCACCTTTGAAGTTATTAACCACGGCTCGCAAGATACCAGAAACCGAAATACCTTTATGCTTATAAAAATCGCGGTCTTCAATAGCAACAGTCGCTTTCTTAGCCCAATCAGAAATCTCGGAACTGTCAACAACTAATTTGTAATCGCTTGTTCCTTTGTCTTCCCATAAAAGCTCGCCGTTGCGATCGTAATATTTCGAAACCGTCGTCTGAACACGCTTCGCCAATTCTTCCGGTCGAATCTGATTCAGATCCTTTTGGAAATAAGCAAAAAGTCCAGCGATCGAAATCACGCCAATCAAAACCATCACGCCCAGGATTTTGAGCGCCATAAAAAGACCTTTTTTCGAGAACCAATACTTAAAAACTCGCTTCGGATGAAGTCGCGCAAAAAACCTCAAAAAAGGATTTTTTGGCAAACTCGCCAAATATTCCGCTTTTTCTCGCGCCGCGGCGTCTTTTTTCGTTCGCCTCTTGTGCGCCAAATTAGCATACAAACTCAAATTATTCGAAGTTTTCTTCGATTTAGAATTAGTTCGCGAAACTTTGTGGTTTTTAACCTTTTCGCTGATTTTTTTCCGCAATTCATTCATAACTATTTTCAATTATACACGAACTTTTCGCAATTTTCAACGATTTTCAAAGCGCCAGCGCTTACATTTTTGCGAAAAATATGTTAAAATTATATATAAATTAATCAGGAGAAAAAATGAAATTATCAGAAGAGCTAAAATGGCGTGGATTTTGGAATCAAACAACTTTTACAGATGAAAGCGTGATCGACAACACGCATTTTAAGCTCTATCTCGGAACTGACCCTTCGGCCGACAGCCTTCACGTTGGACATTTGGCGGTTTATATGATGGTGCGACGATTTTTGGAGCGTGGCCACGAAGTTGTTTTGCTGGTTGGCGGCGGAACTGGAATCATCGGCGACATGCGCGATACCGAAGAACGCGAACTTTTGGCTCTCGAAGAAATCTCGAAAAACACCGAAGCGCTTTCGAAGCAAGTTTCGAAACTTTTTGCTGGTAAAGATTTCACTTTAGTTAATAATTATGACTGGCTAAAAGATCTCCAACTTTTGCCATTTTTGCGCGACATCGGCAAAAAATTCAATATGGCGGATTTGACTTCGCGCGATTTTTTCAAAGCTCGAATTAGAAACGGCGGCGGTTTGAGTTATGCTGAATTTTCTTACACACTTCTCCAAGGATACGATTTTCTACATTTGAGCCGCGAGCTTGGCGTGAATTTACAGATCGGCGGAAGCGACCAATGGGGAAATTTGCTTTCTGGCGTCGAACTTTCACGCAAAGCCGACGGTCGCGAAGTTTTCGCAATGACCGCACCGCTCGTCATCAATAAATCAACCGGCCGAAAATTCGGCAAAAGTGAAGGTGGCGCAGTTTGGCTTGACGAAACCAAAACCTCACCTTACAAATTCTACCAATTTTGGCTAAATTCTGACGACGCCGGCGCGATTGATTATTTGAAGCTCTTCACAATGCTTTCGAAAGAAGAAATCGAGGCGATCGAACGCGAACATTCCGCCGCGCCGCATCTTCGAATTGCGCAAAAAACTTTGGCGCGCGAAGTCACATCTTTGATTCATGGCGCCGACCGAGTTTCGTCGATCGAAAAAGTTAATTCGGTGCTTTTTGGCGGTGTTTTGGCAAGCGAACTTTCTACGGAAGAGCTTGAAATTTTAGCCGAAGAAATCCCAAGCGTAAAAGTCGGAACAGATATAATTTCAGCCTTAACCGAAACTAATTTAGCCAGAAGCGCAGGCGAAGTCAAACGGCTCATCGCCAGCAATGCGATTTCCATCAATGGCGAAAAAATTAGCGAGAATTTCGAAATTTCGCAAGTTTCACTCATCAAAAAAGGAAAAAATAATTTCGTTTTGGTGAGATAAAGGAGAAAAATGAACTTTTTCGAAAAATATTCAAACGCTATAATTTACTTTTCTTGCGGAGTTATTTTCACACTATTATTCAAAAGCGTTCTTTGGTTTTTGATTTTTGCTTGCTTGGCGTTCGCAATTACTTCTTTAATTTATTCTGAACAAAATCACAGCACAAAACCCAAAAAATCCACTTCACAAAAATCTTCGAAAAACACCGACAAAATCCAAGAAGCCGAAATTTCCGAGACGAAAAAATAACCAAATCTCCCGCCAATCACGACGGGAGATTTTTCAACAAACAGTTTAATCTTTTGCGGTTTTGAAAACTAAACTTTCTTTTCGAAACCTTTTTTCGCGCCTTCAATTGTGTTTAGCGCGCGTTTTTGAATTTTGCCGGCTTCAACTTTTGCATTTTCGACAACTTCGCCAGTTTTTACACCCGCTTCGTGCGTGAAATCTTCGACTTTTTCTTTGGCGGTTTCAACAAATTCGCCAGTATTTTTCGAGATTTCTTCGCCCTTCGCTTTTGCGGCTTCAGCCAACTCTTTACCTTTAACTTTCAAATCTTCGCGGGTCTCTTTGCCACTTTTTGGCGCTGTCAAAATTCCAGCAACCGCGCCAACAGCCGCACCCAACAACAATCCTAGTCCAAATTTACCTTTTTTACTCACTTTTTTCTCCTTTATTTTTAAATTTTTTGTAGATTTCCATCATCGATTTCGCAATGATGATTGGCGATGAGATTTGCGCCACATTTTGGATAATCCCATCGATTCCGGTCGAAATATTTCGCATACTTTCCGCAACATCACCGATTTGGCGCGTCACACGGATTATCAAAACGAAACAGATAATCCCCAGAATAATGAAAATCGCCAGCGCAATCGATAGAATTACGACTAAAATTTCCGCAGCCGAACTCATTTTTCTCCTTTTTGTTAAATTTTATTTTGATTTTGTTCAAATCTATTTGTATTTTACCACAAAATAATTCTTATGTCAAGGGTTTTGTGAAAGAATTTTTCGAAATTCTAAAAATATCCGCTCACAATCTGATTAATTCTTGAGCGAATTTCATTAGAAGTCAAGCCTTCAATTTCAAAAAACACAAATTCACCGTTTATCATTTCAATCTCAATTTCGCAAGAGCTGTTTGACCAATTTTTCGGTCGAGCAAAAGCGAGCATTCTCAAAAAGAAAACCCTCCAAAAACCTGGCTGATAAACATCACTCGAGGTATCTCGAAAATTTATCGACTGAATTTCTCGCGAATCGAAACGAAGATTTATCGGTGAAGATAGCGAAAAATCTTCGTGAAAAGAAATTCCGCTATCTTCAAAAACCAAATAACCCAAAGCTGATTTTTCCCCGTTGAGCTTCGCTCGAAATTCATTTTTCATAGATCCGAAATTCACCTACAACCTTTCGCGAATCAACTTCTGCGCCAAAGCTGGGTTGGCTTTGCCTTGCGATTTTTTCATAATTTGCCCGATCAAAAAGCCAATCGCCTTGTCGTTGCCAGCCTTAATGTCGGCAACCGCTTTCGCCGAAGCTGGATCCGCCAAAACCTCTTCGACGATCTTCGCAATCGCACCTTCGTCCGAAACTTGAAGCAGATTTTTCTCTTTGGCGATATCTTCTGGCATTTTCGAGAGATTTTCTTCTTCGAAAAGCGAAAGGAAAATTTCGCGCGCGCCGTTCGAGCTGATTTTTCCATCCTGAATCAACTTCGCCAAATATGTAAGTCGGCGCGGACCAACATAGCCGTCGTGGACTTTTTGGAGATCAATATCTTCCATTGGCGTCGAAGCGAACAGATTGAAAATGCGTTTCATATTTTCTTTGTGCTGTTCGATCGTGTAATTTTCGATTTCGTAACCTTTCACGAGATCTTCCTGCGAAACATTCCAACCCTCGCCCCAAGTCGCAAGCAGAAGTTCCGCCAAACGATAATCAGCAAGCGCGTATTCGACGACCGAATTATCGAGCTCGAAAACCGCGAAATATTTTCGGAATTCATCCGGCATTTTTGGAAAATTCGCCTGAATTTTGGCAATTTCTTCATCACTCAAAACAATCGGTGGAATATCCGGATCCGGCATATAGCGATAATCTTGCGCCTCTTCCTTGCTTCGTTGCGAGAAAGTTTTCTGCTCGTCATCAAGCCAGCCGCGAGTTTCTTGCTTGACTTTTTCACCCTTTTCAAGAAGCTTCACTTGACGCTCAAATTCATAAGCCGCCGCGCGTTCAACACTTCGAAAACTGTTCAAATTCT
Organism: Candidatus Nanogingivalis sp.; assembly: GCA_049294455.1. GTDB lineage: Bacteria > Patescibacteriota > Saccharimonadia > Saccharimonadales > Saccharimonadaceae > Nanogingivalis. The sequence continues at coordinate 108,806 of JBAQCW010000027.1, read as the reverse complement.
TAATTTCAGTTCGAGTTCCGAGCTCTGGATCTCCAAATTTTCGCGCCGAAATATTCACATCAAAACGCATATTTCCTTGATACAAATCGCCGTCAGAAACGCCAGCAAAAATCATTCGCTTGTGAAGTTCTTCGGCGTAAGCGCGCGCCTGTTCAGCCGAGTGAATGTCAGGCATCGAAACGATTTCGATCAACGGCGTTCCAGCTCGGTTCAAATCCACCAAAGAATGATCACCGTTGTGAGTGAGCTTTCCGGCGTCCTCTTCCAAGTGAGCGTGCTCGATTCGCACTTCAAAAGTTTCACCATTTGGCAAAACTGCTTCGATTTTTCCTTCGCCAATAATCGGTTGATAAAGCTGTGAAGTCTGATAACCCTTTGGCAAATCTGGATAAAAATAATGCTTTCGGTCGAATCGCGAAACATTTGCGATCGTCGCGTTCAAGGCTTTTCCGGCACGAATCGCCAAGCGAACCGCCTCTTTGTTCAAAACCGGCAACATTCCCGGCAAGCCAAAATCAATCGGCGAAGTCGCTTCGTTCGGAGCTTTGTCGCGCGCATCGTTGTCGCTGGCGCTGAAAAGTTTGGTTTTAGTTTTTAGCTGAACGTGGCATTCGATACCGATCATCATTTCATAATTTTTCAAAATTTCTTCCATTAAATCGCTCCTAAATCTTTCAATGCTTGTTTAAAACTGGCCAGCGCGCGCCGAGTTTGGTCGAAATTGATTTCGGCGTCGGCTTCGTGCGCGATCACGTTTCGAAGTTTGTGTGCGTGCCAGATTGAGTTCGGGCTGGAAAGTTTGTCTTTTGCGCTTTTGAGTCTTTCACCCATCGTTTGGCCAGAAAAATGAAGTTCGCGCAAGGCTGTATCAACCAATTTGTCGGCGTTAATTAGCGCCAAATGCCAAGTTGCCGGCTCATCTTTTTTGACGGAATTTTCAATTTTGAGCCAATTGTGTTGGAATTTTTCTTTATCGAGATGAATTTTGTGCGGCTTGGTGAGATTTATCGCAAAATACAACAAAACCGCGCAAATTAAAATCGCAATCGCCAAAAAAACCAAATCCATTATTTTTCCTCCAAGCTGTTAGCGAGCGCCAAAATCGAAGCGTCGGATTTCATTTTTCCGATAATCTGAACGCCAACCGGCAAGCCTGCGTCGGTTTTTCCAGCCGGAACAGAAACCGCCGGAAGTCCCGCCATCGAAGCCGGCACGCTCATCACGTCGCTCATATACATTTTGATTGGATCGTGCGCGTTTTCGCCAATTTTGAAAGCTGGCGTTGGCGCGACCGGACCGACCAAAAAGTCAACTTCTTCGAAAAGTTTGTTAAATTCGTTAATCAAAAGCGTGCGGGCTTTTTGCGCCTTCAAATAATAAGCGTCGTAAAATCCGCTCGAAAGAACGTAAGATCCGATCATAATTCGGCGTTTGTTTTCACTTTCGAAACCTTCGTCGCGACTCATTCCGTAAATTTCGTCCAAAGTTTTGGCAACTCGCGAGCGCAAACCATATCGAACGCCGTCGTAGCGCGCCAAATTCGAAGAAACTTCAGCCGGAATCACAATGTAATAAATCGCCAGCGCGTATTTACTCATCGGCAAAGAAACCTCGCGGATTTCGTGGCCAGCGTTTCGCATTTTTTCGATGTAATTTTCGGTAATTTTTCGAACTTCTGGGTCGACACCTTCGCCCATAAATTCTTTAACTACGCCGATTTTGGCTTTTTTTGGCGCTTCAACCTCTTGCCAAAAATCCGGCAAAGTGTTCATATCTTTTTTATCAAGACCGCTCATAATTCGCATTACAAGTTCGGATTCTTTGGCAGTTTTCGCAAAAACACCAATTGTGTCGGTCGAAGAAGCCATCGCCACCACGCCAAATCGCGAAACCGTTCCGTAAGTCGGCTTCACGCCATAAACTCCGTTAAAACTTGCTGGCTGACGAATCGAACCACCAGTGTCAGTTCCAAGCGTAAAAGGCACGATGTCAAGCGCTGCCGACACAGCCGAACCACCAGATGAACCGCCCGCCACGCGAGTTTGATCAACCGAGTTTTTTGTCACGCCAAAAGCTGAATTTTCTGTCGAGCCACCGTGCGCAAAAGCGTCCAAGTTGGCTTTTCCGATCGAAATCGCACCAGCCGCTTCGAGTTTTTCGACAGCCGTCGCCTGAATTGGTGTTTCGAAATTCGCCAACATTTTCGAAGAAGCCGTACTCGGCGAACCGAACGCCAAAAAGTTATCTTTAGTAATGAAAGGCACGCCAGCAAGCTCGCCAACTTCTTCGCCAGCTTTGATTTTTGCGTCGATTTCGTCGGCTCGACTCAAAGCTCGTTCTTCAGTCAAACTTGTCAAAGCGTTAAAATCCGCCGAAGCCTTCGCCTTTTCGATAGATTTTTCTACTTCTTTTCGCGCAGTCGTTTCGCCACGCAAAATCCGTTCTCTAATTTCAAAAATATTCGTCATAATTCTCCTACAAAACTTTCGGAACTTTCACCTGTCCAGCCTCGATATTTTCGCCAGCCAAAGCCAAAAGCTCTTCCTTTCCTACGCCGTAATTGTCGATTTCATCTTCTCGCCAAATGTTTTGATTTTCCGAAACAGAATAAGTTGGTTCGACATTTTCGGTATCGAGTTCATCCAACTGCTTGATGTAATTGACGATATTTTCAAGATCGCCACGCAGATTTTCGACTTCGCTTTCATCCAAAGAAATGTTCGAAAGTTTCGCCAAGTGTTTAACTTCATCTTTTGTGATATTCATAACTCTTCAATTATACCATAAAACGCTTGAAATTTCACTCAAAAAATGGTAAAATCGTGTAACATTTAGTTCTTTTCGGAGGTTTTGGAAGATGAATTTACCGTTTGAGTTGTGGATTTTGTCGTTCTTTGTGATGACAGCTTACCTTTTTATAACTTTCCTTTTTTGGTTTTCATACAGACCAAAATGGGAGCGAACTATGCTCTATTTGTTGAATTTAGCTCCCGTCGCGATGCTTTTCTTGATGGACGAAAATATCTTTTGCATATCGATATTTTCGATGTTATTCAATACTTTTGCCAAAATTGCAAATTTTCCACAAAAAATCAGCGGGCGATTCGAATATAAAATGTTTCGAACATTCATTTTCGAAGCCTTTCAGCTGATAATTGTTGTTATTTTGGTTGCATTTTATTTTTATGTTCAACCGAAAATTGGAGCAGAACAATTCTGGCAACCTTCACCTTAAACTCTTCGAAGAAATTTCGAGGAGTTTTTCTTTAACAGAAAAAAGAGCCAAAAATGGCTCAAAAAATTATGGAATTTTCGGAACATTCGATTTAACGAAATTCCACCAAGAATCCATAACAAATTCTCGGTCGGATTCGAAAGTTTCAATCTCTTCATCATCAACAGCGCTTCGACTAATGAAGCTCGCGAGAATTTCTTTATTCCGCCAGCAACAAAAGCCTCCTTCACCCCAGACATATTCTTCACCAAAAATGTCAATTAGTATCTTAGTGAATACGGGGCTGATCGACTGATTGTTGGAGTTTCCATAAAAGAAATCCTCCAAAAATTCATATCCGTCAACACTAAAGAAATCAATCTCGAAACCTTCTTTCTTCGAAGTGTCCATTTCGAGTTTTAGATTTTTGAAAAGATATTTCCAATCATGAATATCCCGTTCGAAAGGCTCACAAAGACTAATCCTCGCAAAAATTTCCTGAAAAGTACTATGTCCCATTTTTTGGAACCTCCTTTGTTTTATTCCAGAATAATAACAGATTTTGCCTATTTTGTCAACTTTTTTCGAATTTCCGCAATTTAATTGCGCAATTCTTTCTGGATTTCACTCAAAGAAATGTTCGAAAGTTTCGCCAAGCGTTTAACTTCATCTTTTGTGATATTCATAACTCTTCAATTATGGCATTTTGGACATTTTTCAAAATAAAAAGCTCTCGAGGAGACTATTTATTGTGCTGAATTTTGAGAATTTTCACGAGTTATAGATTTCATATAGCCATTAAAATTGCTGTCAACGCGCTCAATCTGAATAGATAAGTAGATTAACCAACCGAATATAATCACTAGCAATATTCCAATTAAGATTCTTTTATCATTTTTACTTATAAATTTCATATTTCCCCTTTTAAACTATCTTTACAAATAACTCGCTCAAAAGTTATTCATAAATGTAAAATCAATTATTTTATATAAATAAAATAACCTTTATCTGGAATATCTATAGTTCGAGAAAATTCTTTTATTTTAAGGTCTCCTCCCCAGAAATTCCTATAATAAACCGTTCCTCCAACAGTAGCTCTCCTCCACCCCTGAACCCTAAAACTCCTGGAAGCCCCATCGAGCCAGCCAGTCGATTGTTGACCATAAGAAGGCACAACACTAAAGTTAGAAGATACAATAATATTGTCAGACCCGACAACTTCATTGCCTATATGAAATGTAACCTATCGAGTATCTGCTTTTGCAACAACAGAAGTTACCCCTATAAGACCGAAAGCAATAGCTGTGCCAAAAATTAATTTCAAAATTTTATTTTTCACAATAAAATCCTCCTAAAAGTACTACCTGTTTGAGCGAGTTATTTTCATTATACCATAAGTATTTTACAAATTCAACAAGAATTATCTCGTCAACTTTTTTCGAATTTCCGCAATCTGGTCACGCAAATCCGCCGCCAGCTCAAACTCCAAACTCGCCGAAGCCGCTTTCATTTGTGCGGTCAGGTCGGCGATCACATTTTGCCATTCGTCACGCGGAATTTTCTTCAAATCCAACTTCGGTTTTTTGTCTTTTGCCGGCAAAATCGCGCGCAAACCTTCCTTGATTTCGCTCGCAACGCTTTTTGGCGTGATTCCATTTTCTTGATTGTATTTTTGCTGAATTTCTCGGCGGCGATTCGTTTCATCCAAAGCCACATGCATCGAGCGTGTAATCTTGTCGGCATACATTATTACTTTGCCTTTTTCGTGGCGAGCGGCGCGACCAATCGTTTGAATCAGCGCGCTTTCCGAACGCAAAAATCCTTCTTTGTCGGCATCCATAATCGCCACCAACGAAACTTCAGGCAAGTCCAAACCTTCGCGCAAAAGGTTGATTCCAACCAAAACATCGAAAGTTCCGTTTCGAAGATCGCGCAAAATATCTCCGCGCTCCAAAGTGTCAATTTCGCTGTGAATATACGCCGTTTTGACGCCATTTTCTTCCAAAAATCCACTCAAATCTTCCGCCATTCGCTTGGTCAAAGTCGTCACCAAAACACGCTCACCCAACTTCACGCGATGGCGAATTTCTTCCATCAAATCGTCAACTTGACCTTCGATCGGTCGCACTTCCACCTCTGGATCAAGCAAACCTGTCGGACGAATAACTTGCTGAGCTGGCTTCGGTGAATGTTCCAACTCAAAATCGCCCGGCGTCGCCGAAACATAAATTGCCTGATTGATATGCGCATAAAATTCTTCAAAAGTCAAAGGTCGGTTGTCAAGCGCGCTCGGCAAGCGAAAACCATTATCCACCAAAACCGTTTTTCGCGCACGATCACCATTAAACATTCCACGAACTTGCGGCAAAGTCATATGCGATTCATCAACCAAAAGTAAAAAATCATCTGGAAAATAGTCCAAAAGCGTGGCTGGTTGCTCGCCAGCAGAACGCTCGGTCAAGTAGCGCGTGTAATTTTCGATTCCTTTCACAAAGCCAGTTTCGCGGAGCATTTCGAGATCGTATTTTGTGCGTTGCGCCAACCTTTGCGCTTCGAGATATTTTTTATTTTTTTCGAAATAATTGTAGCGCGCTTCGAATTCTTTTTCGATCTTTGGAATTGCTCGTTCGATGATTTCGCGTGGCGTTGCGTAATGCGAATTTGGAAAAATATCATAAAAACTCGGCCGTTCGAGAATTTCTCCGGTCAAAGGATTAACGATGGTCAAGCGATCAATCACATCGCCAAAAAATTCCACACGAATCGCCAAATCCGAGCTCGCCGTCAAAATATCAACCGTGTCGCCACGCACGCGAAAAGTTCCGCGCGCAAAATCAACATCATTTCGATCGTATTGAATATCTTTCAAATGACGCAAGAATTTTTCTTGCTTATAACGATCGCCAACCTTCAAATGGAGCGACATTTCCTGATAGCTCGCCGGCGAACCGATACCATAAATACAACTCACACTCGAAATAATAATCGTGTCGCGCCGCGTCAAAAGAGCTTCGGTCGCGGCGTGGCGGAGTTTTTCGATCTCTTCATTGATGCGCGAATCTTTTTCAATGTAAGTGTCGGTGCTGGCGATGTAAGCTTCCGGCTGATAATAATCAAAATAACTCACGAAATAATGAACTTCATTTTCAGGGAAAAACTCCTTAAATTCAGAATAAAGTTGCGCGGCGAGAGTTTTGTTGTGCGCCAAAATAAGCGTTGGTTTTTGCGTTGCCTGAATAATATTCGCCATCGTGAAGGTTTTTCCACTTCCGGTCACGCCAAGCAAAGTTTGTTCGCGCTCGCCCGACTTCAAACCAGCCACAAGTTGAGCAATGGCTGTCGGCTGGTCGCCAGTTGGCTTGTATTTTGATTTCAGCTTAAATTCGCGCGGTTTCATTTTTATATTTTACAACAATTCGAAAATTAACACAAATTAGCAGTGTCTTAATTTATCGCATATCATTGCTTGCACACACAACGCCACCACCTTCGAGCGGTATAACAATCACGATATTTCGATAATTGTTAACGCCAGGAATATCACGAGGAATATTACCTTCGCAGTATCCACCAGTATCATATCCGTATGAACCGATAGGAATTTCGTTAAACCTACCATATAAAGCGCCACCCTCTGCAGGTTTATAATATTCATAGACTTCACCAGTCGACGGATCTTTAAGTTCTTCTTCTTTTGCATAACCAGTGTAAATTATACCATTCAAATCAGACCACGAAATCTGACCTTTGTTGTTTGCATATTTTCGATTATAAACATCACGAATCATATTCGCCTGCTGTTTTCGAAGCGTATCTCTCTGCGAACGCTGAAGCGCCGGCAACGCCAAGAATACCATCAAGAAAATCAATCCAGCAATCGCCAAAACAAGAACCACTTCAATAATAGTGAAACCTCGGTTGTTTTTCATATAATCCTTTCATTAAGCTTATGTCTATTATTATATTAAAAACTCGCCAAGATTTCAATAGCCCTTCTTCTTTGGATGTTTGTCTACGGCAGGCTGTCCTTGTCGCAACGCCTCTTCCCCTTTTTCGGTTAAAACATAGCCTCGAACAGCGATCAATTCTTCGAGCTCTTTTTCATCAAAAACAACCTCAACCAAATCCAAAATTTCATTTCGATTTAATTTCGAAAGCCCAACTTCACCCCTTTCGGTCAAAATCTCTTTTAGTCGCCAAACAGGAACGTGATCTTCGATCGCTTCGAAGACATTTTGCGTTTTAACGAAGCCTTTCGAAATCAATTCCGCCAAATGAGCCGGCGCGTCGATCCCATAATCTTGCGAAAAATATTTATGAAAATGGCTTTCGTTGGTAAAAGTTCCGTGGCTAATTCGCCAAAGCAAAATAATATCACCAGGCAACAGACCATCTTCGAATCTGATTAAATTTCGTGCGGGAATTTTCTTCTTCATTATTTAATTTTAGCATTTATTAAAAGTAAAATCAAAAACCGCCCGACTATACAGCCGAGCGATTTCAAATTTAGCCATTTCCAGATCGTTTAGCCGAAAGATGATCGTCGTTAACTGGCGCAACAAAACCTTCGTATTTTTCGTCGAGTTTTTGACAGATTTTTTGAACCAATCGCTCAGGATTGTCGTCATAAATAACATCTTTCATTCCTGGCGCCCAAACTTTTTTCAAAAGTTCTGGAACTTGATCAGCCAAACCACCCGAACCAAGCAAAACTCCACAAACTTTTCCAGATTCAAGTGCAGTAGCGAGCTCGTGAAGCGACCCCATTCGACCACCAACAGTAATCACAGCGTCGCTCGAAAGCACCAAGTGCGCATCGCGACCAACATAATCCATACCAGTAAAATTAATATAATCAAACGGAGCAACAGGCAATTTATAAGTGTTTACATGCTGGCGAAAACTTGCCGCTGGCGAAAATCCAACACTCAAGCCTCGACGACGCTTAACGCTCACAGCGCCCATCGCCGCAAAATGCGGCAAGCCAACCGTCGCACCAGTAGTTAAAGTTTTCCCCTGTCGAGCAATTTCTTGACCCAAACGAAAAGCTAATTTCTTCGAGAATTCCACGCTTTCACCTGAAGCCGCTCCAGAAACACAAATTTGATATCTCATTTTTCTCCTTTTCTATAATTTTACGGAAAGTTTTTTCGAATATTCTTCCGCGATTTTTCCTTTAATTTTCTCTCTTACAAATTCCAGACTTCGATTTTCGAAACTTGAATTTTCTGCCAAATCTTTCGAAATATCTTCGAAATTTGCCGAAACGATACCGTCCTCACACAAAACCACGCTCGAATCGAATTTTTGCCAAAAATTATCCTTTTCAACCAAAACCCAATCGCCGACAAATTTATTTCGAAGAGCTGAATACGCCTCGCGCGCCAGAACATCGCCGTTTTCGAGGCCGAGTTCGCGCAAAATCTCGTGAGAATTTTCGAAAAGCTTGGCAGTTTCTCGCGCCGAAATCGATTCTTTGTGCGGAATTTTACTTTCGAATCGTTCGATCGCTCTTCGAAATTTCCTTTCCGCCGAACCATTCAACCCGATAATTTCGACCAAACTATACATCAAGCCTCTTTTCGTACATTGGCATCGAATGAAATTCTTCACCGCGTCGCAAAATTCCCGCTTTTGCGCCAATTTGCTGAATAACAGATGTGGAATTTGCGCTCGCGAACAATAAAGCTGGTTTGAGCGGAGCGCCGAGCGACCACTGCGCCAAAAATCCAGATCCAAATGCGTCGCCCGCGCCAGTTGTGTCTTTTCGCGGAACATCTTCATACATTCCAGCTCGAACCAAAGTTTCACCATCGCTTGCCCAAACACCGTTCTCGCCATCTGTTACAATTGCAACCTTCACGAGATTTCTTGCTCGAATCAACAATTCTTCGCCTTCATATTCGCCAAAAATCGCCTGCGCCTCCTGCTTATTGACAAGCAAAACTTCGACATCTTCGAGTAAGTTTCGAACTTTTTCGGGATTTTCGAGCTCTTTTTTGCCAGGATTCCACATAATTTTAGCGCCTTTCGAGGTTGCTTCGGCAAAAATTCGATCCAACGCATCAAAATTTCCAGCCAAATTCGTCACATAAATCCAGTCAAATTCATTCATTTTCAGATTGAAATTATCGGCGAAAATATGCGAGCTTGCTCCGCGATAAGTCAAAATCGTGCGCTCTCCGCTCGAAGACAAAATCACAGTCGAATAATCGGTGTTGTAATTCGGCAAAATCTCAACTCGAGAAGTGTCGATAAATTCCGCATCAAGCGATTCAAGAATTTGCCGACCAGCCAAATCATCGCCAATCGCACCCATAAAGCTCGCTTTCAGCCCGTTTCTTGCAAAAGTTGTTGCGGCATTTGTCGCCCCTCCACCGGTCGCAAAATGAATTTTATTAACATCGATTTTTGCGCCAATTTCAAGTTCAATCAGTTCGTGGGTTCCGTCAACGTGAGCTGGACGAAGCACGCGCGAATTTTTCAAAAAAACATCTTGTGTGGCAGCACCGATCGCCAAGATTTTCGGAATTTCAAAATTCACTAAATCGCTCCTTTTCGATTGATTTCGTTAACCATTTCTCGATAAACATGCTCAGGGTCTGGCGAAAGCGCGATCGCGCCGCCGACATTTACAACATCAACACCAGATTGTGTCAAATTGAAAACATTCGAAAGATTTGCGCCGCCGTCCCAGCCGATTTCGACATTCGAATTTATTTCTTTAACCAATCGAATTTTTTCGAGCTGCATCGTGCTGGCTTTGCCGCCCATTTCGCCAAGATTTCCACTAAAAATCAAAACGTGTTCCGCCTCTCGAATCGCGTCAGCGCAAGTTTCTGGAACCGTCGAACGAAGAAGCGCGATCGCCGGCTTAATCAATGTTTCTGCCTTCAATTTCTTAAAAATCGGAACTAAATCTTCTTGACATTCAGCATGAAAAATCACCATATTTGGATTCATCTGAATAATCGTCGAAAGATGTTCGCTTGGTCGAGCAACCATCATATGAACATCTGCTTTCCATTCTTTTGGCCACCAAACTTGAGTTTCGGGAATTGTTAGATTTTGCGCAAATTCTCCGTCGGTCACATCAATATGAACGCGCTCCACAAAACCGTGAAGTCGTCCGATTTGCGCTTCGTATTCTTCTGGCGTTGAAGCCAAAATTGCTGGTACTACTACTGCCATTTTATACCTCGTCAATCATTTTATTTCGTCGAATAAACCGTGGCGCCGCCGCAAACGGAGTTTCGAGCCAAATTTTTAACACATCTTTAAGTTCTGCTTCGTTTTCTGGATTCTCGAAAACTCGAGCCGGCAAACACAAAACGTTCGAATCATTATCGTTTCGCGTCCATTTTGCCTCTTCTGAATCCCAGACAACGGACGCGCGAATCCCCTTAAATCGATTCGCAGCCATTCCCATTCCCTGAGCGCCGCCACAAAGCAAAATCGCTCGTGGGTCGTCATCGTCAGAAGTTTGAATTTTCGCCACCGCTCTGTGTGCAAAAACTGGAAAATCGTCATTCGGGTCGTATTTTTCGCCGCTGACATCTTCAAATTCATATCCATTCGCGCGCAAAAAATCCTCAACTTTTTCTTTCAAGAAAAATCCGCGGTGGTCTGCTCCGATAAAAATCTTCATTTTCTTCCTTAAATATTTACAGCGACATCAGCCACGAGCTCAACAACTCGGTTCGAATATCCCCATTCGTTATCATACCAAGCAACAACTTTAATCAAATTTCCGCCAACAACATTAGTCAAAGACAAATCAACCACGCAAGAATGCGAATTTCCCTTAAAATCGCTCGAAACAAGCGGTTCGTCGGTAATTCCCAAAATTCCTTGATAAAAAGGCTCGGCAGCGGCACGCTTGAAAACTTCGTTGATTTCTTCTTTCGAAACATTTCGTCGAAGAACTGCTGTAATGTCCGAAAGTGAAACTGTCGGAGTTGGAACACGAACACTCAAACCGTCGAATTTTCCATCAAGCGCAGGAATAACTTTCGCTGTAGCGATCGCCGCACCAGTGGTTGTTGGCACGATGTTTTCGGCAGCGCTTCGAGCTTCACGCAAATCTTTTGCTGGCGCATCCAAAAGTCGCTGGCTGGCAGTATATGAGTGAACAGTAGTCATCATTGATTTTTCAATGCCAAATTCGCGCTCCAAAACAGCCATAACTGGCGCGATACAGTTTGTTGTACAACTTGCATTGCTGATGATTTCGTCTTCACGAGTTAGTTCGTGCTCATTTACACCAAGCACGATGAATTTCGCATCTTCACCTTTTGCTGGCGCAGAAATTACGACTTTTTTCGCACCCGCGTTGATGTGCGCGCGAGCTTTTGCTGGATCAGTAAACAAACCTGTCGCTTCGAGAACAACATCGATTTCGAGCTGATTCCAAGGCAAATTCGCAGGATCTTTTTCGGCAAAAACACGAATTTCTTTTCCATCAACAATAATCGAATTTTCGTTAAAAGAAACTTCTCGATGATAATTTCCATAAGTCGAGTCGTGCTTCAACAGATAAGCCAAAGTTTTTGTGTCAGTCAAGTCGTTGATCGCCGCAATCTCGATATCGCTTCGCTCAAAAGCCAACTTGAAAGCATTTCGACCAATTCGACCAAAACCGTTAATTGCAATTTTTTTAGACATTTCGTCTCCTTTTTCTATTTTATAAAATTTCTGCTTCTATTTTAACATAAGCTTGATAAAAAATCCAGTAAAAACGCTATTGTTTTTCAAAGAAACTTATGCTAAAATGTAATTGCGTTGATTTTTATAAAATCAATAGCTCTTTACTATAGGAGGGTTTCATTATGAAACTTTAATAAATTTGTCGCAGGGGCAGCGTTAGTCGCAGCTTTAGGTCTGGGGTCTATCGCAACGACCCAAACAGCTCACGCAGCGGAAGGGTATATTTATAACAACTACGACAGTGGGCATGTGGTCGGTGTATGGATTCATATTAAAGGTGGCACCAGCGGATAGGCAAACCACAGAAAAGTAGACGGCAACAAGTGGAAATGGAGCTACGATACACAGGGGAAAGATTGGAAGCCCGATGTTGGTATAGGTGGCACGCCTCAAAATTGGGCCATCAATGCGAAAGGTCATGGCTATACCAGCAACCAAGGCTGGGTAGACTTAAATGTAGCTTACGCGGTCCCTTGGGGATTGAAAACATACTTCAAGAATTAACCACCCCTCCTCAAAAACCCTGAGCAAGGTTAAAAACTGCTCTTTTATCATGCAAAGGAGGAATATGACCCAAAAAAATAAATCCAAAAAAGCAACACTACCATGGGAATTATTTTTTAAAACATTAACCGTGATAAACTTTATTTTTATAGTTTTTGCTTTATGGTTTTTCTTTTTTCCGTTTAAAGATGGAATCATTAAACAAACAACAGCCGAAGCGCAAAGACACTCTAATCTCATCAACATGATTCAATGTCTGCGAGATGAAGTTGAGGGTGTTGATAAAAATAATAGCGCAAACTGCTTGTCCGTAGAACGAGAATCTCACATATCGCAATGCGAACTTCGACGAAAAAACCCAAACGTTAAAGAATGGGAAGAACTTGAAAAAGACTGCCAGGAAATTGACAGAATCGAAAAACGGTTACAGGAGATTTCTAAATAGTAGCGTACCATAAAAACCAGTAAAGTACTATCTTCGGGAAAATTACACTAAGGAGTAATCGCAATAAGCCAACCACTTTTTTATTTATTTTAAATCTATAGAGGTATTCAAATGAAGAAGTTGACAAAAAAGATATTACTATTTTTAGTCTTATAATTATCGCATTTATTTGGCTTCCATTTATCACTATTTTCTTGTTTAATTTTTACCGAGGGCAGAAAAGCAGCTACCGGTATATGCTTCGAGATGTAAAAGACCAAGGTCTTAAAATCGAAAGACTTCAGGAGCAAATTAAATAAATCGCGCCCAATAAAATCACCCGCAAAAGGTGATTTTATTTTCGAATCTTCTCCGCGCGTTTTCTCGCTTGAACGGCGGAAGAATTCTTAATCGGCTCAATCGAACCTTGTCGTTTCAGCTGGCTTCGAAGCTTCATTCGCGCGTGCGAAGTTTTCACTAAATCGAGCCAATCGGCTTTCGGCTGCGAGCCTTTTCGCGTCATCACCTCAACAACATCACCTTCTCGAAGCGGTTTATCAAAAGCGTGGATTTTTTCATTCACCCGAAAAGCATAAGCGTGTTTACCGATGTCGCTGTGAACCATATACGCAAAATCAAGCGGCAGCGCGCCTTCTGGCAAATTATAAATATCACCTTTCGGCGAATAAACAAAAATCCTATCGCCAAAAATATCAATCTGAAGCTGATCTGGATCAATCTCTTCGCCATCACGAAGCCTTTGCGCAACATCTTGAAGCTGAACGATCCATTGAAGTTCGTTCGAAAGTCCGCCGTTTCCTTTAATTTCTTGCCGATGTCCATTCACGCGCATTTTCGAAGTTGCTCCACTCACATAATCCTTGCTCGATTTCTTCTCGTGATAATGAAAACTCGCCGCCAAACCGCGCTCAGCAAATTCGTGCATTTCTTCTGTTCGAATCTGAAACTCCGCAATCAATTTCGAAGGCGTAATAACAGTAGTATGAAGCGAACGATAACCATTTGGTTTTGGCATCGAAATGTAATCCTTAATTCGTTCAATCATCGGTTTGTAAATCGAATGAAGAATTCCAAGCGCGCGATAGCAATCTTCTTTATTTTTTACAATAATTCGAAGCGCCATCAAATCATAAACGCGATCGATGTCGCCATCGGTTTTCTTCAATTTTCGATAAAGCGAATAAACACTTTTCACTCGACCAGAAATCTCGAACTCGATTCCGGCTTTTCGAAGCTCATTTTCCACTTCTTCGCGAACCCGCCCGAGCTTTCGCGTGCTTTTTCCGAGCCTTTTTCGAAGTTCATTTTCGAGTCGGCGATATTCTTTTGGATTCAAATACGAAAAAGCCGTTTCTTCGATTGTCATTCGAACACGCCCCATTCCGAGCCTGTCGGCAATTTTCGCAAAAACATCCAAGCTTTCGCGCGCGATTTTTTTCTGTTTTTCTGGCGACATATGTTGAAGAGTTTGAACATTGTGAAGTCTGTCGGCGAGCTTGATGATAATCACGCGAACATCTTGACCAACGGCAATCAAAAGCTTCGAAAGATTGTCTTTTGTCTGCGGAAGATAGGTTTCGAGATTATTCATTCCACTTCTCGCTCGACCGACTTTTGTCACGCCATCAACCAAAAATGCAATTTCTTCACCAAAATTCGATTCGAGATCTTCGAGCGGAGTTTCAGTGTCCTCGATCACATCGTGAAGAACGCCAGCGATCACCGAATCAATATCCATTCCCCAATCAATCAAAATTCCCGCAACTTTCAACGGGTGCGTGATGTATTTTTCGCCAGATTTTCGAAACTGACCTTCGTGTTTTTCTGTGGCAAAATCAACAGCAAAAGCAAGCCGTTCAACTTCTTGCTCGGTATAAAATTGATTCGCCAGCTTTAAGAGTTCGCCTTTTTCCATATATAAATTATACACGAATTTTCGAAAAAATAAACCCTTTCGAAAAATTGACTTATTGTAACAAATATGTTAAAATATTATTCAATCGCAAGATCGAACATTCAAAAATAAGCTATTTGATATCGATCTTCGAAATTCTTAAAAGGAGGACTAAAGATGTCCAAAAATCGAAAACACGCGCTAAAAAAGGCGCGAAAAGATACAACAGCCGACTTCACCAGTGAAGAATTTGCGCAATGGATGATAGAAAACGCTCTCAGACCATCGAAAAATCTCGCAGTAAAATTTCTTCAATTGATAAGTGAAAACTCGAAAGCGAAAAAATTCTTCAAAGGTTATAAGGAAGAATTTCAAGCTCGAGCCGAAGATGAAGGTGATTTTTCGCCCAAACTTGCGCTGAAAATTTTCGAATATGTCGAAAAAAATCCGCAAAAAGTTCAAATTTCCGGTTCGCCGTTCGTCAGTGTCACTCTTGATGTTCTCAAACAAGAATTTCTCGAAAGCAGAGTATCTAATTTCGAGATCGAGGAAGAAGAAATTTCTCTCATCGAAAATTTCAATCAAGAAGAAAACGCAAGGCTTCTCGAAAAAATTACTTTTCAAGAAGAATTGATTTCAAAATTGAAATTTGACAAAAATCGAATTAACGGCGAAAATCAACGCTTGCAAAACATTTCGAAAAAGTTCGAAAAATCCGAAGAAGAAAATCGAAAACTTCAAGATGAAAATGACAACCTTCGAAATGAAGTTGATGCTCTTCGAAGTGAAATCGAGGATCTCAAATGTAGATTGCGAGATGCAAGCATTGCAACACCACAAGTGACCGATTCTTCTGACGCGATAATCGACAAACTAAAAGAAGAAAATCTCTCCCTGAAAAAAGAGCTTGAAGATAAAGACTCCATCATCGACGGATTCATATCTCTGGTTTCAAGTATGCAAAACTTAATAAAGCCAGTGAAAAACAAGAGCGACAAAAAGACCAAAAAGCCAGATAAGCCCAGTAGAAATGTTTCGAAAACCGTTCTGAACAATTCGAACCGCTTTACGCCAGATAGCCCAAGAACTTTTGTGCTACGCTCACATCAAGTTTTGCAAAGTTTCAGAACTCAAGAAATCCGGTTACGAGGCTGGCGTACTCCGCGCCAAACTCCATATAAAGCAACAAAACCGAAGAGTTCAACAAAGAATAAAACAGAAACTCTAACGAAGTCGCTTTCTCTGGATGAACTTTTCGAAATGAAGAGCTTAAAAGTTTGCCTAATTCGCGAGAAAAAGCCGGAAGAAATGACCGAAATCATCAAGCTTTTTGCGGATGACTCGCGCTATATTCAACCATATCGTGAAAGTTTTGATGTTAAGGATTTTTATGCTGAAACCAAGAAAGACGATTTTGATATTTTTGTTATTTTCAAAGATTCAACCAAACACGAGTTTAGCGAAGGTGTTTGGTGGCGAGGAATTGAAAACGCTGTGATTTTTGAATTTGGCAAAGAAAAAGAAGGCGAAGATCGTTCGCGAATCTCCGCTCAAATCAAGATCATTCAAAAAATTCTCGAAAAATCTCGAGAATTAAAAGGCGCTCAAATAGCTTAAAGGCATCCTTGAATGGATGCTTTTATTTTCAAATTTTACAAAATAAAAACTGAGCCAAATTTTCGGCTCAGTCTTGTTTTTTGAGATTATTTTTCGTTCCAGCGCGCGATAGATTCTTCGATAACTTCAATCGCTTCTTCGACACCTGCGAATTTTTCAACCTTGGTTGTACCAGCTTTTTTCAAATCTTTGTAGTGATTAAAGTGGAATTCAATCTGTTTGATAAGCTGTTCTGGCAAGTCAGCCAAAGTTTTGTAAGCATTGCCAGTGTCACGATCATCAGCAGGAACCGCGATGATTTTGTCATCAACTTCGCCGTCATCAACAAATTTCATAACGCCCAAAATTCGAGCTTCCAAGAAAACACCAGTTGTCAACGGATCATTAGTGATGAGCAAAACATCAAGTTCGTCGCCGTCTTCATCCAAAGTTTGTGGAATAAAACCATAATTTGTAGGTTTTGCAAACGCTTTTGGCTCAACGCGATCAAGTTGCATCACCGCAAGTTCACGATTCCATTCGATTTTATGAGTCGAACCCGTTGGAATCTCGACCACAACATTAATAATTCCGTTTTTGTAATCACCCGCATTCAAAATTTTATTAAAATCTGCCATAATTTCCTTTCTTCTTTATTTAATTTTAGCAAAAAAGTGGCGGTTTTTCAATAAGTCTCACTCCCGATTCGCCAACTCCACCAAGCTCGCTTCCGCTGATTTTTGCGTGCGGCGGCGTTTTGGTGATTTTGGTTGGTTTTTTGGCGAGTTTTTTTGATTTTTTGAAGAATTTTTCGCTGGTTTTTGCGTAGATTTTTTCGAATTTTCAGCTGGCTTTTTTGCCTCGTTTTTCGAAGAAGAAGCCGTCAAAACTGGCGCGCGACCTTTGCTTTTGGCGTTTTCGGCTTTTTGATTTTTCACCACAACTGGGCGTGCAAACATCATTTTGCCAGCCGCAGTTTGAAGCGAGCGAATAAATTCAACCTCGCAAGTCGTGCCTACAAAACTCTCGGCATTCTCGACAACCACCATCGTGCCGTCAGGAAGATGACCAACGCCCTGCTTTTTTTCGTTTCCGCGACCGGTGATTTCGAGCATCAATTTTTCGCCCGGCAAAAAATCAGCCCGAACAGATTGAACCAGCTCGTTGATGTTCAAAACTTCGATTCCTTCGACTTTTGCAACCTTATTCAAGTTGTAATCAGCCGTCAAAATCGCCGCGTTCATTTTTTTCGCCAAGTTCAAAAGTCGATTATCGACGCCTTCTTTCGCCGAATTTCCGTCCGCCAAAATCAACACATTCAAGCCTTTTTCGCTCTGAAGCGCCGAAATTATATCAAGTCCGTAACGCGCGCGAGTTCGCTTTTCATCATCACCGCCGTCCGCCAAAATTTGAAGTTCGCCAACCACACTTCGCGGAATCAAAATATCAAAATTGATAAAGCCGGTTTTCGCCACCGCCAAAAATCGCCCGTCGATCAAAATTGAAGTATCGACCAAAACTTGTTTTTTACTTTTCGAAATAAACGGAATTTTTTCGCCATCAGTTTTTGAATCAAGAAACATCAAAATCACAAACATCATTGTGATAAAAATCATAATTTCTGTCATTTTTCTCCTTTTTTAGATTTCCCTAAATCTACAAAAATAAAAATCATTATAGTTATCGCAATAAAAACAACTATCAATCTCATTTTTACCTTTCGAATTTTATTGTAAATATTTTATCAAAGCGTCGCGAAGATTTTTTACTGGGCGGACAAATTTGCTTTTCGAAGAGTTTGGTGGCGCAATAATTTCATTGAAACCGAGTTTTTTCGCTTCAGAAATTCGCCTTTCTGCTTGTTGCGCTGTGCGGATTTCGCCACCAAGACCAATTTCGCCAAAAACCACCACGCCATCGGAGAGTTTTCGCGAAGCAGCCGCCGAAGCAATCGCCATCGCCACCGCCAAATCGGCCGCTTGGTCGTTGATTTTTAAACCGCCAACCACATTCACAAAAATATCTTTGTCGCTTAAATCGAGTTTGGTTCGTTGCTGAATTACCGCAACTAACAGATTTAAACGATTCAAATCAAATCCGCTTGCCGCGCGTTTCGGATAACCAAAATTCGAAGTCGAAACAAGCGCCTGAATTTCTACCAAAATCGGTCGCGTGCCTTCAAGCGTCGCCAAAATTATCGAACCATCGGTGTTTTGCCGTTCAGCAAGAAGCGCCGCCGAAGGATTTTCGACAATTTGAAGCCCTTTTTCGCCCATTTCGAAAATCGCAGCCTCGGAAGTTGAGCCGTAGCGATTTTTCACCGCGCGCACCACTTTGAAACCACCGTAGCGATCGCCCTCAAAATTCAGCACAACATCAACCATATGTTCGAGCGTTTTCGGCCCAGCGATCGAGCCTTCCTTGGTGATATGACCAACCAAAATCACCGCCGTGCCAGATTTTTTGGCCGCTTGAATGATTAAATTCGACGAATTCGTAATCTGCGAAACGCTACCCGCCGCGCTCGAAATTTCAGCCATCGCCAAGGTTTGAATCGAGTCGATGATCACCAAGTCGAAATCACCGCCGTCGATCGTCGAAGCGATGTCATCAGCCGAAGTCGAAGCCGCGAATTTTAGATTCGGCGCGCCAGCAGAATTCAACCTTTGCGCACGCATCGCCACTTGCTCGGCGGATTCTTCGCCCGAAACATACAGCACATTTTTTTGCCCAGCAATAAATCCCGAAATTTGCATCAAAAGCGTCGATTTTCCGATTCCCGGCTGACCAGCGATCAGCATCACACCCGCCGGCAAAATTCCACCGCCCAAAACCGTGTCTAAATCAGCAATTCCGCTCGAAATTCGCGGCTGCCTTTTTTCAGAAATAATTTCGTTCAGGTTTTGAGTTGCCAATTTTTTGCCTTTGCCAACACTTTTCGCCACGACATTTTTAGCTGTCACTTCTTCGAATTCTTCAACCAAAGAATTCCATTGACCGCAGTTGTCACATTTGCCGGTCCATTTTGGATAAGACGCGCCGCAATTTTGGCACACAAATTTCGTTTTTAACTTCGCCACTTCTAAATTTTAGCACATTTCGCCAAAAAATTAAAGCGAAGTTGCCTGTTCGACTTTTTCGATTTTTGAGTTTATACTATTGTAAAGCCGTTGAATTTTCGTTGAAATTTGCTTGAGTTCGGCGATTTTCGATTCGTAATTTTCGATTTTCGAATTGATCTGCGCGCGATATTCGGCTAAAAAATTCACCCGAGCAAGCAAACTTTGTCGGTCGCGCTGAAAAACCGCCTCGCTCGAATAAAAACCATTTTTCGCGTTAGCATTAAAAGTTTCAATATCGGCATTTAACAGATCAGTTTTCGCGGAATAATCATCTTTTTCGGCTGAAATTTCAGCTTCAAGTTTTTTGATTTCTTGGCTTAGATTTTCAGCATTTTGCTCCAACTCTTTGAATTTTGAGCGATATTTTTTATTCATCTCGACAATTTCTTGACGATTTTCGAAAATTTTCGCATAATATTGCTCCAAATCGCCCGAAAGATCGGCGATTTCTGTGCCCAAAATCGAATGGAGTTCGTTGGTTTCTTGGCCGGGCTCAGTTTTGGCATAGCTCGCCATCAGATCTTCGAGCTCGCTAGTTTTGACCCTTTCGTATTCAGCTTGAAGCTTCGCGCCGATATCTTTGCGCTCGCTCTCGGACATTCTCGCCCAAACCGCATGAAGCAATTCGTGCGCCGCAGTGACTTCTTCGACGCCGTTTAAATCCTCATTTTCGACGCTAAAAACAAAAATCGAATCGTCGCGATAACAGCCCAAAACAGTAGTTTGCTCGAAATAATTTCCGCAATTTTGATTAAAATTCTCCGCCAGCAAAAGCTGCGGATTCGTCGCATAAAAAATCTGCTTTCCGCTCTCGGTTGGTTTGATTTTTTCGACAATTTGCAGAATTTCCGCGCTCGGCTTGAAGTTTTTCGCCTTAAAATAATCTTGGATTTGCCTAAAATTCGCACCAACAAAAATCGAACTACCAACCAAAATCAGCAGAAAAATCCATCCTAAAATCTTCGCAAAATTCAACTTTTTCATCATTTCCATTATAACATTTTTTGCGCAAAACTTCAAAAAACTTGTACTTTTTGATATAATTGTTTTAATGAAAACTTCGAGCAAAAAATTCCGAAATCGCCGACTCGCTTCACTTTTCGTGGCGGGAATTTTGGCGATTTTGACGATTTTTTCGAACCAAAATTTCTGGCAAAATCCAAAAAACGAAGCGCAAATTTCCGAAAATTTCCAGCAAATTTCGCAAGATTTGGAAAGTTTAGAAGTGAAAGGTCGCGCGCCGAAAACTGGCTATTCGCGAAAGCAATTTGGCGACGGCTGGGCGAAGGATTCCAGCGGTTGCGACACGCGAAATCGAATTTTGAAGCGAGATCTGCGCGAAACCACCGAAAACAAAAAATGCCAGATTTTGACTGGAATTTTGAGAGATCCTTACACCGGCCAAGAAATTCAATTTTCGCACGCCAAAAATTCATCCGCCGTCCAGATCGATCACGTGGTCGCGCTTTCCGACGCCTGGCAAAAAGGCGCGCAGAATTTATCGTTCGAACAGCGCATCGAACTCGCCAACGATCCACTTAATTTGCTCGCCAGCGAAGGCAACGCGAACCAGCAAAAAGGTGACAGCGACGCCGCCAGCTGGCTTCCGCCGAACAAAAATTTCCGCTGCGAATACGTCAGTCGCCAAATCCGCGTGAAGAAAAAATACTCTCTCTGGGTGACTTCCGCCGAAAAAGACGCAATGAAAAATGTTTTGGCGGGGTGCTAATTCCGCCCGATTTTCCGCCTCTCTTCGGGATCAAAAAACACCCTAACGCCAGTTTTAGCGTCTGGAAGGTCTTTTCGAATTAAGCCTTCGATAATAAAAATCGAAAAGTCTGCAATAACAAGGAGTAGTATTACCACAAAAGGCGATATCTCTGTAAAAACAAGCCCTAAAGCAGTAAAAACAAAAAGAATAACTAAACCACCAGAAAATAGCGACAAAACAAAAAGCACAAGCGAAGCCAACACGATCAGCTCAAACAATCTCCAAAATCTAATTCTTTTAATCAATGGAACATACCGAAAACCTTCCTGTTTTCTTCTAATACTTTCCGTAATTAAATAAGCAACAAAAAAGATAGTCGCCAAAATCCCAATTATAGTAAATTTAAACATCTTACTTATGATTATATCTAAATTTCATAGAATATCAATAGTCAATCTTAAAGACATCCCTAATCTCAAAATCCTCACCCTCAACAATCGCACCAAGCAGTTGCATTTCGACATCTTCAAGATTATTTTTGTGTGCGAAAAATTCCGCTGCAAACTTCATTTGTTCGATTTTCTTTTTCGAAATCGCTGCTTCACCGCCACCAAAATCAGCAGTTTTTCGGAATTTCACCTCTGTAAAATAATATTTTTCGCCTTTTTCAGAAACAATGTCAATCTCACACCAACGCGTTCGCCAATTCCGCGCGAGAATTTCGTGGTTTTCTGACCGCAAAAAATCTGCGACTTTTTCTTCGGCAAAATCGCCAATTTGCTTGGTTGTTTTTTGCTGAACATTTTCAAAATTATCGCCAGAAACCGCCAAAATCTCCGCAATCGGCTTGAAGCTCTTGCGATGAACCTCGCTCGCGCCAAATTCGCTCAGTGCCGCGCGATGCTTCGCCGTGCCATAGCCGGAATTTCCAGCAAAATTATACGCCGAAAATTCATCTTTTTCGCCCAAATCCGCCATAAATTTGTCGCGCGAAACCTTGGCGACAATCGCAGCAGCCGAAACGCTCGAAATCAGCAAATCGGCTTTTTTCAAAGTGGAAACATATTTTTCGAGAGGAGTTTTTTCGAGAAAATTTATCGTGCCGTCGATGATAATTTCGGTGAATTTTACATTTTTAACACGACATTTCGCCTGAACTTTTTCAACCGCGCGCCGAGTCGCCAACCGCAAAGCCTCGCCAAGCCCGATTTCGTCGAGTTCCGAATTCGAAACCCACCCCAAACCAACAATCGCTTCACTCGCCAAAATTTCCGCAGCCAGTTCTTCACGACGCTTTTTCGAAAGCGCTTTACTATCTGTTAAACCGTCGATTTTCGCGCCATTCAAAACACACGCACCAACCACCAACGGCCCCGCCCAAGCACCCCGCCCGACTTCATCAATCCCGAGAATCATATCTCTATTATACAAAAAACCGCCCGAAATTTCGAGCGATTTATTTTTACCTAAGAATTTCGAAGATCAATCAACTCCATCAAATTCTTCACTGCGTGATATTTAACCTTATTTGAGCTAATTTCCTTAAAATGTTTCTCTGCGCATGCGATCTTCATTTTTTCTATATCGCCGGTATGACTGGAAACTCCCGAAAGCGCGACTTTTTCATTGCCTTCACCTTTCGTCTCTGTAATAAAGTAGATATTGTCCTCATCACCGTCCTGGAAAATCACAGCCCAATCTGGATTATATCTTCCAACCGGAGTATCGATATAAAAGCGCTTTGGCAGCTTCACATACATTTCAACATCTTCAGAAACATCCATATCTTCTGAGAACTTTTTCTCCGTACTCGAATCAAATCTCACTAAATCATAGAGATGTTTTTGAGCTTCGCGTGAATTTTCTGCTGTCGACCTGATCGCTTCATCTTCGAAAATATCATACATATCCCATTCTGCATCCATTTTTCGATAAGTTATCTTTTCAATGATCGCTGTGATTTTTTGGTCGTTAATTATACGAGAAACTTTCGAGATAAACTCTTCAGGATTTCTCTTGAAAAGGTCAAATTTCAAAGGGTCTATTCGACGAAGAATTTCCGCAACAGTCTTTCTAGTTAAATTGACATTTTTCGAAACACTACCAAGAAGGTCGTATTTCGTTTTGTTGGAAGACATCCCTTCGATTGAGGCTGTTTTACCTTTTAGCTGTCGCATTTTAGGGTTTTGATTTTCGCCAATTTTTTTAAGATAGGCCTCCGTCACTACAAACGTAGTAAAACTGACAGATAGATTACTATTTATATTTTGAATACATCGCGCGATTAAGTCATCTTCATCAAAATCAACAGAATAAAACGTTCTGCGTTTAATATTTCTCCATAAATCCTGAAACTTCGCACTCTTATAGCGTTCTTGATTCAATTTAAGGGTCTTTGATTTGCGCGCGTCAACAGGTACCGGAATCTTTGCTCCATCTGCAACGGAGTCAATAATTTCGACAATATTATCCGCAAACTCAACAAGCTCTGGCGCCATTTGTCGTACAACATCAGCAATCTTTTTACTTTTAGCCTCTTTAGCTAAATCACTAAATTCTGAAGTTTCTTGACCAGTATTATCGATAACTCCACTGTGGCCAAGAAGTCGAACCAACATAAACGCCTCACCTTGCCCAACTTCGATATTTTTACCACTATCATTAGTGAGCGTTATTCCACTAAACAAACTTTCATCAATCTTAGTCGGAATTGATTTAGCGATTTCTGAATATTCTCGCTGTAAAGCTTTAGCAAAACTTTCATAGCTCTCATTAGCAATAACTGTCAAGGAGTTTACATCATGAACATTATCATCGCCCAAACGCTCAGCATCCATCCGCTCTCCGTGTTGATTTACGCTCAAACGCAAACCGCGCCCAATCTCTTGGCGTTTCTTAATTTCGCTCGCACTTGCCGCCAAGGTACAAATCTGAAAGACATTAGGATTATCCCAACCCTCTCGAAGCGCCGAGTGACTAAAGACGAATCGAACAGGCTCGTCAAAGCTCAAAAGACGTTCCTTGTCTTTCATAATCAGATCGTACGCACCAACATCGTCCGAAACTCCACCTTCTTTTACTTTCGCTTTCGAATCTATCGCACGGCCTTTTTTATCTTTCGAAAAATAACCTTCGTGCACTTTATCCTCAGAATCTCGACGCAAATACTCCCGATACTCTTTCTCTTCATCAAAAGGCAATCTACTCAAAAAATCATCAACGGCTTTTCTATATTCTTTTTCAAAAATTTCAGCATAAAGTCCTTTTTGTGCGCTTCCAGACTCATCATATTTACGATACTTCGCAACTTCGTCAATAAAGAATAACGAAAGAGTTTTAACTCCACGTTTAAACAGTGAAAATTCTTTTTCTAAGTGGCTCAAAATCGTTTCACGAATCTGTATTCGTCGCAAATCCTCCTCACCGGAGTCGCCCAAAACTTCACCCAGATAAATCCTTACACCATTACTAAACTCAACGAAATTTTCCAATGCATTAATGCTCGAAATCTTATAGCCGTTTTCATAAGCTTTAATTTCTCCAGAATGATGAAATAAATCATCGCCATGCTCAAAATTTTTGGTGATCTTTTTTACGCCGTCAGAAGTTTTCGAGTTATATTCAATCGTCACAACAGCAGACGGGCTCTTATGTGGAAATGTTTTTATATTTTGGAGATAAATATATCCGTTCGAAACTGAAGAGTTTCGAACTTCAATCCCCTTCACACTAATCTGTTTCACTAATTGCTTATTATAAGCTTGAATAGCATCCAATCTATAAACCATGTTGAAATTTTCGCGATGAGTTGCAGAATAATTCAAATAAAACAGAGGCTTGAATTTACCCAAGGCATTGCGCGTTGCATTTGATTTTTTACCGTCGCCCAAAACGCTTTGAGGTTCATCAACAATCAGAATAGGATTTGTTTCAGCAATCACATCAATCGGTCGACGATTTTTGAAGCTTTCAACCAGCATATCGATTCGCTTATTGTCGCTTCCATTTGAGTTAAATGCTTGTATATTTACAATCATCACTTGAATTCCAGCATCGCTCGCAAAAGTATCCAAGTTATTTAATTTACTCGAATTATAAATAAAGAACCTACAAGCTTTACCATAATCTTGCTTAAAATGTTCCGCCGTAATCTGAAAAGTCTTATCCACACCCTCGCGGATCGCCACGCTCGGTACAACAATAATAAACTTCTTCCAGCCAAAGCGCGCGTTTAGTTCGTAAATGGTTTTAATGTAAGTGTAAGTTTTTCCAGTTCCAGTCTCCATTTCAATACTAAAAACTGGCGCCTTCACTGTCGCTTTTCGGCCGTCGCCATAAACAGCATGGCTCGTCAGCATTTCAACGCTTGTATTTTTTGAACCCCGCAAACCATTTTTTTGAATTTTTTGAACTTTTTGGAGATTTTCTAACAATTTCGACTCCGAAATTCGCAACGGTTCGTTTTTATAGCCCTCCGAAAAGAGCGTATTTACATCGCCCGTATCCATTCGATAGGTCGCCTCAGCGCGAGGCTGACCTTCAAAAAGCCCACAAACCGCCTCGACTGCATCAGCCTGAAAATCCTGATGCTTGAATTTTAGTTTCATTTTTCTGGCCATTATACAACCTTCACTTCTGTTTCTGGCGAAACGGCTTTAATTTGTTGCATTAGATTGATTTTTTCTTGAGAGGTATCAAACATACTATCCCTAAACACAGCAACCAACGGCTGTTTGTGCGCGATCTTTTCGATAATTTCGCTATTTGTTTTTTCGAAGCAAGCCACAACGCCAGTGCCTTCACCAAGATAGTCATAAGTTAGCACATCTTTGCCAGAAACTTTTTCGATCTCAAACTTGCTAGAAAGCTCCATTCCACTGGCAAGCAAGAATCCATAAAGTAGATCAAACTGATTTCGGTCATCTTTGATATTTTCGGCATCGTCAAGCAGGTTCTCTTGCGAAATCTCTTCGGTAGTTTTTGAAACATCTCGCTGATTCGACGAGTCGATTTTGAGCGCGCGAAAACCAATATCCAACTTGGCGTTTGGATTCTCGGCGGCGATTTTGTCACCAGCTCGGCGAATGCGTTCGCGAGAAATCTCTGGAATTGTTTTGTAGCCTGCCTTGAACGCCTCAGACTTTTCATCTGTTTCTTCAGGGAGTTGAACCATAATAAATTTGCGGTTTCCGCCATCTTCGGCGTTGAGTTGCATGACGGCGTCAGCTGTTGTGGCAGAGCCGGCGAAGAAGTCCATAATTAGAGCGTTTTTATTATGAAGTTTTATGAATTGCTTAATCAAGGTTGTTGGCTTGGCGTTTTCGAAATATGCATGACCATCAAAAAGACGCATTAGTTCTTTTTTGCCATCTGTGAAATCTTTGATCATACTGCGAGCAACTTCGGTTTCCTGCTCTGAAAGGTATCGTTTGTATCTCGGAACTCTATTTTCGTCTTCTCCAAATAATATTCTTTCTTCTTTCATTAGTTCCAAAAATTTTTCACGACCAAAACGCCATCCCGTGGATGGAGTTTTGGTCGGCCGGCCAGTCTTTGGATGAACTACTTCAAAAATATTTTTACTTTTACCAGAACTTATTGGGGCAGAAGCGTCGCCGGAAGTGAAAATTCTGTATTTTTCGTCCACAAATTTATATGCTGAGATTCCTTTGAGATTTGGATTTTTCGAATAAAAATTTCGAAGAGATTGCTCGGCTTCTTGCGGCGTCGCTCCATTGTTTTTCGCGTCTTCCACTATTGCGAAAGCCTGATTGAACCCTTCCTTTTCAATTCGAAAAATATTTTCATCCTCTTCAATATCTCGAATATTTTTCGCATAGCAAAATACATATTCGTGATTTGTTGAAGTGGTTTTCGAAAGATTTTTGGTACTATTTTTCGCCCAAATGAAATTTTCGACAAAATTTTCTTCACCAAAAACTTCATCGCAAATTATTTTCAAATTTGTAAATTCGTTTTCATCAATCGAAATAAAAATCACACCATCTTCACTAAGCAAGTTTTTGGCCAATTTTAGGCGAGGGAACATCATATTTAGCCAGTCGCTATGGAAACGACCGCCGTCACGAGTGTTCTTTTTGAAATTTTGGTTGCCGTCGGCATCGATTCGTTCGACAGAATCGTCGTATTCTTCGACATTTTGACGGAAGTTGTCGTGATACACAAAATCTTTACCAGTGTTGTATGGCGGATCGATGTAGATCATTTTTATTTTTCCGAGGTATGAGTTTTGGAGGAGCTTGAGCGCTTCAAGATTGTCGCCTTAAATAAATAGGTTTTCGGTTTCGTCCCAGTTTTTGGAGTTTTCTAAATCCGGACGCAATGTTTTATTGATTGGTGCGCCAGCTTCCAAAATAGCGTTCTTTTTGCCAACCCAAGTAAAATCATAAGTTTCGGTAGTATCTTCGAGTCGCTGAAAATCACCGCGTAAGCTTTCGAAAAATTCACGACTGCTGCGCCAGTCGATGTTTGAAAGGTCAATTTTTTGTGGTTGTTCGTTCATTTTCCTCCTTAAAATTATAGATTTATTATATCACATTTTTGTTTTTTGCTCTATTTTAGTTTCTCTATTTGTTGGCGAATTTCGGCGCGTTGTTTTGCTAAAATCTGCTTTTTTGAAATTTGCGGCTCGCGAGAGATTTTTTTGTTTAGTAGTTCGATTTGTTTTTCGAGCTTTTTAATAGTCGCGAAGTCATCAAAAGAATCGGCGATTTTGTGTGATTTTGTGCCAAAACTCGGATCGATTTGCGAAAGGAAGTTTTTGTAGATTTCATCAAGTGTGATTCCTCGAATTTTAAGCAAAAAGTCTTCGCTCCAGCCTGTTTCAAAATATTGATTAACTTTTCCGGAATCTGGAGTTTTGTAGCCACAGATGATTTTTTTGAGAGGGCTTTGCGGGACAGTACAAACAAAAATCGTTGGGCGAGGAATTACACTATCAATAGTTTCGATAACTCGCCTATCCAAGTGAAAGGTTTCGAGCGAGATCTCAAAAACGTTAATCTCTAAATATTCACCACCTTCAACATTCAACGTATCTTTGCGAAGTAGGTTAGCCAGTTTGATTCGCCGAATCTCTTCGATAAATAACTGACGAATTTCAGTATTTACATTGGCGTGTTTATAAATGGCATCTTTTGGAATTATGCGATTTGCGACTGTTGTTTCTGGAAAATTGAGCATTATTTTACCACCAAGAAAGTTATAATCTCAAAATCATCAAGCCCAGAAATTTCTTCTTTGCTAAAATTCGTCTCACCAAGAGAGAACAAGCTTTCGAGTTCAGATTCTTGATTGACTTCTATCATAGACTGGATTGAACGCGAGAGTAGGTTTGTATATTTACCCATATTCTTACCTTCATCAGTTTCATAGTTAAACGTTTTTGTTGCTTCAGCCTGAATTTTATCCCGACCTCTTGACAAAAATCGCATTTCATTCAATAATTCTTTCACTTGAAGATGATTTATCATAATCTCTCCAGTGTCACTAATGAAAACTGCGTAAAACGGATGGATTCTATTTTGATTCTTGATATTTACCCTGGAGTTTATATTTTTTAATACGAAAAACACTCCTTTTTGTTCATTGCCAGCCACAACAGAATGAATTCCGTGCGGAGTTTTGTCGGCATCTCCATATTTTTGAAGCAACGACTGCAAATCAAGATGAAATTCGTTCAATCCTAAATCCATGATCGAAATACCCGCATTCATGTCTTCTATATCAACAACTTCTTCTTGTATCTTTTGAAGTTGTTTTTTGCGATATTCAAGCTCGGGATCGCTCTCATCAAGAGGATTATCGCTAGCAGAGCCAGCCATATTAACAATTTTCATTCGACCTTCAACACGAGCCTTCAACTTAATATAATCGTCTAAAGATACGTTTGGCCAAAAATTTACAAGCTGAATCTGTTTATTTTCGGATTTAAGACGATCTATACGTCCAAATCGCTGAATAATTCGAACTGGATTCCAGTGAATGTCGTAATTTACAAGATAATCACAATCTTGGAGGTTTTGTCCTTCAGAAATACAATCTGTCGCAATCAAAATATCAATATCACCTTCTTTACTCGAATTAATTAAATCTCGATTTTTTGATTTTGGCGAAAAATATGTCAAAACTTCATTAAATTCTGGACGAATTTTTTTAAGTGTTGTTCGCGGGCTCGAAGAACCTGTAATAATCGCCGCATGCAAACCGTACTTTCGAAAAATCTCATCAGCTATACCATCATAAATATAGTCCGCCGTGTTAGAGAAGGCTGTAAAAATTATAAGCTTCTTGTTGTTCGCGTTTATTGGGTTTTTGATTTTGTTTTCGATCAGCTCAAAAAGCGCTTTCAGTTTTAGATCATGCGAACCGCGAACAGGTTCTATCATGTTCAGGATATTCTCGAAAATTTCTTTATCTCTCAAAAGCTCATTCTTCCAAGACTTATAATCCATATCCGAAATTTGAATTTTCAATTCTTTTCCTACAGAGAAAGCGTCTTGATCTTCAGCATCCAGATCATCAATATATTGATTTTCGACTGTAAATTTTTCAATTTTACCTTTTTCAAAATCTTCGATTGATCCAATTGAATCGTTTACTAAATTCAGAACATTGCCAACTGTAATTCTAAAAGCATGAACAGAGCTCTCAATTCGTTTCAACAGATTTGATCGCATTAAAACATTTCGTCCAGACTCACGGTTTTGCCAGCTAGCAGCTTGGCGAGTATCAAAGTCAACATATTTCGAAAGTTTCGAAGGTAAAACGAATCGCAACGGGTTATAAACTTCAAGATTTAGGTCGTAAATCATTTCCGCCACAATATCGAAGTTTACACCATCCAAATCCGTCAATTCTGGCCGAATAGACTTTGGCTTCAATCTTTCTGGAAAATCACCAATATTCGAATTTTTATAGTATTTCTGAATGTGTTTTCGAGAACGAGCAATCGTAACACTGTCTAATAGCGTGAAGAAATCATTGCTCAATTTCCCAAGAAGATTATCAAGAGTTTGCTCTTCTCTTGGTAACTTACCCCACTCTCGAAAAGTCGAATCTGCATCGATAAAAATCTTATCAATAGGATTTTCGATATCTAATGTTCCATCAAAGGCATTCGAATCACCCTCTGACGCCAACATTAACTGATTTTTTAGATCCGAAAATTGCGTATTGACAGGCGTAGCTGAAAGCATTAAAACCTTGGTTTTGACACCAGATTTTATCACTTTATTTATTAGTTTAACGTATCGATTCTCGCGAGATTCATCCGCCCTAGATCCCGGAGTTCTTGCGCCATTGCGAAAATTATGCGATTCATCAATAACCACTAAATCATAATTCCCCCAATTAAGTAAGCTTAAGTCGATACCATTACTAAAGCCACGCTCTCGCCCTAAATCCGTATGAAACAAAACCTCATACCGTAACCTATCTTCCAGAAGCGGGTTGTTTTTATAATTTCCTTTGTATGCATTCCAGTTTTCGCTCAACCGTTTTGGACATAAAACAAGTACATTTTTATTTCGAGATTCATAATATTTAATAACACCCAAAGCCGAAAATGTTTTTCCAAGACCAACCGAATCAGCCAAAATACACCCATTATGCTTTTCTAGCTTCGAGATACAACCAACTACAGCATCTTTCTGAAAATCATAAAGTGTATTCCAAATCTTCGAGTTCTTGAATCCTGTGGCCTCGTTTGGTAGATTATCCTCATTTATGTCATCAAGAAACTCGCTAAAAATATTATAAAGAGTTATAAAATATATGAATTCTGGTGAGTTTTCTTTATAGGCTGCTGAGATTTTATCAAGAACAACATCCTTCACGTCCTCCATGATGTCACTATTCCAAGCCGATTCAAATAAATCTATAAAATTTCTAGTATTTTTAGTTTTTATAATGCTAGAAAAGACATTTTTACCTTTTTCTATACCCAGCTCCGAAATCGAAAATTCAGAAAAAGGCGAATAATTCATTATCTCGTGCTGATTTTCACTAATCAACAAGCCTTGTATCTCTCCACCAGCATTATTAGCTCTGAATTGAACTTTTTCACGAATCCACTCAGCGCACTCTTTTGCGATAGCTTTTTGAGTTAGTTGATTTCGAAGTTTGATTTCGAAGTCATTGCCATAAAGTGAGCGTTCTCTGTTTAGTCGAGGAATGTAAAATTCTCGCGCAGTCTTTTGAACCTCTTCTTTAGTAAATACTTTATCTTTAAATATAAATTTCAACTCATCAATATCTTCAAGCTCATCTTTCAGAGCCTCAAAAGCATAAATAGAAAAACTAGCCGCAATTATTTTTAATTTTGAGCCTCTCTTGATATCAATTTTCAATTCATCAATAACTCTTGAATTAACATTATCCAGAAACTTTACATCTTCCATGGCTATATTATACAAAAAACCGCCCGAAATTTCGAGCGATTTTGAGATTTTAGATTAAGCTTCAGCTTTTTCTTTCGCAACTTCTTCTTTTACTTCTTCAGCTTTTGGAACTTCTGGCAAAGTGTTTACAGCTTCGCGATCAAACGCAACTGGTTTTAGGCGAGCAGATTTACCACTTCGGTTTCGCAAGAACGATAGATAGTTTCGGCGAACTTTGCTTCGGCGAACGATTTCGATTTTTTCAACCAATGGGCTGTGAAGTAGGAAAGATTTTTCCACACCAACACCGCTGGCGATTTTTCGAACGGTAATTCGAGCTGTGTGTGATTTTTTGCGGTCTGTTCGAATAACAACACCTTCGAAAATCTGGATTCGCTCTTTGTTACCTTCTTTAATTTTTTGGTGAACGCGAACAGTGTCGCCAGATTTTACATCTAAAACAGCTGGCTTTTTCTGTGCGTCATTTACTTTTTTGATTAACTCAAAACTCATATTTACTCACTTTTAACTTTATTATATACAATCCAAGAAATATTATAGCAAACTTGAAGCGTTTTGTAAAGGGCTAAATCACGCGATTTACTTCATCGAGCGTAGTTTCACCTTTTAGCGCCATAATTACACCTTGCTGAAGAAGCGTCAAAAGCCCGTCAGCTCGTGCCTGAGCTTCAATCGCCTCAGTCGAAATTGCTCCACGCTCACCCCTTAGAAACGCCGAAATATTATCATTTACGATCATCATTTCCATAACGACAACTCGCCCTTTATATCCAAACGGGCTATCATTCGAAACTACCGGTCGCCAAAGCTTGAAATCGCCAGAAATATCTTGCGGTATTTTTTCAGCAGGAACGCCTTCGAGAACTTTTCGAACCCATTTCTTTGTTGCTTCATCTGGAGAATATTCTTGCTTATTCTCGTCCAGTTTTCGAACCAAACGCTGAGCAATCAACAGACGAATCGCGCTCGAAAAAATCGGATTCATTCCAATCATATCAATCATTCGCGAAAACGCCGCTGAAGTCGAATTCGCATGGAAGCTCGAAAGCACCAAGTGCCCCGTAATCGAAGCCTGAATCGCCGTGCGCGCTGTGTCGGTGTCACGAATCTCACCAACCATCACGACATCTGGGTCGAGGCGAAGAACAGATCGCAAGCCGTCCGCAAAGCTCTGCCCCGCCGTTGTATCGATCGGAATCTGCGAGATTCCACCAATTCCATATTCAATCGGGTCTTCCAAGGTGATGATTTTTTTGTCCAAAGTGTTTAGCGCGTTCAACATCGAGTAAAGCGTCGTCGATTTACCGCTTCCTGTTGGCCCGACCATCAGCACCATTCCGCGCGGATGCGAGATAATTTCATCGATTTCGGCGCGTTGATCCGGCTGAATCCCCAACAAATCCAAATTCAGCATACTTTCATCAAAGTTAAACAAACGAAGCACGGCGTCCATTCCATACATCGTCGGAACAGTTTCGACACGCAAATTCAAAAGATGCGAAGCGCCATCGCGAAAAATATCCTTCTGAATATGCCCCGACTGCGAAGTTTTCGAAGCGCTCGAAACACCCGCGCGACTCGAAAGCTCGCCCATAATCACACGATAACGATCGCGACCAAGTTCAGCCACAGGGTGAAGCGCACCA
The DNA here is from genome assembly GCA_049294455.1 of Candidatus Nanogingivalis sp. Lineage (GTDB taxonomy): Bacteria > Patescibacteriota > Saccharimonadia > Saccharimonadales > Saccharimonadaceae > Nanogingivalis. The sequence continues at coordinate 75,547 of JBAQCW010000027.1, read as the reverse complement.
TCAACGCGCATTCGAATCCGAATCGAATGCCGCTGATTCTCGATGTGAATATCGCTCGCACCAAGCCGATCCGCCTGATCGATCAAATAATCAAAAATCTTATCGCTCGCCACATTCGCCAAAGTTTGTGAAACCTGCGCCAAAGTTTCACTGTCACCTTCGCCCGCAATTTCGATATCATCATAAATGATTTCCTTCGGCGGATCGTAGCGACGCATAATCTTCTTCCACGCAAATTCAGAAATTAAATAAAACTCGACATTTTTGCCATTTTCTTCATAAGATCGCTTAATTTTCTGAATTACCGAACGCGGTGTCTGACTGGTGATCATAATTCGCCAAGGTAAACCTCGCTCTTCGTTTCCAGCCTGAAGAGGTGCCAAAAAACCAGCGTACATCTGTTCATTAGTATAAATTCCTCGCACGAGCTGAAATTCATCCTCGAAAGGTCTCGTATCAAGATACGTCAAACCCAAAATATCCGCTCGCTTGGCGGTTGCGTTTTCCTCTTGTTCGCGTCGTCGCTGCTGAATTTTTTGCTCGTCCATTACTTTTATTTTAGCATAAGCGCTTGAAATCTTCAACGAAAAAATGTTAAAATCGAAGAATGAAAAATCCAAATTCGGCAGAAAATTTAGCGCGCCAACAAACGCGAGAAATCATCGTTTTGGCGCACAACATCCGTTCGACGCACAACATCGGCGCAATTCTTCGCACTGCCGAGGGCTTTGGCGTGGCGAAAATTATTTTTAGCGGATATTCGCCGTTTCCAACTTTTGAAGGAGAAAATTTCGCCGAAACTGGCCGTTTGCCGCATCTTGCGCAAAAAATCCATTCGCAAATCGCCAAAACCGCGCTCGGCTCAGAAGAAATCGTGCCGTTCGAAATTTCGAAAAATATCACCAAAAAAATCCACGAACTCAAAAATCAAGGTTTCGAAATTTTCGCGCTTGAACAAACCAAAACTTCAACCAAACTTCCACAATTAACCCTTTCGAAAAACGCAAAAATCGCTCTGCTTCTCGGCGAAGAAATCGAAGGCGTGCCAGAAAATCTGCTCGAATTGTGCGACCGTGCGCTCGAAATTCCAATGTTCGGCCGAAAAGAAAGCTTCAATGTCTCCGTCGCCACAGGCATCGCACTCTACAAAATCGCTTGCGAATAAAAAAGAGGCTTGTCGCCTCTTTGAAATTGTCTTTAATTTATTATTTTAGCCTGAATATATTTTTCGAAAGTTTCAATGAATATATTTTTCATCATATTAAAAAATTCCGAATAGTTATATCCCAGCTGCTCTTCAACATCATTTCGTGAAACTGCAATCACTCCCGCGCAGTCAACTCTCATAACCTCGTCAAAAGTATCACCTTGACGAACTGGCATTTTTAGTATAAAATAGCCGTTCTCATCTTTCGAAAGTGTTGCACGCAAATTGAGATCTTCCATTCCGACAATTTCAGGAAAAATCACACTGAGTTTATTGCCGTTTCGAATTTTTCTAACTCCTTTGACCATAAATCTACGATCAATAAATTCGAAAAATTCATCAGTGTCAATATAAATAAAACCCGCCGACGTCAAAGTCATCGCAATAGTTTGTAAAATTCGATTTGTATAATTACAATACATATCTCCTTGATGAGGAGCTATTATTAACTCTAAGTCTTGATTAACATAAGAACCAAAATGCTCACAAGAATTATAAGCCTGCTTATCAGAGTTGATAAAATTCAACAAAAGAATTTCTTCGTTAGTTTCAATATCTCGAACTATCGAAATTGTCGAAGACGCAACAATACAACCGAAGTTGTAAACTTCATCATCTTCTTCTAAAAATTCCCTATTTTCAATGAGGAATGAAGCGCCAGCGCCAGCAACAATACCTCGAAGATATTCCCCGTATTGCAATGCAATTTCCGCCAAAAAACCATTTTTGAACATATTCTACACCCCTTTTCTAAAAAATTAAAGTTCGAAAAGACAATTTCGAACTTTATTATATCATTTCATCGTATTTTCGTCAATTAGATAGCTTAATTATTCTGTTTAGATTTTTTCGAGCAGTGTCTGGACCATCATAGTTTGCGAATTGCCCCGGATTCTCGACCAACATATTTTTTAGCTCTTCTACGCTCACAAGTTTAACTTCTGAAACTTCTCTATTCGAAATTTTCAAATCTTCAACAGAAAAATCTTCTTTCGCCCAATAAATTTGAGTAAATCGGCGTTTCCCTTCTGGAGTTTCTGTAAAATCTTTACCAGCCAGCAAAAAGTTAATATTCTCAAGACCAATTTCTTCCGAAACTTCTCTTTGCACAGCCTCAAGATACGACTCGCCCAATGAAACGTGCCCTGCAGCCGCAGCAAAATCCCATTTTCCGGCATATGTCTTTTTTGAATCCGCACGCCTTTGAATTAGGATTTTTCCAGACTTGTCGAACAAATAAAACGACACAGTTCGATAAATTCTTCCTGTTGTTTTGTCGAAATTATGCTTTTCGACCGAGCCAATAACCTCATCGAGCTCATTGACTATAGGAATAATTTCCGGCACAGCTACACCTCATCTTCTTCGAAATTTGTGAATTTTTCGAAAAACTCGCGTTTAATTTCGAGCCATTTTTCATCTTGTCGAACTAAATATTTCGCATCTTCTTGATCGTGAAGAAGAATTTTCGTGGCTTCTTCGAGGTAAATATCTCCCTGCGAACCCTTCAAAAGCACAGCCGCACCTTTTTCTATAATTTTATGTGCAAAAGTTGCCGCTTCAATTGCCGTATTGCAAGTCTTTACCTGACAACCGCGAGATTTTGCCGCCGGCGCGAGATATCTGTTCGCCTCTTCACCGACAGTAATCACCCATGAAAGCGAAAGCGGGTCGCACATCGTGCCGATAGTCTGATGCTCGCCCATCGAAGTCGCGCCGAGTTCATTCATGCTTCCCAAGATCGCAATCCTCGAAGGAACCCGAAGATTATAAAGCGCCCGAAGTGCCGCCTCGACTGCCGCAGGGCTCGAATTATAAGTGTCGTCAATCAAGATAGAATTTTCGACGCCGCGCAAGAAATTCATTCGACCAGGAACGGGTTGAATTTTCGAAAGCCCAGATTGAATTTCTGTCGCACTCAAGCCCATTTTCGTCGCCACAGCCACAGCAGAAGTCACAGGCAAAAGCGAATGTTCGCCGAAAATTCGAATTTTGGCTGGAATCGCCCCAAACTCTGGCGTGTTCATTTTTCCAACATATCCATCAGGAAGTTGCAAATCGTCAATCTCAAAATTATACTCCGCTGAAACCATTATTCCGTAAGTCGAAAAGTTCGAATTCGTAATCAAATTCGAAAATTCGCTCGAAATCGAATCTCGATTAATAATCGCCATTTTCGAAAAATTCGCCGCAGTCAATTCTTCGCGAGCAACCGCGTTCAGATTTCCGAAAAATTCCATATGCTCTGGCGCAACAGATGTAATTACTGCAATATCGGGATTGAGATATTGACCAAACTTCTCGATATCGCCAGGCCTGTCAGTTCCAAGCTCCTGAATAATTACTTGCGGTTCGCTCGAAGACGGCGATTTAATTCGCTTTCTCGCAGCCTTAAAAACGCGATGCCATTCCCAAAAACTCTTTGGATTTCCAGGAAAATCAATCCCCAAAATTGCCAACGGCGCCGAAAGATGCGTGTTGTGATTTCCAGAATGAAGTCGCACACGATATTTTTCATTCAAAACTGTCGCGATCGCAAGCTTCGAGCTGGTTTTTCCGACCGAGCCAGCCACAACAACTAACTTTATATCAGGGTGTTTTTCAAAATATTTTTTAACATATTTTTCAAGTTTTTTAGTAATACGTTTCTTAATCATAAGCCCTTTAATAATAACACAAAACCACCTCTTTTTCAAGAAGTGGTTTCTTTTTGCTGATGTGCGCCCACCCAGGGGCGTTTGTTTTATTTTTATTTTTGTTATAAGTGCTATTTAGGAGATGAATAAGAACAATCGCCCTTTTCGTTAGCACATCAACTATGTTTCTATATTAGCACAAGCATTTTCGAAAGTCAACACTTTTTTCGAACTTTTTTTATTTTTTACAAAAAAGGCTGATAATCGGCGATTTGGCTCTTTAGCTCATCTGTTAAAAAGCTCTTGTCGGCGGTAAATTCTTCCCAATTTTCCACATCGCTCGAAAGCTCTTCGCCCAGATTTATGATTCTGCGCCAAGTAAAATCTTCTCGAACATCGCGCGCGTCGTAAGGATTTACTCGAGAATATTCGACCATTCCCAAATTCGAAATATCGTATTTTTGATTTTCCTGAACTTTATCCCAATCTTCTGGAAGCATTTTTTCGATATCGTAACAAGCCGTTTGAATGAGTTGTTTATGTGCAACAATCAAAACATTTTCGCCAGAATGTTTGCGCCAAAGTTTGGTTCGAAAAGACTTGAAACGATTATAAACATCAAAAAGGCTCTCACCACCATCGTAGCGAATATACCAAGGGTCGTCGTTAGCAAGCCTCGAAGTTAGCGGAAAATGTGACCTCTGTTCTTGGCGAGAAACCACGCCATAAATTCCCCAAATTCGCTCGCTCAAACGATCATCAATTCGCCAGCGCAAGCTCATCTCGCCACTAATTTCAACAGCCGTTTCTCGAGTTCGAATAAACGGCGAAACATAAAAAGCGTCGAAAAAACCCATTCCGCCATAAATTTTCTGAATATTTTTCGAAGCGAGCCGAGCTTGTTCTCGACCTTTCGGACTCAACCTCTGTTTCCAGTCAACGCGAGAATTGATTTTATCCTCAAATTCAAACTTCTCGCCAACTTTCTGAAAATGCTGAACGATATTCGATTCACTTTGTCCGTGCCGAACCAAAACTAATCTTAACGGATTTGCCACTTTTCACCTTTCAAGATTTTAATCATAACCAATTTTAACATTTTTTGCGTTAAAAATCAATTTGTGGTAAAATCTTATTATGTCAAAAAACTTTTTGTCTAATTTAAATCACAAATTTTATTCGCAAGAAAACGGCGCGAAAACTTCGGTTTATTTTCAGAAAAGCTCGAAAAAACCTCTGGCAGTTTTGATTCACGGCTTTGGCGGAAACGCTTTCGGGATGAGCTTTTTGAGCCAAGAAATGTCGAAAAACTGGCGAATTGTTTTGGTCGAACTTCCATCACACGGCAAAAGTTCGCTTCAAAAAATCGAAAAATCGGCAGATCTTCGAAGATGGAACGCCGAAATCATCACAAAAATAGAACGAGAATTCGGCGAAATTTCACTTTTGGTTTGCCATTCGTTCGCCTGCGCATCAGTTTCGGGCGAAATCTCACGCAAAATCCCAACAGTTTTAATAAATCCAGTTTTCAAAACGCCCGAAAGTTTTCGATTTTTCGGCGAACTTTCCGCGAAATCTAAATTCTTCGCGATTTTCTCAAATTTACCGATTTTTTCGCCGTTCAAAGTGTTTTTCTTGATTAAAACTTGGCGCGCAAAATCTTGGAAGAATGTTTTCGCAAATCTTTTTCGCTCTTTTTCCAGCACAAAACAGCTCGCTCTTCAAGGAAAAATGACAAAAATCATTCTCGAAAATCCGCTTCTCGCGAAAAGTTCGAAAAGTGTCGCGATGCTCGTGGTCGGCTCGCGCGACGCGATGAGCGAAAAACTCACCAAACAGCAAAAATCCGATTTTTTCGAGAAAGCCGAAGTTTTCGAAATGAAAACTGGCCATTTACTGCCGATGGAATTTCCAGAAATTTTAGCGGAAAAGCTCGAAAAATTCTTGCCAGACAAATAAATCGCCAACTTTTTAGCTGGCGATTTTGATTTAGAGTTCGTTTTCGATAATTTGAAGTGAATTTTTGAGACGTTTTAGGCTTTCTTCGGAGCCAATTGCGCGCAAAGTTTGGTTTAGCGCTGGCGAAAATGGCGCCCAAGTCAAGCAAATTCGGATAATTTGGAACAAAATTCCCGGCTTTTGGCCAGTTTCGGCGAGAAGTTCATTCAAAGCTTCTTGAATTCCTTCATCCGTCCAGTTTTCGAGACTTTCGAATTTAGCGATCGAAGCGTTCAAAATTTTCGAAATTTCGGATTTTTCGAGTTTTTTGAGTTGCTTATTTGCGGAAATCATTGTAGAATCTGCTTTTTGCTCAGCGAAGAAATATTCACTTGCGAGCGGCAAATCGCGCAAAGTTTTTAGGCGATCGAAGACCAAACTCAACACTTCTCGACGATATTCTTCGGTTGATTTTTTGGCGTTTTCTCCCCAGAAATCTCGCACACGTTCGAACAAATCTTCTTGCGAAATCCGACGAATCCATTGACCATTTAGCCACAAAAGTCGCTGTTCGTCAAATCGTGCGCCAGATTTTTGAACTCGATCGAGCGAGAATTTTTCAACCAAATCTTCCAGCGAAAAAATCTCGTCTGCGGTGCCGTCATTCCAGCCAAGTTGCGCCAAAAAGTTCAACATCGCTTCGGGCAAAATCCCCTCATCGCGATATTCACTAACACTTTTCGCGCCGTCGCGTTTGCCGAGTTTCTTATTACCAGCTGGCGCCAAAATGTGCGGAACGTGTGCCAAAATCGGCGGAGTGATTTCGAGCGCTTCATAGAGCGAAAGATATTTTGGCGTCGAAGCGACATATTCTGCGCCACGAATCACGTGAGTCACTTTCATCTCGAAATCATCAATAATATGCGCAAAATTATAAGTCGGCAAGCCGTCCGCCTTAATCAAAATGAAGTCGTCAAGCGCTTCTGGACCAGCCGAAAGTTCACCCATCACGGCGTCGTGCCAAGAGTATCGCTTGATTTCGGGTGTTTTGAAGCGAAGCGGCATTCCAAGCTCCCACTTTGGCGGATTTTCTGGGCGATGATCGCGATACAAAAACGCGCGCTTTTCGAGCTTAGCCTGATTTCGAAATTCTTCGACCTGCTCTGGCGTGTAAGGATCGGCATAAGCCAAGCCTTTTTCGATCATTTTTTCAGCCCATTTTAGATAAATTTTACGGCGCTCAGTCTGATGATACGGCCCAAAATCGCCTTTTTCGCCACCTTTGCCGTCCGGACCTTCATTCCAATCCAAACCAAGCCAGCGCAAAGTTTCGAGAACCAAATCTTCGGCACTTTCAACAAATCGAGCCTGATCCGTATCTTCAATTCGCAAAATAAAATCACCGCCAGTTTGTTTGGCAATCAAATAAGGATAAAGTGCGCTTCGAACATTTCCAACGTGAATGTAGCCAGTTGGACTCGGCGCAAAACGAGTTCTTGCTTTCATTCTATAATTTTACCAGATTTCAAAGAGTTTTTCAAACAAAAAACCGGCCAGAAATATTTTTGACCGATTTTGTAAAATTTATTGTAAACTTGTAGCGATTTTTCGAATATCTTCGTTCGAAAGCGCAGTATCACCTTCCAATGTGTAAATTTTTCCGTTATTCACCCAAACTGCCGCCTCGTTGCGACCTTTATAGATCGTCAAACCTTTTTCTTGATAGGTCGAATAATCTTTATCCCAGTTTTTTTCGACATAGTTTTCAAGAAGCGCCACGCTATCCCACGAACTCTGCGCCTGTTTCAAAACATAAGAATTTGAGCCGTTTGAGTAAGTCAAATTAACAGATTCACCATCAAAGCGAGCGATTCCTTTCATCGAATATCCAGCCACAGCATATTGCGGAGAAGAAGCGTCAATTCCAGATTGAATTGCGGCAATTCGAACAGAAAGTTGCGGCGCGCTTAGGTAGGTCAAATAGCCGAGTCCAATCGCCAAAACCAAACAGCAAGCCAAAAAACTTGCCATTCGCCGAGAAATCCAACTCTGTTTGCGAATTCCGCGTTGTTTTTTCGAAACTTCACGAGATTTTTCGAGAGCTTCGACAATTGCAGAATCTTTAATTTCTTTTGGTGTCGGTAGAGTTTTTTCGATTTTTTGCTCACGCATTTTTTCGATTGCTTGTTTTTGAATTGGGTGAATTTCTGCTGGAGCGATTTCTTCGTTTTTATGCTGAATTTGTTGTGTTTTTTTAGTGCGAGAAATTGGAGAAATCACGCGAGAAGCTGATCCTCGAACACCTTCGAATTTCGAAATTTGCGCGTGAGAATTTTCACCAGACCTCAAAACTGCTGAACGACGAATTTCAGAATAATTGTGTCGATTCTTGAATTGCTCGATAGCTTGTCGCTGGCTCGCGCTGAGATTTTCTGGACGCTTAACAAATTTTCGATTTAGCGTGCTTGACCTCTGTAAATTCGAATGAATATCTTCAGAAAGATAGTTCACTTTTTCGTTTTTTGTAGCTTGACCCTCAATTCTTTGGCCAGTTATAGCGTCATATTTAACGCCATTTACTTCAATAATTTCTCTCACCTTTTTCTCCATTTAGCTTATGAATATTTTATCATAAAGCTTGTGTTTTTACAAGAGAAAATCGCCCATTTTCAGAGCGATTTTTCTTGAATTTTTGAAATTCGAAATTATTTTTTAAATGGATTTGCCAATTTCAATTCTGGATTTGCTTCGGCGATTCGCATCAATTCGTTGTATTTCGCAACGCGATCTGTTCGAGAAAGCGAGCCAGTTTTGATCTGACCACAGCCCAGACCAACAGCCAAGTGTGCGATTGTTGTATCTTCGGTCTCGCCAGAGCGGTGACTCATCACGGTGTTGTAGCCGTTTTCTTGCGCCAATTTTACAGCTTGAATCGTTTCAGTAAGTGAACCAATTTGGTTTGGTTTGATAAGAATTGCGTTCGCCACACCCAAATCGATTGATTTTTGGAGCAATTTTACGTTTGTCACCATCAAGTCGTCGCCAACAAGCTGAATTTTTACTTTGTCAGTAAGAGATTTCCAGCCATCCCAGTCGTTTTCCGCCAAACCGTCTTCGATCGAAACGAAAGGATATTTCGAAGTCAAATCAGCATAGAAATCGATCATTTCGTCGCTCGAAAGTTGAACGCCGTTCGCCTTCAAATCATATTTGCCGTCTTTATAGAATTCTGTTGAAGCTGGGTCAGAAGCAAAAGCGATGTCTTCGCCGAGTTTGTAGCCAGCATCTTCGATCGCCTGAGAAATAAGCTGAAGAGGTTCTTCGTTACCGTTTTGAACTTTTGGAGCATAACCACCTTCATCGCCAACAGTTGTTGGGTAGCCTTTCGATTTGAGAACTTTCGCCAAAGCGTGGAAAGTTTCGGCACCCATTCGAACAGCTTCGAAAATATCTTTCGCACCAACCGGCATAATCATATATTCCTGAATGTCAGTCGCCCAACCAGCGTGCGCACCACCATTCATCACGTTCATCATTGGAAGTGGAAGATTTGGTGTTGAGTTGGTTTTTTCGGCGATATATTGCCAAAGTTCGATACCTTTTGCGTCAGCTACGGCTTTTGCAGTCGCCAAAGATACAGCCAAAACTGCGTTTGCGCCGAGCGAAGATTTGTTTTCGGTTCCGTCCAAATCAAACATAATTTGGTCGATTTCTTCTTGATTTTCAGCGTTTTTGCCAACAAGTGCGTTTTTGATTGCGCCGTTCACATTCGCAACGGCTTTTTCGACAGCTTTTCCGCAATAAGCGTCACCACCATCACGAAGCTCCAAAGCCTCGCCTGAGCCCGTTGAAGCTCCACTTGGAACAGCTGCGCGACCGATCGCACCACTTTCCAAAATTACATCCGCTTCAACCGTTGGGTTGCCGCGAGAGTCTAAAATTTGTCGTCCTTTGATATCTTTAATTATATATTCCATAATTCTATTTTACCGCGAAAAATGATTTCGTTCAAGGTTAAAATAAAAGCTGGTGAAAATTCCAGCTTTTAGCTCCAATCCCAAGAGAAGAGTTTTTCGAAGAATGTTTTTGAATTTCGAGGGAGTTCGACGGTTTCGGAAATCGAATTATCAACATTCGACGATTGTTTATTCGAAGACGGGCTTGGCGAAACTTGTTCAGCAAAAACCAAAAGTCGCTTTTGAGCCGTTCCAAGCGGCGTGCAGGTGATCAATGTCAACCAAGATTTTCCGTCATTTCGAACAACTTTTGAAACTTCTGTCGGCAAAACAACCTCTTTCGAACGCACAACATACGAATATCGAACACCTTCGTGATTCACATAAATAGTGTCGCCTTCGTTCATTTTTTCGAGCTGAGCAAAAATAAATTTATATTCACCATTATCGAACAAATCATTACTTGAATGCCCGCTCAAAACAACATTTCCAGCCTGACCAGGAACGCTATTTGCGCCAGGAATCGCAAAGTGCGAAACGCCAGTTTCCATTGCTTTCATTTGAGATGCGTGATCGTTTCCAAAACCGTAGTTAATTGGCACATCGACATTGATTTTCGGAATGATTAGTTTTTCGCCCTCCGCTGCGGTTGAAGAATTTGGTGCCTGAATCGTATTTTGCGCCGAAGAATTTCCAGGACTCACATAAGCCTCAACACTCGCAAAAATCAAACGGTTATATTGCAAGAACAAAAACATCGCAACGACAAACACCGCCGAAAAAATCGGCACCAAATGTCGCGATTTTCGAATTTTTGCAGTTCGTTCGCGAGCTTTTTTCGAAATATCTTGCTTGAGTTGCGCCAAGGCTCGAGCTCGCTTTTCTTCTTCTGATAATTCTTCGATAACTTCAGGCTGAATATTTGCAACTTTTTTATGATGATCGATCGCTGCGTTATAGTAGCTCTCGTAATATTTCTGGTAGTAATTTTGCCACGCCGTGTGGTAGCGTTTCCACTGATCGTTCGAGTTCATTTCTTTTTGTGGTGCGTGCGAATTTCGAACTTCTTGCTTTGGGTGATAGTCAACCGCACCAGCTTTCGATACATTCTGGGGTTGATTTTGGGCGACTGAAATTGGCTGAATCACTCTTTGAGATCCTTGCGAGTTTTTCAAATCTCTCGAAACTGCATTTGAGCTTGGCTGAGATTGAGATGCAATTTGAGTGTTTTGAGCGCCCACGGAAGCCATTTGAGACTGTTGCGAAGCATAATTTATGCCTTGCGAACGCCGAATAGGTGTTGTTTGTGGCGTGCTAAAATTAGTTCGACCAGCGTAAATTTCTTCGATTTTTTGTCGCCTCAAATCAACTGCCGCTCTTTGCGACTGCAAAATTCGATCATTTTGCGCCGGCGAATTAGATATTCCCACACTTTGCGCTTGAGAATTTTCATCTTTCATTAAAGATATTATACACTAAAAATAAACATTTTGGAAGTCAAAAAAACAAAAAACAGCTCCGAAAAGCTGTCCTTTGCTTGGTACCGCGAGCCGGACTTGAACCGGCACGAGCTATCCGCTCACCAGATTTTGAGTCTAGCGTGTCTACCAATTCCACCATCGCGGCAAATCAGTTCGATTTCTCAAAACTGTTACCATTTTATCTCAAAAATAGTCAAAAGTCAAGATTTTTAATTGTCAAAGTTAAAATTACAAAACCATTTGAACGCGAGAAAACTGACTATTTCCCTCACTCTTATCTGTAATTCCATAAATGTACTTTCCGTCTTTCGAAAGAGTTACGCCAAAATTCGATTTCGCACCAAAAATCGAATATTTATTAGAACCGTCAAAATCTCGCATAACCATTTTTTCATTCTCAAAATTATAAAGCACGAAAGAGTCGAGCCATTTTAGCCCGCCGGCAGAAATTTCATACTTTGAATTCGTTTCCAGATCGAAAGTCACAGTTTTCGAAGCAGAACCAATTTTTAAAATTCGATTTTCGGCATTAATTTCAAAATCTTCCACCTTGAAATCGAGGTTTATTTCTCGGATTTTTTTCGGCTTTCTATCGCCAGACCATTCTTGACCCTTGAAAATCAACACTTTTTGACCGTCCAAAATATGAACATAGTTTTCGCCATAATAAACGCCAGTTATAATTCGTGGCTGAGCCGTAAAATCTTTCGCCAAAATAACAGTTTGCCTGTCGATTCGAAAAATTCCAACCGAGAATTTGCCGTTCGAATTTTTCTGCACAAAAGTTGAAATTTCATCATTATAAATGTCAAAATCAACGACACCGCTAAGCAAATTGCTCGAAATCGTTTGCGCCCCGAGATCAATTTCTCGAAGATGAAAATCAGCCGTCAGTGCGTATAACTTCGAGTGATTCCTATTTTTTGGCGAGATTTTAGAGAAATTTGTACTAAAATTATCTGTTAAATTGATAGATTTTTCAGGATCGTTCAAATCAATCGCCAGCCATTCGTAATTTTCGTCATTTTTCCATTTAAGAATCGCCCGAGTGGCATTTTCGTTCAAACTTTCAATTGTTATATTTTCGGCAATTTTCGAAAAAGTATTTTCGCCATCCGCCAACTCTCGAAAAAATAAACTCTCTGGAACTTTAATTTCTGTAGCTTTTAGAGTTTCGCCAAGCTGAACGATCGAAAAATTCACCAAACCTTCGGCGGTTTCGCTTATCGCAAGCGCTTTTTCTTTATTGTCTGAAAATTTAACCGATTTTAGATTTTCGAACTGTAAATGAGAGGTTATTTTTTTCTCTTTCGGTACAAGTCGAGCATAATTCAACCAAAGAACTTCCCCAGATTTAACCGAAGCTTTTCGATACCAAAGTTCGTATTTCTCAAACCACATCTTAAATTCATACTCGCCAGGCTTGAGCTGAGTTTTGGTGTTAGTTTTTTCGGATAAGGTTTTTTCTCCAACTTCAACAGTCGAGCCGTTGATGTTTGAAGCAAATTGAACAAGTCCAGTTCGAACAGTTTTGCCGTCGTCAAAATCAATCATCCAACCCTGAATTAGAAAAATCAAAACAAAAACCATCGAAAAAACCACAAAAATCGTGGCGATATTTTTCAGGATTATTATGATCTTTTCGCGTTTTTGTCGTTCATTCATAGCTTAAAATATTATAACATTTTTTCAAAAAAAATGCTAATCAATTATGTAGTTTCTTCGAGATTTCAATAGCAGCTTTCGCGCCAGAACCGGCAGCAATCACGAGTTGCTTTTCGGAGTTTTCGACAACGTCACCACTGGCGAAAATATTTTTCGAAGATGTTTGAAATTTTTCATCGACTATAATTTCGCCTCGATCATTGAGCCGAACTTGAGAATTTTCAAGAAATTTCGTATTTGGAATCAGCCCGACAAATTCAAAAATTCCGTCCGCCTGAATCTCGAAAATCTCAGAATCGCCCCGTCGAACTTTCGCCCCTCGAATTTTATCGCCAAATTCACCTTTTTCGACAAGAATCTCTTCAATTTGAGCGCCCAAAAAAAGCTCGATTTTTCCTTCTTCTACGGCTTTTTCGAGTTTTTTCTGAAGAATTTCTTGCGCTTTAATTTTTGAGCGAACCAACATTTTGACTTTGGCGAACCTCGAAAGAAACAACGCTTCTTGAACACCAGCGTTTCCGCCACCGACCGAAATTACGGTTTTTCCAGTATAAAAAGCGCCGTCACAAGTTGCGCAAAAATGAATTCCGCGACCGATAAATTCGTTTTCGCGAGCCAAGCCAAGTTTTCGGTACGAATTTCCTGTCGCAATCAAAACCATTCGCGACTCAAATTCTTCGCCGTCAACTTTCATTTTTACGCTCTCGCCCAAATCTTCAAGATCAGAAACTTCGCCATAATTGATTTTTACGCCGAATTTTTCTGCCTGAATTCGCATTTTTCTCGCCAAATCCTGACCGGAAATTCCATCTTCGAAACCTGGATAATTTTCGACAAATTCAGATGTGGAAATAATTCCGCCAATCATTTCTTTTTCGAAAATCTGAACGCTCAGCCCGTCGCGTGCGACATAAATTCCCGCCGTCAACGCGCTCGGACCGGCGCCAATGATCACTAAATCTGTCATTTATTCTCCAAAATATTTCGAATAGTCTGGTTGCGGAATTTCTTCGATTTTCGGAATTATCATAACGATAAATTTCAGCGGAGTGTTCGCAGGAATTGATTTCGAAGTGCCAGTTTGATTCGGTGAGCCAGTTTCGCCATAAGCTTTATCTGAAGGAATTGTGATTTCGCGAATTCCGCCAACTTTCATACCTTTTACACCTTCAGTCCAGCCCTGAATCATTTGCGATCCAGCAGAAATCGTTAGCGGAGATTTCAAAGCGTCATTCTCAAATGAACCATCAAAAACAGTTCCGTTCGGCATCCAGCCAACATAATATGCAGAATATTCCGAGGAATCAGTAATTTCTTGACCGTCGCCAACTTTCAAGTCATTCACTGAAAGGTCTTTTACGCTCGCAGCATTAAAAGCGCTTGGGTTTTTTTCATAAGTCTTAAACGAATCGTAATATTTTGCAGAAAGTTCTGCAGCCTGAGCTGAAACTTTTTTCTGATATTCTTCGGCTTCTTTTTTATATGCGGCAATTTTTTCTTGTTGTTCTGCGTTTTCGGTTGCTTGATTTTTTGATGCTAAAATACTTCCAACATAAAGCGCCACTGTCGAAGTTATAGTGAAAAGCGCGATCACCCAAATCGCAATTCGCTGACCTTTCGAAGTTCCAGTTTGTAATCTGTTATTTGCCATTTTCCCTCCTTTTCAAAATTAAGCAATTTTTGCGCCAAGTTTTTCGGCGATTTTTTCTAATTTTTCAACAATTTCGCGAATTTCGTCGCCGGTCAAAGTTTTCTCGAACGGAATAATCTTGAAGCGCAACGAGATTGTTTTTGAATTTTCCACTTCATAAATGTCGATTGGCGAAATTTCGATTTCGATATTTTCCGTCAGATTTTTCGCACCTTCGAAAGCTTTTTCGACTTCTCCGAACGAAATTTCTTGCTCGAATTTCAAACTCAAATCGCGCTCAACAGATTGGAATTTTGAAAGTTTGCGCATTTGGAGTTTTTTATCGCCCCAAATTTCGCAGAGTTTTTCGAGATTTAATTCAAAGCCGGCCGTTGCTTCTGGCAATTTCATTGATTTTTGGACTGATTTTTTGAATTCACCCAAAACGCCCAACTTGACGAATTCTCCGTTTATTGTAATTCCGAGACAAGCCGATCGCTTTGATTCGAATCCGCCATAAAGTTGATTTTCGTCCGAAAATTCGCAAACTTCAAGCTTCAAACCGAGTTTTTCGAACAAATAACTCGCAAAATATTTCGCTTGATAAAACGCATTTTCTCCTTTTTTCGCAGAATATACGAGTGCGAGATTTTTGACCTCATTCGGCACATTTTCATCTGTTAAGCCAAGCGATTTCATCGTGATTTTGTTCATTTCAAAAATCGCAAACTCGTCAAATCCGCCACGAATATTTTGATTGACTTTCGAAAGCAGGCTCGGCGTCAAAGTTTGGCGATAGAACTGCAAATCTGGCGAAATTGAGTTGACTATTCGATAAGAGTTTTCTGGATTTTGACCAAATTTTTCCAACAAATCACCATGAATAAACGAGTATGTCAAGACTTCGTTCGCGCCGCCAGCCACCAAAATCTGGCGAATTTCAGCTTGAAGTTTGTCGAATTTCGAAAAATCCACGCCGCGGAAAGTTCGCGTCGGCAAACGAAGCGCAATATTGTCATAGCCATTCAAGCGACCAATTTCCTCGATCAAATCCTCTTGAATATGAATGTCAGTTCGCCAAAATGGCGCGCGCGCCGAAATTCCGCCATCGATTTCCGCAACTTCAAAACCAACATTTCGCAAAGTTTCAGCAATCTTTTCTGGCGAAAACTCTTCACCCAAAACAGCGTTGATTTTTTCGAAAGAGATTTCAATCGATTGATTTTCAGCTTTTTCTGCCGAACTTTCGACAATTTTCGAAATTTGCTTTCCGCCGTTTTTCGAAATTTCATGCGCAAACTTCGCCAAAACCGGCAAACTTAATTCAGCCGGCTGACCTTTAGTAAATCGCGTGATCGCCTCGCTAAAAATCCCGTGTCGCATTTGAGTGTTTCGCAAATTGTACAGATTGAAAGTGGCGCTTTCAACCAAAATTCGCTTGGTATTTTCGTCGGTAGCCGTCGATATTCCGCCCATCGCGCCCGCCAAAGCCACGGCGATTTCAGCAGATTCACCAGTCGCAATCACAATATCGCCAGAGCTCATTTTGATTTTTCGGCCGTCCAAAAGTTCGAGCTCTTCACCTTCGAAAGCGTTTCGAACCGTCATTTTTACATTTTCGGAGCCGTTCAATTCGACAAGTTTATCAAAATCAAAAGTGTGAAGCGGCTGAGCCGATTCGAGCATCAAAGCGTTCGCCAAATCAACCACAAAATCAATCGGTCGCATTCCACTTCGAAGCAGATAAGTTTTTTCGATCGTAAACTCAGGATTTTCGCGCAAATTCGAAATATCGAAAATCGCCGCCGTGTATTTTTCACAAATTTCAGAGTTTTGGATTTCGGTTTTCAGCTCAACTTCATCTGAAAAATTGTCGTTTTTAGCACTCAAAAGCCAGCTTGGATTTTCGAATTTTTGCCCCAAAATTCCCGCAACTTCGCGCGCAAAACCAATAATTCCAAAACAATCTGGGCGATGTGTTAAACTTTTATTTTCGACTTCAAGCAAGAAATCATTGAGTTCGAATTTTTCTGCAAAAGAATCGCCAGCCTTAACGCCATTTTCGAAAACTTCCGGCAAAATCTCAAGAATTCCGTCGTGCTCGTCGCCAAGCGCAAGTTCACGCAAGCTCGCAATCATTCCGTTGCTCATGTTCCCCATTAGTTTTCGCGCGCCGAGTTTGAAGTTTTCGCCGCCAAAAGTTTCTGGCACGATCGATTCTGGCGGAAGCCACGCCACAAAAATCCCGCCGCGAACATTTGGCGCACCACAGACCACTTGAATAAAGCCGTTTTCGTCGCGCTCAACACCTTGGCGAACGCCGCCGTCATCGATTTTACACAAATTCAAATGGTCGGAATTTTCGACTTTTTCAGCCGAAATAACCCGCGCAATAATCACATCTTTATATTTTTCGCCAAGGTTTTCAACACCTTCGATTTCGACAAGTCGCGCGCCGATAAGCGTGGCGAGCTCGTCGATTTCTGGCAAGTTCGGCACAAATTTTTTAAGCCAATTTACTGAAATTATCATCTAAAACTCCCTCAAAAATTCCAATTTTCCACTTTCGAAATAACGAATATCCGAAATTCCGTATTTCAACATTACGAGTCGCTCGATTCCGCCACCCCAAGCGAAACCGCGATATTTTTTCGAATCGATTCCGGCTGCTTCAAGCACATTCGGATGAATCATTCCGCAACCAAGCATTTCAAGCCATTCGCCAGATTTTCCGCCCAAGCTGGCTGGTTTTTCGATCAAAAATTCCAAGCTCGGTTCAGTAAAAGGAAAATATCCCGGCTGAGTTTTGATCTGTAGTTTCTGACCATAATATTCTTCAAAAAAGGCGTGAAGCGTGCCGAGCATTTCAGCCAAATTCGCCTTTTCAGATACAAAAACACCTTCGCACTGATAAAAAGTGTGTTCGTGCGTGGCGTCCAAATCTTCGTTTCGAAAAACGCGACCATAAGAAACGTGCGCAATCTGGCCGTGCTTTTCGAGATGTTTTTTGCCGTGCTTTAAAACGCGATTTTGCATCGTACTGGTGTGTGCTGGCGGAATAAAGCCTTCTTCAGTGCGAAAAGTGTCATAGCCGTCGCGCGCAGGGTGATTTTCGGGGAAGTTTAGCGCGCCGAACATATTCCAATCGTTGTCGATTTGGCGAGATTCAACCGCTTCAAAGCCCATTCGCGTATAGATATCAACCACGCGCTCGAGCTCTTTTTGGAGCGGATGAGCTGAGCCGTTTTTCGCACTCAAAAGAGTTGGTTTTGCTGAAATTTTCTCGGGCGAACTTGACGCAAACGGCGCCGAAATGTCGAGTTTTTCGACCGAATTATTTTCTTTTTCGGCCAAAATTTCTTCAACTCGCGCCTGAATTTCATTCTTCAAATCATTAACTTTCGCGCCAAAAAGCCCTTTTTGCTCGTTCGGCAAAGTCGGAATAATTTTATATAATTCCTTGATTTTTGGAGATTTCAAAATCGCCGTCGGGTCGGACAACTGCGAAAGTTCCTCCAAAAGTTCGTTTCGTATCTGTTGAATTTGTTCCATATTACATTTAATTATATCACAAAATAACGCCGAAAAAAACCTCACATAATTTTATTTAATTTCAAAAATCTTGACAATAGATTTGTGCATCACGGTCATCAAAAGTTTTTGAATCATCCCCGCTTTCAAGCAATACGAAAGCAGCTGTCTTGCCGGGAGCGTGTTTGAGTGTAGCCGTCCTGAAAGTAGATCCGTCGTCTGGACAAGTCTTATCGAGAATCACAATTATCCTACTCGGCACAGCCCACTAACCATTGCTGAATCTTATATCTCCATTATTTTCAAACACTCTCACGGAATCAATATCAGCAGTAAAATCTATCGCATCAAAATACGACCTCAACGGATGATTTCTCATACCTACATCAGTAGCGCTAACTCTTCCCGGATAATAGCCGTCCCAACTTGTCGCCGGAATTCTTCGACCTCCATTATTGGATCTATAATTTTGCAACGCGCTAATAACGAGAGAGAGGTTATTTTTATAAAGTTGATTTCGTTGCGAGCGCTGAAGTGCTGGTAACGCCAAAAATACCATCAAAAAAATTAAACCAGCAATCGCTAAAACTAAAACGACTTCGATAATAGTGAAGCCATTTCTTGTTGAGTTTGACTTATCGTTATTCATAACCATATTGTACCATTTTTATTTTCTCATTTCAATAGTCCAAAACCATTTTCAAAACTTTACCCTGAAAAAATATTGTGTTAAAATTTTAGTATGAGCAAAAAGAGCCAAGAAAAAATCAAAGATAGAATTTTCTTATATAAAAGTTACTTATGGGTAACTGTAATTTTATAACCCTAACTGCAATATCTATCACATCATCAAGCTTATATGGTTGGTACAATGCAGTGATTATTTTAATTATTCGACAAATTTTAGAAATATCTATTTTAATATTAGATACAGTAAAGCCGCTAAATCCAAAAACCGTAAACTGGCTCGGAGCATTAAATATATTTATTGTTTTTTTCGTGCGCAATAGTAATGTTGTCTATATTAAGCTCACCGTGTAGCGCCGGTTCTGTTGGTTGCGCACTAAGCGCAATAAGCTCATTGCTATATATAATTTTTATAACCACCAGCTACCCCATATTAATACTAATACGAACAATAATTTTATCTAAAAAGCTTAAATTAGAAAATAAAAAACTAAATCGATCTCTTAGTGTTTTCAAATTTATCTTTCGAAAAATCAACCACAAAACTCTCGCAAATCTCAAAAATCTGCGGGAGTTTTTCACTTTCGGCTTTACTGAATTTTGCCAGCACAAAATCCGCCGAATCCATTTTTGCCAAAAAATCGTTCGCGATGCCGATTTTTACTCTAGGAAAATCTTTACCAAACACCGAAATCAACGATTTCAATCCGTTATTTCCAGCGTCGCTTCCCGATTTTCGTGTTCGCACCACGCCAAAATCAAGCGCCGAATCGTCGTGAATCGCCAAAAAATCGTTTCGAAAATCCACTTTGTAAAAATCACAAAGCGCGCGCGCCGAAAATCCAGTTTCGTTGTAATAAGTTCGCGGTTTTACGAGCAAGATTTTTTCGCCGCTCAAGGAAATTTCCGCCAAATCCGCCCGAAATTTCGCTTTCTCCACAAACTTCGCGCCGAATTTTTCCGCCAAAAAATCAGCAAAAGCAAACGCCACATTATGGCGCGTGCCTGCGTATTTTTCGGGGAAATTCCCTTGAAATAGAATTATTTTCATTATTTTTTCGAGATTTCTATGCCCATTTTGGCTAATTTTTCATCGCGTTTTCGTTCGCGTTTATTCGAAATATCGCTGGCTTTTTTGAGCGCGCCAGAAGCCTTATTGATCGGATCTTTGCCGGCGGCAATGCGAGCGCGGTTTTCTTTGATCTGTTTTTCGTCGCGGAAAGAAAATTTAATCGGCGTTCCCGAAAAATCGAAGTTTTCGCGAATCAAGCGCTCCAAATATCGCTTATAACTCCAGTGGACAAACTTCAAATTCGAACCATGAATAATAAACCACGGCGGATTACTGTCGCTTTGCGAAATGTAGCGAAGTTTCGGATGAGTGTTTTTGAGACCGGCTGGCGGATGTTTTTGTGACGCTTTTTGAAGAAGCTGATTCAAAATCGAAGTTTTTGCGATTCGTTTTCGGTTGCGGTCAACTTTCAAAATCAGGTCAAAAATCTTCGTCACATTTTGGCCAGTTTTACTCGAAGTAAAAATAAGTGGCGCCCAAGGTGTAAATTTGAAATAGTAAGCGATTCGCGGAGCCAACGCGTCGCGAGTGTAAGCGTCTTTGCCTTCGACGCTATCCCATTTGCTCACCACAATAATCATTCCTTTGCCAGCGTCGTTAATTAGCCCAGCGATTCGTTGGTCGAGCTGAGTGTTTAGTTCGTTGGCGTCCATCAAAAGTAGACAAATATCAGCTTCGTCAATCGCGCTCAAAGTTCGAAGAACCGAGAATTTTTCGATTCCGACTTCTTGTTTTCCGGGTTTTCGCATTCCGGCTGTGTCGATAATTTCGATTTTTTGTTCATTAAAGCGAATTTCTGCTCGGTTGACGTCGCGCGTAGTTCCAGCGACATTCGCAACGATCGCTTGCTGTTTGCCCGCCAAAGTGTTGAACAAATAAGATTTTCCGGCGTTTGGTCGGCCAACCAAGGCGACTTTGATTACATCTTCCTCGGATTTTTCTTCACGAACTTTTGGAATTCGCTCCGAAATTTCGAAAAGTAAATCTTCGACGCCAGCGTTATGTTCGGCCGAAGTTCGAACGATTGGCTTCACGCCAAGTCGCACGAATTCTTCATTCGACAAATTGCCTTTGAGATCTGTTTTGTTCAAAACCAAAATCACCGGTTTTCGAGATTTCAACGCTTTTTTCGCAATCAAGCGATCTTCATTCGAAAACGGCTTCGTGCTATCCAGCACCACCAAAATCAAATCCGACGCGTCAACCGCATCTTGAATTTGCTCCTGAATTGTCGCTTCAAATTCATCATTCGGATCTTTCAAGCCAGCCGTATCGATTAGCCAGAAATTCTGCTTTTTATAAGAAACTTTTCCCAGAACGCTGTCGCGGGTCGTTCCGGCTTCGCGAGCCACAACGGCTTGCTGAGATTTTAGCATACGATTAAAAAGCGAAGATTTTCCAACATTCGCCTGCCCGACAATCGCAACTTTGGGAAGATTTTTTGACATAATATCTAAATTATAACAGATTTCGCGAGAAAAATCAACCAAAAGCTTTTATCACTTGCATAAATAAAAATAATGTGTTAAAATATCAAAGCTAAAAAATTAAAGGAGGGCTTTGTTATGAGCCTTAGAACATTATTAACTAGCGTTAAGCGAGAAAAATTCATCGTTCCGAGTAAAGAACAGATGATGATTAGAGAGCGAATCGCAGATAGGCTCGAAAAAGACATTGAGGAAATAAAAGAAGAGGGCTTCTACTACTATTTAGAGAATATTCCTCGACATTTCGATCTTGTCGTTAGGAGAATCACTTGGCTGCAAGAGGTTTTCAATCCAAAATCGATCAGTTTTCTTCTCAAATCTGTTAAAGTAGGTCAAATAGAAAAAACTCAAGACCTTCTCTATGATTTTCGAGCAGACTTATCGATGGTTTTCGAAGATGATACCCGTCACATAAGTTTTTGCGATATCAAGCACTATTTAGTAAAAGTGTTGGAGCTTAAAGCGCTCCCCGAGGATCGCAAAAAGGTTTTTGAGAATCACATCCATCAAATGACAAAACAACTCGCGCGAATGTTGAGAAATAAGGACATTCAATTTGCTGATTATATTATTAATAATCTACAAAAGTCAACGCAGGTATAAAAACAGCCTCGATTCTTTCGGGGCTATTTTTCGTTCACTTCTATAAATTCACCGCTTGGCAAATCCTCTGGTAAAAAATACGCACCAAAAACCGTGCGATGAAGTTCACAGACTTCGTAGCCGACAGCCGCAAAAGTTCGACGAATCTGGCGATTTCGACCTTCGCTCATCGAAACTTTCCACTTTTTACGCTCGTCATCAAGCCGTTCAAGACCAAGTTGCGATTTTCCGTCCGGCAAATTTATGCCAAAATCCGCGATCATTTGCTGATGAAGTGGTGCGAGCGATGCATCCAATTCGACCAAATATTCTTTGATCTTTCGAAATTTCGGGTGAGTCATTCGAAACGCGAAATCACCGTCGTTCGTCAAAAGCAAAAGTCCACTCGAATCTTTATCGAGCCGACCAACCGGTTTCAAACTGTGATACTTTTTCGGCAAAATCGCATAAATTGTCTCGTTTTCGCCTTGCTTCTTTCGCGAGCAAACATATCCGCGCGGTTTATTCATCAATAAATAAACAAATTCTTGCTTTTTTGAAGAAATAATTTTATCGCCAAGCTTAATTTCATCCGAATCTAAAAATCTCGCACCAAGTTCGGCTTTTTTGCCATTGATTGAGATTTTTCCACTCGAAATTAACTCATCAGCCTGACGCCGAGAAACGCCAAGCTGTAGAGCTAAAAATTTATTGAGACGATTTTTCTCCACTAACGAGCTCCAAATGGCGGTTGCGGAAAGTCAGAATTTATCGGATTCGAATTAGTGTTTCCGAGAACACTATCGAGTTGTGCCGCAAATTCAGCTTCTTGGCGTTCAGACTCGAGGGTTTGCACTGGCGGCTGAATAATTCTTTCGCCGAATCCAGATGGTCTGTCTGTCGAAAACGGAGCAGTCGGCTGAGGAATCGGAAGCTCCCGAGATTGAGGTGCTGTAGCCTGTTGAGGCTGAGACACTGGGGCTGGTTGCGATTGAAATTGCTGTTGCGCGACCGAAGATACTGCAACTTGAGGCTGTATATTAATTTGTGCCGGAGCAGAAGTCTGTAGTGGCTGCGAAGATACTTGACGCGGTTGAGCTACAGGTTGAACAGCCGGAGCTTGTGGACGCGGCGGAGTCTGTAGAGGAGGCATCTCGCGAGAAAAAGTTGGAGCCGGACGCAAAACCTGCTGTTGTTGAGGTCTTTCAAGAGATTGCTGCTGTGTAGAATTCTGAGTTACGGGTTGCGCTGGCGCAAAATTAGCTGGAGCCACCGAACTCTGCTGCGGCGCTGGTGCTGGAGCTGGTACAGGAGTATATGAACCCACTGACTGAGCTTGCTGTACGGGCGAAGATTCTTTTCGCTCTTCTGTACTCAAATGAGCATCACCCAAAACTTCGTGAACAGCCTTAACAACATCCTCAATCCCAACCTGAGATTTCACCAAGTATTTGTTTGCGCCGAGTTGCTCACCACGCTGTCGTTGATCCTCACTCGAAAGCGCAGTCATCATAATCACTTTAATTCCTCGAGTTGGTGGATTTGCTCGCAAAATATCAAGCATATCAAATCCCGATACTCGTGGCATCATTACATCGCTCAAAATCAAATCTGGCATTTCTTTCACCACCATCGCCAAAGCTTCTTCGCCATCGCCAGCCGAAACAATATCATAACCTTCGGCCAGCAACCGAACACCATAAATCTCTCGCAAGCTTTTGTCGTCTTCTACTAATAAAATCTTCGTCATATTACTCCTATTATATATTATTTTTCTCGATTTTTCAAAGCCTTTATGCTTAATTATTTTGCGAATTTTGCCGCTCGGCCATCATTCTTTGAACATACTGCTCTCGCATCTTCTCTATGTCAGAAAGTGTTGGCTGAGTTGGCTGGACGCTTTGACTCTGAAAAGCTTGATTCGCGCCACTCAAATTCGAAAACTGAGGTGGAGCTGGCGGAAAATAATTCGAAATACTTCCAAAATTCGAAACCTGCTGGTTTTGCGGAAAATACGGATTTTGCGCTTGAGCTTGCTGAAGCTGCTGCTGAGCCCTCGCCAAATTCGCCTGCTCGGCACGAATTCGGGCATCTTCCGCGGCTTTTTGGCGCGCATAATATTGTTGCATCTGATATTCGCGAATCGCCTTTTCTTGCGCCGCATATTGCGCGTGAGATTCTTGAATCTGCTGAACTGTTTGGGGTTGAGGTTGCTGTGGAATATTTTGATTCTGCTGAAATTCTGGTTGAATTTGCGGCGGATTTTCGAATTGAACTTGAGGTTGCGGCTGAATTTGCGGTTGATTCTGGCTTGATTCCGGCTCTCGCTCCTCTTTAATTTCGCTTGTCTTTTCTTCTTTTTTCGAAAGGTCTTGCTCCATTTTCGAAGCAAAAATTTCTTTCGAATCTTCAAAAATATTGTCTTTCGAATCAACGGTTTCTTCTTTTGTCGTTTCTTGAGATTTCAAGCTATCGGCTTGCTCGCGAGTTAATCGAGGCAACTGAACGGTAAAAATCGAGCCTTTCTTGTATTCACTCTCCAGCAAAAGCTTTCCGCCCATCGACTCAACGAGCCTTCGCGACAAATAAAGCCCCAAGCCAGTTCCGCCAATTTCGCGAGTTTCTGTATTGTCGACGCGATAAAATTTCTGAAACAAATGAGGAATATCTTCGGCTGGAATTCCAATCCCCGAATCTGTTACCGAAATTCGAACATTTTCATTGTCGCCAGAAACATTCACCGAAACTCTTCCGCTCGGCGTGTATTTAATCGCATTTTCAAATAAATTATCAAGAACTTCGTGAAGATGATCTCGATCAGAGTGAACATAATAAACAGGCGTGAGGATTTTTTCGCCAGTTTTTTTCGAATCAAGATCAAAAACAAAATCGAGATTTTTTGCGGCGGCTTTTTCTCGAAGTCCGTCCCAAATTTTTCGAGAAAATTCAACCGCATCCAAAACTACAGGTTCGTTCTTCAAACGGCCATCTTCGGACTTCGAAATATCCAGCAAGTCCTGAAAAAGTTGCCCCAAATGGCGCGTATTATCATAAGCCTTTTCCAAAAACTCGCGCGCACGATCGTCGATCGTAGCCGTCGCAGGATTCAAGCTCAAACCAAGATAGCCTTCAATGCTCGCAACTGGCGTTCTCATTTCGTGGCTAGCGGTCGAAATAAATTCAGTCTGTTGGCGATTCTCTTCGATTTCTTTAGTGATATTTCGAAAAACCACCACAAGCCCAGATCGCTGTTCGTCGATTGCGTTAATTTGAAGCGAAATCGGAAAAGTTTTGCCACTTTGCGTCTTCAAGGATAATTCTCGGCTCGAAAAATTTTCAAAACTCAAAAGCGCACGCCGAATCGGATTTGACTCTCGCTCAAAAACTCGACCATCTTTATCAACCAAAATAAAAACAGATTCGAAACTCAAATTCGAAGAATCACCACTACTCCAACCGAGAATTTTTTCGGCAGAAGAATTTATAATTCGAATATTTCCACTCGAATCAAGCGCCATCACGCCATCGCTAATCGCACTCAAAACTGCACGCCCATCGCCCCATTCGCCAGCATTCTTTTGAGTTAAATTTTCTTTTTTCGAAAAAATATTAAACATTCCCAACCCTTTTCTGTTAATATTTTAGCACAGATTCTTTCGAAAATCAAACCGTTTATGCTTTAGCAAACCAGACGAAAAATCCAATCGCCAAAATAATCGCAATAAAAAGCAAAAGCCACACAAACGCCAAGCTGGTCGTTTCTTTTGTCCCTTCAAGATACGCAGAATCTTCTGGATTAAAACCTTTTGATTTCTCGCCTTCTGCCAAAGAATTTCGCTTTGCTTTTTCTCGAAGCTCTGCCGCAATCCGTTCTTGAAGTTCGGTTTTTTCAGTTTCTTGTTTCATATATAAAGCCATAATATTCTTATTTTATCATAAGCGATGAAATTTTGAAAATGTAAACAGTTTATGTTAAAATGGTAAAGTATTAACTAAAGGAGGAAAAATGGCAAAGAAAAAAGCCACTTCAAAAAAGACAACAGTCAAAGTTGTTTCAAAAGAAGCAAAATCAGAAGCAACCACTTCAAAAAAAGTTGTTTTGAAGAAAAAATCTAATTCAATCGTTGAGCAAATTTCGAAACCGAAATTCATTGCAAGCGTTGCTGCAGAATTCGTCGGAACATTCTTGCTCGCCGCTGCGGTTATCGCTGGACAAGGTCAACCGCTCGTAGTCCTTTTCGCACTAACAGCAATCGTTTTAGTAATTGGTGCAACATCTGGCGCGCACGTCAATCCACTTATCACTGTTGGCGCCTGGGCAACTCGACGAATAAGTTCAGTTAAAACTGTTGGTTATATCTTGGCGCAAATCTTGGGCTCAATGCTCGCATTTGTAGTGATTAAATCATTCATCGATGGCGCTCCAGCACTTTCAGAAGAAGCGATAATGTACGGACAGCAAGCACCTTTGATGTTTACAGCCGCAAAAATCCCAACCGGAAAAGAATGGTTTATTCTTTTTGCCGAGCTCTTGGGTTCAGCGATCTTTGCTTTCTCAGTTGCGCATACAACTTCAAACAAAAACAACAATTCTACAGCGGTTGCGCTTGGAGTTGGTTCAGGATTGTTCGTTGCAGCGTTGATTGCAAACTCAGCAGCAACTGTTGTTGGTGGAGGCGCAATCTTAAACCCAGCCGTAGCTATTTCGCTTCAAGCATTTTCAGTTGAAGGAACAAACACACTTTGGGCGATCGCAACTTATGTTGGTGCTGCGCTCATCGGTGGAATTGCCGGCTTCGCGTTCAGCTCGCTACTTTCGAAAAACGAAAAATAATATTTCACAATTCGAAAAAGCAATCAATCAAAAATCCCGACTTTCGAAATCGGGATTTTTTGCTTGATTTTTTATTCCGCCTGAGGCCTGTCAATTTGTTGCGGATCCACACCCGAAGCCGAACTTTCGCCAGCGATTCGCACAACATCTTTGTCGATTTTGCCAAGCTCGCGGTGCGCGTTGTTGTAATGACCGACTGTCGTACCAAGCGATTTGCCGAGCTTAGTCATCAGATCTTCATATTTTTGAATATGAACCGAAAGTTGCCCGACACGCTTTTGGATTTCTTTGCTTTGCTCTTCAATTTGAAGCGATTTCAAGCCCTGTAAAACTGTTTGAAGATACGCCATAAAACTGGTTGGACTCACAACAATCACGCGCTTGTCGCCAAAAGCATATTCAATCAGATCACGCTCACTACCGCCCGCGCCGACTTTTCCGACCAGCATATCATAATAAAGGCTCTCGCTCGGGATAAACATAAACGCAAAATCCATCGTATTTTCACTTGGACGGATATATTTCGAGGTTTCGTCGATACGTTTTTTCAGATCGTCGCGAACCTTTTTTTCGAGCGTTTTTCGTTCTTCGCCGTCCGCTTCGAGCATTCGATTGTAATTTTCGAGACTAAATTTCGAATCGACCGGCAAAATTTTATTCTTATCCAAAAAAATCGCTGCGTCCACAATTTCGCCATTTTCGAACTTATATTGAAGCGAAAAAGCGTTCGGCGGCAAGATGTTTTCGAGAACTTGTCGCAAATAAAACTCGCCAAAAACTCCGCGTTGTTTTGGATTTTGAAGCACATTTTGAAGTGTTTTCAACTCGCTCGCCACATCAACGACGCGCTTGTTGGTTTCGTCCAGCTTAGTCAAACGCTTGCTGACTTCATCGACGATTTTCGTGCTTTCTGAAAGCTGTTTTTGAACCGAATTTTGAATCTGAAGATTATTTCGTTCCAACTTTTCGCTAACTTTTTCGTTCAAATTAGTGAAATTTTCGCCAAATTTTTCGGTCATCGAAAGCAAAGTTTTATTCAACTCGATCAAATCTGTTTTCATCATATTTAGCGACGCGGTTTTTTCGAGATTTTCGCGATCGAGATTTTCGCGAACGTTTTTTTCGATTTTCGAAACCGCAAAAAATCCAAAAATCCCAATCAAAATCACAATCGCCAAAATCACCCAAATTAAAATTTCCATCTATTTCCTCCTTTTTCTTCCAAAATAAAACAGTCCAGCCAGCATCCACGCAAAAGTTATCACTCCACAAATTAAAGTGAAAATCGGCAAGCCAACGATCGAAATTATCGGTATCGAAAGCGCCGTGACGATTCCGCCACCCATCAAAGGCTCAAAAAGTAGCTGTTTGTAGCCGAAACTTTCGACCGCGTTCGTTCGGTTTCTAGGGTCGACCATTTGAGCGAAAAGCAATCCAGTCGCAGTCATTCCCATCGATTGGCCAAAAGAGATAATCGCGTTCTGGAACCAATATTCGGCGAACATTTTTCTCGCCAAAATCACAAAACAGCCCAAAAGCCAGATCGTTCCGGTCAAATACAGAATCGCAAAAACCGCAAAATCAGAACTCAAAAACGACAAATTCATCGTGCCGATAGCCGTCATAATCAAACCCGAAAGCGCAATCGCCGAAATTAAATCGACGACAGTTCGAGAGATTTCGATTCCGATTTTTCGAACAAATTCTCCAACCATAATTCCACCAACCATGCAAAAAGTAAAATGTGGCAAAAATGGCATTATTTTAACACCTACGCGCGCCCAAGTTAAATCTTCGAGCTGCGAAAGTCCCGCGTGAAGCAAAAACCCCATACCGACGCCAGCCGCCACAATCGTTAAGTTTGTCGCCACTCGACCAAAAGTCAAATAATCGCGCAAACGCACGCCTTTTTTGTGTAAATCGTGAACGATTTTTTGATAATAAACTTTGTTTCGAGCAATTTTCACCACACCGCCAGGTTTCAATTGGCCGCGTTTTTTCGCCCAGTGAATCAAAATCAGTCCAAAAAACAAGGACGAAACCAAACTTGCCGTAGCCAAGCCGTTCGCGACATCTTGACCACTCTCGAAATTAAATTTCGAAAAAACTTCGCTCATTCCAGCCACCGTTCCGTGCCCACCTTCGAACGAAATTTCCAAAATCGCCGCGGTAACTTCTGGCATCTTAAAAATCGGAATCAAGACAAGCATCGTCACCAATCCGGCAACCAAATATTGCCCCCAAGCCAACATTTGCCCAAACGCAACCTGTGGCCCAGCGGTTTTCCAGATTTTCTTGATTGGCATCATTGGGTGCGCAATAAATAAACACGCAAAAACCACATTAATCAAAACCCTCGGTGCACCCTTCCAGACATTATAAAAAGCGCCCGAAAGTTGAAACTCCGGATTAAATTGCCCCATAACTTGAGGACCTAAAGCTAACAAAATTAACCCAGAAATCAGCGCGGTAGGCAAATAAAACTTACGAACAAACGGTGCGCGAGCAATCAAAAAACCAACCACAAACACGGCCGCCAACATAATTATCGAATAAGCCCAAGTATAAATAATTCCAAATTCCATACCGAAATTATACCAAATTTCCAAACCATAAGCAAATTAAAACACCCCTTTCGAAGTGCTTTAATTTTAAGATATTAACCGTTATCCAATCGCAACTAACTGCATCTGATTTATTTTCGTTCCAGCCATCCACTCGATCACTTCATCGACTTTGCGACCGAGAAGATTTTTCCCGAGAGGACTTTCTGCCGAAATTCGACCGCTCAACGGATCCGCCTCAATACTTTCAACCAGCTGGAATTTCATAATTTTACCAGTCGCCTTATCAAGTAGCTCCACAACCGATCCGAGCACAACTTTCATACTCTTTCGCTTTTTCGGCAAAATCTTGGCGTTTCGAACTTGAAAATGCTTTTCGTTTAGTTCGAACTGGATCGCTTCAATTCGCGCTCGAATCTCACTCTGCCTCATCGTATCTTCACGAACCGCATCATCGCGCAACTCCAATTCGAGCATTCGCTCTTCGTGTTCTAATTTTGAAATCTTCTTTTTTAATTCTTTAAGTCCTTGTTTTGATAAATAAATTTTCATTATTCCTCCTTTGTAGCTTATTTCGAACTACATTTTAATTATAAAACGCCGTGCTTAAATTTGGCTTAAAAATCAAAAAATGTTAAAATAGTTTTATGAATAAGAAAATCTCGACAAAAATTCAATCTGTTAAGACTGTTTTTTCAAAAGCAAAAAAACAAATTTCGAAAAATAAAAAAGCATTTTCGAACAAAATTCACAAAATTTCGAATCCGCTTTTGCAAAAAATCTCGAAAAAATTCCCGCGAACAACAAAATTCATTAAAAAGCAAACCAACTGGAAAAACTTCAATCTGTTATTTGGCGTTTTTGCGATTTTTGTAGCTGGAACTTTTGCCGCGCAATTCGTTTTTTCGAAACAATTTCCTGGCGAAGAAGCTTCGAAATTTATGCTCGAACATCCAGAAATTACTGCTTACAGCTCGTTCATTATGCTGATTTTGATGGTTTTGGTTTTTGGAATCGTCGGAAATGTCACTTGGTCGATCGGGATTTTTTACTCTTTGATTATTGCGATTATGTTTATTAATGGCGAAAAATTAGCCTCGCGAGATGTGCCTTTTATGCCCGAAGATCTGGCTATGGTGAGCGAAGCAAACTCGCTTAGCGATATGGTGAATTGGGGGAAGCTTTTTTCAGCGCTCGCAACTGTCGCGGTGATTTTAATCGCATGTTTCTTCATTAATAAATGGCTCAAAAAAATCCCGCATTATAAGTTTTCTAAACGATATAAATATTTAGCACAAATCTTAATCGTCGCCGCAAGCTGGGCGAGTTTAATGTATCACACTGATTTTTTGCGAACTCAGCTCTCCGGACAAGGGACGACAGTGCGCGTCAAGTGGCTCGATTCTATCGTTGATTTCACCAATCCAAAGTATAATTACCAAACCAACGGCTACATCATAAGCACGATTACAGCGTTTCAGTCAAGCGTAATTAATCAGCCCAAAGGCTATTCGAAAGAGGCCGTTTCAAAAATTGTCGAAAAATACTCGAAACTCGCTCAACAACACAATTCCGAAAAAACTTCAATCCAGGACGAAAAAGTCAACATCGTCTATATTATGAGCGAAAGTTTTGTTGATCCCGAAAAAATCAAACACATCTACAATTATGGCGAAAAAGATCCGATTCCTTTCACGCATTCGATAATAGAAAAATTCTCATCTGGACAAACCGCTGTCGCCGAATATGGCGGAGGAACGGCAAATGTCGAATTCGAAGCTTTGACTGGTTTTTCGAACTATTTCTTAAACGGAATCCCATACACTTCACTTCTCCCACAAAACACCTCAGCGCCTTCTATCGCCAAAACTCTCAAGCAGAATAATTATTCAACTACGGCAATTCACCCATATCGAGGAACAATGTATAAACGAAATGCCGTCTACACAAATCTCGGTTTTGAAAATTTCATCGACATCGATCAGCTTTCAAACGCCGAAAAACTCGATAATTCGAGCTACATTTCAGACGATTCAGCCTTCGATAAAGTTTTCGAAACACTCAACGAAACCGAAAAATCCGATTTTATTCATCTCGTAACAATGCAAAATCATATGCCGTATTCGAGCGACATCTATAATAATTCGAAAAATTTCCCAGTTTCGAACATTTCTGGCGACGAAAACGAGGCTCGCCAGTGGGAAACTTATCTCGAAGGTATAAAAAAGTCAGACGAAGCTCTCAAAAAATTCTTCGAGAAACTTCAGAACTTCGAAGAAAAAACTATCGTCGTTTTTTGGGGCGACCACTGGCCAGGAATTGCCAACGCACTAAACAGCGACAAAAACAACAAAAACAGCACGCAAAACACTCCGCTATTTATTTACAGTAATTTCGAAACGATCAAAAACAACCTCGGAACGATGAGCTTAAATTATCTTCAAACGAAAGTTTTCGAGCAAGTTAATGCAAAAATCTCACCTTTTCAGGCGTTGTTAATTGAAGCTTCGAAACAAAATCCCGCGCTAACCAAAAAAATCAAAACCGAAGATTCTCAAGCGCTAAAAGATTACGAAATGATCGAATACGACATTTTGGCTGGCAAAAAACACAGCTCTGGCGAATTCTTCGAAATAAAATAAAGCAAAATCCACCTCGCTAAAAGGTGGATTTTTATTTCGCCGAGAATTATTTTTTACCAAAAATGAGTTGCAAGTAATCTTTCATCATTCGAGCGCCAGAAATAACAGGAACATAGTCATTTAGTTGGCGACGAATCTGTCGCGCCAAGGCTTCACGGTTCTGATAAAGACGCGCAGCTTGGTTCATTCGCTCATACAAAGATCGAACTTCCGCACCATAATCGACTCCAGTAACTTCAAGACACGAAGTCGGCGAAATATCTGCCACGCCGCCGTCCGCCGTCGAAATCAAAAGCTTCAAATTCGCCAAGTCTTTCATAAACGAAGTTCCACAAGCCTCCAAACCAACGATCGGCACGTTTATCGCCACGTCGGAACCAACCGCCAACGCCAAGCCGAGCTCTTCGTCGTAATCTTGAATGTAGTGAACTCGCTCGCGCAAAAATTCGTCGCTTTCGATTTTCGAAAGTACAGCGTGGAGCATTTCGCGCATTTTTTCGTCGCCCTGATGAACTTTTCCAGCTAAAATATAATGAGCGTTGTTTTCGCGGAGAATTCGTTTCAATTTTTCGGGATCTTCAAAAGGCATCCACGGACGCTTGTAGCTCACAAATCGGCGTTTGAAGTCGAAAACCAAGGCGTCTTCAGGAATCTGAACTGTTTCGCCACGCTGATTTTTTCGTTTAAGAAGAATTTCGTTCAACTTCGCGCGCCCAAGTCGTTTGAGCTCGATAATTTCATCTGTTGAAAGATTTTGCAAATTCTGCTTGAAATTATCTGTCGGTAAACCAAATTTATCAAAAATCTCGCGCTGTTCAAGTTTCGCCAGAATTTCTGGCAGAACCCAAGTCGGAAGGTCGATTCCGTTGGTGACAGCCTTGAATTTCACCTTGTCGCCATTAATATCGCGATAATCAGCCATGCGCGCGTGAAGTCGCGAAACGCCGTTTTTCGCTTCGGCAAGCTCAATCGTAAGCGTCGAAAGTTTCAGCCGACCATCTCGAAATAGCCCCGAAATCCAAGTTTTTAGTGCCGAAGACTGAATGTTCGGCATCACAATTCGCGCAAATTGTTCGAAAGAAAATTCGCTTTCCGCCGCTTGAACCAAAGTATGGTTCGTATAAAGCGTGTGCTTTCGAACATAAACAATCGCCTCGTACAAGTTCATTCCGTTTCGAACAAGCTCGTCCAAACGCGCAACAGCCGCAAAAATCGTCGCAGTTTCGTTCAGCTGAATTACCGCTGGCTTCAAACCGATCATCTTCAAAGCGTTATATCCACCAAAACCGAGCGAAACTTCCTGATAAAGTCGATGGTCGCCCGAGCCGTCGCCAGCATAAAGCTCGCCAAAATTGCTTTCGCCCATCGTCAAAAAGCGAGTCGAACCAAGCACTTTCTGAAAAATATTCAAGCGCGCAGGTGGCATCCCTTCGGTGTAAATTTCGACATCGTCGAGGTATTCAAAGCCGTACTCTTCTGGATTTACAGGCAAAAAATTCTCGCACTGATCAAGATTTTCGATAGATTGATGAAGTTCCGTTCGATAAAAAGGCGTCACGCAAACAAATGGAATTTCTAACTTTTCAGCCACACGGCGAGTGTCGGCCGCCAAAACGCCAAGCCCGCCACCACCTTTGATGCCGTTTGATTTGTCATAAACTTCCATCGTAAAATAAACATACGGTCGCTCTGGCGAAAGTTTTTTAGTTAAATTCGCCCGCTCAATCGCCTCATAAAATTCACTGACGTCTTCGATATTTTGCGTTTTTTGTCGCCGATTTATTTTTTCGAAATAATTTTCCATTTCCCACCTTAAATGCTTATGTTTTACTCTATTTTACCAAATTTTCGAAAAATTTTCAACAAAAACAAAAGAACTCTCCGTCTCCAGAAAGTTCTTTCGAAAATTAAGCTTCAGTTTCTTCGGCTACTTCTTCTTTTGGCTGGTTGCGGCGAAGTTTTTCCGCATTTTTGATTGCGCGAGTTTTTTGCGCTGGTTTTTTAACCCATTTTGGCATTTCAATACCAGCTTCTTCCAAAAGTTTTACAACTCGTGGAGTTGGCTGTGCGCCGTTGTAAAGATATTTTTCAGCCAATTCTTTTTCGATTTTGGCTTCTTTTGTATGTGGGTTGTATGAACCAACATAGCTAACTACGCGCCCACTCGACGGATGTCGATGCGCTTCCTGAACCGCCAAGCGATAAACAGGATAACCTTTGCGACCAAGTCGCTGTAATCTGATTGCTAGCATTCTTGTTTCCCTTTATTAAATTTATTAGCTTTATAATTTTACCAAAAAAATCCAAAAAAATCAAGACTATTTGCTGGATTTGTATTTTTTAATTGCCGCACGCGCCGCTTCTTGCTGAGCAATTTGCTTGCTTGGACCTTCACCTTCGCCCATTTTCTTCTCGCCCACAAAAACGCCAAGCGTGAAGATTTTTTCGTGATCTGGGCCAACTTCTGCCAAAACTCGATAAACTGGCGTAAAACCGTCGCGAGCCTGCGAAATTTCTTGAAGATAGCTCTTTGGATCACGCCAAGATTCCTCTTCGAGAATTTGCGGCAAAGTACTCAAAATGTTGTCGATGATGTATTTTTTGGCCGCTTCATAACCTTGGTCGAGATAAATCGCGCCAGTTGTCGCTTCGAAAGCGTTCGCAAGAATCGCCATTCGCGCCCGACTCGAACCTTGTTTTTCGCCGCGGCTCATTCGAATAAGCTTTTCATAGCCAAGTCGATCGCCCGCCGCCGAAATGCTTTCAGTTCGAACCAGCGCCGAGCGCCAAGCTGTCAAAATACCTTCTGGCTCGTTATAATTCGAAAAAAGAAAATCCGTCACCACAAGTTCAAGCACCGCGTCGCCCAAAAATTCAAGCCGTTCGTTGTGCTCGCTGGCGGATTTTTTGTGCTCATTCAAATAACTTCGGTGCGTCAAAGCCGTCACCAAAAGCTGAATATCGTTAAAATCATAGCCGAGCTTTTCCTTCGCCCAATCGTGATATGGCGTGAGTAAAATTCCACTCATTATAACTTCTCCTGTCTGATTTTTTTCATTGCAAGCAAAATCAATTTGCCGATATCTTCGTATTCGATCACATCCAGAGCTTCCGCAAAGCTAAACCATTTAATTCCGTGCATCCAATCTTCTTTTTTGATCGCATCAGTGTCGCCAAGCGCTTTCACCAAAAAAACCTGCGTCGTCATCAAAACGAGCTTATCGATGCGTCGATATCGAAAATTAATCTTCCCGAGCCAACTCAAAACTTCCACATCGTGAAGCCCAGCTTCTTCGCCGATTTCACGCTTGGCAGTTTCTTGCGCAGTTTCGCCTTCTTCGATATGACCTTTTGGAATCGTCCAACGATCTTTCGCATCTTGAATTAGCAAAATTTCAACTTCGCCTTTTTTGTTATGTCGAAAAATCACACCGCCAGCCGTAGGCTCACGGACGATTTCTTTAATCGAAGCTTTTCTTGTGCGATTGAAATATTTTCTAAAATTTTCAATTTTCTTGTTCGCCATTTTGTTCCTCTACAAATAGTTTATACGCCGTACCAAGCACGCCGTTAATAAACTTACTTGAGTTATCGGAACCAAACGCTTTCGCAAGTTCAACAGCTTCGTTAATCGCCACTTTTGGCGGAACAGTTTCCTTCATATAAAGCAGTTCAAACAAGCCCATTCGCAAAACATTGCGATCAATGCGCGCAATTTGCGAAATCGGCCATTCTGGTGCCATTGGCTGAAGTTTCGAATCTAATTCGACTTGCTTTTCGATAATCCCGTTTAATAAATCTTGAACGAATTGTTTGTCGCCAATCGTATCTTCGTAGCGAGATAAATTTCGAGCGACAATCTCAACTAAACTCACATTCGAATCTTGAGCTTGCGAGCGAAATTCATATTCATAAAGCGTTTGAAGAACGACAATTCGTCCGAGGTGTCTATTTGATGCCATTTTGCGTAAGGTTCTTTCCTTTTATTAAAATAATTTATAATTTTGTCAAGAAAAAATAAAACGCCAGCAAACTAAGCTGCGAGCGTTTTGTTTTCTTCGAGTTGCTTGTTTAGAGCTTTTCCAACTTGTTTTTTAGTTGTAAAAACTTTCACTGGTGATTTTTTATTAACTCGTCGAGCCAAATCCAATCGAAGGTGGCTTCGTCGAAGACCGGTTTTTCGAGGACTACTCTGTTTCTTTGGCTGTGCCATTTAAAGTTTCTCCTTTGTTAGGTTATTATTGCCTTTGGAATAATTATACATCATTCGTAAAGATAAATCAAGGCTAAATTTCATAAAACTATTGACATAAGAATTATTTTGTGATATAATACCAATCGTAATAACAAATAAAAACA
This sequence comes from Candidatus Nanogingivalis sp., assembly GCA_049294455.1. Taxonomy (GTDB): domain Bacteria; phylum Patescibacteriota; class Saccharimonadia; order Saccharimonadales; family Saccharimonadaceae; genus Nanogingivalis. The sequence goes on along the minus strand of JBAQCW010000027.1, from coordinate 39,276 downwards.
AAAAAGAAATATGGAAAAACGCATAATATCAAACAATAGTAACGCCGAATGGGAATCTCAAATGATGTACGCAGAGCGTCATCGAGATCAGATCCTTCAAGCGAAAAAATCACAAGAAACGATAAGCGCTCGAGAAAATTACAACACAAAAACACCTCGCAAAAAAAGACTCACAAAAGCCGTAGCAAAGCTTGCATTGGTCGCCTCATTGGCGGGTGGAGCTGGCGCGCTATATAATTACAACGAGAAAGATTCGACAGTTAACGACTCTGTTAGTCAGATTGACTTCAACGAAAGTTCGCAACAAGACCTCGATAGTAACCCCGACAAATTGGAAAATTATACTCTTGTAGCTGAAGCTGGCGACACGCATTATGTGGCCGGACTCGAATCCGGAGATGCGATCCGAACAAACGACGAAGATTATACATATAACTATAACGCCGAATTTAACCCAGCTCACAACGCCTTAGCTCAAAATGATGAAGATAAAACTCACTTTTTCGAGATTAAAGAAGGTCCGATTTACGAAACGCCAAACGGCCGAATTGCCATCAAAAGCGAAAATCTAAAAGAAACTATGAACGGCGAGCAAACCGGAATTAAATTTGAACTCGACTCCGACGAATGGTCGGTCATAGATGTTTCGCCGAATGAACTAAGAATTGTTCAAGATTTCAACTCGAACCAATAAACCAAAACTCGCCCAAAACGAAGGGCGAGTTTTTTGATTTTTGGGATTTTTGGTGGCTATTTTACTACGAAATTCACCAATTTACCTTTTACGAAAATCTCTTTAACGATTTCTTTTTCAGTCAAATGTTTGGCAACGTTTTCTTCGTTTCGAGCAATTTCGAGAATTTCGGTTTGCTCGGCGTCTTTCGAAACTTCGATTTTTCCGCGCAATTTTCCATTCACCTGAACAATCACTTGAACTTTCGATCCAGCCAAAAATTCATCATTCCATTTTGGCCAGCCAGCATTGTCGATAAAATCAGAATTTCCGAGCTGTTGCCACAATTCGCTCGAAAGATGCGGCGCAAACGGCGCGAGCAACTTCAACAAATCTTCCAAAATCTCTCTCCATTCAGGATAAAAACCAGCCGTTTTGAACTTGTAAAGCTCGTTAGTGAATTCCATCAAGGCTGCAACCGCCGTATTCAAACTTTCGCGGTGGAAATCGTCGGTGACTTTTTTGATCGCTTTGTGCTGCGACTTTCGAATTTCCGGCAAATTTTCGCTCGAAGAATTTTTCTCGTTCGCCAAAAATTCCTGCGTCAAAACCCAAACTCGATTCAAAAAGCGGTAAACGCCAGCAATTCCGCGCGGATCCCACGCAGCGTCGAGCTCGTATGGCGCGATAAACATTTCGTAAGTTCGAAGCGCGTCGGCGCCGTAGCCCTGATCAATGATTTCGAGCGGATCGATTGTGTTGCCTTTTGATTTCGACATTTTTGAGCCATCTTCGGCGTTAATATATCCGTGATAAAGCAATTTTTTAACAGGTTCTGCGAAGTTTGTCAAACCAAGATCGCGGAAAACATGCGTCCAGAATCGAACGTAAAGCAAGTGCGCAACCGCGTGGTCGCCGCCAACATAGTAATCGACCGGCGCCCAGTAGTTTACGAGTTCAGGATCCCACGCTTTTTCAGCGTTTTTCGGATCAGCGTATCGCAAAAGATACCAGCTCGAACAAGCATAGCCGTCCATCGTGTCAGTTTCGCGGCGCATTTTTTTGCCGTCGATCTCGACATTCATAAATTCTTCACTTTTGGCAAGCGCAGATTTTCCAGAATCATCAGGCTTAAAATCGCTCAAAGTCGGCAAAAGAACCGGAAGATCTTCTTCGGGAATTAGATGCTCGTTTCCATCTTCGTCATAAGCGATCGGAATCGGACAGCCCCAGTAACGCTGGCGAGAAATCAACCAGTCACGCATTTTGAAAGTGGTTTTTTTGCAACCGATTCCACGCTCTTCAAGCCAAGCAACAATTTGCTCGCGAACATCCGCCGAATTTTCGCCATCAAACACACCAGAATTCACCAATTCGCCTTCGCCGTGATAGCAAATATCGTCATCAGCCATCGCTTCTGGTTTTTCGACAACTTTTACAATATCAAGATCGAATTTTTTGGCGAATTCATAATCGCGCTCGTCGTGCGCAGGCACCGCCATCACCGCACCTTCGCCATAGCCGCCAAGCACATAATCGCTCACCCAGATCGGAACTTTTTTGCCTGTCGCTGGATTTATCGCATAACTTCCAGTGAAAACGCCCGTTTTTTCTTTGTTTTCTTGGCGCTCGATTTCGGATTTTTTGAGCGCATTTTGCTTATAGCTTTCGACTTCGGCTCGAATATTCTCGCTGGCGAGTTTCGAAACAAGCGCGTGTTCTGGCGCCAAAGTCAAGAAAGTCGCGCCAAAAATCGTATCTGGTCGCGTGGTGAAAACTTTGATTTTTTCGCCCTGAGCTTCACCATCGGCGATTTCGAATTCGATTTCAGCGCCTTCGGATTTTCCGATCCAATTTCGCTGCATTGTTTTGATTTTTTCGGGCCAATCAAGCTGGTCGATATCTTTCAAAAGTTCGTCCGCATAAGCCGTAATCTTGAAAAACCACTGTGTCATTTCTTTTTTTGAAACCTCTTCGCCACAACGCCAGCATTTTCCAGCTTCTACCTGCTCATTCGCAAGAACTGTTTTGTCATTTTCGCACCACCACTGATAAGAATTTTTTCGATAAGCCAAGCCTTTTTTATACATTTGCCGAAAAATCCACTGCGTCCAGCGATAATATTCAGGGTCAGAAGTGTTGATTTCGCGACTCCAATCGATTGAAATTCCGAGCCGTTTGAATTGTCGCTTGAAATTGTCGATATTTTCGCGCGTAGCTTGTTGCGGAGAAATTCCAGTTTTGATTGCGTAGTTTTCGGCAGGCAGACCAAAAGTATCCCAACCGATTGGATTTAGAACATTTTTGCCGTGCTGGCGATGAAAACGCGCAATCGTGTCGACGATCGTGTAACTTCGCGCGTGGCCAGTGTGAAGCCCTGCTCCGCTCGGATACGGAAACATTCCGGAGATGTACATTTTTTGTTTATTTGGGTTAGCCTGAACTTCGTAAAGTCGGCTTTCGTCCCATTTTTGTTGCCATTTTGGCTCGATTTCGCTTGGATTATATCTTTTCATATTACAGATTATTATAGCAAATTTTTGAGCGAAAATCAAAAATCAGATCAAAAAACTACTTCTGGAGATTTTTCACGAGCTTGATCATTCACTCGCCAACTTTTCCGTATTTGATGAAATCGTTTAGCTTTTCGAGCTCAACCAAATCGTAACCGATGACATTTCCGCCAACATCTTCGCGAAATTCGCCCAACTTTTTGAACTTCGCCCAAACTCGAAATTGATATTCCGTGCCGTATTTTTCGTTAGAAACAATCTGATAGCCGAGCGGACGCCACTCCAGAACTTCGCAATTTATCTCTTCGAAAATTTCTCGACGGAGCGTTTCTTCGAGAGTTTCGCCAGATTCGGTGTGGCCACCAGGAAGGTTCGGTTTGGCCGTTTTGTAAAGCACAATTGGAACTTTTCCACCCAGATCGCCAATCGCATAAATCTGACCCACGGCAAATCTGGAATTTCTGATTTGTCGTTCAGCTCAAACCATTCAACTTTGATATTTTCACCACCCCACACAAAACTGTCAAGCAAATCCGGTTTCATTTTTTCTCCTTTATTTATATCTATTCCAAATCAACCACATCGTCAATATACTGGTTTTCGTTAGTTAAATAAACTTTTACCAAATTTTGATTTTTATAAAAATTTATTCTGTCTTTCAGATGTGGAAGTTCCGGAACTATAAACCTTTCCCACCATTCTTCGCCAGACCTCTTGATGACCCTTGTCTTATATTCACTCATCACAGAATCAACAAACACATTCGGAAGCACCAACTCAAATGGAATTTTCTTACAAATAAGCCGGCGCAAAATCTTATCATCTTCACTTATAAACAAAACTTTGTGGGTTTTCGCCAAAAATTGCAATTCTATCATATCTGCGCACAAATCGAAAAATCGAGACCTATCTTCGGCGCTCATATTTTTCGTCGAACGACTCTCAAAAAACTCTCTGTCGAAAAATCGCTCTCTGTTCGAATTCGCAATTGTCGTTTTACCTAAGCACGGATAAGCTGCGACGATTTTAGTTTTCATCTATCATTTCCTCAAATTCTGCCTGCGAAATCACCTTTACGCCGAGCTTTTCAGCTTTGGCGATTTTCGAAGCGCCGACTTTTTCGCCAATCAGCAAAAAATCTGTCGCTTTCGAAACTGTTTTTTGGAATTTTCCACCAAGATTTTCGATTTTTTTCGCTATTTCTTCTCGAGAAATTCCCGTCAGAGTTCCCGTAATTACAAAACTTTTTCCGTTTAACTTTCCGCTGATTTTTTCGAAATTTCGAACTTTTACGCCGAAACCGAACATTTTTTCGAGCATCGCCAAATTTTCTTCGTTCGAAAAATACGCCAAAATGCTTTCCGCGACTTTTTTGCCAATGCCGTCAATTTCGAGCAAATCTTCGAAACTCGCCCCTGAAACATTCTCAAAAGTGCCAAATTTTTCCGCCAAAAGTTTCGCCGTTTCGCCGCCGATATGCCGAATTCCAAGTGCCGCCAAAAAGTCCGAAAGCTCGGGGTTTTTCGATTTTTCGATCGCGCCGAGTAGATTTTCCGCCGAAAGCTCAGCAAATCGTTCCAACTTCAGTAAATCGCTCTTTTTCAGATTGTAAATATCCGCCAAATCCGAAACCAAGCCAGAATCAACGAGCAAATCAATATTTTTTTCGCCAAGATTTTCAATATCAAGACCGGATTTCGAGGCGTAAAATGCGACTGTTTTCTTCAAAATCACACCAGAATTCAACCCTTTCACGCGATATAAAACTTCGCCAGCCGGCCGTTCGAATTCCATATCAGGAAATTGCTTCGAAAGTTCTTTTTCGAAATCAAACTTCGGCAAATTCTCTTTTCGAAGTTCGGTCAAAACACGATCAATTTTCGGGATAATGTCGCCAGCTTTATAAACCACAACCGTATCACCAATTCGAACATCGAGCCGCAAAATTTCATCAGCATTATGGAGGCTGGCGTGTTTAACAGTAGTTCCAGCAAGCCGAACCGGCTCAAAAACAGCCACAGGAGTCGCCGCGCCAGTTCGACCAATCGAAATCACAATATCTTCAACAATCGCCGTAGCTTCTTCTGGAGAATATTTGAACGCGATCGCCGCGCGAGGTTGTTTGCCGACAATTCCGAGATTAGAAAAATCTTTGCGGTTGTTGATTTTAACCACCAAGCCGTCAGTATTAAATGGTAAATTTTCACGCTCGCTTCCCCATTTTTCGATAAATTCAATCGCTTTTTTCAAAGAATCGACTTTTTTGGCTTCAAGATTTCGAAAAATTCCAATTTCCGAAAGAGTTTCGTAGGCAAATTCATTGGTTGGAACTTCATCAGGATCTTCGCGAATTAAATCATATGCGATGAATTTCAGAGGTCGCTGGGCTGTGATTTTTGGATCGAGCTGGCGAATTGTTCCAGCCGCCAAATTTCGAGGATTGGCAAATTCTGGCTCGTTTTTTGCTCGACGATCAGCATTTAGTCTTTCAAAATCTTCTTTGAAAATCACAATTTCGCCGCGAATTTCAGTTCTTCCCTTTCGTAAAAAATCAGGACCGCTCGAAATAAACATCGGCACATTTTTAATAGTTCGAACATTACTCGAAACATCCTCGCCAACGAACGAATCGCCACGCGTCACCGCGCGAACAAATTCGCCGTCTTCGTAAATCAGCGAGCAAGCCAAACCGTCCATTTTGATGTCGCAAAAAAACTCTTCCTTCAAAAGCGGATTTAGTTTTTTGATTCGCGCAAACCACTCAAAAACTTCTTTTTCCGAAAAAACATCGTTCAGGCTGAGCATTCGACTGGCGTGCGGGATTTTTTCGAAACCACCTTTCGCAACATTTCCGACTCTTTGCGAAGGTGAATTCGGAGATATAATGCTCGGATTTTCGGCTTCGATTTTTTTCAATTCAGAAAAAAGAGAATCGTAAACAGCGTCCGAAACGCTCGGCGTATCCAAAGAATGATATTCGAAAGAATATCGATTTAGCAATTCGAGCAAATCGCGATAACGCTGGTTAGTTTTTTCGGTCATAGTCAATAATTTTTCGATAAAGTAAATATATGTAACTTGAAGAATAAACCAAAGAAAAAGCAGTTAAAAGCACCATTGCGATCTGAACAACCGGAACAAAGGTGAAAAATTCAATATTAGAACCGAGCCAATTCATTAATAAAACTAAAGGAACTAAAATCATACCCCAAATTATCGCAAGAGTAAAAGCGCAAAAAATAACTCTATATAGAATCGCCAAACGACGCTGAGTTACCATATCCCCAGAAATTTTGAGCGCCTGAAACGGATAAATTATATGCCCGCCACCCTGATTAGTAACAATTATTGCTGCAAAAATCGATCCCGTGATCCAATAAATCGACAAAGATAACAGCAAAAAAACCACAGAACTGAAAGCTAATTTTTCAACACCAACGGACGCAAATTCCGTAAGTTTTGCCGCACTCGACACCAACACTCCGATAAAAATTGGAATCGCTTGAATTAAAATAACCACAGCAATAACCATTAACGGAATTATTGGAGCCCCACAAGAGTAAAGTGCATCTCTCAGTGATAAATTTCGGCGACCGGCAAGAATATTTCGACATATCTGAACAACAGCAAGCCAAGCAAACAAAACAATCAGAAACATTATCAACTGTTGCATTTCGCTTGGATTTTGAACTAATCCGCCAGTAGAAAAAGTCGAAATCACCACCAAACCAGCCTTACCAATCTCGCCCCAACCACCTTCAAAAATCCCACCATTCGTAAGATCAACGACACTTTGAAGGCTGGTTATAAAATCCTGATCCAAAAGCCCAATCAGTATAAAATTAGCAAAAGCGATCAAGCCAATCAACTTAAAAAATAATTTCTTATTTTCGAAAATAAAACTAAAAACACGTTTAGAAAACCTCCAAAAACCAATAATTTCAAGAGGTCGAACATAATCTCGGCGACGAGTCAAACGAAAGCTTCGATGAGCCCGTCGAGCTTTGTATTTCTGAAATCTCTCAACAAAATTTTTTCTAAACCAAATACGAAAACTGACCCACCAATAGTAAAAAATCGAAATCTGCTCTTCGCCCGAGCTTAAAAGTTTCTTTCTCATATTAGAACTTCCCGCTATTTTCTTTTAACCGCGCAATTCGTTTTTCGAGTGGTGGGTGTGTCGCAAATAAATTATTAATAATTCCAGACTTTAATGGATTCGAAATATACAAATGAGCGATAGTTTTCGATTCTCTTTGAAGAGGAATAGAGTTTGATTTTAATTTTTCGAGCGCAGAAATCAATCCCTCAGGATAACGTGTCAGCATCACCGCAGAAGCATCGGCTAAATATTCACGCTCACGAGAAATTGCCATTCGAATTATCGCAGCCAAAATCGGCGAAAGCGCCACAAGAACTACCCCAATCAGCATGACAATCGGATTTTTTCCGTCATCATCTTTGGAGCGAAAAATTACACGCCAAGCAATATCAGCCAAAAAACCAATCGCCGCAGTAAGTGCGATCGCAGCCATAGAAACTCGAATGTCGTAATTTTTGATGTGCGAAATCTCGTGCGCAACAACACCTTCGAGCTCAGCCTTATCCATCGTATTTAACAATCCAGTCGTAGCGCAAACAACCGCATTTTGGGGTGAATTACCAGCGGCGAAAGCATTTGGCGAGGGATCATCGATAATGTAGACTTTAGGCATTGGGATTCCAGCCGCTATCGAGAGAGAGTCAACCGCAGTATAAAACTCCGGCGCCTGACTTCGAGATATTTCTTGAGCACCGGCCATCGAAAGCGCAATCTTGCTGGCGAAAAAATACTCAACACCAGCATACAGCAATGAGCCAATTAGCGACCATAAAAAAATCGAAGAATCTCCAGAAACATACGAAAAGAAAAACCCGATCGCCGAGATAATCGCAATAAACGCTGTAAAAATAACAACGGTATTGCGTTTATTTTTGGCAATCGAGCTATACATTTTCTAAAAATAAACCTTAAAATTTAACTTCTGGAGCGTTTTCTACAGCTTTTCGATCTTCAACTTCAAAGAATTCTCGTTTTTCGAAACCAAGTTTTCGAGCGAAAATATTTGTTGGGAAAACTTTAATTTTAATATTCAAATCACGAACGCCAGCATTGTAGAATCGGCGAGCTCCTTGAATTTTATCTTCAATTTCTTGAAGCTGTCGTTGTAATCCTAAGAAATTTTCGTTCGCTTTAAGCTCTGGATAGCTTTCTGAGAGCATCATCAAGCGACCAAGAGCTTGGCTAAGTTCACCTTCAGCGTTAGCTGTAGCCTTAACATCACTTCCAGCACCCAAAAGTCGCGATCGAGCTTCCGAGACATCAGCAAAAACTTTTTCTTCGTGAGTTGCGTAACCTTTAACAGTTGACACGGCGTTAGGAATAAGATCCGCGCGATACTTCAATTGAACAGCGATGTCGCTCCAAGCTTCTTCAACTCGTTCGTTCAATTTTACTAAGCCGTTATATTGGCTCCAAACAAAAATTCCGACAAAAACTGCCAAAACAATGATTCCGATTATTATAAATTCCATTTCCTTTTATCTCCTTAATTTATTGGTGCGCAAGGCGGGAATCGAACCCGCACGACTGTTTAGGTCAAGGGATTTTAAGTCCCTCGCGTCTACCAATTCCGCCACTCGCGCATATAAATATTTTATCACGCCTTGACTATAAAAATCAAGGCGCGATTTAGGTTTTTATTCTTTATCCAAAAGTGGAGCGATTAGAGCAATCACGAGCGAGAAGAATCCCAAAACAAAGAATGTTGCCCACACCTTACCCATAATATCAGACAGGGAGTCGTCCGTCCAAATGTTCAAAAGACTAATAAATGCACAAATTGTCGCCGTAAAGATATTAAACCAAATTAACGACTGACGAATACCTCTCACCATTGGAGAAGATGGCTTTTTCGTTTGAACAGCTTGAACATACATAGTTCCATTTGGGGCTACATTATCGCCTTTGCGAATTGGGACAATTTTTTCGACTGTTTTCTCTTCCATAAAAACCTTTCATTAAATAATTTTGGAGGCACCTACCGGATTTGAACCGGTGTAAACGGTTTTGCAGACCGCTGCGTAACCACTCCGCCAAGGCGCCAGATTGGTATAAATAAATTATACCATACCATTTCGAAAAAATAAACAAAAGCGTTAATTTTTCAATAAATCTTCAAGAGGGATTTTTTCGCCAGTTTTCATATCTTTGAATTCGAAGCGATTTTCGGCGATTTCCTGCTCACCAATCACCAAGGTGAAGTTCACGCCGCGCTTGTCCGCAAACTTGAACGCTTTGGCGATTTTCATCTGTTCGAGTAAGACTTCGACATTTTTGCCACTTTCACGGAGTTGTTTGGCGATTTCGAAGGATTTTTCGAGTTCATTTTCAGAAAAAGGAATAATCAGAAAATCCGCCGTCGAGCGTTTTTGTGGCGAAAGAAGTCCCAAATCGCGCAAACACCAGAAAAGTCGCGTCAAACCAATCGAAGCACCAACGCCAGGGAGCTTTTCTTTCGAATAATATTCGCTCAAATTATCGTAGCGACCGCCACTCGAAACCGAACCGATTTCGCGAAAATCATCCAAAAAAGTCTCGAAAACCGTACCAGTGTAATAGTCAAGACCTCGAACAATCAACATATCAAGCTTGAAGAAATCTTCACTCACGCCCATTTTTTTCAAAATTTTAGCGACCTTTTCGAGTTCAGATACACCAGTCAAAAATCGCGAATTATTTTCGAAAGTTTCGCCCAAAATTTGAAGCTCGTCGATAATTTTTGCACTTTTGCCAGAAATCGAAATAAATTGCTTGATTTTTGCAAAATTCTGCTCGCCAAGATCCATTTTCGAAAGTTGCGAGTCGAATTCTTCGCTCGAAATCTTCTCAGCGCGATCAATCAAAGCCATAATTTCGGTGGATTTTTCGAGCAAATTCAAGCCTTCCAAAAGTCCGCTCGTGATGTTGCGGTTATTAATTCGAATCTTAAATTTACCAAAATTCAACTCGCGGAAAATCTCATAAATCACGGCGATAACTTCGGCGTCGTAATTCACGCTCAAAGTGTCGCGACCAATCACATCGATGTCGCACTGATAAAATTCACGAAAACGCCCACGCTGAGCCCGCTCGCCACGATAAACTTTGCCGATCTGTGAACGCTTGAACGGAAATTGAAGCTGGCCAAAATTTTCCGCCACAAAACGCGCCGTCGGAACGGTCAAATCGAATCGCAAACTCAAATCGTTGTCGCCTTTGTTGAAGCGGTAAATCTGTTTTTCGGTTTCGCCGCCAGCTTTAGCGAGAAGAGTTTCGGTTCGCTCAATCACCGGCGTATCAATCGGAGAAAAACCAAATTTTGCGTGATTTTTTCGGATAATTTCCAAAATTCGGTCAAACTCAAGCTGTTCTTCAGGAAGAAGTTCGAGCATTCCAGGTAGCGGTTTCGTATTGATTTTCATCTTTCTCCTTATTTTATATCTGTTATTTTATCATTTTTTGAGTTTTTTTTCAAGCAAAAGAAAATCGGCCCGAAAGCCAATTTTCCGCCGCATTTATTTGCGAACAATTTTCGAAATCGAATCTGTAAGTTCGGTCGGCAAAATCACCAAAGTTTTTTGCGAAGGTTCAACCGAAATTTTTTCGAGAGTTTGGAGCGTTCGAATATTCAAACCGCCAGGAGTTTGCGAAAGCATTCGAGCCGCTTCCGCCACAGCTTGAGCCGAGGCCTTTTCACCTTCCGCAGCAATAATCGCCGCGCGGCGTTCGCGCTCAGCTTCGGCTTGCTTCGCCATCGCGCGTTTCATATCGCTTGGAAGTTCGATATTTTGAAGTTTAACACTTTCGACGTCAATTCCCCATTTGTCGGTTTGCGCGTCAACAATTTCTTTAATCTGCCCGGAAATTTCTTCCCTTTTCGAAAGCAAATCTTCCAGCTCGAAATTTCCAGTCACATCACGAAGCGCCGCCTGCGCAAATTGGCTGGTCGCATAAACATAGTTGGTGGTTTCGAGCACAGCTTTCGCCGCATCGATCACTCGAAAATACACAATCGCATCGACCGAAACCGTCACGTTATCTTTAGTGATAACTTCTTGCTTCGGAACATCGATTGGCGTGGTTCGAACATCGACTTTTCGCATAGTTTGAATTCCCGGAAGCAAAAATCGCAATCCAGGCTCTTTAATTCCCGAAAAACGACCAAGCGTCAGCACAATTCCACGCTCATATTGATTCACGACACGAATCATTGTGCCAATTAGTGGCAAACCAATAAAAATCGCCATCATAATTAGAAAAGCTAGAATTTCCATATTCCTCCTTTTTTCTTATGTTTTAATTTTATCACGAAAGCTTAGCAAATTCAAACCAATTTCAACATAAAAATCGACCTCCGAGTTCGAAAGTCGGTTTCATATAATTTCTTGGTGGCTCCTCCCAGACTTGAACTGGGGACACAAGGCTCTTCAGGCCTCTGCTCTACCAACTGAGCTAAAGAGCCAACCAATAACAATTATACAGCATAGGTTTTGATTTTTCAAGCTAATTTTTGGCTTTTTGAATTCGAAAGGCAATTTTGATATAATATTTTTATGGAAATGAAGCAAAAAATCCCTTTGGCCGAAAAAATGCGCCCGCAAACGCTGGACGAAGTTGTTGGACAACAGCATCTTTTGGGCGAAAATGGAATTTTGCGAAAAATCGTCGCAAAAAAAGAACCGATTTCGCTGATTTTTTGGGGACCAGCCGGCGTCGGCAAAACCACGCTTTCGAGAATTATCGCGCGTGAAGTCGAGGCTGATTTTATCGAAATTTCCGCTGTGACTTCTGGCAAAAAAGACATCGAGCGCGTTGTGGAACGAGCTCGCCAAAACTGGAATCTGGGAATTCGAACAGTTCTCTTCGTCGATGAAATTCACCGCTTCAATAAATCTCAGCAAGACGCTTTTTTGCCGCATATCGAAAGCGGTCTGATTTCGCTGATCGGCGCGACCACTGAAAATCCGAGCTTCGAAATTATTAATCCGCTAATCTCGCGAAGTCGCGTGCTAACTCTCAAGCCGCTCGGCGATTTCGACATTTTGGAAATTCTCACGCGCGCGCTTTCAAAAATCTCACCAAAAACCAAAATCGACAGCGACGCGCTCGAACTTCTAATCAAAGCATCTGGTGGCGATGCGCGTTCGGCGTTGGGAAATCTCGAAATCGTTCTGGCTTTCGAAAACAAAAAAATCACCGCCAAATCTGTCAAAAATGCCATTCAAGACACTTTCGTTCAATACGACAAATCTGGCGACGAACATTTCGACACAATTTCTGCCTTTATCAAAAGTATGCGCGCCGGTGAAATCGACGCGACAGGCTACTATCTGGCAAAAATGCTCCGCGCAGGTGAAGACCCAAAATACATCGCCCGCCGAATGATAATTTTCGCCAGCGAAGACATTGGCTTGGCTGGAAACGGCGCGCTCGGCTTAGCGAATTCGGCCTTTGATGCCACCACGAAACTTGGAATGCCCGAAGCCGGCTATGTGCTTTTTCACGCGGCGGTCGCTTTAGCGAAATCCAAAAAGTCGCGCGAAACTACTGGAATAATGTATCAATCCTACGATCTGGTCGAAAAAAATCCCGGCGCAAAAGTTCCGCTCCATCTTCGAAATTCCACCTCAAAAATCACGCGCGAGCTCGGCTACACCGAAGGCTACGAATGGACGACAGGCTTCAAGCACGAAAAAGATTATCTTCCACCAGAAGTCCGCGAATACAAAAATCGAAGCTCGAAGAATCGCGAACTCGGCCACGGCGAATGGACACCCGAAACCGCCAAACTCAAAAAAGTCGAAAAATAACCTCCGCGAAAGAGGTTATTTTCGTGCTAATCACTCTCTGGCAAAACATTTTCCAGCCAAAGTTTCAAATCTTCCAAGATAGATTCTTCTTGCGAGCTTAAATCTTCTCGACGCGAAATTTCTTCCATTTCAGCCATAAATTTCGGCAACATTTTTCGCAAATTTTGTGTGCGATATGCTTCCCAAGCTGTTTTTTCTTCGGTGCTCAAAGCCTTCGGAAAACTCCGCGCCTTGTAGTGAAGCAGCAATTTTGGCAAGCGTTCATCTGTAAAATCAGGATGAAAATCCGCCAACTCGCGCAATTTCGCGTTTCGCACCGCTTCAACTTTTCGCTTATCAATATCTGGCAAAAAACCATCATAAAGCTGTTCTTCGGGCTGTTTTTCGAAATTTTCATCCGAATTCTCCGCAACATCGTTGTATTTTTTACTACGATTTTCGAAAGCTGTTCGCAAATTTTCGACGAACTGTGGATTTTTCTTCAAGATTTCGATATTTTTTGCAATTTCAGCCAAATCAAGCCCGAGCCTTTTTTGATTTTCATCTGTTAAAACACCGACCGGCGCAACCGCCGGGCATTTTCCGTAATTCAAAATTTTCGCAGAAATCTTCTCGAAATCTGGCTTTTGGCGAGTTTCGAAATCTGCCGTCAAGTTTTCGAGAATTTGTTCAGCCGACCAATCCACAAACGGCGCCGGCGAAAATCGCGCATCCCAAACCACAACATTGCGATTTGGTGCGGGCGCAACCGGAAAAGCCACGGTGGTTTTTTCGAAATCAGCCGAAAGCCGACCAGAAGTATAAACAAAAGGTTGCGGATTTTCGAGATTTACGAGTTTTTGAATTTCTTTTTTATCGCGCATTTTGAAGAGATATTCGAAGATCTGCGGTTGTTTTTCCTTCAAAAGTCGCGCCACGTCAATCAATCCATCAACATCGCTCATCGCATCGTGCGCATTTTCGTGCTCGATTCCGTTTTCTTTAGTCAAAAGCTCCAGCTTGTTGGCGGCGTATTTTTCGCCAGATTCATCCTCCAAAAACGGCCAATTTATTCCATCAGGACGAAGCGCACGAACCATTCGCACCACGTCCAAAAAATCCCATTTCGAGCGACCATCTTTCCACTGCCATTCATAAGGATCATAAAAATTTCGCCAAAACAGATATCGCATATGCTCGTCATCAAAGCGAATCGAATTGTAACCAACCGCAATCGTGTCGGGCGTAAAAAAATTCTCGAATGCCATTTTAGCAAATTCAGCCTCAGTGTAGCCTTCTTCGACCGTTTTTTGCGGGCTGATTTTTGTCACCATCAGCGCATTTGGGCTCGGCAAAACATCATCGTTCAGGCGAATTAAAATATTCACCGGCTCGCCGATTTTATTCAAATTCATATCTGTTCGCTGACCAGCAAACTGCATAATTCTATCTTGCCGCGGATTAAAACCGCTGGTTTCGAGATCGTAAAAAAAGAAGGTTTTCATAGTTATATTTTACTTGATTTTCAAATTTTTAGCAAATCAAAACCACCCGAAGGTGGTTCAATTTTACTCTTCCCAGCTCGAATCAACAAGCTCGAATTCGTTGCCGGCGATCGAAATCACGCTGGAATTTTGCGCGCCTTGACTTCGAAGTTCGCGCTCGATTCCCATTTTTCGCAAAATATCTCGCAAGCGATTCACGCCGTGAATGTTGGTAAAATTCGTGCGTCGGGCGAATTTTTCGATTTTTTCACCACGAACCACAAAAATATGCTCTTCTTCATCAAATTCAACCCACCAACTTTTGCTGATTTCTTCTTCTGAAAGCGAAATCACCGCTGAATCTTCGTCTTCAGGCGATTCTTCTTCCGCTTTAGCCAAGTCTTCGGCGCGTTTTTCTTCAACTTTCTTTCGAAGTGCGCGCAAAACTTCTTTCAAACCTTGATGAGCGCTCGACGAAATCGCAAAAATTTCAGCTTCTGGCGCAACTTTTCGCAAATTTTCAATCTGAAAATCAATCAACTCAGAGTCCATTCCTTCACTCTTCGTTAAAGCGACAATTTCTGGCCGCTCAATTAGTTCTGGCTGGTATTTTTCAAGCTCAGCACGAATAATCTGATATTGTTCAGCCGGATTTTCTTCGTAAATGTCAATCAAGTGAAGCAAAACGGCCGTTCGCTCAACGTGACGCAAAAACGCATCGCCAAGCCCCTTGCCCTCGCTGGCGCCCTCGATAAGCCCAGGAATATCAGCGATCAAAAGGTTATAGCCGTCGATTTCAGCCACACCAAGATTTGGTGTCAGAGTCGTAAAAGCGTAGTTCGCGATTTCTGGGCGAGCGTTCGAAACAACACTCAAAAATGTCGATTTTCCGGCATTCGGAAAGCCAACCAATCCGACATCCGCCAGAAGTTTCAATTCCAAATCAGCCTCAAAAGTTTCACCCATTTCGCCAAGTTCAGCCACGCGAGGCGTTTGGCGAACCGAAGATTTGAAGTGCGCATTACCAAAACCGCCGTCGCCACCGCGCGCGATCACCGCTTCTTCGCCATCAAAATCCAAGTCAGCCAAAATTTCACCATCTTTTTTGACAATTGTGCCAACCGGAACTTTCACGATTAAATCTTCGCCAGATTTTCCAGTCTTGTTTCGCTTCGAACCGTTTTCACCATTTTTTGCCTTTAGTTCAGGCTTATAGCGAAAATTCAAAAGCGTGTTCAAATCTTTTGTCGCGCGAAAAATAACATCGCCACCGCGACCGCCATCACCGCCATCTGGGCCGCCTTTTTCGATATATAATTCACGTCGAAAACTAACCGAGCCATTTCCGCCACGGCCAGCTTGAATAAAAACTTTGGCTGTATCTACAAACATATCTTATATTATACCAGATTTCAAGCAAAAAGAAAAACGCCTTTTCGAAAATTGGCGTTTTCTTTAAGATTTTAATGGATAAAGTTTGAAACAGAACTTGCCGAAATCGTTCGACGACTTGTAATACCAAGACCACGAACGTTCATCTCACTGATAGTAATTGTTCCGTCTGAATTAACAGCCTCAACATATGCCACGTGTCCATACCCCGAGTGACCAGAAGCGTATGGATTCCATTGAGCAATAGATCCAACAACTGGAACATTGTCAACTCGATAACCAGCAGCACGAGCGCTTATAGCCCAGCTTGAAGCATTACCCCAAAAACTGCCGATATCTGGACGCATATTATAAACATACCAAGTACAGTTACCCCAAGCGTAAGCGTTTCCAGCTTTCGCATTGTAGTTTGAAGTAATGACGGTAGAAGCAAAACTATTCGCGGAGCTTACACCATAACTTGTCTGGTACGAAGTTTGTACTGGAGCGACATAATCCGGTCGTTCATTCTCTGGAAGAATACCGCCAGGAATGACAATCTCTTGGTTTTCTTTAATCGAAGTTTCATCTTCTAGGCTGTTATAAGAAATAATTCGCTCTAAACTTGCTTGATATTTTCCTGCGATGTCAGATAATTTATCGTCAGACTTTATCTTGTAAACGATACCATCGACAGGAAGAATTCGAAGTTCTTTTCCTGCCTCGACAGTATCTTCTTTTAGGCTGTTAGCCCACTTAACTGTTTGTGCAGCAATCCCGAATTTTTCAGCAATCTGCTGGATAGACTCTTCTTGAATAGTTTTATAAACTGTAATCTCTCGCTTTTCCGAAGAAACTTCAAGAATTTTAGGTTTTTCAAGACCACTATCAGAAGCTTGAACTTTACTTTCTTGCAAAACAGCCACCGAAACAGATAGGCTCGCAGTGTTTGGTGCAATGGCTAAATTGGCAGTTTCCGCAAGATTAGCCACAACATTAACCTCAGAAACCTCATCTATGCCAGATGTTTCGTTGGTTTTTTCTGAAACAGGATTCGTTGATTCTATTACAGAAACGTTATTTACTTGGATTTCATCTTCGATATTTGATGATGAGCCAATAAACGCAACCGACATAATTAGAACGAAAGTTGCAGTGTAAATTAAATTAATTTTATTTCGAAAGAGCATTTCTTTAATATTTCGCCCTTTTCGAGATTGATTTGCTTGAATAATTTCAATTTTAGGTGTTCTCTTCACCATTTTTTGATTACGAATAATCCTTCTCCCGCAAACGCATTACTGCGACGCACTACCTTACTTTTGTCCTTCTTTCGAAACGAGCACGGTGTCGACCTTTATTTAGTAATATTAGTGAAATCGTGCGCTCTTACGACAGGTTCTGGCAGGTTCGTCGATAAAAATTTCTCCACAAAATAATGAAATTTTAACCGATTTACTATCTTATTTTATCAAAAATCGACCCAAAAGTCAAGTTTTTCGGGTCGAAAAGCCACAAGCGTATTATATAATCAAGCACTTTTTCTGGCAGTAATTTTTGATATTATTATTATGATCAGCCTCTGTTACGCCAAAATAAGTCTTGTCGTCATCACCGCTCAAAAAGAATAAATAATTATGCGTAGCCGGCTCAGCAACTGCACGCAAAGCATCGATGCTCGGTGTAGCGATTGGAGTAGGAGTCAGCCCTGAATATCGGCGAAGATTATACGGATTATCCAAATCAACACTTCTATCAACGCCGAGCTTATCTGCGATATATTGATAAGTAACATCCGAACCCAGATTCATTCCCGCTTTTAGTCGATTAAAGAAAACTCCCGCAACCATCTTACGATCATTGAAATCGTCCAAAGTTTCTCGCTGAACAATTGACGCCAATGTAATTCCTTCGTATGTATTCAAACCTTGTTTTTTGAATTTTTCAGTCAAATTCAATTCGACAAGTTTATCTTCGAAATCTTTCAAAAATCTTCGAATCACATCTTCAGCAGAGGTTCCTTTCTCAAAAATATGAGTTTCGCCAAACAAAAAACCTTCGAGATCTGTATTTGTCGGTTTGTCAGCAAAAAGTTTAGGAAATTCGCTCGAATAATCTTTAGAAAGCGCGCCAGCCGCCTCTTCTTCAGAAAATCCAGCCGAAATTAAAGATTTTTTCGCCATAGCAACAGTTCCGCCGGGCAAAAACATCACAGAAAAAGTCTTCACTTCTTGACCATTATTCAAAACTTCCAGAATTTCAGGGATTTTCATTTTTTTGGTCAATTCGTAATTCCCTGCTTTGATGTTCGACTTATTATTTAAGCGAGCATAAATTTCGAATGATATTTTCGAAGTGATAAGCCCTTCGTTTTTTAGTCTTTGACCAACACTCGAAACGCTATCTCCAGATTCGACCGCGAACCTAACGATCGTCGCATCATCTTCAAAATAAGAAATGTCGCTTTGATATCGCGCAAAAACCACGCCAGCAAAAACAATTACAAGCGCCAAAATTCCGCCAAAAACCCCAAAAATAACTTTTTTCTTCACTAAAAATTCTCTTCCAAATAATCTTGTAAAATAATCGCCGCGGCATTCATATCGATATCACCTTTCGAATACGGCTTTTTGTAGCTTTTGAGCAAGTTCTCCGCCTGAACCGAAGTTAAACTTTCGTCCTGAAAAACGATTTCATCAACCGAAAGTTCAAAATTCTTAGCAAAGTTTTTCGTGTAAACGCTCTGCGCAGTTTCTTCGCCACTGAGGTTTCGAGGAAGACCGACAACTAAAATATCGATCTCTTCGCGGGCGATAATTTTATTCAGTTCCTCTATTTCTGAATGATTTTCTTCATCAACTTCGACAGTCGTAAACGGTACAGCGATGCGGATAAAACTTTCCGCAAGCGCCACACCAATTCGTCGCGTGCCAACATCGAGGCACATTAGATTTTTCTTCGACATTAATTGCTTACTGTAAATTCGATCTCAACTTTGTTTTCATCAGATGGAACTGTGTTCACCCAGAAGTATGAGAATTTAACTTCAACATCATTAACGCCGTCGATTTTTTCGAAAATATTTCGAACTTCACTATATTTTTTGCCGAAAATCTGTTTCTTTACGGAGTCTTCGTTTATTGCAGGACCAACTTTTGCGGTTGCATAAACTTTTGCGGTTGCAGATTGACTATTTCCAGAAAAATCTGAAACTTCAGCTTTCGAGGCGCCAGATTCGTAGATTTTTTTACTTTCGAAATTATCAACCTTATTTTTCACTGCCGATTTTAAGTATCTTTCGACATCATCTCTCGAAACAGCGCTCAAGGTGTATTTAGACGTCGCTTTTAGAGTAGCTTTTCCGTTTGAAGCTTCTGCATTAACAACAGGAGAAGATTCCGCTTCGCCAACTTGAGCCGTGAAACTTTCAGCTAAAACTACATAATTAGAACCAAATTTAGATTTAAGTTCAGCTTTGACCTGTTCAACATCAACTTGAGAAAGTTTTGCCTTAGCAGCGGCAACATCAGACTCGCTCACGACTTTTTTAGTGGTTTTTGAGCCGCCAGAAAGTTGACCTCCACGAGCCGAGACGCCAGATACGGACGAAACATAACTTTGCGCAGAAAGGTTACACTGTTCGCCGATTTGTGTTGCGCGAATTCCAACAGTAGTACTTCCTGCATAAACGGTACCACCTTTCACTGTCACCCCCGGAATTGTCGCAGTCGAAGTCGTCACGAAATTACAACTTCCAGCAGAAAACGCACTTCCTGATTTCACTACAACAGGAGAGCTCTCTGAACTTTGCGAAAGCGTCAATGTTCCGGTCGCTGCCTCACCTTCTTCTTTTACGCCAGTCGCGTCAAATGAAACCTCGGATGATTTTTCGATTGTTTGAGTCGAAAGTAAAAGAGTCCCTTTTTCTGGATTCGCCAAACTTTGAGAGGTTGTCAGATTAATCGAATCGGAAATATTCACATCAGATGTTTTTGCTGAAACAATAACTTTTGCAGCTGGAGCAAAGAAAATAGCCCAAACCAAGAAAATAATCAAGAAAACACCAACACCACCAAAGATGAAAATCTTTTTTCGGAAAGAATTGAAGTCTGGAACTTTCGGTTTGTCTGAAGATTTTTTTCGATTTTTTCGCTCAACTTCTGGCTCAACTTTCGAAAAAGTCTTATTGTCGTCAATATCCAAGTTCGAAAGAATTTCCGCTTCTTCATCTTCTTTGCTCTTGCCGGCAAATTCCGAAATTGGCATCTTTTCGCCGTCAATAACATCTTCGCCGTCGATTTCAAGCGCTTCAATTTCAGGAATTTCGGGTTTGCTTTGGAGAGTTTTCGCCACAGGAATCCCTGCCGAACCAGCCATCGCTCTCAATGCTTCATTGTTCGAAACGAGGACGATTTGCTTGCCGATTTTCTTTGAACTTCGAGCTAAAATTCGAAGATTTACAGCACTTCGAAGAATCCCGATTCCCTTTGGCGGAACGAGAGCGATGATTTTTTCATTAGAATCTTTAATTTTATTTACGACATCTGTAATTTCATCTTCTGTGTCGATATAAATAACTGCTTTTTTCGCCTTTTCTTCCATATTTTTCCTTTCGGCTAATTTCGCAAAATCTTATTTAATTTATCTCTGAAACTTTCGCTCGAACTTTCCAGCCCGACAAAAGTATCATATCCAACTCGCAAAAGTCCCATGGCAGTAATGAATGTATGGTCAGAAATCTGACCGGTTTCATCTGTTATTCCGTGAACTTCGCTTGGCTGAATGTGCTTAACGACTGGTTTTTTGTTGAATGGTAGGTCTTGCCACCAATCTTTTTCTTTAAGCTTATCGCTGAGAGCTTGAAGGCTCGCGCCACCACCACAAAGGAGAATTCGGTGTGGCAGATAATCGAGATTTTCGAATTCACTTAGCGCCAATTCAACACCAGAAATCCACACATCGAGTGTTCCCTCAATCGCCTCCATTGCCTCTTGGCCGATTTTTGAATTAAGTTTGTCGTTTTCGAGATTAAGTTTGAGTTTTTCGGCGTTTCTATAAGAAAGTCCCATCTCATTGGCGATTTGATTAGTAAAGCTTCGACCGCCGATTCCGAACATTTTTGTGCCTTCAACACCACCGTCGTTCACCACGGCAATATCTGTCGTTCCACCACCAACATCGGCCAAAATCGCCGTAAAATTCGACGCAGAATCTGTACCAATAACACTTCTCGCCACCGCAAAAGGTTCGGCTGCGATCGCAATTAAATCAAGTGCAAGTTCGTTCGCAACTCGCTCAACCGCACCAAGGTGAACCGTCGGCGCAAAAGCCGTATAAATCTGAATCGCCACATCTTTGCCCTGAAAACCAATCGGATTCGAAACTTTATATCCGTCAATATGGATTCCAACAATCGCCGAGTTCACGAGTTTGATTTCAGCCTCTTTGTTACCAGTTTCAAGGGCGATTTCGCGCTGAGCTTTTAGCTGTGCGCGTTCGTGAATTTTATCGATGATAAATTCCATTTCAGCTTCATCGAGCGGTCGATTTGGCTGTGGTCGGCGATATCGAATTGTGTTTGTCGCACCTTTAACAAGCTCACCCGCAATCCCAACAACAGCTCTTTTTGCCTGAATTTGCGCTTGATCTTCAGCCTCAATCAAAGCATCTTCGCAGTTTTTTACAACACTGGCGATGTCGGCAATCGCGCCAGAATGCATATCCGAAATTTCTTGATGCGCACGCCCAACACCAACAACTTTAATATCGTCGCCGTCGATTTCGGCGATCAAAGCCTTAACATATTCCGTCCCGATATCAAGTGCTACGATATGATTGTCGGGAGTAACTTCATTTTGCTTATTTTTGAAAAACATACTACCTCAATTATAAAGCATTTATGGTTTTTTGGCAAATTATTTATGCTTTCAGTAAAAAGAAATCAGCCTTTTACGACTGATTTCGATTTTTTATTGAAGAACCGCTTTGATTCGACGCACGCCGGCGCTTGAGCTTTGTTCTTTTTTGATCTTGAATTTCTTGCCACCTTCGGCTAATTCTCGGGTGTTTTCGACGTGAGGACCACCACAAATTTCGACGCTGAAAGCAGGTTCGTTTTCAGCTTTCATTGTATAAACTTTGACGGTTTCGCCATATTTGTCGCCAAAAACGCCGATTGCTTTGAGCTCGTTTAGCGCGTAATCCGTTGGAAATTCCGCCCAAGAAACCGCCAAGCCTTTTTCGATCTGTTCATTCACCAAATCTTCGACAGCTTTTTTCTCTTCGTCGGTCATTTTTCGATCAAAAGTGAAGTCAAATCGCAAGCGAGTTTCGTCGATATTCGAACCGCGTTGCGCGATTTCTTCGCCCAAAACAATCCGAAGCGCCGCGTTCATCAAGTGAGTTGCGGTGTGAAGCTTCAAATGTTCGCGAGTCTGTCCGCCAAGCCCGCCTTTGAACTTCCCTTTCGAAGCGGTCTGCGAACGTTCGCGCTGTTCGCGCATTTTTTCGGCGAATTCTTCTTGCCAATTTTCAGAAAGCTTAACATTTCGGCGAATCGCTTCTTCGGTCGAAAGCTCCACAGGGAAGCCGTAAGTGTCGTAAAGCATAAATAGCTCCGATCCAGTCAAACCGTCTTGTTCGAATTTCGAAAGTTCCTTCAAACCTTTTCGCAAAGTTCGACGGAAAGCTTTTTCCTCTTTCACCATCACGGCGATAATTTCATCTGTTTTTTTGGAAACTTCTGTGTAATCTGGCGCATAAATCGCAACGATTTCTGGCACGATTTTTTCGATGAAATCTTCTTCAATTCCCAAATCGAAAGCCTTTGCCATCGCTCGGCGAATGAATTTTCGCATCACATAACCCTGCTCTTTGTTGCTTGGCACACATCCGTCAACAGCCAAAAAAGTCGCACTTCGAAGATGATCGGCGATCACGCGCATCGAAGCGGTAAAATCTTCGTATTTTTTGCCAGAAATTTGCTCGAGCTTTTCGATAATTGGCAACATAATACTAATTTTGAAGACATCTGGCGAGCCAATTTTCGCCGCAGCAATTCGCTCCAATCCACCACCGAAATCGACATTTTTGTTTTCGAGCGGTTTAAAAGAGCCGTCTTCGAGTCGTCGATATTCCATAAACACTTGATTGCCGATTTCCATAAATCGACCGCTGTCGCTGGCTGGATGAGCTTCGCCGAAACTGGCATTGTGATTTTCTTCACCAAAGTCATAAAAAACTTCCGAATCTGGACCACAAGGATCTCCAATCGGCGTCGAGTCCAAGCCGCCGCCACGACTCCACCAGTTTTCTTTATCATCGTAAAAGAAAATTCGCCCACCTTGAAGCCCAAGTCTGTCGCCGTTTTCAGCCGTACCGAGCTCAACGATTTTCGCATCAATTCCTTTTTCGGCAAAAACCTCTTTCCAAATTCGCGCCGATTCGTCGTCTCGCGGAATGCCGTATTTTTCATCGCCAATAAAGCACGAAACATAAATCTTCGCCGGATCAAGCCCAACTACATCCGTCAAAAATTCAAAAAACTGTCGAATCTGAACCTCCTTGAAATAATCGCCGAGCGACCAGTTTCCAAGCATTTCGAAAAATGTCGTGTGGCGATTGTCGCCGACATCATCAATATCTTGCGCGCGAAGACAAGTTTGACTATCTGTTAATCGCACGCCAGCGGGATGTTTTTCGCCCAAAAGATACGGCAAAAGCGGCTGCATTCCACTTCCCGTAAAGAGAGTCGTTGGGTCGTCCTTCAAAATCAACGGCGCACGTGTAATTTCAGCGTGACCATTTTTTTTCATAAAATCTAAATAAGCTTTTCGAATTTCTTGTGCGTTCATAATCAATATTATACAACAAAAATCCCGAAAAATAAAGTGTTATTATTGGCCAAAAAAGTACCAAATTGCAAATCCACCGCCGACACCAAAGACCGCCATAATCAACATAATCAAAGCAACCGTCCAAAATCCAGATTTCTTCTTTTTGGCGACAACTGGCGCAGAATATTCATCTCGGCTCAACATTGGCGCCGAAGATGGCGATTTTTCAAGCTTGGCGCGTCGAATTTCTCGGCTTCGATCCGCTGGCTTAATGTCAAAATTCGAAACTTTTCCAGATTGAGGCGAGCCCAAAGGTCGCTTTTCGATTTTCGCATTTTGAACAAACGGAGTTTTAATTTCATCTGTCGAGATTTTTTCCGAAGAAACAGATTGCAAAACCACTTCCTGCGAATCTTCAGCTCTCTCTTCTTCGACTTCAGTTTGAATTGAGATTTTCGAAACCGACTTTGGCTCAGCTGAAATTTGCGGAACTTCAATCGTTTTTTCACTCAAATCTTCTTTTTTATCGCTCGAAAAATTCACCGCGATTTTTTCGGCAGTTTCGTCTTCTTTCGGAGTTTCAGGCTCGCTCGCAGCTTCCTTCACTTCGGTTTCGATTTTTGGAGTTGATTCGGCTGAAATCTCGTTATTTTTCACACCAAAAATAACCATTTCCTCTTCGTCTGCAATCTGGTGCAAACCAGGTCGCTCAGGCACAAAAATCCGCGAATTCGCCTCTCGAACAGGTGTCGGAGCTGGCGACAATTCTTCGCTCGAAAGAATCGGCGAAGTTTCAATTTCGACTTTTTCGTCATTTTTTTCGAAAATTTCAGATTCGCTCGAATCTTGGTTTTTGATTTCCGACAAAATCTGCCTCTCGAAAACCTCCGCCGAAATATTTTCTTCGCTTTCCGATTTCAATTCAGACAAAATCTTTTCATCATTCTGTAGAATTTCTGGAATTTCTTCATCTTCATCCAAAATTGGATCTTCAAACTTGACTTCACTAAAGTTATCCAAAATATAAACACCTTTATTTTTGTGTTCTCGGTGAAGTTTTTCGTCAAAATTATCTTTAATTTCAGAGCTTACTTTTTCTTTTGAAGTTTCTTGAGCCGGTTCATTTTCTTGCGCCAAGCTCGGCGTGAAATCTGCTCGCTTCGGATAAGTGTTGGTGTGAAAATCGCCAGCGTTCATTCCGGATCGACGAGGAAAGATCATCTCTCGCGGAACTTCGGTTTGAACTTCTTCTTTCGGAGCGCTCTCAAAGCTTTCGCTCGGCTTTTCTTGTTTCGAAACATTAACTTTTATCGCAATTTCTTCTGATTCAGAAGGAGATTTTTTATCATTTCCTAAAAATCGGTTCACCGCTTGGTCAAGTTCATCAAAATCTATATCTCGCATATTTTCCTTTCTTTTTATTTTACCGATTCATAAACTTTTTCTACAATTTGAGCAAATTTATCCGCACTCAGGCTGGCTCCACCAACCAAAAGACCGTCAATTTCGCGTAATTTTGCGTAATCTGCGGCAAATTCTGGCTGAATGCTTCCACCATAAACCACTTGGATATTTTTACTTGCTTTTTCACCATAAAGATCGGCAATCTGTCTTCGAATCACTCGAACAGCCTTTCGAACATCTTCGGGCATCGCATTTACACCTGTTCCGATCGCCCAAACTGGCTCGTACGCGATAACAACTTTTTCGATATCCTCGCTCGAAACATTCGCAAGACCGCCAATCAACTGATCAGAAATCACCAAATTTGTTTCGTCGTAATTTCGCTCGTCAGAATTTTCCCCAACGCACAAAATCGGACGAATATCATTTCGAATCGCAGCCGCAACTTTGGCTCGAATGTCTTTGTCTGTTTCATGAAAAATATTTCGCCGTTCGCTGTGACCAACCAGCGCATATTGAACGATTCCGCGCAACTGCGAAATTGCTACTTCGCCAGTAAAAGCGCCGTGATCTCGCCAGTAGAAGTTTTGCGCAGCGAGTTTGAACTGACGATGATTAACTTGAAGGCTCAAAGATTGAAGCGTAAATGTTGAAGGCGCCAAAATCGTTTCGAGATTTCGGTGAGTTTTAACTTTTTGACTTAAATTATGGAGAAAAATGCTCGAATCGTGCATATTCAAGTTCATTTTCCAGTTTGCGATGACAAGTTTCTTTTTCATAATGCTTATCCTTATTTTAACATTTTTTTATTTATTCTGCAAAGCTTCCAATCCGGGAAGAATTTCGCCACTCATAAGTTCGAGCGCCGCGCCTCCACCTGTCGAAACTAGTGAAAATTCAGCCGATTCAGGATTTTCCTTTAAGAAATCAATCACAAACGCAGAAGTGTCGCCGCCACCAACGATCGAAATCGCGCCGTTTTTAGTCGCTTTCGAAATGGCTTCGGCGATTTTTTTCGAACCGATCGAAAAGTTTTCGAATTCACTCACGCCAACCGTTCCGTTCCAGATTATTGTTTTGGAATTTTCGAGAATCATTTGGCAATATTTTGCGTATTTTTCACCAATGTCAAGAATAATATCGTCTTGCGTAATTTCTTTCAGGCGTGAACTTTTTCGAGGAGAATCTTTCGAAAATTCCTGCGCTACGCCAAAATCAACCGGCAAAATAAAGTGATTCCGAAAATCTGCGCCGAATTTTCGGCGAGCGTGGTCTTCAATTCCTTCGATAATTTCTTCTTGGCCAGTTTCAATTTTACTTTTTCCAATTTCAAAATTATGATACTTCAAAAAAGTGTTCGCCATTGCGCCACCGATAATAATATCATCTGAGCGATCTATCAATTTTTCGATCATCGGCAGTTTGTCGCTGATTTTTGCGCCGCCCATAACAGCCGTCAAAGGTCGTTCGGGATCTTCAAGCGCTTTCAAAATTGTCGAAACTTCTTTTTCGAGCAAAAGCCCAGCCACGCTCGGGATTTTTTTGGTGATTTCCGAAGTCGAAGTGTGCGCGCGATGAACCACACCGAATCCGTCCTGAACGAACAAATCCGCGCCTGTAATCTGAAGAAGCGCCTCGGCAAATTCGGCGGAATTTCTCTTTTCGTCCTTCGAAAAACGCAAATTTTCGAGCATTTCAATCTTATAATCGTCGTCGGCTTGCTTCATCGAAACCGAATATCGAGTTCGTGAAAAAATCGGCGTCGAATGAAAATTCATCGGGAAATTCAGTCTCAAATCATCGAGATTTTCGCCAAATTCTTCCGCCAAAAGCTGTCGAAGTCGCCAAAAAACCGGCCGCAGCGAGAATTTTCGCTTGCCATTCGCCAAATGTTCGAGCTCCGGCAAATCTGCCAAACTTTCCACCGAATTTGGTCGCCCAAGATGCGAAATGATGATGATTTTTCGCGCGCCTTGTTCCAACAAAAACTTCAAAGTCGGCAAGCTCGCCCGAATTCGAAAATCGCTCAAAATATGCGAATCGCCGTTTTCGTCATACGAAATCGGAACATTATAATCGGCGCGTATCAAAACAATCTTCCCGCGCAAATCGACATCTCTAATTGTTTTTTTGTTAAACATTTTTACCTTTTGTTTTTTTATTTTTATAATCTTTGCTAATATTTTAACATAAGCGGATTAAAAACGCAACTCTATTTTTTGTTTTTCGTCAGAAAATGGAAAATTAAACAATAATCCACCCAAATAGCAAATTGAAGCAAAAATCATAAATGCTCGAATTCCGAATTCAGTTCCGAGTAAAGCGATTAAAATTCCGGCGATGGTAGTAAAAATTAACCCTCCAAAAACATAAGCGCCTTCGAACATCATAAAATATTCTATCCGCTCACCAGATTTGTCGGCGTCAAAGAAAGCACCTTTAGAGCTTGAAATCTTATAACCTACAGATGATATTTCTGAGATAGAATTGATAATAATCGCGGAAATTTTTGTAAAAGACAAACTCGATGCGATCATCATTATTGAACGCAAAACGACCGAAGATCTCAAAAGCTTTTTGCCGGCGGATTTTCCAAAAAATAGCGACACTACAATCGAACTAATTGAACTAATAGAAGTTAAAATCCCAGAAATTCCATAGGCGTTATCGCTCGAAAAAAGAAAAATCGGCACAAAAATTCCCCACAAATAAACATAAACCGGCAACGATCCAATCATAAATTGAGCAAAGAAGTTTCGTCGATGTTGCTTGAATGGAAAATCTCTAAAATTTAATTTAATATTGTTCTTCATAACTTCGCGCGTCGCCAAAAGTGGAACCGCCGAAAACGCGAAAAAAATCGCCGAAATCAACAGTGTCGACTGCGCACCAAAAGCCACCGCAAAAAACCCGCCAGCCACTGGAGCAACCAAGCCCGTAATCTTTTCGATAATCTGCATATTTCCCAACTGGCGAGCAGTTTTTTCTCCGTTCTTAATTTTCGAAAAATCAACATAATACGAAATATTATAAAGCTGATAAGACAAACCCTGAAAAATCATCGCCACAATCATAGCAAATGCCCCAAATTGCCCCGCTAAACCAGCGACGACCAACATTGGTATCGCTAATATGTTAGAAAGTAAAATTCCGTGCTTAGGTCCGTTTTTCGCAATATAAATTCCGCCCAAAAAAGTCGTAAATCCTTTTGCCACCCAAAGAGAAATTAGCGCAAAAATAACACCATTCCAGCCATAAAGTTTATAAAAATAAATCATTGCAATGCCACTCGACAAATTTATTGCCAAGAAACGCAAAAATTTCGCAACATAAAGAACTTGAATTTCACTAATCTTTTTTCCATCAAAATTGAATCGAAAATTCCTGAATTTAGTTAAAATCTGTAAAACCATAAGTAATATTATATCTGTAATTTTACACCTTGTCAATTTTTTTACGTATAACTATTGACATTATGAATACTTTATGCTATAATTAAAACATAATGATGAAGAAATAAAAACAACAAAAATAAAAAATCATTATAGAAAGGAAACGATTTGTTTAAGGTTATTAGCGTAAAACAATCAGAAGAATCTTACTCGGTGAATGTTCGAACATCTCGAAATCAGTAATTTTCGAAAAATCAAAAAGCTCCGAACTGGTCCTCGGAGCTTTTTTATTACGCAATTTTTCGTAGAATTTTCAATAGCTTTGAACTATTCAGAAATTTCATATTCCAGCTCGGTGAAAAATTTCTCTCGCCCCTGTTCGGCAATTTCCACCAAATCCAAAGTGTCAGGAATTAGATCTAAATCGCGCATTTTTTCTTTGGAAATCCACACAGAATCGCCAAGCTCCAAATTCGACAGACTTTCCGCAGGAATTTCAACCAAAAACACATGCGAAAAAGTGTCGGAAATAACCTCGCCACCTTCGAGAATTTTGACATAATAATCGCCGATATGTCGCAAATCATCAATCTCGCAACCGATTTTTTCGCGAATTTCACGCCTGGCGCTCGCAAAAACACCGCCATCGCTCGAATGAATTTTACCAGAAATGAAGCCCCACAATCCAATCAACGGCTGTTTTGGGCGTTTTGTCAATAAAAATTCGCCATTTTGATTTTTGAGTAAAATTCGAGTGGTAATTTTTGGCTGAATTCGCAAATCTGCACTAAAAGACGAAATTCTGTCAACATAATTCAAGCCGTGTCCGGTCAAAGTGTAGCGATTATCATTTTTCTTGATGTAGCCATTTTTGATTAGCGTTTTTAAGTGGTAGGCATAAAGATTGCTCTCGATTTTCGGCGGGCGCATTTCAGAATATCGAGCGAATTTCTGAATCGTTAGTTTCTTGATTATCGATTTTTGAATATTGTGCGTAATTTCAAACATAATATAGCCTTGTCAATTTGTTTTGAGTCAAAATAAACTTTCTATACTTTTTAATTATATCATAATAAAATGATTTTATGACTAATTTTAATAAATTCCAAAAAACACCCAATCCAGAAACTCAATACTCACAAGAAATCATTCAAAACCGAGAATTTCCGCGAGAAACACTTCAAAATTTCGGTCAGGCGACTATTTCCGCCTTGCGAAATGTCTATAAAATCAACGAACTTCACGCATCGGATCTTGATTCTTTTGACACTTTTTCGCAAATTTTCGAAAAAGATCTCCAGCCCGACAACTTGATGGATTTCGAAAAATCGCCCCAAGAGCTCGAAAATTGGTTCACGCAAAAGCTCGAATCAATCCGAAACGATAAAAACGGCGACATCACGATAATCGGACTCGCCAGCGGTTCTTTTGATGTCCCGCACGAAAATCACACTAATTTTTTACGAGATTGCAAAGCTCGACTGGCGTATCAATTTTGCGAAGAAAATGATTTGCCTTTCAGTGGAGAAATTGCTCACGAAATCATCGAAAAAGGCTTAGTCAAACTCATCGTTTCGCTCGACACCGACAGTCGAATTGACCTTCGCAAAAGCAAACCCGGAGACAAAAGACCAGTTTACGCACTCAAAGATCGAACTTCGCGAATTTCCGGATTATATATCACCAGCCCGAACGACACGCGCACGCCCGTCGCAGACATCATTATTCCTGAAGGCGCAGAATATGCTGGCAGTATCTTCGAGAATCTCCAAACTCTGGCAAAATACGGCGCCGAAAACAATCTAATCGACTCTCGAATTTGCTTCGGTGAACACCCACAAGACTTGACAGACGCCCAAGAATCTGGCTTAAAACCACTTGTAATTTCGGACGATTTAGTTTATGCTTTTAACAAGAATGGCCAACGAATGTCTTCAACTAACATCATAAATTCAAGCAAGGCCTTAAACCAAAACTAAAGGAGCAAAATGGACTTTCGAAAACCAAATAAAATCGGCAAAGTTTACAAAAAATACCGCCAAAAAAATCAAAATTCGCCAAAAAACTACAATTTTTACGAGCGCGTCAAAAGCGAAGACAGCGTAGTTGAAGATCTCGACTTCTTCATTGTCGCGAAGAATCTTTTCAGTTATCAAATCTGGGATGGATTCGAAGTTCGAGAGCATCTTTTAGTGATCCCAAAACGCTTCGTCGAAGGAATTAATGAATTTTCAAAACAAGAATTTGACGAATTCCAAAAAATCCTCGCAAAATACGAAGCAAAAGGCTTCTCGATCTACGCCCGCGCGCCAAAAAACAAGAGCAAAACAGTGATGCATCAACACACACACTTAATCATTCACTCAAATCGACGATTGAAGTGGCTAATTTCGAAACGAGGGAAATTCCTTTGGTGGAGAACTCGCCACTACGAATAACAAAAATCGCCCTTTTATCATCGGGGCGATTTTATTACGCATTTTTTTTGAAAAATTTTCAAGCGATTATTTTGAATTTTTTGCCATTCGTTTTCGCTCGTTGGCGTCAAGATAGCGTTTTCGAAGTCGCAAGTTTTCTGGCGTAACTTCAAGAAGCTCATCGTCCGCCAAAAAATCAATACACTGCTCAAGGCTCAAATCTGTAAACGGCGTCAATTGAACCGCGCCGTCCGAAGATTTTGAGCGCATATTTGTAAGGTGTTTTTCTTTCACGACGTTAATTTCGAGATCCTCTTGGCGATTGTTCAAGCCAACGATCATTCCAGCATAAACCTCAGTTCCCGGACCGATCAACAGTTCGCCACGACTTTCGGCAGATTGAAGCGCATAAGGTGTCGAAACGCCTTTTTCGAACGCGATCAGCACGCCATTTCGGCTTGAAGGAATTTTGGCGCCTATTTCTTGATATCCGGCCGGCAAAGTGTTCATAATGATCGTTCCTTTTGTCGCTGTGAGCATCAAGTTTCGAAGACCAATCATCGCGCGAGTTGTGATTTTGTAAGTCATTCGCGCGGCACCAGTTGGCAAATTCTCCTGAGAAATCATTTCCGCTCGGCGAAGACCCATTTCTTGGCTCACCGCGCCGACAAATTCCGGAGAAACTTCGATAATCAATTCCTCGACAGGCTCTTTTGTTACGCCATCTTCTTCGATCGTCACCACCTGCGGACGACCAACTTCGAATTCGAAACCTTCGCGTCGCAAAGTTTCAATCAAAACCGAAAGATGAAGCTCGCCACGACCAGAAATAATAAATCCGATTCCAGTTTCTTCAACCTTGAGCGAAACATTGGTTTCGAGCTCCTTTTTCAAACGATCGCCAATCTGTCGAGAAGTGGTGAATTCGCCCTCGCGACCTTTCATTGGGCTGGTATTTGGACCAAGATACATCGAGAGCGTTGGTTTTTCGACCTCAATTGTTGGCAGGGCTTCAGGCGCATCTTTGTCGGCCAAAGTCTCACCGATTTCAGCTTCGGCAACACCCGTAATCGCCACAATATCACCAGCAAAAGCCTCCGAAATTTCTTCGCGCGAAAGTCCACGATACGCAAAAAGTTTGTCGATTTTGGCTTTTTTGACTTCTCCGTCGCGTTTGATGAGCGAAATCTGTTCGCCAGCCTTCACTTTTCCGCGAGCAATTCGGCCAATCGCGTATTTTCCAAGGAAATTATCGTAAGTCAAAGATGTCACGAGCAACTGGAAAGTGCCATTTTCGTCAACTTTTGGCGCAGGAATTTCGTTAATAATCGCATTAAAAATCGGCGAAAAATCAGCTGGCGATTCTGGATTTTCAGGAACTTCTGGCCAAGCCTTTCCGTCGCGACCAATCGCGTAATAAGTCGGATAAAGCAACTGATCATCTTCAGTGGCAAGCTCCAAAAACAGATCCGAAACTTCATCATTCACCTCTGAAATTCGGCGAGCTGGCTTGTCGATTTTATTCATCACGACAATTGGCTTTAGGCCAAGCTCAAGCGCCTTGCTCAAAACGAATTTAGTCTGCGGCATCGGCCCTTCTTGCGCGTCCACCACCAAAATCACACCATCCGCCATATTTAGCGTTCGTTCAACTTCGCCAGAAAAATCCGCGTGCCCTGGCGTGTCGATGATGTTAATTTTGTAATCTCCGTAATAAATCGAAGTTTGTTTCGCCGTAATGGTGATTCCGCGTTCAGATTCTTGATCGCCAGAGTCCATCAGCAAAGTTTGGCTCATTTCGGCCTGATTGTCGCGAAAAGTATTGCTCTGCTTCAAAAGCCCGTCCACTAAAGTGGTTTTTCCGTGGTCAACGTGCGCAATAATCGCCACATTTCGAATTTTTTCTGAATTCATAATCTCTTTCTCTTAAAAATTATTTATAAAGCTTCGAATATTTTACCATTTTTTTCGAAAAAAATCAACCGAACCATTTCGAAAATACTCTCATTTGACTTTTTGGAAATTTTATGTTATTATTAAAGAAGTTTCAGAACTCGGTTTCGAATATCCTTTACTAATCAAAATGATTTTCAAGGATAGCAAATTTCATTTTTTGAAAAATATTTTTTGGAGGTAAATAAAGATGATAAATTTGCTTGTTTCTATTTTACTGTGGCTACTCCGTTTCTTCTCTTGGATTCCAGGAGCTGATACGCCAGTGTTTGTCTTTAGCCTTAATGTGGCTGTTGCGATCGTAATTTTGGCGATAATCGATAAAATCACTAAGATTTTTCGAATTATTATCGACAATTCGAAAGTTGGCGGATTCATCTGCTTGCTTTTTGTGTTAACCTTATTTAGTACAGCCAGCATTTTGTTGAATCTACTCGCATTCGTTATTCTCGTGATTCTTGTTCTTAGAGTTCGTTCTCGCGAAGATAAAAATTTCAAAAAGAATTTCTTCCGAGAAATAAAAATCTTCTTTATGAATACTTTTTATGAAAGCGAGGAGGAGGTTGACAGCGAAAAACCTCAAAAAGAGGAAGAAAAGCCATCAGTCAAGCCAGTTTCAGTAGAACCAGCCCAAACTCAAAAAGAGCCGGTCAAAACTGAAACAGCCCAAAAAACTTCTGGACGAAAATACAAAATCCAGAGGATTCGCTAAAATCATTTTGATTTTACCGTCGAAAAAAACAATTCGACGGTTTTTATTTTCGAAAAAATAAAATGCTTGCGTTTATTTTTGTTTTCTGATATAAGTATTGACTTTTTTAATTTTCGTGATATAATCAAGCCAGTTGACAGAGTCTTTGGGAGATGTCAATGCGGTTTAACAATCAGGCTAATAAAAGATATTAAGCTTTTACCTTGACGATTTGCGCATTTTTTTAAGTTCGCAGATCGTCGCGGTAAAACGCGACGCTTGCTTTAATTTTTTTGGCCAAAAAAATTAAAAATCTATATAGAAAGAGGTGACAAAAAATGAAAAGCAAGAGAAAAATTAAAAAAGGCTGGTTAGTTACAGCCTTGTTGGCGATAGTAGCTATCACAGTTACTATCATAGTAACTCTGTTCAATGCGAGCAATAGCAAAAAACAAGCTACTGCAATCAAAGAACAGCCTAAGGTAGAAACTCTATCAATTGAGTCTACTGGAGCTAATAAAGACGACTTTTTCAAGGTTGAAAAAATTAGCTCCAATATGTTCGGGAATTTAATTCCAACTCAACTGACTGGTAAGCCAGACCAAGTTGGAGTTGAAGCTCTTGATGGCAACGCAACAAATATGGTTAAGCAAACCTTAATTGCTGCAGCTAAAAACCCAACAACGCTCGCAGGCGTAGCCCGGGCCTACATCTCTCGAGATGTTAAGATGCCAGAGAAAATGACCACTACTATTGATGGTCAGGAGTATCTAAGCCCGGAAGCTCAAGAATTGTGGGCAGAAGTTTGGACTCACGCATCCAAAACGCTCGCCGATAAAGATACGGCAGTCGTAAATTCCATTCCAGTGTCTGGATATACAGACGGAATGGATAAAAACGGAGAGTATTTTGTAGATTCTCGTCGACGAGATTTCTCCACTGAAAACGGTCTTCGCTTTAAGAATTCTAAAGGTGAAGTCGTTTATCAGGATGCAGACTGCGGAAACTTCGTATGGGAAACACCTCCTAAGGGTGTTCCACAGAAGCCGGCAAATCCGCAGAGTTTCAACCCGCAACCGCCAGCCCCTACCCCAGACCCAGACCCGACTCCGGATCCAAAAAATCCGAGCCTGGATCCTGCGGTTCAGGGGAACGCACCAGTTGGTGGAGGCAGAAATGCCAGCTCTACCGTAGAAGGACCAGCAGACAACACTGCGCCTTCTTTCAGCAGTAGCTATCAAGCCCCTGCTCCACCAACAGCTACAACTCCGTCAACAACAACCCCATCAGCCCCACCAGCAAACACTGGCGGCGGCAATGCTGGAATCGTCAATGCTCCAAGTGGAAGCTTCGACGACTCCAACGGGCGAACCGTTGTTGACCCAAGTGGTGGTGTAACTACGCCATCAACCAGCTACGATCCGCTGGTTGGGCAAACGCCACCACCAGTCGAAAATGGGAATACTTCAAATTCCGGAGTTAATAACGGCTCCGCGGATGCGAATAGCATCCCTATGGACGACTGATTTTCGAGATAGGGCTCATTTGCCCCGCCTCGAAGCACTTTTACCCCAGCGACTCATCTGTCGCTGGGCTTTCATTGTTTAATATCTTTTATTAGCTTGATTTTAAGCCTTAAAAATTCGGCTAACAAAACCTAACATTTTTTCGAAAGAAAACCAAAACATTGACATTTTGACAAATTTATGATATAATTAAACTATAATAATTTAAGTGGAGAAAAAGAATGAGAGACTTTTTGAAAAAAGTAGTTGATTTCGCGAAAGAGCATCCGATCGCTCTTAGCTCTGTTCTTGTTGCCGGATTTGTCGGCGCAGGAGTTTGGGCTTGGGGTCCATCTCGAACAACTTTTACAGTCGAAAAACCAGCTACTTATGTAACATTTAACTCAATCACCAACAATCCTAACATCGGTGACGAACGCGATTTCGTAGGGATTCGCGAAAAAGGCACGCAAAAAGCGTGGTCAAACAACGTAAAAGTTGAAAACGGTAAAGAATATTACGTTCGAATGTATGTTCACAACAACGCGGCTTCAAACCTAAATTTGACAGCAGAAAACGTTGTAGCAAAAATAAACATCCCAACAAATACAGCTAAAAGCATTACAGTTGACGGATTGATTTCCGCCTCAAACGCAAAACCAAATCAAGTTTGGGACAACGCAACATTCACAAGCGAAACTGATTTTAACCTCGCCTATGTGAGCGGTTCTGCCCTTTTCGAAAACAACGCAATCGGTAAAGGCACTGGTGTAAAACTTCCAGATAGCTTAGTAACAAACACCGGCGCACAGCTTGGTTATGACAAACTTGACGGAAAAATCCCTGGCTGTCTCCAATATGCTGGATATGTAACAGTTTTGGTTAAAGCTCAAGTTGCGGAAACTTCGAATATCGACATCGCGAAAACAGTTCGAAAAATCGGTGGCGAAAAAGTTTGGAGCGAAACCGTAAACGCAAATTCAGGCGACACGGTTGAATTCCAGATCGACGCAAAAAACAGCGGAAATTCAACAATCAACAACTTGGTGATTCGCGACATTTTGCCAAACGGACTCGAATACATCGCAGGTTCAGCAAAACTTTACAACGCAAACAACCAATTCAAAGGCACATCAATCAGCGACGCTGTCGTAACAAACACCGGCGCAAATGTCGGCGCTTACACCGCAGGAAGCAACGCAATCGTTCGACTTCGAGCGAAAGTTGCCGAAAATAACAAATTGCCTGTTTGTGGCGAAAACACCCTAACAAACCTCGCTCAAGCAAGCAACCAAAAAATTGTCAAAAACGACACTGCAAGCGTTAAAACTTCGAAAAAATGTGAAACTCCAAAAACTCCAGTTTACCAATGTTCTGCTCTTTCGATCACAGCCATCTCGGCAACATCTGGAACAGACGCCACAACAGGAAAAGTTTACGGAACTCAAACTTTCGAATTTGATACAACCTACAAAATCGAAAACACAGAATTCGTAGGCGTAAACTACATCGTAAAAGATTCAACCGGAAAAATCGTTTCCGACAAAACCGTAACTAGTGGTTCGAAATTGAAATTCACAGTTCAATCTTACAAAGATGAAAAATACACAGTTATCGCAACCGTTATCACAAAAAACGGAAACAATACAAATGCAAACTGTGAAAAAACTTTCGAAACAAAAGCGCCTGAACAGCCACAACCAAAACTTGTCTGCCAGTCGCTCACAATCTCGAAAATTTCTCGAACAAAATTCGAAGTAGCTACAAATATCACAAAAATCAATGTTGTAAACAATGTTATCGTAAAATACGAAATCAAAGATTCGAACGGTAAAGTTGTTAAAACTTTCGAAAACGATGGCTCGAAAATTTCATTCGAAATCAGCGTTGTCGGAAATTACACAATCGTTGCGACAGTGATCTCAACCGGTGCGAAAAATTCAACTTGCGAAAAACAATTCACAGTCGAAGAAGCTCCAAAACCAAACACTCCAGCTGTAAAAATCGAAAAAACAATCAACGGCAATGAGTCTTTGACAACAAAAGCAAATACAGATTTCAACTGGGAAATCGTAGTTCGAAATACTGGAAATGTCGATCTAAAAGATGTTAAAGTTACCGACAAAGCTCCTGTAAATGTTAAATTTATCAGTAGCGACAAAGGTCAAATCTCGAACGGAAACTTCACTTACACAATCCCAACCTTGAAAGTTGGTGCAAGCGAAAAAATCGTTATCAAATCACAAGCAACAGCTACAAATATGAAAGCGAAAAACGTTGCCTGTGTTGATACGCCAACCGTTCCAGGAAACAACGACGGATGTGATGGTGCAGAAGTGGAAGTTCCAAAAGATCCAACACCAGAAACGCCAGAAAATCCAGTTCCACCAACAACTTCAAATGTTCCACCAATGCCAGCTGAACTTCCTCAAACTGGTATCGCGGATACATTCGGTGCAATCCTTGCATCTGGCTCATTGACAGCAACATTTGTAGCATACTTTGTTAGCCGACGAAAGATTTAGCTTGACCGCTTCTCTGAGCGATTAAGCTCAAATCAAAAAACAGCCTTTCATCAATCGAGAGGCTGTTTTTGTTTAGAAAGATTGTTGAACTTTATTTATGCTTATGATAAAATTAAAGTAATGACAAAAATTGCGATTATCGAAGACGATGCTATGATTGCGCAAATGTACCAGATGAAATTCTCGCTGGACGGTTTCGAAGTTGAAATTTCAGACAACGGTCGCGATGGCTTAAAAATGATCGAAAAATTCAACCCAGATATGTTACTTCTCGATTTAAGAATCCCAGAAGTTGACGGAATAAAAGTTCTCGAAAAACTTCGCGAAGGTAAATTCAAAAATCTGCCAGTTATTCTTTTGACGAATTCCGACCGTAGCGAAGTTCCAACAGATATCGACAAATTCGAAATCTCGGACTATATCGTCAAGGCCAATCTCACGCCGCGACAAGTTGTCGAAAAAGTCAAAGAAACACTCACAAAATAATCGCCACAATTCGGGCGATTATTTGGTTTTACAGATCTTGTTGGCCTTTTTGCTGAGCAACTTTTCGAGCCGCGATAATCACATTGTCGATCAGCGCCGCGACAGTTAGCGGACCGACGCCACCGATTTTTGGCGTGATAGTTAAATCTTGGTGATTTTCGCGAACTTCTTCGGCGACATCACCTTTAATAACGCCATTTTCGCTCGAAGTTCCAGCGTCCACAACCACGGCTTTTTGCTTCAACATTTCGCTCGAAATCAACCCTGCCTTACCAACCGCTGTCACCACAACATCGAATTTCGAAAGCGTTTCGCGCATTTCTTCGGCGTTTTGCTCGTCAAAAGTTTTCACATCAAGGCCAGAATTTTTCCAGCGCTTAGCCAAAGGCTTACCAACCAGCAAACCTTGCCCAACCACCGCGATTTTTTTGCCGACAAGCTCGACATTGTAGCCGGCCAAAAGCCAGTCGATCGCCACGGCCGTCGCAGGCTCGAAAACATCGCTTGCCAAGCCATCGACATCTTTTTCGGGAGAAATTTCCGCCAAAATCTTCGCGAGGTCTTCACCCTCAACCTTTTCGCCATTCGAATTTTCCAGA
Source organism: Candidatus Nanogingivalis sp. (assembly GCA_049294455.1). Taxonomy (GTDB): domain Bacteria; phylum Patescibacteriota; class Saccharimonadia; order Saccharimonadales; family Saccharimonadaceae; genus Nanogingivalis. The sequence continues at coordinate 558 of JBAQCW010000027.1, read as the reverse complement.
GGCAATTGAACGATAATCCCGTGAATTTCTTCGTCACGGTTAGCCTTTTGGATTTCTTCCGCAAGATTTTCGGGCGAAACAAATCGCTTCTCAGCCTCAATCAAAATATCCTCAGCATACGCGGTTTTTAGTCGCATATAAGTTTCGATAACTGGATTTTTCGAAGAGTAAAAAATCACCAACTTCGGAAAAACCCGCCAACTTTGTCGCAAAGCACGAACCTGCTTAGCCTGCCGTTCCTTGATAAAATCGCGAAGTTCCGCGCCATTCAATAATTTCATTCTTATATTATATCTTAAAATATTGCTTTTTTCAATTTTTATAAGTATAATTAAAGTATAACAATAACGAAGAAAGGCAAAAAATGTTCAATAGTTATTACTACGATAGCGATTATAGTTCATCGTCAAGCGTTAGCCCAGCCGAAACTACAGGTATTTTAGCTGTATTATTGGCGTATATGGGAATGATTATGATGATTTCTCTTGGTGTTTATATTCTAACGTCAATCGCTAAAATGAAAATTTTCGAAAAAGCCGGACTTCCAGGCTGGAAAGC
>JBAQCW010000026.1:0-2066 GCA_049294455.1 Candidatus Nanogingivalis sp. | reverse complement strand
CCCTTGCAGATCGGAATTTTTTATCTGTTTAATTTTCAGTAAAATTATTCGTCTTTGCCGCAGCACTTCTTGTACTTTTTGCCGCTGCCGCATGGGCAAGGATCGTTTCTGCCGACTTTTTTGCCTTTACGGATAGTTTTGTTGGCTGTGTCTGTCCCGTCACCCGAAGTTTCTGTAGGCTGAGCAACCTGCTCACGCTTTAAAGCAATTTCAATCGGGCTTTCTTTAGGCTCTTCATCTTCGCCGTTATTTAAAACTACCTGATGTGCAGCCTGTGCCTGCTTTAATGCCATACGCTTTGCAGCCTCGATAGCGTCCTGACGCTTTTTAACCTCATATACCTTTTTAGGCATAATGAGCATCATCTTAACTGTATCTTCTCTGATGCTTTCAATCATCTCGTCGAACATATCAAAGCCTTCAATACGGTACTCTACTACAGGGTCATGCTGACCGTATGAACGGAGTCTGATACCTGACTTAAGCTGATCCATATTATCAATGTGATCCATCCAGTGTGTATCAACATTCTTGAGGAGATATACACGCTCCATTTCACGGATAGTTTCGGTCGGCAAAAGCTCCTCGTTTTCTTTATAGATAGCTTTTGCATCTTCGATAAGCATATTCTTAATGTCTTCGGCTTCCATATCCTCAAGGTCTTCGAGGTCAAAGTCGTAACGGCTCTCGTCCTGAATAAGCCAATCCTTATAATAATCCTTAAGGCTCTGGAGATTCCAATGCTCACGAGGGCCGTCCGGGAGATACTGCTTAACGCTTGTGTCAATTGTATCTTCAATCATCTTATAGATAGTATCGTGTAAGTCCTCACCGTTAAGAACCTGATCACGCTGACCGTAGATAATTTCTCTCTGCTTGTTAAGAACATCGTCATACTGGAGTACATCTTTACGAATACCGAAGTTACGGAGTTCGATTTTCTCCTGTGAGCTGTCAATGATATTTGAAATCAACTTAGCGTCAATCGGCATATCATCTTCAACATTAAGGCGCTCCATAACCATCTTCATTCTGTCGCCGCCGAATAAACGCATAAGATCGTCTTCTGTAGAAAGGAAGAACTTACTTACACCCGGGTCGCCCTGACGACCTGCACGGCCCTTAAGCTGGTTATCAATTCGTCTTGATTCGTGGCGCTCTGTACCGATAATGTAAAGGCCGCCTGCTTCTCTTACCTTTTCAGCTTCTTCTTTGATTTCTTCTTTATATTTTGAGTTAAGCTCATCAAATGTCTTTCTTGCATTGAGGATTTCCTCGTTATCTGTTTCTGCGTGACCTGTTGACTCTTCAATAAGTTCATCTGTAAAGCCCTGCTTACGCATAGATGCTTTAGCCATAAATTCAGCGTTACCGCCAAGGATAATATCGGTACCACGGCCTGCCATATTTGTTGCGATTGTAACCGCACCGAGCTTACCTGCCTGTGCTACGATTTCAGCCTCTTTTTCGTGCTGTTTGGCGTTGAGCACATTGTGCTTGATGCCACGCTTTTTAAGCATTTTTGAAAGTTCTTCCGACTTTTCGATAGAAATTGTACCGACAAGTACAGGCTGACCCTTTTCGTGAGCCTCTACAACCTGGTCGATTACATTCTTAAACTTGCCTTTTTCTGTCTTGAATACAGAGTCCGGAAGATCTATACGCTGAACAGGCTTGTTTGTAGGAATTTCAACAACATCAAGTTTGTAAATTTCCTGGAACTCCTCTGCCTCTGTCTGAGCAGTACCTGTCATACCTGAAAGCTTTTTGTAAAGACGGAAGTAGTTTTGGAATGTGATTGTAGCAAGAGTTTTGCTTTCGTTCTGAATCTTTACGCCCTCTTTTGCTTCAATTGCCTGGTGCAAGCCCTCGTTAAAGCGTCTGCCGTACATAAAACGACCTGTAAATTCATCAACAATGATAACTTCGCCGTCTTTAACAACATAGTCAACATCGAGTTTCATAATACCGTGAGCCTTGATAGCCTGGTTTACATGGTGCTGAATTGTAAGGTTTTCCGGGTCTGTAAGGTTTTCAATGCCGAAAAATTCTTCGGCTTTCTTAAC
>JBAQCW010000025.1:0-1542 GCA_049294455.1 Candidatus Nanogingivalis sp. | reverse complement strand
TTTGACATTCCGAAGCAAATGCAAATGATTGCACAAGCTCTGTGCGATCTTGGATACAACGCCATTGTCAACGGACGCAATGACATCGAAGTGGATGGGGCCAAAGTATCGGGCAATGCCTTTGCCCATCAGGCTGGCATGCATCTTCATCATGGGACCCTTTTGGTTAATGTGGATAAGGCTAAACTTGGTTTGTATCTGAATGTGAATCCTAAGAAACTGAAACGTAAGAACGTCGCTTCCGTCGCAGCTCGCATTGCGAATCTCAACGATATCAAACCCATAACGATCGATACCTTAAAGACACATCTTTTTGATACGATGGAAAAGGTGTATGAAGTCCGTGCCCAATTCTGTAACATCCCCTTCTCCTTCAATCCTCAGCTTGTGGATTCCTTCAGTAATGAGACCTGGCTCTATAATCTTCATCGCAATGAGAAGCTTGTTTTTAGTGAGTGTTTCGACTTTGGCTGTGTTGAGTGGCAGATGGATGTGAAGAACGGGATCATCCAAGACAATCATCTCTACACAGATGTCATGGATACGGAATGGTCGCATAAGATTGAAAACTGTGTTTTAGGCATTGAAGCCAGTGAAGTTGAACTCGCTAAGGCGCTCCGCCATCTTAATGATCCACAGGTCAATGAGCTTATCAAAGCGTTACAGGACCAAGGTATTTCTTTATGAAAATCATCATTATCGGAGCAGGTCCAGCTGGTTATACCGCTGCTTTTAAAGCCCGCCAAGAAGGTCATGAGCTTATCCTTTTTTCCAATGATCATACCGGTGGTGTCTGTTTGAATGAAGGCTGTATTCCTACGAAGAGTCTCTTAGAAGATGCGCACCATTTGCATCAAAGTAAACACTTTGATCCAAGCATCCACGTACTGCACTCTGTTGAATCTGTGTACGCGCATAAAACAAGCATTCAAAGTGAGTTGAAGACACAGCTGGAGCGTGCTTTGATGCAAGCCAAAGTTCAATTGATTCATTCAAGCGCAAAGTTCGAAGATAATCACCATGTAATCGATTGTGATGGAAATCGTTATGAAGCAGATGTGTTCATCATCGACACAGGCGCAAAGGCGCAACGTTTCTATCCTCATAAGCATATCCTTGAAAGTTGGGATGTCTTAAACAAGCCTTTTCAAACAGCACAACGCATTGCCATGATTGGGGCAGGTGTCATCGGGGTGGAGCTCGCAAGCTTTCTTGCCATGATGGGACACTCGGTTCACTTATTCGATATCGCTCCACGCTGTGTCATGCAAGCACCCAAGGAATTATCCCAATCACTTGAGCGTGAGTTGAAGCAATATGGTATTCAAATCCATACCAATACAAACATCACATCAATTGAATACACAGATCACTTCACAATACGTACCGAGAACGAAGATTTTGAATTCGACCAATGCATTGAAGCGACAGGTCGTATCGGTAACTTCAATGATTTAGGTTTAGAGAATACCGATGTGCAGACGACGAAGAAGTACATCACGGTCAATGAACGCTATCAAACCAGCGTAGAGCATATCTATG
>JBAQCW010000024.1:0-2734 GCA_049294455.1 Candidatus Nanogingivalis sp. | reverse complement strand
GTAGTGGACACCACGCCCATAAAGCTCATCCTCGCCAGGTACGCCAAGCTTGCGGTGATTACTACCAGTTGCTAGTAGCACTGCTTTTGAGCGGACTGGCTTGCCGTCGATAATAGTCTCTATCTCGTCTCCGTCACGTCGCAGCGCCGAAGCCTCGCCGTAATCAATCACGGCGCCAAATCGCTCCGCCTGTCCCTGTAGCTCAGACGATAATTTCATACCGGCCACACCCTCGGTAAATCCTGGGTAGTTATCTATCCAGTCAGTAATCGCCGCCATACCGCCGATCGCTGCTTTTTCGTATAGTACGGTTGGTATGTCTTCGCGAGTAGTGTAAATTGCTGTAGCCAGCGCACTCGGGCCAGCACCGATAATAACCAATTCTTTAGTATTCGGTTCCATATTGCCTCTTATAATAATCCTTTAGGACTTGTGGCATTTCTACCTCTTCGACCGGAGGAATAGCCATGACTATAAACTTCAATGGTGTATTGGCCGGGATGTCTTCGCCGCTGCCAGTCTCGCCATAGGCTAAATCAGATGGAATTGTCAGCTCCCTAATGCCACCAATTTTCATCCCAACAATCCCCTTCTGCCAACCCTCAATCACTGCGGCTTCCGCTGGACCGTCAACTGCAAATGGTGCCTTTAGGCTGTCTCCGTCAATCGAACCATCAAATATCTTGCCACTAGGATTCCAGCCCAGGTAGTAGGCAGCAATTTTGGTATCGCCTTTTACTTCGTCGCCGTCGCCAACAATCAAGTCCTCAGTTTTTAGTTCATTAATACCTTCGGGACTAAATTCACCGACACGACTTGACTGAGCCGAGAACTGCTCAAAATACTTATCACTTAATTCCTTGGCCTGAGCTGCCTGAGCTGCCTGCCACTGAGTTTGGGCCGCCTCTAGTGCCGCTTGTTGTTTTGATTCGTTGCCAGGAGTTACCATCATTGCGATAAATCCACCGACAGTACCAACTAACATTACAATTGAAATAACCCAGATTACAATACGCTGGCTTTTTCGTGTTGCCATTACTCCTCCTTTAATCTATCTCTATCTCTATCTATTATATCAGATACTAGCTGTCTGAACTAATGTCAAACTTCGCTAATTTTTCCTTGGCAGAGCGATTAGCAGACTGCTGCAGTTCGAGCAGCTGAGCGTAAAGCCCATTGGTCTTAGCTAGATCTTCTGGTGCGCCAATTTCGTCAATTTTGCCGCCTTTTAGAGTAATTATTCGATCAACGCCAGCAATAGTACTTAGTCGGTGGGCAATAATTATCGTCGTGCGACCCTTCATTAAACGATCAAGAGCCTGCTGCACCAGCTGCTCACTTCGACTATCAAGCGCACTCGTCGCCTCGTCCAGTATAAGGATTGGCGCATCTTTGAGAATCGCTCTGGCAATGGCAATCCGCTGCTTTTGACCGCCAGACAACTTCAAGCCCCTTTCGCCAATTTCGGTATCGTAACCCTTGTCTAGCTTGTCAATAAATTCACTGGCATTAGCAGCCTTGGCAGCTCTAGCTATCTCCTCGTCAGTAGCGCCAGGCTTGCCGTAGGCAATATTTTCACGAATTGTCCCCGAAAATAATGACGGATCCTGAAATACCATTGCAATATTGTGGCGCAGCGACTGCTTCGAAACCTCTCTCAGGTCATGATCGTCTATCATAATTCGTCCGCTATCTGGCAAGTACAAACGCATCAATAGGTTGGTAATAGTCGTCTTGCCGCCACCACTCTGACTAACTAGCGCCAAGTGCTCTCCTGGCTGAATATCAAAGCTTATGTCTTTTAGGACATTAACGTTCTTTTCATCTGCATATGCAAACGATACGTTGTCAAATTTAATCCTACCTTTTAATCTCTTTATCTTTAATGAAGACTTATCCTGCGGCTCAGGCTCTTCTTTTAGCGCCGCCAAAACATCCACGCTACCAGACACTGCTTTCTGGAAATTATCAACAATAAAACTCATGTTGAACAGCGGCATCCTTAGCCCGTTGATTAGCGTAATCAGCAGCACCATCTCACCAATCGTAAATTTCTGCTCGGCAGTTTGCACAAATACATAAGCAAAGATCAAGAAAAATATTACCGACAGCACGCTACCACGAAGCACGTCCATCTTGTGCCAGTAAGCCGATTGCTCTTTGGTAATCGAAACAGTCTTGGCAAATCTCTTAGAAAACTTTATGTATTCTAGATTTTCCTGAACGTAACTTTTAACTACTTTCATCTGTGAGATAACTTCAGCGAAACGACCACTGGCAATGTCGGTCTCTTTATTCTTTTTTGTCTGAAGTTTTTGCCATTTTTTACTCGTTAGTGCAGTTAGCCACATAAATAATGGATACATAATAATCGCCAAAACCGCCAACAGCCAACTATACTGCAGGACAATAATCACCGTGATAATAATTGTTAGCAGCATCTGGAAAAAGTTATTAGCAAACATGTTCAGGAAGTTGCTAAGTTCGGCAATAGCACGATTCAAGCGATTAATAATCGTCCCTGTCAACTCTGTATCGTAGTAGCTCTGCGGCAAGCTAAGTAGGTGCTTGTAGTAAGCGGTTGACAGCTGCTCTCTTAATTTAGCAGCCATAATGTCACCTAAGTATCCGCCGTAGTTTCGGATGAGAGTGTTTGCAATATCAAAAACAAATAACAATCCGGCCAAGAAAATCACCTGCCACAGATCTATAGCCTTACCGCCCACCACATCAA
>JBAQCW010000023.1:0-2499 GCA_049294455.1 Candidatus Nanogingivalis sp. | reverse complement strand
TTATTTCTTGATTTATCAACAGATCGAAAATAACGTAATTTCGCCAATGATTCAGGCGAAAAACAATCAGCTCTCTGCTCTCGTGATTTTTGTGGCGATTACCGTTGGGCTTCATGTTTTGGGGATTTTGGGTGCATTTCTCTCGATTCCGATCGCGGCATGCTTGAAAATCTTGTTTGATGAATATTATCTCGAAAAACGGAAATCAAAATCTGATAATGATGAAACTTCGATGGCGGATTTGCTAAAGAAAATCAATTAGTTCACGAACAAAAAATCTCGCTCCTGTGGCGAGATTTTAGGTTGGCTATTTTTCGAATTCCCAGATTGTTTTGCTTGGCGTGTCGCGGAGAACGATCCCTTCGGCGAGGAGTTCGTCGCGGATTTGGTCACTGGTTGCCCAATCTTTTTGTTCGCGCGCGATTCGTCGCTGGAGGATTTTTTGCTTTGAAACTTCAGAAATATCTGGCGTGCTGGCGAGCAGATCCAGCCCGAGCAATTCGTCCAAAAATTCCAAAAGTTCAACCAAGTTGCTTTTCGAAAGTTTTTCGGCTGGCATTTTCGAGATTTCGAGGAAAATTTCATCAGTTTGCGCGAGCGCTTTCGGCGTGTCGAGATTTTCGTTAATGGCTTCGAGAATGGCGTTTTTGCCTGCCAAACTCGGAATTCCCTCGCCCTTTTGCCTCGAAATTTGATGTCGAAGCGCGGCGATATTTCGCCAGTTTTTTAGGCGATTTTGCGCGGCTTGGAGATTTTCGAAAGTGAAATCGCCACTGGTTTGATATTGGCTTTGAAGAACCAACATTTTGAAATCGAGCGGCGAAAAGCCTTTTTCGGCCAAATCTTCCAGCGTGAAGCCGTTTTCGAGCGACTTGCTGATTTTTCGCCCTTCACTTGTCATATGGTTGCAGTGAAGCCAGTAATTCGCGAATTTTTTGCCGGTGTGACATTCGCTTTGGGCGATTTCGTCGGTGTGATGAACCGGAATGTGGTCGATTCCGCCGGTGTGAATATCGAGGGTTTCGCCGAGCGTATTTAGCGCGATCGCCGAGCATTCCAAATGCCAGCCGGGGAAGCCTTTTCGCTCGCGATAATCCCATTCCATATCGCGTTTTTGGCTTTGTGGTGACCATTTCCAGAGTGCAAAATCTGCCAAATTGCGTTTTTCTGGGTTGAAATTGACGCGCGCGCCAGCTTTGAGATTTTCTAAATCAAGCCCAGCAAAATCGGCATAGCTCGGGAATTTGGCGGTGTCGAAATAAATTCCGTCAGAAGTTTCGTAAGTGAAACCTTTGGCGGTTAGATCGTCGATGATGGCGATTTGTTCGGCGATGAAATCTGTGGCTTTCGAGAGATTTTGCGGAGTTTCGAGATTCAGTTCTTTCATTCCGCGTAAAAATTCCGCCGTATAAAATTCTGCCACTTGCCAAGCAGTTTTGCCTTCGCGACGCGCGCCTTTTTCGAGCTTGTCTTCGCCTTCATCTTCGTCAGAAACCAAGTGTCCGACATCTGTAATATTCATCGTTCGGTTGGGCGTGAAGCCGTTTGCGCGCAAAGTTCGCACCAAAATATCCCAGTAAATGAACGCTACCCAGTTGCCGATGTGTGGCGTGGCGTAAACTGTTGGGCCGCAGGTGTAAATTTTGACACTCTGTGGATCTTGTGGTGTGAATTCTTCGATTTTTTTGGTTGGAGTGTTGTAGAGTTTTAGCATATTGGTTATATTATAACATATTTTAAGGTGTTAATTAAATCAATTCGATCAAAATTCCTAGAACGCCGAATTTTGCTTGTTTTTCTGGTGTGTAAAATTCGCCCAAGACTTGCAAAAGTTCAGCTTTGGTTATAGATTTGTCGGCGAGAATGTCGATTTCGAAATCCTCAAAAAGCTCCTCGAAAGAGTTATACTTGAATAAATCTTTAACTTTCGCCGAAAAAGCTTCTCCTTGTTCGTTGCGAAAAATTATTGTGTCGCCGATTTTTATTTTCTGGCGTTTTTCGTCGTTTAGTCGAAGCTCAATCCGCTTAGTTCCGCGTAGAATGAAATCGAAATATTTATCTTGAAGATTCATTTCGTGCGTCATAAAATTATCTCAAAACTCTTTCTGTCGCCGTCAAAAGCTCGCGCAAAATCTCGTCGTATTTTTCATAAACGCGAAAACCTGCCGCGTAAGCGTGGCCGCCGCCGCCGAAATATCCCGCGATGTCCGCCGCGACGGGCGAATTTGTGCGGACTTTCCCTGTTAATTTGCCGTCGGGGTAGGTTTTTATCGCCACGCAAACTTCGACGCCTTCGACTAATCGCATTTCGTCGATTACCAAAACGCTCGGGTTGTATTTGTCGGAATATTTTTTGATTTCATCCCAAGGAATGTGAACCAATGCCAATTTTCCGTCCAAAAAATACTCAATTCGGCGAATCAATTCTCCTTTGTATTCCAAAATTTCAGGCGATTTTTTGCTGAATTCTCGGCGCGCTTCTTCGATTTTTGCGGTCGA
>JBAQCW010000022.1:0-2364 GCA_049294455.1 Candidatus Nanogingivalis sp. | reverse complement strand
GTAGTAGGCACACACTTTGTACACCTTGATGAAGATACCAAGAGCATTAAATTTGCCGAAAAAAATATGAAAGAGCTTATTGACGGACTTACAACCGAACAGAAAAAACAAATCATAGACTCTGTATTTCAAATTATGGCAGAAGGCGGTAAAATCACCTTTGACGACATACGAAAGGCAGGCATAAAAAATATACCGACTATGATTAAAGCATTTAATAAGATAGACAATGAATCTAAAAAGGCTCTTACGGACGGAATTGCATTGCTTGCAAAACTTTCCATTAAAAACGGCTATGAAATAAATAAACCCGAACCTAAAGGTAAACTAAAGAAAAAAGGGCTTGTTTAAGTTATTTTAGTTCTATATACGAATTATAATACAGTGCTGTACAAATAAATTTAATTGTTTATAAATTAAAGGTCAAATTTAGTCAAATTTCTCTTGACATTTCTAAAAAATGGTATAAAATATAATTAGCACTCAAGGATACAGAGTGCTAACCGAAATAACACATAAACTTTTTAGGAGGATTTATATTATGAGTATTAAACCATTACTTGACAGAGTAGTATTACAGGTTGAAGAAGCCGAAGAAAAAACAAAGAGCGGTATCATTCTTTCATCTGCCGCACAGGAAAAGCCACAGTTTGCAAGAGTAGTTGCAGTAGGCCCCGGCGGTGTTGTAGACGGCAACGAAGTTAAGATGTATGTAAATGTCGGCGACAAAGTAATCGCAAGCAAGTATGCAGGCACAGAAGTTAAGATTGACGGTGAAGAGTACACAATCGTTCGTCAGTCAGATATTCTTGCAACAGTAGAATAATTATTTTTATTTGATATATTTTGGAGGTAATTAATTATGGCTAAACAAATTGCTTATGGTGAAGAAGCAAGAAAATCTCTTATGAGAGGTATTGACCAGCTTGCTGATACAGTTAAAATCACACTCGGCCCTAAGGGCAGAAATGTTGTACTTGACAAAAAGTACGGCGCTCCGCTCATCACAAACGACGGTGTAACAATTGCTAAGGAAATTGAGCTTGACGACCCATTCGAGAATATGGGCGCACAGCTTGTTAAGGAAGTTTCAATCAAAACAAACGATGTTGCAGGTGACGGTACAACAACAGCTACACTTCTTGCTCAGGCTCTTATCAGAGAGGGTATGAAGAATGTAACAGCAGGCGCAAACCCAATGGTTCTTAAGAAAGGTATTGCAGACGCTATCAATGTTGCGGTAAAGGCTGTTTCTGACAACAGCAAGCAGGTTTCGGGTTCTGACGATATTGCAAGAGTTGCTACAGTTTCTTCACAGGATGAGTTCATCGGTAAGCTCATTGCCGAGGCTATGGAAAAGGTTACAACAGACGGTGTTATCACAGTTGAAGAGTCAAAGACAGCCGAAACTTACAGCGAAGTTGTAGAAGGTATGATGTTTGACCGTGGTTACATTGCTCCTTATATGGTAACAGATACAGACAAGATGGTTGCAGAACTTGACAACCCATACATTCTTATTACAGATAAGAAGATTTCAAATACACAGGAAATTCTCCCGATTCTTGAGCAGATTGTTCAGTCAGGCAGAAAACTCCTTATCATTGCCGAAGATGTAGAGGGCGAAGCTCTTACAACTCTCGTACTCAACAAGTTAAGAGGTACATTTACTTGTGTTGCTGTTAAGGCACCGGGCTTTGGCGACAGAAGAAAAGAAATGTTACAGGATATCGCAACACTTACAGGCGGTACAGTAATTACATCAGACTTAGGTCTTGAGCTTAAAGATACAACAATGGATCAGCTTGGTACTGCTCGTCAGGTAAAGGTTGAGAAAGAAAACACAATCATTGTTGACGGTGCAGGCGACAAGGACGCTATTAAGGGCAGAGTTGCACAGATTCGTCAGCAGATTGAAACAACAACATCTGATTTTGACCGTGAAAAACTTCAGGAGCGTCTTGCTAAACTCGCAGGCGGCGTTGCAGTAATCAAAGTCGGTGCTGCTACCGAAGTTGAAATGAAAGAAAAGAAACTCAGAATCGAAGATGCTCTTGCCGCTACTAAGGCTGCTGTTGAAGAGGGTATCGTAGCAGGCGGCGGTATCGCTTGTATGAACGCTATTCCTGCTGTTTCCGCTTTTGTTGATACACTTGAGGGTGATGCTAAGACAGGCGCTAAGATTGTTCTTAAAGCTCTTGAAGAGCCGCTCCGTCAGATTGCCGCAAATGCAGGTCTTGAGGGCAGCGTAATCTGCGAAAACATCAAGAAAGCTAACAAGGTTGGTTACGGCTTTAACGCTCTTACAGAGGAATACACAGATATGATTGAGGCAGGTATCGTTGACCCGACAAAGGTTACCCG
>JBAQCW010000021.1:0-16657 GCA_049294455.1 Candidatus Nanogingivalis sp. | reverse complement strand
GGAAGTACCTTTAGAGGGATTGGAATGGATAGGGCAAAGACAAATGTGACCTTAACCAACCTCCTCTATAACATCTTTCGATTTGAACAGATTAAACGACTAGGGTTGAAATCATGGGCTTAGTGCGCCCAAAATTTGGGAAATAGCCTTGAGTAAGACTCACAAACAAAAATTTACAAGAAATAAACTGTAAATTAAAGATAAATTTGACGCTCTAGATGCTCTACTGGTGTTTTTAGAGGTTCCCATATAAAATATTGGAAGGAGTTATTAAAATGTCATCAGAAGAATTTCTTTTACTTGAAAAAGAATATGCTTACTCTAAACAGGAGCTCTTCTATTACATGGAGAAGTATGATAAGAATGAAACTTATCATAGTGTCGGAATATCTCTTTTAGGGGTTATAATTGCATTAGTAGGTAGTACTAATTTCGATATGGGTGTTCGACAAAATCCCTTTTTCAATATTAATCAACCACTTGGAACTTTCATAATTATCTTACTGTCAATAATAAGCAACTATATATTCGTCATGAGTATTAGCTCACTTTATTATATAATACTAAATTCAGCACGGCTTAGGTTTTTAGAGGAACAGCTGAACACACTATTAAACAAAAATTTACTAGTGTGGGAAGGTGAGATTATTCCAGTTATACACAATTCCTCGAATATCTATATTTTATCAACAAACTTGGTAAATATTAATTATATAAAAGGTTTATTTTTTCTATCGCTCCATTTATGTTTTCAGTGTATATTTGGATATGTTTTATATAAAATTAATTTTTGGACATGTTTGATTTTTATGATTTTAACTTGTCTTATATACACTTTTATAATATCGCAGTGGTATTTTTACCTAAGGTATTTATTTGATATTCTTTATGGTATAATATCAAAGACAGAAGAAAAAAATATGATTATGAATAAAAATATAGATATAACCAGTATGTATATATATGGAACAACAATAACCTTCGGCTTCCTGCCAATGTTTCTTTTTGCTTTGAATGATAGAACAGTGTTTTATGGAGATGTCAAACTGCCGCTAATACTATATACAAGTATATATATTGGAGATTTTATCATCTTGCCATTTTTCAATGCTTATTTCTACAAACTCTATAAAAATATTAGTAGTCAAATGAAAAAATCTTCAAAGTGGATTATATGGATTATTTCGATAGTTATTTCACTATTGGTTAATTATTATACACATTTCAAGATGTGGATAAGTGATAATTTAGATAGCTTCATGGATATTAAGGGCGCCTTAACCATGTCTGGCTATATGCATTTTTTGTATAGTACAATACAGATGGGAATTATTTTGTTTTTTCTATATTTTATTTCGAGTTATTATCGGAAAGAATATAAAAATTACCGATTGGTTAAGTTGACACGGAGACTTATTTTATTATTCACACTACTCCAAATACCTGATTTCATTATTCGTAATTTTTCAAGTTTGTCAAGAGATGAATCTTTTTGGAATGTCATATCGGGTGACTTTACTTCATTGCTAACAATTGTTGTTGCGATTATATTTTTGTGGATCATTCCTTATAAGAGACAACAGATAGAATTATCTTTATAAATAAAATAACTCTTATTTTTATTTCTGTTTCGCAAAAAATAATGATTTACAATCTAATCCACTATATTCCTGCATTATTTTTGCTTTACAGTTATTTTGATTTTTCTTCTAAAATAGAACCACCCTGCTACAATAGTAAAGCAAGGAGGATAACGTGAAGAAAAATATTGCATATTATCAAGAAAAAGGAAGCATCATCATTGGCTATGCCCGTGTTAGCTCCACAGACAACCGTCAAGAGTTAGGGCTGGAAGTTCAAAAAGAAGCTCTAAACTTCTGCGACAAACTCTACATAGAAAAAGAATCTGGAGGCAATCAAGACCGCCCACAACTTCAAAAAGCTATCAACTTCGCCAAGGAGTGTGACGAAAGCGGAATAGAAACCAGCTTTGTAGTATATAAACTAGACCGCCTAACCAGAAAAATGCTTCATCTATCAGCTATCATTGATGAACTCACTCGCCACAATATCCGTCTTCAATCTATTCACGAACAGATTGAAACAGACTCACTAACAGGTAAATTCTTTTGTCTGATGTTGGGTTACGTGGCAGAGTGGGAGCTTCAAGCTATATCAGACCGCACTAAAGACGGACTGCGTAAAGCCAGAGAGCGTGGCGTGAAATTAGGTAATAAAGGCATATCAAAATCCAAAGAAAAGCAAGTTATTATAAGTTATCTGGAGGAAGAAATGACTATTCGAGACATCGCTAACCAGTTCCAAATTTCTACCGCTACCATTTATAGCGTACTGAAGCGTAACAATATCCAAACAAACAGAAAAATTAACCCAAAAATCGTTGACAAAAGCTAGAAAAAATAGTAAAGTAAACACATAAAAGTGTTTTAATAAACGGTCGTTAACTAAAACAATGAAAAATCAAAAAATGTCGACTTGACGAACGTCTCAAAACCCCGTCAAATCAACATTTATAATATTTTTTATTGATAACTTTGATTGTTTTAACAAACGACCGTTAACTAAAACACACTCAAACCCTATTGTAGCAGGGGTTTTTGGGCAAAAATGAAAAAAGAAAGTTGGAAAAACATGAAAAAAATAGTCACAAAGAAAATCGGCATAACCCTTGCTTGCACCACACTCCTTGGCGGAGTTGTAGCACCCGTAGCTGTTCCAGCTTTTCAAAATGTTGTTCATGCAGAAGAGACAAATCAGCAGCAGCCAATTTCGGTAGCAGTAATTGCAATCTCTGAAACTGACGGTCCATTGTCTCATCATTACATTACCATCAACCCCGGAGAGACAAAAACGATAGATGCGCCAAAAGTTGAGGGATGGAAGTTGGATCAATACACTAATCCAACTTACGAACTTACCTATGATCAGGCCTTAAAGACCCTAAACTCTGCCGGCTTTGTATGGGTGCAGTTCTGGATGATTAAAGACGCTGCTCCAACAACCAAAGAACCAGTAATTTTTACTGTTGCTCACAGAGTGGCTGGTGGTGATGACCTTTTACTAGACAATGCAGTTGTCAATCCAGGTGAATCTATCACGCTTGCACCAATCACGGTAGACGGATACGTTGCAAGAGCTGACAATAAGTATACTTATACTTATGACGAGGTTGCTACCGGGTCCAGCTCTCTGTTTGTTGCAGAGATTCTTTATGATAAGGTTACAGTGGAGCAGCCGAAAGACTCAGCGCAAACTGTATCATACACGGTTCAAATGATAGACCAAGATAACAAAGTTCTACAAAGCGAAGTCCGAACAGGTATTGAAGGAGTTGGAGCTACAATTTCAATTCCTCAGTTAGAGGGCTACTTATTTAGAGGTTATCAAACACCGACAGGGTCTGATTTTTCTGGTAAGCAAACTGAAATTTCGTTCCCAATTCAAAAAGATGCCGTCATTACCTTACGCTACCAATTTATTCCTCTAATAGATGAAATCATCAGTCCAGAGAAACGGGCAGAATATCAGTCAGTTTATGATGAATTTCATAGGACAATACTAGAAGCATATGCAGTATATAAACAAGAACTAGGAACTGATGGAATCGCCTATGATAAAGTTGAAAATTTATCAGGTGACTTGCAAGCAATCCATAGTGAATTGGTAATAGATACACGATTATTAGACACTCCTTTAGGAACAGTATTATCAGACGATTACTTTATTAGCGGCTTGGCTTGGACAGATGATTACTGGAACTATCGTATGGAGCAATTAAAAGAGAATACTCAAACTCTTAAAACAGCCTTAGCTAATATTGCTAAATCAAAAGCTGATGTGAATAATAGTGATGATACTAATATAGATACAAATACTAATGTTGGAGAAAATAATGATAACTCTAATAGTAATGGAGTTGACGATACATCTAACACTGCAATTATAGACAATCCAGCTGAAAATGGTCAGGAAAACAATAAACAAACTGATACCAATAACTCTGGTGCTACTACAAATAAACAGGATATAAACTCTAAATCTGCTAATACCACTACACAATCTGTATCTCAACAGCCTAGCACTACTGAAAATGTTTCAAGTGATAAAAATCAAAAAGCAGATACTAAGGAGCTTCCTAAAACGAACTCTACAAAATCAAATATATTAAGTTTTGTTGGAGTTGGAATTTTAGGAATGATGGTATTTATTAAGCGATATACCAAAAGGCATTCTAGATAGTCTCTAATTTTACACAAGATACTATTTCACTAATGTAAAAATGATAAATAAAAGGTAGCTAAAATTTTAGCTACCTTTTAACTATTTTATTAAGGTGTGTGAACTCAGATTATTTAGACTGCTGAGTGTCATACTTCTATTTGCGAGCGCGCGTTTTTTGTTTTTCGAATTTCCTGCGGGCTTTTTCGAAAAATTTAGCGAAAATAGCCTCCTACACACTCCCTTCAAGACACCCTCCGGCGCCGCTTTCTAACCCGAACACAATAGCATATTTATTAGCGTTCGTAACGGATTCTCTCGGAACGTAATATCCGTAGCCGTATTAATCAATTTTGAAATGCTCACAATCAACATATGCTACGACAAAAATATGGTTAATTTTCGCTACCGCAGAAGCCATTCCCATTTCTTCACCAGTAGTCCTCTTTGATTTTTTGATTTGTTGAAGCTAATCGTATATGAATCACCCAACGGATCTTTGAAATCATCGCCTAAATAATCAGTAATAAATTGGTCCTGACTAAATCCTCTACTGCGAATATAATCATCTACTCTTTCTGCGTATCTATTATCGTACGAACCGTCTGGATAAAAGTTCCATGGATATTTTCTATTATTCGCTTTATATCGTGTCAACGCATCTTGAAGCCGTGCCATGTCTTGTCTACGCTGCGTATCTCGTCGGTTTCGCTGAAGCCGCAGGTAACGCAATAAACACCGCGAGAAAAATCAAGCCTGCGATAGCAAGAACCAGCACAACTTCGATAATCGTAAAGCCTGATTTATTTTTCATTTTATTATTTTTATCCTTAAGTGTTTTCATACTCTTATTTTACCCCCCCCCCTGATAAGTTTATCAAGAATCTAAATTTCAATCCTCTCGCCTTCCCGCGCGCGATTTGCCCATTCGTCAGCCAGCTCATTAAACTCGTGCCCAGCGTGACCTTTGAGCCATTTTATTTCAGCGTTTGAATTTTGATAAAGCTCAAAAAGCGGTTTCACGATGTCTAAATTCTTAATTTCGCCAGATTTCTTTTTCCAGCCGGATTTTTGCCAAGCTGGTGCCCATTTTGTAAGAACGTTAATCCAAAATTCACTGTCCGACCAGATTTCAGCAGGTTCTTCGCCCAAAATCTCCAGAGCTTTTTTCAGCGCCAAGCCCTCCATTCGGATGTTGGTGCTGGGATTTTCTGCGCCCAAAGCGATCGGCCGGCCGTTTTCAATGATCGCAAAACCGCCCGGACCAGGATTCGGTGAAGTGCTTCCGTCAGTGTAAAGAATGCGTTTTTGGGCTGAATTTTCACTTTTGGAATTCGAGATTTCTTGCGTTTCGAAAAGCGAAATTTCGCGATTTTCTGGCACAGGGCAGCCTGCCAAGTCGCACGCACCTTCTTCGAAAATCGGATCACTCGCTTCGACTACTCGGCGATAATTTTCTTCAACTTCACCCCAATCCACCAAATTCCAAAACGCATCAACAAAATCCGCGCGACGGTTTTGATAGTTCAAATAATAAGCATGCTCCCAGAGGTCGATACCGAGAATTGGCGTGGTTTTTTCGAGACCGTAATAATCCTGATTTGGCGTGGTGGAGATTTCAAGCTCGCCTTTTTTGTTCGCTCGAAGCCAAGCCCAGCCCGAACCAAAATGCGAAACCGCCGCATTCTTGAAAGTCGCCTTAAAATTCTCGAAACTATAAAAAGTCTTTTCGATAATTTTCAAAAAATCTTCCGACGGCAAATTTTCACTCTTTTCAGCCGGCTTCAAAATTCGCCAAAACAGCGAGTGATTCAGATGTCCGCCACCGTGATTTCGAATTTTTTGCACCAAAGAAGAATCTCCGCCAGCATTCAACAAAAAATCACCAAGTTCATCCATTCTTTCATAAAAAAGCAAGTCTTCCAGCGGAATTTTCGCAAAACTCGGCGCGATTTTCTCCAACTCGCTCATCGCCGCGTTCAGATTGTCGACATACACTTGATGGTGTTTCGTGTGGTGAATTTCCATCGTCCGCGCGTCAAAAAACGGCTCAAATTCGTCGTAATTATACTTTAATTTTGGTAAATTATACATTTTTCTCCTTCTCTAAATTCACATCGCGAACAGTTTCGAATGATTTTTTAATCGCTTCGATAATTTCTTCAGAATCGACAAAATAATCGTCAAAATCACCATTTCGAACCGAAACCGAGATTTTCGAAGGGCGCGCCAAATAGCTCACAAGAAGTCCAGCCGTCAAGCCTTCAATCTGTTCTGATTTGAAATTTCGAAATTCCCCGCTTGGCAATTGAGCTCGAATCACGGCTCGCCCAACATTCATTCCGCTCGGCAAAATCTCAGATTCAACATTAGTGATTTCGCCAAAAATCTTAGTTTCGGTATTCTGGATTTTCGAAATTTCTGCCAAGTCTTGCTCTTCGGTTTCGAATTTTTGACTGCTTGATTTTTTCGAACTCGAAATCGCCAAAAAAATCAGAAAAATCCCAGCAATCGGTACAATCAAAACTGCCAAATTCCAGCTCGAAAAATCTCCAACTGCGAAATTCAAGGTGTTTTTTTCGTCAAAATAAATCGTTTTGGGCGAGCCAAATTCTGGAAATTCTTTTGAGCTATACTTGAACTCGATGACTTTTTCGGCGCTTTCCGAGTAGCTCGCGCCAACTTCATAATAAAATCCATTATCGGAAATAACTTTTTTGTCAGCGCTCGTAACTTCGGCTACGACTTTTTTCCAACCCAAAAAATTGCGTTTCGAAAATTCCGCAACTGGCGAAATCGAAATCAAGATACCAAAAATCAGAGCAAAAACTCCAAGAAAAAGCACAAGAATATTGGATTTTTTTCGCATAAAAATTCTCCTTTATTGATACGATAATGCTTATATTGTACCATATTTTCGAAAAACTCACAATCAAAAACCAGCCTGCAAAATAAGCAAGGCTGGTTTTTATTTAAAGATTAAGCTTCCGTTTCGTTTTCGAATTCTTCTTTGGTTTCGAGTTCTTCAACTTCTTCGATTTGAGCGTTTCGAGCGCCAGTTCCAACAGGGATCTTGCGTCCGATAATCACGTTTTCCTTCAAGCCGTGAAGTTTGTCAACTCGACCAGACACAGCTGCGCCAATGAGGACGCTGGTTGTGTTTTGGAACGATGCAGCAGACAAGAAGCTGTCGCTATAAATCGAAACTTTGGTAATTCCGAGAAGCATTTGTCGGAAGGAAATTTCTTTCTTACCTTCTTGGCTGAGTCGAATATTTTCTTCGACAACAGCAGCTTTCGAAACAATATCTCCAGTTACAAAGTCCGAATCGCCAGCATCTTCGATTTGAACTCGGCTGAACATTTGTCGAACGATAACTTCAAGGTGCTTCGACGCAATGTCCTGACCTTGAGCTGCGTAAATTCGCAAGATTTCGTTCATAATGTAGCGCTGAGTTGCTTCGACGCCTTTGAGTCGCATCAAATCGTGAAGATTCAACGAACCGATTGTTAGGCGATCACCAGCTTCAACCAAGTCGTTTTTAGCAACAGCCAAAGCAACCGTGTTTGGAATTTCGTAGCGAACTGGCGAAATCGAAACTTCGTTTCCGTTTTTGTCGACCGAAGATTGTGGAGTGATTTGAACAATGTTCATATTTCCATCTTCCCACAAATCAACAAGACCGGCAACTTCTGTCATATAAGCTTGACCTTTTGGCGATCGAGCTTCGAGAAGCTCCTCAACACGAGGCAAACCTTGAGAAATCGCACCAGAACCGGCAACACCAGAGCTATGGAATGTGTTCAAAGTTAGCTGAGTTCCAGGTTCACCAACAGATTGAGCAGCGATAACACCAACTGGTTCAGCCGCGTTCACGAGCAAGCCTGTTGCCATATCAATACCGTAAGATTTCTGTGGAATTCCTGAAAGGTTCGAAGTTGAAAGTACGCTTTGAATTTTGACGGATTTGATTTTTTCGTCTTTTTCGATTGCGTTTGCGATTTCACGAGTGATGAGTTCGTCTGCGCCAATGTGGCCAGGAACTTCTTCGGCAGTGAATCGTCCATACAATCGGTCGCCGAATTCGATCATAGTTTCTTCTGTTTCGCTTCGGAAAATTTCGAAACCTGGGTCGACTTCATTTTCGTTGTCGGCTGATGTGAACACATCTTGCGCCACGTCAACAAGACGGCGAGTCAAATATCCAGAGTCGGCAGTTTTCAAGGCTGTCGAAATCAAACCTTGACGCGCACCACGAGTCGCCACGAAGGCTTCAAGCGATGACATACCGTGAGTATAATTCGAACGAATTGGGAGCTCGATTTCGCGGTTGGTTGCATCCACCATAATTCCGGTCAAACCAGAAGCAAGGCGAATGTTTGTTGCGTTACCACGAGAACCAGAAATAGCCATCAATCCAACCGGACTATCAGCACCTTCGTTCGCCACGCGAGCAGAAATTTCTTCCGAAACTTTGTCGATAGCTTTGTGCCAGTTGTCGATAATCAAGTTGTAGCGTTCTTGATCTGTCAAAAGACCTTGATCGTACTGTTCTTGAATCAAAGTTGTTTTGGCGTCACCTTCAGCAATGATTTCTGGAATTTTTTCGCTTTCATAAATTGTGTAGTCTTCTTTACCGATCGAAAGACCAGATTTTGTAACATATCGGAACGACAAATCTTTGATTTTGTCGGCGATTTTCACGGTCATTTCTGCACCATAAATCGCAAACATATCGGCCAAAACTTTATTAATTTGCTTCTTGGTTTGCGGATTGTTGTCGTAAGGGTAATCTTTTGGCAGCAATTCGTTGAAGTAAACACGACCAAGAGTTGTGTTTCGAATTTCACCTTTGGCATAAACTCGAATTGGAGTTTGAAGCGCAATCACGCCAGCTTCGTAAGCCATTTCTGCTTCATAAACACTTGCGAAAGCTTTGCGTTCTTTTTTCATTTCGCTCTGTTTGTCGTAAGTTAGGTAGTAGTTTCCATAAACGACGTCCTGGTCGACAGAAAGCACAGGCTGACCGTCAGCAGGTTTTAACAAGTTGTGCGAAATACTCATCAAATCGCGAGCTTCGGCTTGAGCGGCGCCAGAAAGTGGCAAGTGAACCGCCATCTGGTCACCGTCGTAGTCAGCGTTAAATCCGTTCGCCACAAGTGGGTGAAGTTGGATTGCTTTACCATCAACCAATTTTGGCTGGAACGCCTGAATCGACAATCGGTGAAGCGAAGGCGCGCGGTTCAAAAGAACGTATTTTCCAACAATCACTTCGTCCAAAGCGTCCCAAACGCAAGCTTCTCCAGCTTCGATTAGGCGAGTCGCCGAACGAATGTTGTTTGCGTATTCTTTTTCGATCAACCAAGAAATGATGAACGGTTTGAAGAGTTCAAGCGCCATTTGTTTTGGAAGACCACATTGGTGAGCTTTCAAAGTTGGACCAACAACAATCACCGAACGACCAGAGTAGTCAACGCGTTTTCCGAGCAAGTTTTGGCGGAATCGACCCTGCTTACCTTTTAGCACATCACTCAAAGATTTAAGCTGTCGTCGACCACCAACTGTCGAGGCACTTCGGCCACTTCGAGAAGCGTTGTTGTCAATCAAGCTGTCGACGGCTTCTTGGAGCATTCGCATTTCATTACGTTTGATCACCATTGGCGCGTTGAGCTCGATCAATTTCTTCAAACGGTTATTTCGGTTAATGACTCGGCGATAAAGATCGTTGAGGTCGGATGTCGCAAAACGACCGCCGGTCAATTGAACCATTGGGCGAAGGTCTGGTGGAATCACAGGAAGAACTGTCAAACATAGGCTTGAAGGTTTAATTCCAGCAGATTTCATTCCTTCGATAGTTTTTAGTCGTTTCAAGATTTTTGCTTGGCGAGCGCCACGAGCTTTTTCAGCCTCTTCTTTTAGATCTTTGACAAGTTCGTCGAGATTTACTTCGTCAAGAAGTCGTTTGATAGCTTCGCCACCCATTCCAACTTCGATAATTTCGTCGTATTCTTCTGGAAGATCGCGATAATCTGTTTCACTCATCAAAGCGCCTTTTACCAAACTGTCGAGCTGAGCTTTTTTGGCTTGATAATTTGCGTTGAGTTCTTCGATTTCGCGAGATTGTTCTTCAGCCAAAGCTTTGATGTTAGCACCAGCTTCTTTTGAAGCGTTTTCGTAGCGAAGTTTGATCGCCATTCGAGCCGCTGAATCTTCGGCTTCGAGATCAGAAATCATTTGATCGCGTTTTTCTTCATCAACAGAAAGCACAACATAGCTTGCGAAATAAACCACTCGCTCGATGTTCTTCACTGTCATTCCAAGAAGAAGGCTCATTGCGCTTGGAGCGCCACGCATAAACCAAATGTGCGCAACAGGAGCCGCCAAAGAAATGTGGCCCATTCGTTCGCGGCGAACGATTGATTTTGTTACCAATTCGCCGTTTTTGTCGACAGCAGCTTCTCGAGATCGAACACCTTTTAGCTTGTTGTCGTAAGGGTTAATGTCTTTGGTTGGCCCAAAGATTTTTTCACAGAACAAACCGTCTCGTTCTGGTTTTTGTGTACGATAGTTGATCGTTTCTGGCTTCGTAACTTCGCCGTAAGACCAGCCCAAAATATCTTCTGGGCTAGCCACAGCTAGACGAACCGCGTCAAAATCAGAAATCTGGTTTGTGTTGACCACTTTCGCCATTTACGCTTCCTCCTTATTTTCTTCAATTTCATCAATATCTTGAATGTTCATATTGTCTTCGAAAGTTCCGTCCGCTTCGTCGAAAACAGTTTCGGTTTCTTCATCTTTGAGGGCTGAAATTCCAGATTCTTCGGCGTTTCGCTTCGCCAAAAGTTCGTCGGCATCAACTTGCGAATGCTGATCGAACAAGTCTACTCGAAGTCCCAAACCTTGAAGTTCTTTCACCAAAACGTTGAATGATTCTGGCAATTTTGGACCAACAATTTCTTTGTTCTTGATAATACTTTCGTAAGCTTTCGAACGACCAATAACGTCGTCTGATTTGATTGTGAGCATTTCTTGGAGCATATTGGCTGCACCGTAAGCTTCAAGCGCCCAAACTTCCATTTCTCCGAATCGCTGACCACCGTTTTGTGCCTTACCACCGAGCGGTTGTTGAGTCACCATTGTGTAAGGACCAGTTGAACGAGCGTGGATCTTGTCTGCCACCAAGTGGTGAAGTTTGATCATATGCATAAATCCAACTGTTGTTCGTTGTTCGAATGGTTCACCAGTTTGACCGTCATAAAGTTGAACTTTACCGTCGCGGTCAATTCCGGCAGCTTCGAGTTCGTCCGCCAAAATTTCAGCAGTCACACCATCGTAAGTTGGAGTTGCGACTTTGTAGCCTTGAGTTTTGGCAGCCATACCAAGGTGAACTTCGAAAAGCTGACCAAGGTTCATACGAGATGGCACACCGAGTGGCGACAAGATAACATCGATTGGTGTTCCGTCTTCCATAAATGGCATATCAGCTTCTGGCAAGATTTTCGCAACAACACCTTTGTTTCCGTGTCGTCCAGCCATTTTGTCGCCGACCATAATTTTTCGAGCTTCTGCAACGAAAATTTGAATTTGCATCAAAACGCCAGCGCGCATTTCGTGACCATTTTCTCGAGAGAAGATTTTCACGCCGATGACTTTTCCAGAACCTGTGTTTTTCATTCGAGTTGAAGTATCTCGAACATCTTTAGCTTTTTCGCCGAAGATCGCTCGAAGAAGTCGTTCTTCGCTCGAAAGTTCTTGTTCACCCTTTGGTGTGATTTTTCCGACAAGGACATCGCCAGGTTTAACTTCTGAACCGATTTGAACAATTCCGTTTTCATCAAGATGTCGCAAGCTGTATTCACTCGCATTTGGAATGTCGCGAGTTACAACTTCTGGGCCAAGTTTTGTTTCACGAACTTCAACCATATAGTCTTTAATGTTGATGTTTGTGAGCGCGTCAGTTTTAACCAAACGATCCGAGATAATTACGGCGTCGTCCATATTAAATCCGCCCCAGCTCATAAACGCAACCCGAAGGTCGCGACCAAGCGCAATTTCGCCATCCTTAATCGAAGCACCTTCAATCAAAATGTCGCCTTTTTTAACCTTTTGACCACGAGAAACTACAACTTTTTGGTTATAGCAGCGATCGTCAGCGGTTTTTTCGAAGTGTTTAAGTTCATAAACTTTCGAACCTTCTTTGTATTTAACCTCAACGGATGTGGCGTCGGCTTTTACGACTTCTCCGTCACCTTCTGCCATAACAACTTGCGAAAGGTTTCGGGCGATGTCAGCTTCAACACCAGTTCCGACAGTTGGTGCTTCACTCCAAAGAAGTGGCACGGCTTGTTTCTGCATCGAAGAACCTGTCAAAGCGCGGTCGATTCGGTCGCGCTCCAAGAAAGGAATTAGCGAAGCGGCGGCACCAAGCACCTGTCGGTGAACGGCGTCCATAAGGGTAATTTCACTCGCTTCAACCTGCGAAGGAATCAAGTTTTTTCGGGCCGAAACTTGTTCATTCGCAAATGAGCCGTCGTCGTTCAATTTCGAACCAGCGTCGGCGATGATTTCTTTAGCTTCTTGAGCGGCGTCCAAATAGACAACTTCATCTGTAACTTTTCCGTCGACAACTTTCAAATATGGAGCTTCGATAAAGCCATATTCGTTAATTCGAGCAAATGTCGCCAAGTTTGTCACCAAACCAACGTTCGCACCTTCAGGGGTCTCCACAAGACAAATTCGTCCGTAGTGAGTTGGGTGAGAGTCGCGAACTTCAAGACCAGCGCGATCTCGAGTCACACCACCAGGACCCATCGAGCTTAGGCGTCGTTTGTGTGAAAGTTCTGAAAGTGGGTTAGTTTCATCCATAACCTGCGCAAGCTGTGAGCCAGCGAAGAATTCTCGAACAGCAGCAACAACTGGGCGAGCATTCACGAGCTGACCAGGAGTTACGGTTTCGATATCTGTCATCGACATTCGATCCATTGCGTTTCGTTGCATTCGAAGCATACCAACGCGGAATTGTCGCGCAACCAATTCGCCAACCAATTTCACTCGGCGGTTATCAAGGCTATCGATGTCGTCAACTTCACCTTGAGTATTGTTCAAACGGATAACTTCTTTGATGATTTCGAACAAATCGCTCATCTGGAAAGTTCGATTTTCTGGTGAGTTTGCCACATCCAAACCAAGTCGTTTGTTGATCTTGTAGCGACCAGCTCGACCATAATCAAAGCGTTTGAAGTCGAAGAACATTCGTTCGATCATTGTTCGAGCATTGTCGATTGTCGCCAAGTCGCCTGGGCGAACTCGGCGGTAAATTTCAACCAAAGCACTCGATGGAGTTGTCGCAGGATCTTTGTCTAATGTAGCTTGAATAAATTTAACATCGCCAGTGTCAACATCTTCGAAAGTTTTCAAGATGTCATCTGAAGACATTTGACCAAGCGCACGCAAAAGAGACGTCACTGGAAGTTTTCGGCGACGGTCGATTTTCGCATAAATTACGCCAGTTTTTGGATCTGTTTCAAGTTCAAGCCAAGCGCCACGGATTGGGATAAGTTTTGCGCCGTAGTATTTTTTGCCGTTTGCAGCAGTTTCGGCGTTAAAATAAACACCTTCAGAGCGAATCAACTGCGAAACAATCACACGCTCCGTACCATTAATAATGAAAGTTCCTTGATCTGTCATCCAAGGATAATCACCAAGGTAGATTTCTTGCTCTTTTACTTCGCCAGTAACTTTGTTGGTAAGTTCAACCTGAACGTGAAGTGGAGCTTCGAAAGTTAGGTTGTTTTCTTTCGCAAAATCCTTTGTAGTTTTTGGATTTTGGAAGTTGTAACTCTTGAATCGCAACGCCAATTTTTGACCAGTGTAGTCGTCAATTGGATTCAATTCGTCGAAAATCTCGCTCAAACCAGTGTCGATCATATCTCGCCACGATTCCTTCTGGTGAGCAATCAAATCTGGGGTTTTTAGGATATCGTCGTGCTTATTAAAAAACACGCGACCCGCAGCGTTTGTTCGCTTTTGCGCCATTTTTCTCCTCGCATTTAAGTGTTATTAGAATCGGCCCGAAGATTCCCTGCCTGAAATTCGCTCGAATTCTGCCAAAATTCGTGGCGTCTCACAATTCCAGACACACTACTTCTTAATTATCAATTTTAACACATTTTAGCAACAAAAACAAGAGAAAAACTACTCTTCAAATATAGCATTTCCAGCAAAATTACCTTCAGCGTCCACGCAATAAGATCCGCCAGATTCCATACCAAACCAAAATGCGGTTTTATTTTTACTTAGCTGATCCCATCTTTCTCCTATCGGAACATCACAATCAGAATGAGGAATAGTCACATAATCTCCCGGCTCGACATTTTCTTCGTCATAACTTTGCCAAAAATCACGCGCCGCTCCGTAAACTACTCCAGTAGAAGGATCTAGCATTTCTTCTTCTTTTAGATATCCGCGTTCAACCATCTTCTCAACGCTTGTATTGCTAATATACGTTTGCCACATATCTGGATCTGGCTTAGCGCCATTATTTTTCAATCGAATAAGAGAATCTATGTAAGTTTCAGCCTGTCGCTTTCGCTGAGCATCGCGTTGCGTTCGCTGTAAAGCTGGCAGAGCTACAAACACCATCAAAAAAAATCAACCCCGCGATCGCCAGCACTAAAACAACCTCAATAATTGTAAAACCGTTTTTGTATTTATTTTTAAGCATAAACTCAATTATACATTAACCCGCAGTATAAGTCAAGAAAATCTGAAAAAAATAAACGCCTCCGAAGTGGAGACGTTGGGTTGAGTTTATGCACCGAAACATTTATTGAACGCTCGGCAAATTGCAAGCTCAGGCTCATCGATTTTTCGAGCCAGAGCTTTGTATTGTTTTGGCGTAATCATCCCGCGATACAATGCAGAATGAATATCTTCAAAAATCAACACTTTCGTGGCAGGCGCGTTAGTTGAAGCTAAATGAATCAAAGATTCTCGAGCATTTTCACCCTTCGAACAAGCCGCTAAACGCTTAATTCGAATTTCAATTTCGTTCGAAGAATTTAAGTCAACACCTTGAATATAAGACATATTTTCAAGATAGAGTTTTAGAATTTCTTCAAAACTACTTTTAGTTCGATGAGCCGCAGAATTCAAAATATCAATTTCCTTTTCGGAAATTCCTGATTCTTGAACCAACAAAACCACATTTGGGCTCGCATCAATTCCAACTAAATATTCGAATATCAAGTCCGAAATCGCAGAACCATCGAAATTCATACTTTCAGGATTGTAGCCCTTAAATGCACAAAGTAGCGCAAAAGTATTCGGCCGAAATTCGCTATCTTTACCCAGAGTTTGTCGAACAATTTTATTGTTGGACTCTGGCGTGTTCAGAATTAAACGAACTTGCGAAGAATTCGGCAAATTTTCATTCACTTCGCGATTCGCTTTAGTAGCTTCGAGGTGCTCCTCAACCTTTTTAAACAACTTTTCAGAAAGAATGATATCCATTATCAATTCCTTCCTTTCTATTAAAATTTTCGTTACAAGAACGATAAAAAATACTATACCACATTTACTGATAAAAATCAATAGAAAAAGCCAGCAAAAACTGACTTTTCTAAACAAAAGGAAATTTTGCGAAAATTGGCTCTTTTTGAGCTTTTTCGAAACCGTTTTCGCCAGACGCAAAAAGCTCAATGAATTTTTCAAACTCGGCGAATTCTTCTTCGAACGAAAAATTCTTTAAAATCTCTGTCGCCGTAACTTCAGCCAGATTCCAAAATCCAACTTTCGCCAGAATTACGAGATAATTAACTCGAACGAAAAAAGCTTGTTTTTGAGATTCGCTCATAGCGCGCTCAAAATCTTCGAGCGCCAAAATCTGAATTTCGTCCTCCGTTGCAAAAAACGGTCCTTGCTCAAATTCTTCATCCCAAAATTCTTGTACGGATTCATTAATTTCAACCTCATCCGACAAATCATTGATATATTTCGCCATATCGTTAATCAAAACTGTGAAATTCACAAACGAAGATTCGTGTTTGGCTCCGTCAAGCTCTTCGAGCCGATAACTCAGAATGCAAAAATAAATCTGCGCCATCATCGCCTCGAAATATCGCTCCATACTTCTAAAATATTCAATCCCAAACACCAATCCGTTAATAGTTTTGGCAATTTCTTCGGCAAGCTCCTTGTTGAGCGTTTCGAAATAAAATTTTGGCTGTTTGATCAAAGCATAAGCACGAAGATTTTCGATTCGACTATCGTAATAAGAATAATCGTAATCTTTGTTCAGCTTTACGCCATTCAAAATATACTGCGAAAATTTCTCTGCATTTCCAGACCAAAACACACCTTCGCGCTCTTCAATCTTCACTAAAATCTCCAAAAGATCGAGTAATTCGTAAAAATTTTC
>JBAQCW010000020.1:0-1789 GCA_049294455.1 Candidatus Nanogingivalis sp. | reverse complement strand
TCGACATACTGGTGAATTTCACCCGGTAATATTTTAAATGATGAGACTCACAGACAGCACAAAGGAAATGTTTTTAATTTAATAACTTAATTTATAATATTTAAGTTGTTGGCATTTTCAAAAGGTTGTCTGCGAGTCTTTTTGACTTTTTAATGGGGTTCTTTGTCAGAAACGGGGGTAAATTATTGTTTAGCAGAGTGTCGGTCGGGGATTGAAATTTAGCTAACGCTAAATTATCCTCCCAAAAACAAAAAAGTTTACTCAATTTTTTCAAAAATTGCGGGTTTGGACAGCGCCCATAAAATCTTCCGATACAACAATTTATCAGGTGCAAACAGCCACGCTGTTTGCGTGCTAAAACTAAGTTTGTTAAAACAGGCGACAGCCGTTTAGAAAAGAAATCATTAACTTTTCATTATATATCGAATGCCTTTCTTGTTGCTATCGCATTTTTAAAGGCTAACGCCGTTGCGCTCAAGCCGCCAAACAGCGAACTGTTTGGTTATCGTCAGATTGCGTAAACGGAAAGTATCTGTGGGCTTTGCCCACACCCACGACCTTTGAAAAGGTCGACCAAACTTTTATAATTGCTTGATAAAGCAATCAGCTAAACCATAATTTTTGCTAAAACAGCCGTACTCCGAACAAACTCAAAATCCAGAGAACAAATCCGTAAATTATTGATGCAGAAACTCCGTATACTATTACCGGACCTGCAATTATAAATAATTTAGCACCGAGTCCCGCTATATATCCCTCTGACTTAAATTCAATTGCAGGTGAAGATACTGCATTGGCAAAACCTGTTATCGGTACAAGAGTTCCTGCTCCTCCGTGTTTTGCTATTTTGTCATACACGCCAATTGCCGTCAGTAAAATGCCTATGAATATCAGCGTTACTGAACACAATGTTTTACTGTCTTTTTCTGCCGCACCGAGCATTGCGTATAAATCCGTAAATCCCTGCCCGATTGTGCATATTGCTCCGCCTATTAAAAAGGCTTTTATGCAGTTCACAAAAAGTTTACTTTTCGGTGAATTTTTCGTCACAATTTTATTGTATTCTTTTGGTGAAATCATATATACATTAACTCCGTTTCGTTTATAACTTGCTGATTAAATGTACTAATATTATGTGTTAAAAATTTGTTCTTATGTAAGATTAGTTTATGTAAAATAACAGTTTATTTTTGATGAAATATGATGTATAATGTTAAATGTATATTTATGTATTGTGAGGTGGAGTATCGTGGAGCATTATCTTGATAACAGCGCAACAACCGTTGCATCGCTTGCGGCGGCTAAAAAAGCGTTTGAGATGATGACGGAAAATTACGCAAACCCATCTTCACTTCATTACAGAGGAATGCTTGCGGAACAGGAGCTTGAAAAGGCGAGAAAGGCGGTTGCTAAGCAGCTTTTTGCCCAAACCGATGAAATCATCTTTACAAGCGGCGGTACGGAGGCAAATAACCTTGCTCTTTTCGGCACTGCATATGCAAAAAAACGCAGAGGTACTAAGATTGTTACGACTTCCGTTGAGCACAGCAGTATTATGGAGTCTTGCAAAAGACTTGAGCAAGAGGGCTTTGAGATTGCATATGTAAGCCCAAGACAAGACGGAGTTGTGCATACCGAGGATATTCTTGCGGAAGTAAACGACAATACAGTTCTTGTTTCTGTTATGTATGTAAATAACGAAACGGGTGCTATTATGCCTGTTGCAGAGATTTTTGATGCCGTAAAGGGAAAAAAATCTGATATTATCTGACATACATACGCAGTTCAG
>JBAQCW010000019.1:0-9714 GCA_049294455.1 Candidatus Nanogingivalis sp. | reverse complement strand
TGTTCAGCTTTACGCCATTCAAAATATACTGCGAAAATTTCTCTGCATTTCCAGACCAAAACACACCTTCGCGCTCTTCAATCTTCACTAAAATCTCCAAAAGATCGAGTAATTCGTAAAAATTTTCACTTCCGTGCGACTTAATCGCCGAAATCATTGAATTTTTCGCGTTTTCGAATTTTTCCGCTTGGAAATTTTCGCGAGTCAAATCGAAAAAATACTTAAAAGTTGACATAAAATCACCCCTCTTTCTGACTAATCGGTTGAAATCGCCCATCCATAAACATCGATTTTGGTCGAGCCCAAATGCGCCCTTTTGTTTTACCCTTATAAATCACCTGCTCCTCACCACCTTCGGTATGAGTTGCAACGCAAAGAATTTGATAAATTCCTCCTTTATAATGGCGATACCAACCACCTTCGACGATTTCTTTTAACGAAACATACGAATTTTCATCCATACATCCTGCAATAATCTTCGAAATGATTTCGTAAATTCTATTATCGTCACAATTTATGTGAACACTACCATCTTCCATCAAAATATCAAAAGATTTAAGCTTAGTATTTTTACCGATCAAAGTTCCACTTATCGTAAAATTAACATCTCTGTTATCACTACTGCCAATTCTCACCGGCTGATGAAATTCCTCCGGCAAAATCGCCGAACGCCTCAAACTTTCTTCAAGCCTGATGTGCGGAATCGTTTTTTCAGAATTCTCTGACAAAGCCAC
This sequence comes from Candidatus Nanogingivalis sp., assembly GCA_049294455.1. Classification (GTDB taxonomy): domain Bacteria; phylum Patescibacteriota; class Saccharimonadia; order Saccharimonadales; family Saccharimonadaceae; genus Nanogingivalis. The sequence goes on along the minus strand of JBAQCW010000019.1, from coordinate 8,980 downwards.
CGCCTCGTCGTGCGAAACAATCACGATTTTGGTTTCTTTCATAAAATTTTCCTCCTTAAAGTGCGATTTTTTAGCAAAAAGCCAATCAATTACTCAATATTATAACACTTTTCTAGGAAAAAATCAAAAACTCGCCAGAAATTCCAGCGAGTTTTATAGTTTTTCGAAAAATTATTTCGAGTTGAGTTCAACCAAACGATCAACAGCTTTTTCAGTCAAAATTTGGTTCGCCAAATCGCTTCGCACGGCGTCGCTCGAAAGTTGTTTCAAAGCGTCTTTGTTTTTGCCGTATTGCGCTTTAAGTTGTTCGATTCGCGCGTCAACTTCTTCCAACGAAGCTTCGATTTTTTCGACTTTCGAAAGTTCAGCCAGCGCCAAACCAGCTTTTACGCGAGATTCGGCAGCTTCTTTGACATCTGTTTCGAGCCATTCTTCGCGAGTTTTGCCCATTCGTTCAAGATAAGCGTCGAGCGTCAAGCCAGAATATAGCAAATTCTGGTTCATATCAAGTTCGATGTTGCGCTTTTGGTCTTCCAGAAGAATTTCCGGCACAGGAACTTTCGAAATCTCAGCCAATTCGCGCACCAAATCATCTTTGAATTTCTCGTCCGCCTCGAGCTGTTTGCGTTCTTTCAAGTCTGCTTCAATCTGTTTTTCGAAATCTTCGGCAGTTTTGAAGTCGCCAAGTTTTTTCAGGAATTCTTCGTTCAGTTCAGGCAAAACAGTTTCGCGAACTTCGTGAAGTTTAACCTCGAAAACAACTTTCGCGCCAGCAAGCTCTTTTGCGTGATAATCTTTTGGAAATTCCAAATCCAGCGCAAATTCCTCGCCAGCTTTTTTGCCCAAAATTCCACTTTCGAAACCTGGAATGAAGCTGTTCGAGCCGAGTTCGAGCGGGAATTTTTCAGCTTTTCCGCCGTCAAAAGCCACGCCGTCTTTTTTGCCCAAAAAGTCGATGAGAACTTCGTCGCCGTCTTTGGCTTCGCGCTCAACAGCTTTTCGTTCGGCAAAATTTTTGCGAATCATATCGATAGTTTCGCTAATTTCCTTTTTCGAAACTTTCACTGCGTCTTTTTTGGCTTTCAATTTTTTGTAGTCGCCAAGTTCAACTTTCGGCAAAACTTCAGCCTCAGCAGTAAATTCAAGTTCTTGCGCAGGAACGAATTTCGTGATATCAACTTCTGGTCGGTTCAACGCTTGGATTTTTTCGTTCAAAAACGCTTCAGCAACCGCTTTCGAAATCGCATTTTCCATCGTTTCTTGGCCAAGAGCCACAGGATCGACATTTTTTGCGACCACATCCAAAGGCGCTTTACCTTTTCGGAAACCGCTAATTTTAACATCTTTGGCAAGTTTTGTCAAAGCAACTTGCTCTGCCGCTTCGAGTTCTTCTTTCCCGAGAGAAATCGTCAAGCGAACTTTTACATCTGAAATATTTTCTACTTGTATCTTCATATCTTTAGTATTTTATCACGAAAAAGGTTTTTTGGCAAAAAGAAAAAGGCTGATTATTCAGCCCCACTAACAAGAAGAATTATCGATAGGCAAAATAGCATAATATTTACAATATACCCAGATAAAACACATAGATAACCCAAAGACCCGTATATGCTGTCTACATACATAGAAATCGCGATAGCTACTATAGCCGAGATAATGAACATTGCAACAGTCACACCTCGTCGGGTAAGCCTATTTTTTATCACCTCCAATAATAAACACGTCAATCCAAGAGTTAGGCCATTAATGCCAGCTCCCACTAAAAAGAAAAGTACAAAATTCATAATTCCAATCTCCCAATGATTTATTTTTCGAAAAAATATTCCGAAATTAGAACTATGATTCTGCGTTGATTATATCAGATTTTTATTATTTTAGCAAGTTATTCCGCCGAACAAACTCGTACATCAAAATCCCGCTCGCCACGCCAACATTCACGCTACGAGTCGAGCCAAACTGTTCGATTGCCACCATTTTTTCGCAATATTCGAGCATTTCCACTGACAAACCTTCACTTTCGTTGCCAAAAACTAAAATTGAGTTATCTGGCAAATCGGTTTCGCTCAAATTTTCCGCACCTTTTTGGTTGTCGATCGCAATCAGTCGCAAGCCGTTCTTGCGCGCCCAATCAGCAAATTCTTCCACCGTTTTGTGGTGAAAAACATTCATATAAATCTCGGTTTTCATCGCCCCACGACGATTCCAGTGGCGCTTGCCGATGATGTGAATTCCGGCGGCATTAAAAGCGTTGGCATTGCGCGCGATCGTGCCGATGTTAAAATCGTGCTGAAAATTCTCAATCGCTACGTGGAATTTCGAGCGATTTTGGTTGAGTTTTTTGCGAACCTCTTCAACGCTCAGACCTTTGAACTCGTCGATTAAATTCCGCGTGTCGTTTTCGCGTTCGGGCGTAATTTCTATCGAAAAATCACGCCGAATCTCTCGCTCGTCAATCTGTTTATTTTCCATTTCGAATTGAATTCACCAAAACTTTCGGATCAACTGTAGATTTTACACCAATATTCAAAATTCCCATCGGATCGAAGACATTTCGAATTTTTTCGTACAATCGAGCCTCGTCGTGACCGATTTTTTTGGCCACAAACAATCCATAAAGCCGACCTTCGCCCGAACCATAACCAAGCTCACCGTCAACTGTCGCAAGAAGCGCGTTTAGTCCAGCCAAAAACTCGAGAGATTTTCGGCGATCGGAAACTTTCGAAAAATCAAATTCCGCCAAAATTTCAAAAGTTGAAGTCAGAGCCGAGCCTTGAATCGGAACTGGAATGTTAAATTTTTGAGCCAATTTTTGAAGACCAAGATAAAATTGCTCGAATCGCTCAAGCGGCACATAAACACCTTGAATCGGGAAAATTTCTTCGCGAATCACACCAGCGCGCGCACGAAGAACTTCTCGAACATCGCGAACAGTTTCAAGTTCAGCCTTTTGTTCGTTAGAGCCATCAGGAAGCCAGAAAGTTGAACCGGTAAAACGCTTCGAAACTTTTTCGATTTTCTTCATAATCGCAGAAATTTTGCGCTGATTTCGCTCAGAAACGCCAACAACAAGAATCATTTTCGTCTGCAGATTCTTCTCGACGCGATCAAGATAGAATCGGTAATTTTTGCCCGAAGCTACAGCTGATTCGAACATTTTTCCGTCGAACATTTCGATAATTTCTGGATTAAAATCTCGAATTTCATCAATAAAATCACGCGCATCATCACGATTTTCGAACGAAATAACCGCAAATTCAGTTTCGTTTATAATAAAATTAGTTGCCAAAGTCGCCTCGGTAATCGTTCCGAGTGTTCCGAGCGAGCCAAAGAAAAGTGGAGTTAGATCAAAACTTCCGTCGGATTTTTTGACCTTAGTAATTCCAGAATAGCCATAGCTCGAATCATCTTCGATTTTCGAAATCAAATCGAAATTTTCTTCGATTAAAGTGTCAATTCCGCGATAAATTTCGCCCTCAAAATTCTGGAGCGCAAGCTTTTCGTTCAGTTCTCGCTTAGAAATTCTTCGAGTCGAAATCACTTCTCCGTTACTGAGAACTACTTCGAGTTCGCGAGTTGCGCTCAACAAATCACCAGAATTGTATTTTTCGCTCGGCAAATTCATCGCAATCGCACCGCCAACAGTGAGTCGTTCGCCAGCAGGAGCTTGCGAAATTTCCATCGCGTGCGCACCAATCGCGAGTTTTAGTTTCTGGAAATTTGCTCCAGATTGAACTTTAACAGTTTTAGCTCGAAGATCAAGCTCTCGAACCAGATCCATATATCGCGAAATATCAAGAATAATTCCTTCGCCGATCGAAGAGCCGTCAGTGCTTCCGCCAAAACCGCGAGAAGTCACGCCAAAAGTATGACCTTTTTCGGCCAATTGCCAAGAAAAGCGCATCACTTTTCGAATATCTTCAACCGTTCGAGGATAAATCACCAAATTCGGCTGAATTTTAAGAATGCTTCGATCTGTCGAATATTGCTTCAAGCGAGATTCGCGCGCCGAAACTTCGCCCAAAATGTGTCCATTCAAATATTTCGCAATTTTACTCATTGCTTCCATTTTATCACAAGCACAATAAAACCGCAAGGTTGGAATTTCGAGCAAAAATATGCTAAAATAATTTTATGTATTCGCGAGCAACTCCATTCGAAAAAGCAGATCGAATTACCGGCACACACCAAAAAATCGACCGTGCTGCCAGATTAGTTTTTCGCCAAATTAAGCGAGATTTTTCGCCAGAAAGCAAAATTCGCTTTCCAAAAATTGAAGAAATTTTACGATTCGAAGGTTCAAACGGGCCAGACGGAATCAAAACAAAATCCCCCGGAAAAGACGAACCTTGGCATTTCGTCGATCCAAATGGCGACAGCTCGAAAATGTTCGAATATGTCGAAAATCACCTCGAAAACCTCTCTACCGCGCTCGCCGAAAATAACCAAGTGCGAGCAAGTTTTGAGGCTGGTTGGATGGCGCACGCAATCACCGACGCTTTGACGCCCGCTCATCAGTATCCAATGGAGGACAAAATTATCGAAATTTCTGGCAAACATCCAAGCGAGCGAGTAAAATTAAACCAAAAAATGTTCCTCCCTGGCGAAACTTGGCGCAAACGGCTCGCCAGCAACTGGAAATACCTCGGGCCAAAAGGCGTGATGAGCTCGCATATGCTTTATGAAATGGGCGTCGCGGTTCTAATTACATCTATTGCAGCCAAAAAAATCAGCAAAATTCCACCAGCCGAAGAAATCGAACGCGTAAAAAACGGCGAATTTATGACACTATTCGAAGAAAAAATCCAATTTGTTTTTTCGAAAAAATATTATCAAACATTCATCCAAAAAGGCTGGTCTTCAAAATTAGCTCGAGAAACTAAAACTGTGCTTCTCCCTGAAATTTCGAGTGTTGTCGCGCTGGCTTGGTTCGAAGCTTTGCGACGTGCGGAGGCAAAAAAATGAATATTCGCTTGATCTCTGGGCTTTTCAAAAATCACAAAATCACCGCGCCGAATTCTCGCCAAACTCATCCGATGAGCGAGCGAGTTCGCAATGCGATCTTCAACTCGATTCAGTCCGAAATTCCAAATTCGCAAGTTCTGGACGCGTTCGCCGGAACTGGCGCTTTGGGGCTCGAGGCGATTTCTCGTGGCGCAAAATCCGCAACTTTCATCGAAAAAAATCGCTTGGCGCAAAAAATTCTGGCAGAAAATCTCCAAATTCTCGCCAAAAATCCCGAAGCTGGCGAAGCGAAGTTGATTCGCGCGGGCGTTTCGGGTTGGCTAAATTCCACCGAAAGCCAGTTTGAGCTTGGCGAAATCTCAGAACTACCAACTTTCGACATTATTTTTGCCGATCCGCCGTATTACGATCCGCAATTTCCAACCATCGAAAAACTCGCCGAACGCTTAAAATCCGGCGGAATTTTCGTACTATCTCAACCAAAAGAACTCGAAGATTTCGAAGTCGAAAATCTCACACCAATCAGCTCAAAAATCTACGCCGGCGCAAAGATTATCATTTTTCGAAAAACTCTTTAATTTTGTTTTTATTTTTCGAATTTTATGTTAAAATATAAGCATTAACATAATCAAGGAGTTAAATGAACGAAAACGATCAAGACAATATTCTGTCGAGTGAAAAGAAAATGAATCTCGCGCCAGTTTCGAGCGATATGGTTGGACTTTCGGAGCAACGAGCAGCAGAACTCGCCAAACCTTTTGAGCGAGAAGAACCCGAAGCAAAACCAGCTGAAGCAACAGTAGAGACTACCGAGGAACAACTTCAAGCTTACGCCGACCCGCTCGCAAACTTCAACCCAGAAACCGTCGCCGAGCCAGTTCAGCAAACAACCCCAGAAGTTTATCCTACACCAACTAAGCCAACTTTCAGCGCACTACAGCAAGAAGTGCAAGTTGTCCAAGTTATCGAAGATAAATCAATTCAGCTAAAAGAAAAATGGTCAATTGCGCTTGGATTTGGAGCGATTCCGCTCGGATTTACTACAGTTTTATTATCTGTATACTTGTCGGTTATGGCTATGACAGCGGCATTGGGTAGCACAGCAGGCACAGCAACTGTAGCTCGAGTTATTTACTGGATTACATTTACTGCAATCATCGCGGCACCAATCGTTGGGTTTATTCTTGGAAATAAATACGAAAAAGCCACAGGAAAAATCTCGACCGGTAAAATTATGAGCATCGTAAGCGGAATTGTCGTCGGAGTGATCGTCGCGCTTTCTATCTTCAGCTTCGTCCAGCAACAAATCCAAAAAGCCGAATACGAAAAGCAACTCGAACAATACAACTCATCAAGAAGTTTATACAACTAATCAAAAACTCGCCAGACGTCGAAATCTGGCGAGTTTTTTAAGCTTAAATTGTTTCTTCGTCGGCAAAAACATTTGAGAGTGCGAGCAAAACTGGCAAGAAAATCAAAAAGAAAATCTCCAATTGCGGCGACCAAAACGAAATCGCAATCACAGCCACAATCGCACCAAGGTTGAAAATCAAGCGAAGCAAATGCTTTTTTCGAACAGCCTTTCCACCTTCGAAACGATGAAACAAACCTGCTTTATGACCTTTCGAACTAAGCAAAACCCAACGAATACAAAATTCCGTCACAAAATAAACTATCGCATAAGAAAGCGCCGGAATCGTCGCGTTCGGATTTTTGATCATCCATTTCATAAACAGCGGAATTAACGACAACGAAAACAAAAACAACAAGTTCTTCCAGATGAAACTGTTGGTGACTTTTTGAACTTTTTCGAGCACACGATGATGACGCGTCCATTGAAGCCCAACAATCACAAAACTTGCAAAATAAATCACCAGCGCGTGAAGTAATTCCATAATCTGCGCCGAGTTGTTCATCGATGAAGGAACTGGCACTTCCAAAACCATCAAAGTGATAATAATCGCTATAAATCCGTCCGCCAGCGATTCGAGTCGATCAATCGAAATTTCGCCACTGTGATAATATCGATGCGCGCGAACCCATCTTTGTCCAATACTTTTCATTTTTCTCCTTTTTTAACCTTATTATAGCATAAGCTTTTTCGAAAATCAAAATCACCCTTCTTTCGAAAGGTGATTTCATTTCGCTTGAAGAAATTATCCTCGTGCGAAGTGAGCAAATGCTCGGTTGGCTTCTGCCATTTTGTGTGTGTCTTCTTTCTTTTTGAAAGCAGCACCAGTTTCGTTGTAAGCGTCAACGATTTCCAAAGCCAAGCGTTGGCTGTAAGGCATTCCGCTTCGAGCTCGGGCAGCTTGCACCAACCAAGAAAAAGCGTAGTGCATTTGTCGATGACCAGCAACTGGGAATGGAATTTGGTAGTTAGCACCACCAACTCGGCGAGATTTAACTTCGAAAGATGGCGAAACATTTTTCAATGCTTTTTCGAAAACTTCCAAAGGATTTTCGCTGTCGAGTTTTTTAGCGGCAACTTCCAAAGCTTTGTAAACAGCTTTTTCGGCAACTAATTTTTTACCGTCAAGCATAGATTTGTTGATAAGTCGTTGAACCAAGATTGATTGATATTTTCGATCTGGTTTTAGTTCTCGTTGTAGTTTTTTGGTAACTTTTCGTGGCATTTCTATTTCTCCCTCTTCGCACCGTATTTCGAGCGACCTTGTTTTCGACCATTTACACCTTGAAGGTCAAGCGCACCACGAACGATGTGGTATCGCACACCTGGAAGGTCGGGCACACGACCACCACGCACCAAAACTACGGCGTGTTCTTGTAGATTGTGACCTTCACCACCGATGTAAGCCCAAACTTCGTGACCATTCGTCAAACGAACACGAGCAACTTTTCGCAAAGCCGAGTTAGGTTTTTTAGGCGTTTTAGTTGTAACTTTCACACAAACACCGCGTTTGAGTGGCGCATTTTGTGCGTAATATTTAGTTTTTAGCGCGTTGTGAATTCGTCCAAGAGCTGGCGATTTTGATTTTTTCGCAGCAACTTTTCGTGGTTTTCGCACCAATTGGTTGATTGTTGGCATCAATTCTCCCTAAATTTAATTTAATATTTCGATCTTCGAAAAGTGATAAGTTTTTCGAAAAATCGCCTCATATTTTCGCCGTCAGCACACGCCGAAAATGTCTTTACCTTTTCGCTTTCGAAAATTCCACACACGAATTTTCGAACCAAAAAGAGGAAACTCGCCTACGATTATACCAAATTATCACAGAAAAAACAAGCTTTTTTATATCATTTTATTGCTCACGCAATAATGTCCACCACCCTCGAGACCCATCACGAAAACGAAATTGGAATTTTCAACACCCAAACCCATTCCTACCGAATCTGTCGGGATACTTCCGTTACAATATCCGGTATCAAAACCGTAATATCCTGGTTCGATATTTTCATAATTAATATATAACCTACCGCCATGGGCACTACGGTCTAATTCATATAATTGACCGGTAGAAGGATCTAGCATTTCTTCTTCTTTTAGATAACCTTTATCAACTAAGGCACAAATAACATTTTCGGCGTCACTTTTACTTGTGCACCCCCAAAGACCTACGATACCGTTGCGATTTCTATTGTTTGAAGTGTAATTATTGAGCGCCGCAATGATCATATCAGCTTGTCGTTTTCTTTGTATATCTCTTTGCGATCTCTGAAGTGCAGGTAATGCTATAAATACCATTAGGAATATTAAGCCTGCTATTGCTAGGACTAGGACTACTTCTATGATAGTGAATCCAGACTTTTTATGCTGTTGTTTTGTTGCTCGATTAAACTTAAGTGCTTTCATAGTTATATTTTATCACGAATTTTTTAGCACGAAAAGTCTTGACTTTGTTTTTTGGACTTGTTATAATTATATGGTACTAAGCACGAGTGGTGGAATTGGTAGACACGCTAGTCTTAGGAACTAGTGCCAATTGGCGTGAAGGTTCAAGTCCTTTCTCGTGTACCATAGAAAAACGACGAATTTCGGTTCGCCGTTTTTCTTTTT
>JBAQCW010000018.1:0-1583 GCA_049294455.1 Candidatus Nanogingivalis sp. | reverse complement strand
GCAAATACCTCTTTTGATTGAGCCTGATGTGAAATAGTTACAACCTCATCGTGACCCGCAAAAATAACCTCGTGTTCGCCAACAATAGTACCGCCTCTTACAGAGTGAATACCGATTTCATTCTTAGAACGCTTTTTGCGGTAAGAATGGCGGTCATAAACATACTGCGGTTCTTCTGCAAGTGTGTCAGAAATACCGTCTGCAATCATAAGTGCAGTACCGCTTGGAGCGTCAATTTTCTGATTATGGTGTTTCTCTACGATTTCAATATCGAAATCTGCCGCACCGAGAATCTTTGCAGCCTCTTTTGAAAGCTCAATAAGAAGATTGATACCGAGCGACATATTTCCCGAATAGAAAACAGCTACGCTTTTCGACGCTTTTTTTATTTTTTCAACCTGCTCCGGTGAATAACCTGTTGTGCAAAGTACGCAAGGAATTTTTTTCTCAAGCGCATATGCAAGAATATCGTCAAGAGATGCAGGATTTGAAAAATCTATAATAACATCAGCCTTTTTGTCTGATACGGCAAGGCTCTCAAATACAGGATAATCGTATGCAGGTGTTCCGAAAGGATCTGCACCGAAAACAATTTCACAGTCATTTCTTGACTGAACAGCCGAAGTAACGGCCTTACCCATTTTTCCGTTACAGCCTACAAGAGCTATATTTACCATTTTAAACTTCCCCTTTTGTACGAATTACTTTACGTGCTTGCCGAGAAGATCGTACTTAGCAAGGCAATCCTTAAGATCGTGATAGCCTGCTGCGCTCATAGGAACGAGCGGAAGTCTGCACTCACCGCAGTCAAAACCAAAGAGGTTCATAGCTGTCTTAATCGGAATAGGATTTACATCGTTAAACATAATGTTCATAAGCTCAAGATAGTGGAAATGGAGCTTTTGAGCCTCTGCAAAGTCATTTTCAAGACAAAGCTGACAAATCTTATGCATTTCGGCAGGGCAAATGTTTGCAAATACTGAAATTACACCCAAAGCGCCGAGTGACATAAACGGAACTGTCTGGTCGTCATTACCCGAATAAATGTCAAGATTATCTCCGCAAAGTGAACGAATGAGCGCAACCTGTGAAATATTGCCGCTTGCCTCTTTTGCAGCAACAATATTAGGGTGCTTGCAAAGCTCCTCATATGTCTTTGGCTGAATGTTACAGCCTGTTCTTGAAGGAACATTATAAAGAATGATAGGAAGGTCAACTGCATCCGCAATTACATTGAAGTGCTTTACAAGACCTGCCTGTGAAGTTTTATTGTAATATGGAGTTACACAAAGGAGTGCGTCTGCACCGGTCTTTTGGGCAGACTTAGAAAGCATAACGGCAGTTGAAGTATCATTGCTGCCTGTGCCTGCAATAACAGGAATTCTTCCGTTGATTTTCTCTGACACGAAAGAAAGCACTTTGCAGTGTTCTTCCTCCGAAAGAGTTGCTGCCTCGCCTGTTGTACCGCAAGCGATAATGGCATCTGTACCGTTTTCAACATGGAATTCAAGCAACTGCTCAAGTACATCATAATTTACGCTGCCGTCAGAATTCATAGGTGTTACAAGAGCAACACCGGAACC
>JBAQCW010000017.1:0-1717 GCA_049294455.1 Candidatus Nanogingivalis sp. | reverse complement strand
TTGATTTCACCGTTGTGAACAATCATTCTGTTTGGATGCGCTCTCTGCCAGCTTGGGTTTGTATTGGTAGAGAATCTTGAGTGAACCATAGCGATTGCAGATTCATAATCAGGATCCTGCAAGTCTGTAAAGAATCTTCTTAACTCGCCTACAAGGAACATACCTTTATATACAATAGTTCTGCTTGAGAGAGAAACTACATATGTATCTTCGTTGCTCTGCTCAAATACTCGTCTTGCAACATAAAGTTTACGGTCAAAAGGCAAGCCTTTCTTAACGCCTTTCGGACGCTTGATAAAGCACTGCATAATGTGAGGCATACATTCAACTGCTCTTTTGCCAAGCACATCAGGGTTAGACGGAACATTTCTCCAGCCGAGAATCTCAAGTCCCTCTTTTTCCGCAATAATTTCAAACATTTTTTTAGCCTGATTTCTTGCAAGCTCGTTTTGAGGGAAGAAGAACATACCTACAGCATAATCTCTCTCCGCAAGAAGCTTGATTCCGAGATCTCTCTGGGCTACTTTTTTGAAAAACTTGTGTGAAATCTGGAGCAAAATACCTACGCCGTCACCTGTTTTGCCTTCGGCGTCTTTACCTGCTCTGTGCTCAAGGGTTTCTACTATAGTAAGAGCATTTGCAACCGTATCGTGAGTTTTGATACCGTTAATGTTTACAACCGCACCTATACCGCAGTTGTCGTGCTCAAACTGAGGAGAGTAAAGTCCCTTAAAGTCTTGTCTGTTTGAGATTTGTTCCAATTTAATTCACCCTTTCCCGCTCAATTCTTCAACATTTGTTCTACACAGCATACTATATAATATAGTATAGTAAATGGAGTACGATAAATGGATTGAGCTGTTAAATACATTTTATATTTTTGCTAAAACATATTAATTATATGTAAAATGTATGCTTTGAAATATTCTGTCGCAAAACAGCACATTTGCAATAACTTTATTATATAGCCTGTTACTATAGTTGTCAATAGAAAAATGCAACTTTTTTATAACAAACTTTCATATTTTTCAAGAAACCCGACAAAAAGTCAATAAACTAATGTTTAAAAGTAGAATAAGTGCAGGAAAATTACTTAAACTTGCAAAAGCTGAAATATTTTTTGAAAAAATTTTAAAAAAGCTATTGACAAATAACGCAAAAGGGTTTATACTACAGTCAATGACAAACAGCAAGGGCGCTGTGAGCCGAAAGGTTCGCAGTGCCTTTTTGTTTTCTAAAAAAATGATTTCATTAAAAACGGATAGGAGAGATTAAAATGGCAAAAGTTCCTGAATTATTTGGCAGTATGGTATTTAACGATCAAATGATGCTTGAGCGTCTTCCTAAGGCTACTTACAAGGCACTTAAGAAAACAATCCAGAATGGTGAGCCTCTCGACGAGAGCGTAGCTAATGTAGTTGCAAGCGCAATGAAAGATTGGGCTATCGAAAAGGGCTGCACACACTATACACACTGGTTCCAGCCAATGACAGGTATCACAGCAGAAAAGCATGACAGCTTTATCACACCGAACGGTGACGGTCAGGTTATCATGGAGTTTTCAGGTAAAGAGCTTGTAAAGGGCGAGCCTGATGCATCTTCTTTCCCAAGCGGCGGTATTCGTGCTACTTTTGAGGCAAGAGGTTATACAACTTGGGACCCGACTTCATATGCTTTTGCTAAGGACGGTACACTTTACATTCCTACAGCATTCTGT
>JBAQCW010000016.1:0-1525 GCA_049294455.1 Candidatus Nanogingivalis sp. | reverse complement strand
CGAAGTTCGTCCTCTCTAGGTGTTAGCTTTTCATCTACCCACTACAGTTGACAAAGAGCCTAAAAAAGCCTAGTTCTCACTAGACTTCTTTCGTTTGTTCTTGGCAGTAGACTGCAATGGCTTGGCTGACTAATGCTGCTGTACCTGGTCCACCTGCTCGGTCGATGTTAACTGTAAATCGCTCATCTTCAACATACATAAGACCTAGGCCCTGCAAGATTTCCTTGGTGCAGGTGTAGAAGTTTTCTGTGATATAAGACTGCAAGTTCGCTACCTGAGCCTGCACATCAGGATGACTAACTTCCAAGCTCTGCATTTTTCCAAAAGCTTCAAAAATCGCCTCAATCTCTTGGGCAAATACTTTGTCCTTGCTGGCATCATAGCCTTCTTCAAACTCGGCATAGGCCGAAGTATTCCCCCACCGTTCCTTGGCCTCCGCCTTGTAGGCTTCTAGTTGACTGCTGTCAAATGCATGAAAGTCCATGACTTCTCCTCCTTTTTCTGTGAGCAATCTGGCGTGATTGATGATGCGGTCCAGACGTTCCCTTTTGAGCTCTAAAAGGGTGATATGGTCCCGCAAAACCTGCTGACGATTGATTTCCGTCACATCCAGAAGCTGCTGAATGTCTTTGAGAGGGAAATCCAACTCACGAAATAATAAAATTTCTTGCAGACGAGCCAAATTTTCTTGATTATAGTAGCGATAACCATTTTCAGCCACAAATGCTGGTTTGAGCAAACCAATCTGGTCATAGTGGTGCAAGGTCCGCACCGTTAATCCTGTCAACTGACCGACCTGCTTAACTGTCCAATTTTCGTTCATAGAAATCTCCTCTCTATGCCCAGTATAAGGGATAACGTAAGGTGAGAGTCAAGGAAAATATTACATCTTTTTCAGCCGATTAGCTACAATAGCAATCTTATTTTTCTGGCACCATTCCAGTACAAGTTCTTTATAACATTGTGTTTCAAAGGTATGCCATTCTTCCAAACGGTCACATCTCTCTAACTCATTCTTAAAACGTCTAAAAGCACCGCGCCCCCGAATAGCTCGAGATAGAGGGCTAGATAAGTCTCCATCAGTCAAATCAGAAATATAGAGTTCCATAAATGTGTAAGGGTTGAAGTCAAAATAAGTCGGTAGACCAACAAACCTTCCAGCCACATCCTCCTCAATCTCCTCTTCTAAACCTTCACGGGATTCAATTCTGAACTCCCCACCAGATAGATAGACCAACTCGTCTATGTGACTATCATAATAGTACCTATCAGCTTGACTAATCATCTGCAACGAATCAACCACATCTTGTAGCAAAACTGCCATATCCTACCAGCTCACCGCATCTAATTCCTCTATCATGGCTTTTCGTCGCGGATACTGGTCTTTCCACAAAGCACGAAGACTCTCACTCACCGTTTCTCCATCAGGTAAACTTGCAATCTTTGCTAAATACCTAGCTAACTGACGATAGCGGTTTCGACTATTAGCCACTTCCATTTGCTGACAGACTGCTTGAGTATATGC
>JBAQCW010000015.1:0-1564 GCA_049294455.1 Candidatus Nanogingivalis sp. | reverse complement strand
GTTGATGGTCACGTCCGGGTTGATCTCTTTGTAGACTTTGGCCGCTTCTTCCATCGCGTAGAGGTTGAACGCGGGGTCCCAGCACCAGACGGTCAGGGTGGTTTCGGCCAGCGCGCCGGTGATCCCCAGGATCAGCGCCATGGCCAGCAGAAGGGATAAAAGTTTCTTCATGATGTCCTCCTTTATTGTATATACGGATATTCGCATCCGCATACTATCGTGGTCCTTGTGATGATTGTACAGTAGGATATGGTCGAATGTCAACGGTTTTAACTATCATAATTATCCTTTGCGTCAAGATAACAAAGGTCTCTCAGGAGAAATCTGATACTCAGCGAAAACATAGCCGCCTGGCGCAGGCTGCGCTTCTTCCCGGCAAAGCAAAGCGCCGGGCGGATCAAATCCCATCCCGGCGCATGCTGTATATGTTTGTATCAGGCTTTCAGTTTTCTACCGTGATGCTCACCATTTCTGTCCTGTTCAGGCGCGGGCAGCTTGCCGTGACATGGATCTGCCCGGCATCTCCCTTTGTTTTGACCCAGAAGGCTGTCTGCCCGCCGATCAGGCTCAGCTGCCCGGGGCCGATCAGCTCTCCGGCGCCTTCTACCCTCACGTCCAGGCTTTCCATCAGGAAGGGCATGACATTGCCCATCTGATCCTTGACAGAGACCGTCACGCGGGTGGTGTCCCAGTCGCCTGCCTTAAGGACGGTGTCATCCGCCAGCATCTCAAAACTGGCCGGGACAGGATTTCGGGAGAAGGACCTGCGGATGACTTCTTTGCCATTGATGAATCCGATAAAGGTGGCGTCTTCCCATTTCATGCCCCAGGCACCCGTCATGTCATCGATGACAACGGGGGGATGCGGCAGCGCCGGGTAATTCCGGCGATCCGGTTTGTAGCTGCCTATCCTTTCGCTGCCGTACAGGAAGGTCACCTCATCGCAGTTGGTCAGGATGACCAGCGGGATCACCCCGCCCACGCTGCGTTCGCCGCGCGCCCAGCAGGTGGCCGGCTCCATGACAATTTCCTCCTCGGGGGATTTCTGGCTGCGGTAGGCATAGGCCGCCAGCTTGGGGATGCGGAACATGTCCATCACGCCGTGATAGCAGATTTTATCGCCCGCGCCGAAATCCGCGTGGGTGTTGTAATCAAAGGCGCACCAGCCGACCGCGCCCAGGATCCTGTCACTGGCGTACATAGCGTTCTGAACCCTGGCGTGGCGCAGCGCGTGCTCCACCAGGCGCTCTTCCTGATCAAAGCGCTTGGTCGGGTACACGTGGCCGTTGTACTCCGTCACCATGTAGGGGACGTCATGGGAAAGACCGGTGACATCCCGCGGATCCCGCAGGATGACCGCTTCGCCGTCCTGCCCCTGCAGATGATCATAGGTCTTGAAATCGCGGATCACTTTGGCCAGGTATTTCCCGTAGCCGTTGTCATGGATAAAGTCGTTCATCGTATAGACGTCTTCCAGCAGCTCGCTGCCCGGAATAAAGCGCACGCCGCCTGTGGGTCGCGTGGGGTCCAGCCGCCTGGCCAGGTCGTTTGTACGGGTATACAG
>JBAQCW010000014.1:0-2830 GCA_049294455.1 Candidatus Nanogingivalis sp. | reverse complement strand
CTGACCATTATATATATAATCCAAATCGGTACCATGCAGGTTAAACATATTCCTGCCGACAAGGAGGCCGATACCGAAGTCGTTGTAATCGTTTCTTGCACTGTACATAACTATATAGTGATTATTCGCATATATGAATGACGGTCTGTAAAGTCCGCCGCCGTCCCACGCTGTATAATCATCTGACGGAGAAGCTACTTTCATTGCTGTTTCCCAATTGAACCCGTCCTCCGATGCTGAAAAATACAGATTCATATGCTTTCTGTCTTTTTTATTGGTTGTAGCGCAGGCTAACAATTCATATCCACGGTTTGTTTTTATTACATCAGGGTGCCATACATATGCACCGTCTTCAAAAGTTAAGTCTGTGGGTTGAGGCTGCGACCATACACCGTTTCTCAATTCTCTGTAATAGAGTTGATAATGACACACATACCATACTTTATATGCACCATCGTCACGGATTATGGCAGGACTCACCATATCATACTTTTCTTTTTCGTAGGTTTCAAAATAGACAAGTTTGTCGCTCCAATTATCACCGTCATACGAATATCTCATATACAATGCCATATAGTCGGTATCGTAATCCGTATATCTCCAAAACAGCTCAAGGCGGTCAAGTTCTTTGTTATATACAAGATGACTGTCCGAATTATAGCGTACGGATTTTTTATAATTTGCAAGCGGCGGCTCTGTAAATTTTACCTCCGAATAATTTATAAGATCGTTTGTTCCGACAATCTGCGGATTTTCGTAGTAGTCATTACCACTTGGATAAGGTGTGTAAGACAGCCAAAATCTGTAACCGTTCCATTCCTTACCCATATCAATCAGCTTTGGATGATATGCATTGTTCGGATAGTAACTTTCAATTGTACTGTCGGAATTTATCAAATTAAGTTTGCTTATTGAATTTGAAGAAAAATTAAAATCCTGTTTAAATTTCTTTTTTGAGTCAGTTTCTGTATTTTTACTTTTTAAATTAGTTTGTTTGCTTAAAGCGGCTGATGGTATCTGCGGCTTTGTTTCTGATGTTGATGTTGTGCTTTCACTCACACCGTTTGAAACAGCATTTCCTGTATTTGCACAGCCTGCAAAAACCGATGCAGTCATAACTGCCACAAGCAAAAATGCAAGTATTCTCTTCATATGTACCCTTTCTAAACTAAATCAGCATTACTAAGTCAACCGTCAACTTTAAAGCCTTCCTCGCTTATCTCGGATTCACTTGAAAAATCTTTATACTGATCTATAAAATTCCAAAACTTCCCTGCACTGTTTACTCCGTCATTTATATAATCGCAGTTTGTACCGTAAAGATTATACATATCTTTGCCGAATAAAAGTCCCACACCAAAATTTTTGGCGTCATTTCTTCCGCCGTAAAGGACATAATACATTCCGTCCGAATACATAAATGTCGACCTGTAAAGTCCGTTGCCGTCCCAGTCAAAATCGTTACCGGTAGGCTCAAGAACCTTTTTGGCAGTGCCGAATTTCAATCCGTCATCTGACTTTGCATAGTAAAGATTCATATGTTTTCTATCTTGCTTATCTTCGGTTGCACAAGTCAGAATTTCGTACTTATCATTATTCTTAATTAAATCTATATGCCATGTAAATGCATCGTTTTCATAAGGCAGTTTACACATTCTTATTTTTGACCATTTTCCGTCCTTGAGTTCACGATACTTTACTTTATAAGCATTTACATACCACACTCTGTATGTACCGCTATCATATACAATACCTGGACTTACCATATCTTCTTTTTTTCTGTCATAGGTTTCAAAAAAAGTTTCCGGTTTGCTCCATGTATTGCCGTCATATGAATAACTCATTAAAAGAGAGGCATAATCAATATCATAGTCTGTGTATCTCCATATTATCTCAAGACGATTCAAGTCATTGTTATAAACGATCTCACTGTCCGAATTAAAGCATCTGCCATTTTTATAATTTGAGAGAACAGGTTGCGAAAATTTAATTTCGGAATAGTTAATTAAATCGTTCGATGCAACAATATGCGGATTTTCGTATTCATCATTGCCTTGCGGATACGGAGTGTATGACACCCAGTATCTGTATCCGTTCCAACCGTCTTTACCTAAATCAAGCACCTTTGGGTGGTAAGCATTGTTTGGAAAGCACTCTTCCTGATACTCATCAACGCATTTTAAGTTCAACTTTGACGGCGAATTTTTGGTAAGTTCAAATCCCGTCATATCAACATTCGGTGATGTAGTAAACTCTGCAGGCTTTTTGTTAATAACAGTTGATGCCATAGTATGCGTGGTTTCGTATTTAGATGCATCGGTGTTTTCCGGTAAATTATATGCGGCAAAAACAGAAACACTAGCCACCGCAACCGCAGTAACAAATATCAACACAAACTTTTTCATTAAAAAGTTGCTCCCTTTCTATACAAATCAGCTTTTATATACGCACTTTGTATTACACTCATTAATACATATAACTATATATCTATACCGCGATTTTGTCAAGCCAAAAAGAACAACAATTTTTTTTAGATGCAAAAATGATACAAAAATCGGCGATTTCGTATGATACTATACTTTTTTCTGACTGTGTAAATATCATAGCCTCTGTATATGATTATATTATATTGACCGTGTGAAATTAAGGTGAATTTTGGCATAAGAATTATAAAAGTTTAGTTAACAATAATTTACCCCAACTTTTGATAAATAACCGCCAAATTCACGGCAAAAAAAATCCGCCATTCACAAAGAACAGCGGATAAGAATTTATTTTTTAGTTAAAATCAAAATAACTCTGTGTCATCGGTTTCGGTGTCGGCGTCAAG
>JBAQCW010000013.1:0-5762 GCA_049294455.1 Candidatus Nanogingivalis sp. | reverse complement strand
GGGCTATACCGGTAAGAAGGCTATGAAGTTCAAGGAACTCTACATCAAGCGTTTCAACGAGATGGAGGCAACCATTAAGCATCTCGTGACCTTGCGCATGGAGTATCCGCTTCTCACGGAGAACATTACTTTACTCCATGACAATCCAAAGCCCCATCACTATAGCAATGAGGCTAACATGCTCAATAAAATCGTGACAGGGATGACTGCCAAGGAGTACAAGCTGAAACACGACATTCCAAAAGAGGAGTCAAGTATTCGTCCGTTTCTGACGGATAAAGAGCGTGAACAACTCGATATCCTACAACGTATCGACACCGGGTTATTACTTTCCGTTCCTGACTATCACGAGCGTAAGCAGAAGTTGGAATGGTATTACATGAAGAAATTTAAGGAGGATTAGACCTATGTTTTATGTGAAAGAAAAAATGAGTGATGTGGCTGAATTGACCATTGAGATTACTGATGAGAACGCATTCTGTACCTGTCCGAAGTGTGGAGTTGAAGTGCAAGTGGACTTGTCGGAAGTCTTGAAAGATGGTGATTCTGATTTGTTTAGCACGGTAGTTTGCTGTGCTGACTGCAGTCGAAAGATTCAGGAGGAAGAGCTCAATGCCTAAACGCTCCGACTACCGATCAATGGTTTATATCTGCTCAGCCTTCTCGGGCGATGAGGCAGCCAACATCGAAAAGACAAAACGTTACTGCCGTTATGCAGTTGACCACAACTGTATGCCAGTTGCCCCACATCTCATGTACCCACAGTTCATGGATGAAACCACTGAGCGTGACCTGGCTATTCACATGGACTTAGTTCTCCTTGGGAAATGTGAGGAGGTCTGGGTAATTGGCAATCGCCTATCAAAGGGCATGGCAATTGAACTCGAACAAGCCCAGTGGTGGGGGAAGCATATCCGTTATTTTGACGAGGAGATGAAGGAGGTTTTCCATGATTAATTTTGCGCTTTATACGGCTAACACAGTCGGCAACTCCAAGACCAGTGTGTTCCCGACTAAGCATGTTGTCACTGACAAGGAGAGTTTCCAAGAAGCAGTTCAGTTTGATCACGTCACTGCAGAATACCAGAACAACTATCGCAAGGGCGACAACTTTATCCAGTCTGATGTGATTCCGCTCGATTGCGACAATGACCATTCGGAGAACCCCTCTGATTGGGTGACTTCCCTTGATGTGGCGATGCAGTTTCCTGATGTTGCTTTTGCCGTGAGCTACTCACGCAATCACAACAAGGTCAAAGGAGATAAGGCAGCTCGTCCAAGGTTTCACGTCTATTTTCCAATCGAGCCAGTTGCTGACAAGGACGAATACGTGAACCTGAAACAACAAATCAATGAGGCGTTTCCGTACTTTGACGACAATGCGATGGATGCTGCAAGGCTACTTTTCGGAACTTCCAACACGGAGGTCGAAATCTATGAAGGCTCGAAACGCATTACTGATGTGCTTTCAGAGGACTTGTTTGCCGATTGGGAGAACCGATTGTCAGAGATTGGTGAGGGGTCTCGAAATTCGACCATGAGTCACATCGCTGGAAAGCTCATCAAGCGTTACGGGGCAAAGGAGGAAACCTATCACCTCTTTCTCGAGCAGGCGGAGAAATGTAATCCGCCTTTGCCTGATGAGGAGCTAAAGGCAATATGGAACTCGGCCGTTCGCTTTGGCAAAAAGGTCAAGCAACAAGAAGGTTATATCCCACCCGAGCAGTACAACAAAGATACCGAGCTTGAACCCACCGACTACTCGGACGTGGGGCAAGCAACGGTATTGGCGCGTGAATACGAGTGCAAATTAAGGTACTCACCATCAACCGACTATATCGTATACAACGGCTCCTACTGGGAAGAATCCGCTCCAAAATCACAGGCAGTGGCTCAGGCTTTGACCGAGCGCCAACTTGAGGAGGCAGAAACGGCTATCGCTAAGCAAACCCAAGAAATGGTGAAGAATGGGGCGTTTGCCATTCTCGCTTCCGTTGGGCCAAAGAAGGCAGTGGGGATGTTTAGTGATGCCCAAAAACGTTCTTACGATTTGTTCGAGGCAGCTCAGGCATACAAGAAATACGCAGTGAAGAGGCGTGATGATAAGTATCTGTCGTCAGCGTTAAAGGTAGCTCGCCCAATGCTTGAAATCGAACAACGAATTCTTGATGTGAATGAGTTTCTGCTCAATACGCCATCTGCTACCTATGACTTACGGACAGGTGCCACTCAAGACCACAGGGCTGAGGACTACATCACCAAGCAGACAGAGTGTGATCCAAGTTCTAACAATGAACAACTCTGGCTTGATGCCCTCAACACCATTTTTGTTAATGATCAAGAGTTGATTGATTACGTCCAAATGATTGTTGGGTTGGCTGCCATTGGGAAGGTTTACGTGGAGGCGCTCATTATTTCCTACGGTGAAGGTCGAAACGGGAAATCAACTTTCTGGAATGTGATTAGCCGTGTTCTCGGTAATTACTCGGGGAGCATTTCCGCTGATATCCTGACGAGCCAAATCCGCAGAAACGTGAAACCTGAGCTTGCTGAGGCTAAGGGAAAGCGACTACTCATCGCTGCTGAGCTTGAGGAAGGGATGAGACTCAACACGTCCAATATCAAGCAACTCTGCTCAACTGATGAGATTGCGGCTGAAAAGAAATACAAAGATCCCTTTAAATACGTCCCTACCCACACGCTAGTGCTTTATACCAACCACCTGCCAAAGGTTGGCGCCATTGATAAAGGAACTTGGAGACGGCTGATTGTGATTCCGTTCCTTGCCACGATTGAGGGTAACAAGGACGTCAAGAATTATGCGGATTACCTATTTGAAAACGCTGGTGGTGCAGTTCTTAACTGGATTATCCAGGGTGCTAAGAAGGTCATAGCTGCAAACTACCATCTGCCGTTACCTAAAGTGGTTGATGAAGCTCTAAAACAATACAAATCTGCAAATGACTGGTTAGGACACTTTTTTGATGAGTGTTGTGAACTTGATAAGACCTACACTGAAAAGTCGGGTGAGTTGTATTCAGAGTATCGGGCGTTTTGCTTAAGGACAGGCGAGTATGCCCGAAGTACAGCAGATTTTTATGCTGCCTTAGAAGCGGCAGGAATCGAACGCAAGCGTACCACTAAAGGTGTCACCGTTTATGGTATCCGTCTTGTTTCGGAGTTTTTGAATAATTGATTTTTAGCAGAAATGTAGCCCTATGTAGGTCTTTATATAACTTTTCTTAGAAGGTAAAAAAATAAGACCTATATAAAGTTTATGTAAAAGGGTACATGGGGTTACATAACTGCAGATTGGAGCAGACAAAATGAAATTTAAACAATGGTTAGAAATTGGTATCGGCAAGCGTAATGCGAGCTTTGATGCATTTTACGACTTTGCCTCAAATGATGTGACCTATCCTTGGAAAAAGTCATTCGAAAAGCAAGTCGCATATCTGATGATTCACCACACCAACGAAGGACATCTTGAAGTCTTGCGTGATGCCTACTTTGCCTATATGACGGTGTGGCTATGAGAGAAAAGCAAGTGGAACAAGCCTTGGTTAAGGCGGTAAAAGCAAAAGGTGGAATTTGTCCGAAGTTCGTATCCCCTGGGCTGGCGGGAGTGCCTGACAGGTTGGTTCTTATGCCAAATGGCAAGATGGGCTTTGTTGAGGTGAAAGCA
The DNA here is from genome assembly GCA_049294455.1 of Candidatus Nanogingivalis sp. Lineage (GTDB taxonomy): Bacteria > Patescibacteriota > Saccharimonadia > Saccharimonadales > Saccharimonadaceae > Nanogingivalis. The sequence goes on along the minus strand of JBAQCW010000013.1, from coordinate 2,077 downwards.
CCGAACAAGAAGCTAAGAGCCTTACAGCTTTATCGCATGAAGCAACTTACTTATCTTGGATATAAATGCTTTGTGTTGGACGGGGTAGAACAAATACCCGCATTGATAGAAAAGATTGGAGGTGATGCCCGATGAAGTTCATACCACATGAATACCAGAAATTTGCGATTGAGCATATCAAGAACAACAAGATCTCTGCCTTATTCCTTGATATGGGCTTGGGTAGGAAAAACTGTAACCACCCTGACTGCCATTAAGGATTTGATGCATGACGACTTTTCGGTCAAGAAGGTTTTGATTGTGGCTCCTCTTAGAGTAACCCAATCGACATGGCCAAACGAAATCGAGAAATGGGATCACTTAAAAGATATTACATTTTCCGTGGTTCTTGGAACACCCAAGCAACGAAAAGAGGCACTTTGGAAGAAAGCTGACCTGTATCTGATTAACCGAGAAAACCTGGATTGGCTAATTACGAAGTCCGGATTTGATTTCGACTTTGACATGGTAGTGATTGATGAGCTGTCGTCTTTCAAAAACTATAAGGCAAAGAGGTTCACGAGCTTTATGCAAGTTCGCCATAAGGTTGACCGCATCGTTGGTTTGACCGGCACACCTTCAAGTAATGGTCTTATGGATTTGTTTGCGGAGTTCAAGGTCTTGGATATGGGTGAGCGCTTGGAATATTACATTTCGAGGTATCGAGATAAGTATTTCTTACCTGACAAACGGAATGGTCTCCAGATTTATTCTTGGAAACCAAGGGAGAATGCGGAACAAGAAATCTATGACAAGATTTCGGACATCACCATTTCCATGAAGTCGGTGGATTTCTTAGATATGCCAGAGTTAGTCATCAACGAAGTACCAGTCATTCTTGGCGAAGTTGAGAAGCTCAAGTATGACAAGTTCAAGGCAGACTTGGTGCTACAACTCAAAGACGCGGATATTGATGCCGCCAACGCAGCCGTTCTTTCTAATAAGCTACTGCAGATGGCGAATGGAGCAATCTATGACGAGTTCAACGTCAGCCACCACATCCATGACCAAAAGCTAGATGCTTTGGAAGATTTGATTGAAGGAACCAACGGCAAGCCAATCCTTATCGCCTATTGGTTTCAACACGATCTTGAGAGAATCAAAGAGCGGTTCAAGGTTCGTCAAATTAAGACAGCGGACGACATTGATGAGTGGAACAAGGGCGAGATTCCTATTGCCGTGATTCATCCGGCGAGTGCGGGTCATGGTCTCAATCTTCAAGCAGGAGGTTCAACCCTTGTCTGGTTCGGCTTAACGTGGAGCCTTGAGCTTTACCAACAAACCAACGCTAGATTGTGGCGGCAAGGGCAAAATGATACCGTAGTCATTCATCACATCATCGCCAAGGATACGATTGATGAAGACGTGATGTTGGCTTTGAAACTGAAAGATAAAACCCAAGCAAGTTTGATAGATGCCGTCAAGGCAAGATTGGAGGGAGAATAACGTGGAAGTAAAAGAATATTTAAAACAGACAGACGGTATAAAACACCATATTGACTTACTTAGAATTGAGTCACAACAATTGAAATTGCAATCTCAGTCAGTTCAGGGTGTGCAATATGGAGAGCATATCTCAAGTCCAAACAAGAATACTGAAGCACCGTTCGTCCGCTGTTTGCTCAGAAAACAAGAGGTTGATGATCAGATTAAACGTGAGGAAGATTACCTTTCCACGTTGAAGATGGAAATCTCTACTGCGATTGATGAGTTGCCCTGCATTGATGAGCGGATTGTACTTCGGGCGAGATACATTAACAGCAGTAGTTGGGATGAGATTGCCAACCAATTGAACTATTCTTTAAGGTCAACGCATCGCATCCATGCCCAAGCATTACAGCATTTTGTTATTCCAAAGTAAAGTTGGCACACTCTGGCACACCTTGGCATACGATGTCATATTGCGTCCATTCAAAAAGCTAGTATAATGGTAGTATGAAAAAACTATAACCAACCAAGCCTTCGTGGAGAAAAATCCTCGGGGGCTTTTACTTTGCACAGAAAGGAGAGCTACCCATGCCAATGAAACCAGCTAAAC
>JBAQCW010000012.1:0-2098 GCA_049294455.1 Candidatus Nanogingivalis sp. | reverse complement strand
TTCCTTCTCGGTATCACTCAGTCGTACGGTGCGATAGTAGGCTTCTATCTGCTTTTCTACCTCATCGGTTTGTACTGACCGCTGTTGGCAATTGTTTCGCTTAGCATGTCGGTTGCCACACATCAGGTAGTGGTACAGCTCACCTGTTGAGCTACGGGATACTTGCACGAGCAATCTGCCGTGACACGACCCACACCAGACGGTGCTTTTCAGGAAGTGCGGATGCTTACGAGTTCGCTCGCCTTGGCGATGGCTCTTCATTATCTCCTGCACCTTTTGCCACGTCGCCTCATTGGTGAGTTTTGGATGACTGCCATCGTAGTAGGCATCGTTGTATTTCACCAGTCCCTTGTAGTACGGGTTTATTAGGATGGTATTCATCCGTGCTTGCGTCACTGGCTTTGAGGCTATACGTGGCGTTGAAGCCGTTGTCAGCCCCTCTGCTACCAGTTCCTCAGCGAGTTGCTTGACGGTATAGCTTCCTGTGGCATACAGGGTAAAAGCTTTACGGATAAGTGGCGCTCGCTCCTCGTCGACAATGACGGTTCGTACCTCTCGTCCTAATTCATCCCTCGTGATGAGATTCTTGTAGCCAAGCGGTGCTTTTGACGGTGTGCCGCCACTCTGCACCTTTTGCCACATACCTTTCTTCACTTCTTGTGCAAGGTTGTTGCTGTAAAACTCTGCAATAGAGCTCATCACGCCATGCATCAGGTTACCTGAGGGCGAATCGTCAAAGGCTTCCATGGTCGACACCAGCTGCACCTTCATCTTCTTCAGCACATTCATGATCTCGACATCATCCGAGCGGTTACGAGCCAAACGGTCTAGCTTGTGCACGATAACATAGTCCACTCTATGGGTCATGAGGTATTCCAGCATTTCTTGCAGGGCTGGTCGGTCAGCCGTCTTGGCAGATTCTCCACGGTCGGCAAACTCCTTAACGATATATGCTCCCATACTCTCGGCTTTGCGTTGGTTGGCTTCACGCTGAGCCGGGATTGAGAACCCCTCATCCATTCCACCTTTCTCAGCCTGACGCTTGGTAGAGACACGAATGTACGTGACTGCCATGCGTGGTCGCTCGGCTGGCGAGGCAACCTGTTCCATGCTTTGTAGTAGTAATGTGTTCATAGTTGTTTTTCTCCTTTCTGTTCATTACGTTGATATTGTCGAGATAGCTATTCGCTACCTCTGTTATTATTTGATAGGTCATCCTATTAATGCGTCCTTTCGATGGAAAGTCCAGTGGTTTCTTGAGGGGTTTTGCAATATTGTGCTGCATGCCTCGTTACCGCTATATTTCCACCTTTACTTGATATATCTTTGCTGTGTGCTGGACTGCTCAGTAGCCACCAGATAGACACTCTACGAGTGTTCGCTCTCTGTTCATCTACCGCTAGCAGGGATCAAGCCAGCTCCGTCCATACAGACTACCCCTGTGCCTCCACGCGGACGTACATATGTTTCTCCTAAAGGAGAACATCAGTCAGCTGGCTCAACCGTGGACATGCGGGGGTGTTTCGCCCCTGTATCCAGTAGTGACATGATACGTGAGATGACTAGTGAGTTGGACGGTCTACAGTCACCAACCTTACGCCTACTTTGCCGACAGTTTAGCTCTGTCCGCTGATCTAAGGTAGTTCCAGTACTGTTCAAGAGCATGAGCCAGCTTGGTGAGATCGAGCTGCGAAACATGAGCTGGTTCAATTTGGACATTGCCTGACATTGACGGTCGTCCACGCTTACCCTGCTTGCTACGGTTGCTGACGTGCCTACTGTGTTTGTTTGTACGCTTCTTCATAGCGTCTCCTCCTTTCTTCTTGCTGTCTTAGACGACCCATGGATGGGCACATAAGCAAGTGGGGCTAGGATAGCAGACGAGTCAAGGGAGGGTCACGAAGAAAGTGAAAAGTGTTGTATAGCGATAAGACAGAAAGTGGCACGTCCTAATAGGGGTCGGATGAGACGGTTTTGAGGGGACTTGCATGCTTTTGAATAAGGTTCAGAAAAGGGTCTTCTTATCGCACGAGATGTCTATATTGACTCGTCGTACTAGTGATTTGGCAATACTGTCAGATTCTGGACAAAAATAATA
>JBAQCW010000011.1:0-3277 GCA_049294455.1 Candidatus Nanogingivalis sp. | reverse complement strand
GCATAATTGTATCCGTCAGCTCCTTGGCTGCCTTTTCTAGATCATCTTTGTCTGACTTGTCGTCATCCTTGACTTTCTTGGCAGCAATAACAGCGTCTTCGATAGTCTTCTTATCTTCATCGGAGATCTTGTCTTTATACTCACTTGGCATTTTCTCTGCCTGGTAGATAGCGTTTTCGAGTGTATTTCGTGACTCTACAGCTTCACGCTTCTTCTTGTCATCGTCAGCATGAAGTTCTGCCTCTTTTTGAGCCTTTTCAATATCTTCCTTGGACATGTTGCCGCTATCCTGGATAGTTACTGAGTTCTCTTTACCAGTACCCTTGTCCTTGGCGGTCACGTTAAGGATACCATTTGCATCCAGGCTAAATGTAACCTCGATTTGCGGCACGCCGCGAGGCGCTGGAGCAATTCCATCAAGCAGGAAAGTACCCAGGCTCTTATTGTCGGCCGCCATCTCGCGCTCACCTTGCAGAACGTGAATCTCAACCTGTGGCTGATTGTCAGCATAAGTTGAGAATACCTGAGACTTCGAAGTCGGCACGGTAGTGTTGCGATCAATCATTGCCGTACGAACACCGCCAGCCGTCTCGATACCTAGAGTCAACGGGGTTACGTCGAGTAGCAGCACGTCCTTGACGTCACCCGCCAGAACACCACCCTGGATTGCAGCTCCAACTGCCACAACTTCATCTGGGTTAACACCCTGCATTGGGTCTTTGCCAAATATCGACCTAACCTTGTCGACAACCGCTGGCATACGGGTCATTCCACCTACCAAAACAACTTCATCGATGTCTTTGGCGCTTAACTTAGCGTCCTTCAGAGCCTTCTCGACAGGGCCAGCTAACCGATCGATCAGATCAGATACCAGCTCCTCAAGCTTCGCACGGCTCAACTTTAGCTCGAAGTGCTTAGGGCCGTCAGAGTCAGCGGTAATAAATGGAATGTTGACTTCGTATTCGCTGGTGCTCGATAGCTCCTTCTTGGCCTTCTCAGCCTCGTCCTTAAGTCGCTGCATTGCAGCATTATCTTTCTTAAGGTCGATGCCTTCTTTTTTCTTGAAATCATCGATAAAGTAATTAACGATAACATTGTCAAAGTCCTCGCCACCCAGGTGCGTGTCACCATTAGTTGACTTAACCTCAAAGACGCCGTCGCCCAGCTCTAGGATAGAGACGTCAAATGTACCACCACCAAGGTCGAACACGGCGATCTTTTCCTCTTTGGCGTTATCTAGACCGTAAGCTAGTGCCGCAGCAGTTGGTTCGTTAATAATTCGCTTAACTTCAAGTCCAGCGATCTTACCAGCGTCTTTGGTTGCCTGGCGCTGTGAGTCGTCAAAGTAGGCGGGGACTGTAATGACAGCCTCGGTCACCTTCTCGCCGAGAAACGCTTCCGCATCAGCCTTGATCTTTGACAGAATCATTGCTGAGACCTCTTCTGGTGTATACTCTTTGTCGCCCATCTCGACTGCTACGCCGCCATTTTTCTTAACAATCTTAAACGGCATAATGTCGATGTCTTTTTGGACCTCTTTATCTTCAAATTTGCGACCAATCAGACGCTTTACGCCATAGATCGTATTTTTTGCGTTTGTAACACGCTGGCGCTGCGCCACCTGACCAACCAGGCGTTCGCCGCTTTTATTTACTGCGACGACACTAGGTGTCGTTCGATTGCCCTCGGCGTTAGCAATTACCTCTGGCTTACCCGCTACCATGTAGGCGAAAGCAGAGTTAGTTGTACCAAGGTCAATTCCGATAATCTTTCCCATAGATATATCCCCTTTCATTAAGTGTTCATATTTCTTGTATATATTTTAGCACTCTTTGGCTGTGAGTGCCAATACTTTTAGTGTATATAAAATTAGCACTCATGTCAAGCGAGTGCTAATAATCTATTTATTTAATACCAGATACTGGCGATGTGCCACAAAATGCCAGAGTCACTGTAGGGCGAAATATGTTCTTCAATACAGCAGTGAGCAGATCATCTAATAGCAAAAAATATTTAAAATATCACCTCAAGAAGCAGTATCACCACTCGGAATTGATTTACTAGATACCACTAGCGTCAAGAAGTCTATTTTCGAGTAACCCGAACCATTGATGGCCGAATAACTGTGCCTTCTAATTTCCAGCCTGTTTGCATTTCAGTATCAACAACCTCTTGATCACCGGTAGCTTCCTCGTCCATCTGGATAGCCTCGTGTAACTCTGGATCAAACAATGTCTCGCCAGAAACAATTACAATCTTCTCTAGCTTTAATTCGCCGGTCATCTTCTCAAGATTTTTAGATAATTTCACTACGCCATCGGCCCAGGAATTACCCTGAAGCTCGGCCGGCACGTTGGCAACCGCTCGATCAATGGTATCAATCACAGGCAGTAACTTATAGACAGCCTGAATTTTCCCTGCTTGCTTTGCCTGGTCTTTCTCTATCTCAACTCGTTTTCGATAATTCTCAAAATCCGCTCGTTGTCGCTGCAAGTCCTTTGTTAATTCACTAATTTGCTGCTCAAGCTCAATTTGCTTTTTTGTCTTTGCCACTTATAAAACCTCCTCTAATAATGTCCCGGTGTATGCAACCAGCCTCATTGTCTTAGCATAGTCCTGCCTAGTTGGCCCGAGAACTCCAATATAACTACAATTTGAATACGGTGAACGAAATCGACTGATGATCAAGCAAGCACCAGACGATTTGCCGATGGGGTTTTCACTGCCAATATAGACATTAAGTGGCTGATGTGGCACCGCCTCACGAAGCCATGGTTCGAGGTTGTCGATAAGCCTAGCCACTTCCTGTGCATGTACGCCACCAGCAAATTCCGGATGTGAAAAAAGATTGCTCATACCACTCAGATATAGTTCATCGCCAATAGTCGCCAAGCCCATATTGTAAGTCAACTCCACTAAACTATCGACAGCACTTCGAATAGCTCGGTCTGCCCGGTCGACATGTGTCTGCACGCGTGTTTCAATCGCTTTCGCACTGCGATCGATATGTGGTACCTCAACAGCTTCTGCTTCCGTCAAACGATTGACATAGAACCTATAACCCTTATCTGTCGGCACACGTCCAGCACTAGTGTGGGGCTGATGAATCATATCCAACTCCTCTAGTCGCGCCATTTCCGAACGGATGGTGGCCGATGACACACCAAACAGCTTCGCTAAAGTCACACTTCCCACAGGAACTGCCACTTCTGCATACTGTTCAATGATTGCCGTCAGAATTGCTACTTGCCGCTCGGTCATAATTTCATAATAGCAC
>JBAQCW010000010.1:0-80928 GCA_049294455.1 Candidatus Nanogingivalis sp. | reverse complement strand
TTTATGAGCAAAAAACTCGCCGAAATTTGGCTCGACGCGCCAGTTCAGCTCGATTTGAACGCCGCCGACATTCATAATTTCAATTATTCAGCCGTTTTGGACGCGCTCAAAAAGCTCGAATTTAACTCTTTGGTGCGAAAAATTCCTGCCGAAATGAAAACTGGTCAGAAAGATAATTTGCAGGCGAATTTATTTGAAGATTTCGAAAATTCAACTTCGAACCTCGAAATTCTTCCAGAAATTAAAACCGAACGAATTTTCTCGAAAAATCCAAGCGAGATTTTTGTCGATTTTCAAGATGATCTGTTCACAATTTCGGACGGAAAAAACTTGGCGGAATTTTCGAAAAACGATTGGGGGAATTTCGAAAAGCAAATTCGAAGTTCGAAAGCGATTTTCTTTGATTCGAAAAACACTTTTCACGCGATAAAAAATGCCGAAATCGAGCCGAATTTTGGCGAAATTTATGATGTTTCGCAAATGGAATTTCTGCTAAATGCGCTAATTCGCGACAAAAGTTTGAGCGGGATTTTTGGTGAAAATCTCGACGAAAACGATCCGAAAGTTCGAATTTCGGCGATGATTGCGATTTTCGAGCGACAACAAAAACAGCTCGAAAACTTACCAAAAATTCGCCAAATCGCCGAAGAACTTGATTTTCCGCTGGCGAAAGTTTTGTTTAAGATGGAAAGGGCTGGCGTTCAGATCGACCGAGAATTTTTCGCGCGCGAAAGTCAAGATTTCGGCGAAAAAATCGCCAAACTCGAAGCCGAGATTTTTGAGCTTGCCGGCCAAGAATTCAACGTCGCCAGCCCGCTTCAACTTTCGAAAATTCTGTTCGAAACGCTCGAACTACCGACCAAAGGCATCAAAAAATCGCGAACTGGTTTTTCGACAGGTCAAAAAGAGCTCGACAAATTGCGCGAACTTCACCCGATTATCGCCAAAATTGAGGAATTTCGTGAATTTTCGAAGCTGAAAAACACTTACATCGACGCTTTACCGAAGCTCGCCGACGCGCAAAATCGCATTCATTCCACTTTTCATCAGGACACCACGACCACCGGCCGGCTTTCTTCGACCAATCCGAATCTTCAAAATATCCCGATTCGCACCGAACTTGGCAGAAAAATTCGCGCTGGATTTGTAGCGGAGAAGGGTAAAATTTTGATTTCGGCTGATTATTCGCAGTTTGAACTTCGCTTGGCGGCTGTTCTTGCCGATGACCAAAAAATGATCGCCGACTTCGAAAGTGGCGCTGACATTCACCAAAAAACCGCCGCCGAAATGTTCAAAATTCCGCTCGAACAAGTTTCCGCCGACCAGCGTCGCGCAGCAAAAACTATCAATTTCGGCGTGCTTTACGGAATGAGCGCACACCGTTTGGCGAATGAACTCAAAACCAGCTTTTTTGAGGCGAAAAATTTCATCGAAAACTACTTCGAAGTTCGAAAACCAATTCAAAAATATATCGAAAAAGTCCTACTTCAAGCCGAAAACGAAGGCTTTGTTGAAACTTTTTATGGTCGAAGAAGACCAACTCCAGATGTGAAATCGCCGAATTTTATGGTGCGCGAGGCGGCCAAGCGCGCGGCGGCGAATATGCCGATTCAGGGAACCGAAGCCGATTTGATGAAGCGCGCGATGTTGAAAATTGATGAAAAAATCACGAAAGCTGGTTTGGGCGAGCAGATTCTTCAAATTCACGACTCGATTCTGATTGAAGCGCCAGAGCAAAACGCCGAAGAAATCGCCAAAATTCTCAAAACCGAAATGGAAAACATCGCGCCAGAACTGAAAATTCCACTAAAAGTTGACGTAAAAACCGGCAAAAGTTGGGCGGAGTTTTAGACAAACTAACTAAAGAAGGGGAAATAATGAAAGTTAAATTCAAAAGGCTAAACAATTCAGCCATTTTGCCAGAATTTCAAACTTCTGGCTCGGCTGGAGCGGATTTATCTGCCTGCCTTGCCGAAAAAATCACCCTAAAACCAATGGAGCGAAAAATCATTCCGCTCGGTTTTTCGATGGAAATTCCCGAAGGTTTCGAAGCTCAAATTAGAACGCGAAGTGGTCTTGCTATCAAGCACGGCATTTCGATCATCAACGGAATTGGCACAATCGACAGCGATTATCGCGGTGAAGTTGGTGTGCTTTTAGTAAATTTCGGGCAAGAAGAATTCGAAATCACTCACGGAATGCGAATCGCCCAGATGGTTTTCGCCAAATTCGAAACTCCGCAATTCGAAATCACAGAAGACCTTTCCGAAACCAATCGTAATCGAGGCGGTTATGGTTCGACGGGCGTTTAGTTTCACAAAATCAGCCCAAATCAAATGCAAACAAAAGAAAAAGCACCAAACTCCAAGAATTTGACGCTTTTTCTCTGGTACACCTGGCAAGATTCGAACTTACGACCTTTGGCTCCGCAAGCCAACGCTCTATCCAGCTGAGCTACAGGTGCAAACGCTACTTTCGTAGCATAAATTATGATGTTCTTTCACTGACGTGAATAAATTTATTATATCAGATAAGTTTCGAAAAATCAAATATTTTATAAGTTAATTTTTCGAATAATTCGATCGATAATATCAAGTTTAATCTGTTCCATCGGTAAACGCTGACCAATAATGTCGGTGATTTTTTCGCCATCTTGTTTGTCGAAATAAATCGAAGTCGAAGGAGAAAAACGCTTTTTCGGAACGAAAACAATCGAATAAATCGCAGATTCTTGAATTACGCCAAAATAACGAAATTCGTCGTACGGATGAAAATGATTGCCGATGTAAATTCCGCGCGTACTAAGAGAATAAGAAACCGTGCTTTGATTTGATTCGCGTCGCGTCACCATAATCGCCACCGAAGCCACCGCAATCAACGCGGCAAAACTCCACATCTGGAGAAGTAGAGAAGCAACCACAAAAATCGCCACAACAACAAAAAACGCAAAATACCAACGCTTGCTTTTTTCGCCGATAATCATATCTGGAGCGTGCCAATTAGCAATTTCTCGTTCTTCGAAATTCTGCTCAGCTTGTCGATCATCGCCTTCCGGCGTTTTGATTTCCTCAAACTGCGGAGGAGTGAACGGATCGACTTGTTGCGCAGTTTCGAAATTCTGGCTTTCGGTTTGATTAAAATTCGAATAGTTCGAAGTTTGGTTTTCGGGAACATAAAATCCCTGTGGCGGAACTTCAAAATTCTGCTCAGGCAAGCCGGTAATTCTTGGCGTTTGGTTTTCTTCTCGATCGAAATTCATAACTTTATTATAGCACAAGCACAATGTTTTCGCAAAATTCGATTTTATTATCGAAAAATGTTATAATAAAAGTATGAGCATTAAGAATAAAATAGCAAAAACCGCGCGCAAAATGTTGCCAAGCGGTGCGGTGCATTTCCTTGAAGAAAACTATCGAAAAGGACGCGCCAAAGTTGTTGCCACCAGATACGGAAATCCAGCAAAAAAACTTCGCGTAATCGCGGCGACTGGAACAAACGGCAAAACCACGACGATCAATTTTTTAAACGAAATCTTGAAAGAAGCCGGTTATAAAACTGCGATGTTTTCGACGGCGAATATCGAAATTGACGGCGAGCAAACTGTCAACGACACAAATTCGACAACAGCAACCGTTGCGCGACTTCAAAAATTCTTCAAGCAAGCGGCGACGGCAGATGTCGAATTCGCACTTGTCGAAGCTACAAGCCACGCGCTTGATCAGCACAAATTCGCTGGTGTCGATTTCGAAATGGCGATTATGACAAATCTTACGCAAGACCACCTCGATTATCACAAAACGATGGAAAATTACGCCGAAGCCAAGGCTAAACTTTTCGCAAATCAGCCAAAATTCATCGTGCTGAATTCTGATGATGAATGGTTCGATTTTTTCAATAAATTCGACGCGAGCGAGCAAAAAATCACCTACGGAACAAACGATTCAGCAGAAGTTAAAATTGTCGGCGCGAAGCTCTACAAAAAAGGCAGTGAAGCAAAAATTATCATCGACAACAATGTTGAACTCGAAGTTGCGACGAACTTGCCCGGAAAATTCAATGTTTACAATATGACCGCCGCGATTTCTGCCGCATATCTGCTTGGAATTTCTCTCGAAGATATTCAAGAAGGTGTGGCAAATCTCGAAGAAATCTCTGGTCGTTTTGAACGCGCCGTCGAAAATCTACCTTTCGAAGTGATTGTCGATTACGCACACACGCCAGACGGTCTCGAAAAAGCTCTCGAAGCCTCGAAAAACATCACCAAAGGTCGCACGATTTTGGTTTTCGGCGCTTGTGGAGATCGCGATCGCGCCAAGCGTCCGATTATGGGCGAAATCGCCAAACGGCTCGCCGACCGTGTGATTTTAACAGATGAAGAAAATTACACCGAAGATGCCGAGCAAATTCGAAATGAAATCAAATCAGGAATGGGCGAAAAACTCCCCGCACACATCGAAGAAATCGCCGACAGGCGTGAGGCTATCAAAAAAGCACTCCAAATCGCGCAAAAAGGCGACATAGTTTTGATCACTGGTCTTGGTCACGAAGTTTTCCGCGTGATCGATGGCGAAAAAGTGCCATGGAACGACTCCGAAATTGCCCGCGAAGTTGCCAAAGAGCTTTTCGAAAAATAACAATATAAAGCCTCTCGTTTTTCGAAGAGGTTTTTTGTTTGCGCAACAAAATAAAAAACTCCGCAATTTCTTACGAAGCTCTTTATTTGGCGGAGAAGGAGGGATTCGAACCCTCGATACGTTTTACCGCATGCCGGTTTTCAAGACCGGTGCCTTCAACCACTCGGCCACCTCTCCAGCTTTTCTATTTTAACATTATCTGGTGATAAAATCAACCACAAAACAACAGTTGATTAGTAAAATTATTCGATCCACTTCGCGTTTTCCATCGAAAGCGAAGGGCGAACTTCCATTTCGAGCGGATTTTTTGCTTCACCAAGCAGCGCGTGAAAAACGCCAAGCGTCGCAACCATCGCGGCGTTATCTGTGCAAAATTCCATCGGCGTAAAAATCAACTCGCCCGCAACTTTTCCTGAAAGGCGATTCTTCATTTCTTCTCGAAGTGCCGAATTCGCCGCCACGCCACCAGCCACGACTACTGTTTTTGGTGCGAAATTTTCGACAGCTTTTTCGAGCTTATCAACCAAAGTTTCGACCGCTGTTCGTTGAAAACTCGCCGCGAAATCATTTTTTTGTTGCTCGGTTAGTTTCGCTACCAATTCAAAAGAAGGAAAGTTGAAATCCACGCCAACTTCTGCCTGAACCGCGCGCAAAACAGCTGTTTTTAAGCCCGAAAAACTAAAATCGTACTCGCCAGGAAGTCGCGCTTTTGGCAATTTATACTTGAAAGCGTCGCCAGCCAAAGCCGCGCGCGAAATCGCCGGACCGCCAGGATAAGGCAAACCGAGAATTTTGGCAACCTTGTCGAAAGCCTCGCCAACCGCATCATCTTGAGTCTCACCCAAAATCTCAAAATCGCTGTGACCACGAAACAGCACAATTTGCGAATGTCCGCCGCTCACAACCAACGCCAAAAATGGAAATTCTGGCGGATTTTCGTTCAAAAAGTTCGCATAAACGTGCGCTTCGACGTGATGAACAGGGAAGAACGGTTTGTTGAAAATTTCGGCGTAGGTACTGGCAGCAAGATTTCCAACCAAAAGCGAACCGTTCAAACCCGGCGCAAAACTCACCGCCACGCCGTCGATTTCGCTCCACAAAACACCAGCTTTCGCGAGTGCCTCGTTCACCACAGGATTGACAAATTCGATGTGCGAACGCGCCGCTACCTCTGGAATTACGCCGCCGAATTGTGCGTGAATGTCGATCTGCGAATGAACCACGCTCGAAAGCAAGTTAATTCTTGGGTTGGAAGTACGCGAGATTTTTTCGCCATCAAAACTCACCACGGCCGCCGCGGTTTCGTCGCAAGTACTTTCAATTCCCAAGATTTTCATTCTTATATTTTACCATTTTTTATGAATTTTATTAAGCGTTTATGATAAAATTGAATTATGAAGCCCGAAGAAATTTCGAAGAAAGTTTATCCCGAAGCTAAAAATAACGGCGAAAATTCCACCAAAACGCCAGATGAAATCGCCGAACAAGCCAGAATTGATTCGTTCTTGGCGGTTCGAAAACACAAACGCAACAACGAAGTTTGCACGCTCGGCTGGATTGCCGTAATAATGGCGTTTTTGCTTTTTTCGTTTTTTCCAGCGCAGGTTTTTACACTTTATTTAGCACGAAAAGCCGAAAAAACAGGTCGAGAATTCGAGCGCGAATTTGGCAAAAAGTCAAAAAATGTAGCCTTAGCGTATTTCGCGTTTATAATTGTGGTTGCGAGCGTGGTCTTCACATTTACAAACGAAACTCTTTGGGGCGAATTTAATGCTCTGAAATCAATTTATCCAAAATAAAACTGCGCAACGAAATCGCAGTTTTATTTTTATTAAAGATTAAGCAATATGTTTTGATTTGAAATAATCGATTTCTTTGATAACATCAAGAAGCGCGTTTGCTCGTTTAGTTTCATCTTCGATATTTCGAGCCGCTTCGTAAGCTGGCTCAATCAAAGTATTGTCGTCGCTTGAACGGAGAAGAAGAAGATAAATATCGAATTTTTCTTCATTCGAAACGCTCAATTTGTCGATCAGCGGTCGCAAATCTTGAAGCGCGTGAACTTTAATTTCGTCCAAATTTAGACCAGCAACATTCATAATTGGTGCTGGAGCCACAACAGGCTCTTCGATAATTTCTGGAGTTTCGACCGAAGGTTCTTCGATTTCTGCCATTTGCTGTTCAAGACCTTCATATTGAAGAGTTGTTTCTTCTTCATCATTTGTAGCAGCCGCAGCATTAACACCCGCCAAAACTTTCGCAAGTTCTGGATCGTCGCTAACTGTCTGCTTTACTGCTGGATTTACATCAATTTCCATAGCCCACCTTTAAAATTTAGTTTACTTTTTACTAATTTTATTGTATCATAGAATAAAAGCATAATCAAGATAATTTTTTGAAAAGGTGGGAAAATGTTGGACGATTTTAATTTTTTAATAGAACGCGACCCAGAAAACGCGCTTTTGGTGGCAGCTGAACAGTGGAAGCAAACGCGTTTTGAGGCGGAAGTTTTGAGCCCAGAACACGACGGACGAGAGATTAAAAATATTGTTCTCGCAGGAATGGGCGGTTCGGCGTTGGCTGGTTTGATCGCTAAAAAATGGCTCGAAAGCGAAATTTCACAACCTTTCGAAATTATTCGAGATTATAACCTACCAAAAAGCGTTTCGAAAAACACTCTTGTTATTGCAAGCTCATATTCAGGAAACACCGAAGAAACTCTTTCGGCGCTCGATCAAGCACAAAAAATCGGCGCGCAAATCGCAACAATCAGCGCTCACGGCAAGCTCGAACAGATTGCAAAGCAATACGACATCGCGCACGTCAAGCTTCCGTCTGGTCTTCAACCTCGAATGGCGGTAATTTACAATTTGCGCGCGTTGATAAAAATTTTGGTAAATTTCGGAATTGTTTCGGCAGAAAAATTCGAAGAAATCGCTCGTTCGGCAGATTTTCTTCAACACGAAACGCAAAAATGGCTTTCAAGCACGCCACTCGAACATAATTTCGCAAAACAGCTCGCAATTCATTCAGCCGGTCGAAGCGCGTTATTTTTGAGCGATTCAAAGTTCTCGCCAGTTGCCTACAAGTGGAAAATTAGCTGGAATGAAAACGCCAAAAATGTCAGCTTTTGGAACGAATATCCAGAATTCAATCACAACGAATTTATCGGCTGGAGTAGTGCGCCAACCGAAAAACTTTTCGCGATTTTTAATCTTCGAAGTAATTTCGAACATCCGCGAGTTAGCAAACGATTCGAAATTTCGGATAAGCTTCTCGACGGAAAGCGCCCAGCCGCTCGAAACATAGAACTCAAAGGCGCGACAGTTCTCGAACAAATGCTTTGGGGTTCAATCTTGGCGGATTTCGTCAGTATTTATTTGGCAATTCTCAACAATGAAAATCCAACTCCTGTCGCTTTGATCGAAAAACTCAAAGTCGAACTCGTTAAATAATTTAAGCCAGAACAAAAAAATCGCCTTTCGAAATGAAGGCGATTTTGATTTTTAGTTGTAATATCGCAAGCTTTCGATTGGGTCTTTTCGAGAAGCTCGAAGCGCAGGGTAAGCGCCGAAAATCAACCCGACAGCGATAGAAATGAAACCGATCAGTGCGGTAATTTTTAGTGAAATTGAAGGACTGAACGGCAAAACCAAGCTCACTCCGAACGAAAACGCCAAGCCCAGAATAAACCCGAACACTCCGCCGCCCAACGAAATTATCATCGATTCAGTCAAAAATTGCATCAAAATATGACGATTGTTGGCGCCGAGAGCTTTTCGGATGCCGATTTCGCGAGTTCGCTCGCTGACATTTACGAGCATAATATTCATAATGCCGATTCCACCAACCACGAGAGAAATTCCCGCAACAAGCGCCAAAACAACACCAGCCGCATCGACAATTTCGCTCGAAGTTTTCGAAATTTCTTCGCCAGACAAAACTTCGAAATCTTGTTCATTCTTGTGAGCGTCAAGAATTTGTTTCGAGATTTTCGAATCTGTTTCGTTCAAGTTATTTACACTATCAATTTTAGCATTAATTTGCTGAATTTGAAGTTCGCCAATGATATTTTTGGCTGTAGAATAATTCACAATCATCGAATTATCAAAATCAACATTGCTAAAATTCACCGTAGAATCTTGCTTTTCGAGGACGCCAATAATCAAAAATTGCTGATCTTTGATCTTTAAATATCGACCAATCACATCTGGCGTTCCGAATAAATTCACCGCAAATTGATAGCCGACAACTGCATTTTTACTGTTCAAACTTTCGGCAATAAATTCGCTATCTTCGCCTCGCATCGGCAAACTTATGACTTTTTCGAGATTTGGAGTTGTCGCCAAAACATTCGAAGTTATGCTGTTTCCTTCGCCAGAAACAACGGCTGAAAAATTCGCCAATGGAGCTGTAGCTACAACGTGTTCATTTTTCGAAACAATTTCGAGATCTTTTTCGGTAAGAGAACTTTTGACGAAGCTTTTTGAAGAAGTTAAATTCGAAATGAGATTATTTTTCTTTTCGCCGATTTCTTTTGGTCGAACGACAATCATCGCACCTTCGCTCGAAACTTGGTTCGAAATTAACGAACTAACCCCGCCAGAAAGTGCAAAAATCGCCGTGATGCTGGCGATTCCAATCATCACGCCAAGCATCGTCAAGAAAGTTCGCATTCGGTTGGCGTTTAGGCTTTCGATTGCGTTTTCGATATGAGTTTTGAAAATTCTAAACATATTAAACTCCAAGCTCCTCTTTGATTTCGTCTAATTTTTCGGTGATTTTTTCGATTTTATCGAGAGTTTTATCTTCTTCGACTTTTTTCGAAACTTTTTTCGAAGAACGGTTTTTGGTGTCGGTGTCAATTTTTCCGTCGAACATCGTGATAATTCGCGTTGCGTAAGCCATAAGTTCTGGATTGTGCGTCACCATAATGATAGTGTTGCCTTTTTTGTGGACTTCGGCGAGTTCTTCCATAATAATGTGCGAAGATTTGCTGTCGAGGTTGCCGGTTGGTTCATCCGCAAGAATAATCGAAGGTTCATTGACGAGCGCCCGCGCGATCGCCACGCGTTGAGTTTGCCCACCCGAAAGTTGCCACGGCATATAATATTCGCGCTCGCCAAGGTGAAATTGCTTCAAAATTTTACTGGCAGCTTCGAGGCGTTTGATTTTTCCGACACCTTTATACACAAGCGGTAAGGCAACATTTTCGATAACTGTCAAGCGGGGAATAAGGTTAAAATTCTGAAAAATAAATCCGATTTTTTCGCTTCGAATTTTGGCGTGTTTTCGGCGTGACATTTTGGCGACATTTTGGCCATCCAAAATATAATCGCCTTCGGTTGCGCGATCAAGCAGGCCGATAATGTTCAGCAAAGTGGTTTTTCCACAACCAGAAGGCCCCATAATGATGATGAATTCGCCTTTTTTGATACTCAAATCAACGCCGTTAAGCGCGTAATTTTCTGCGTCGCCAATTCCAAAACGCTTTTTTAGATTTCGCAATTTCAAGATTTCTTTTTCATTTTTCGACATAATTCTATTTTATCGCATTCTCCAAAAAAAATCCACGCTGTTTTTAGTGTTTTTAGCCTTGATTTTATTGAAAAATATGTTAAAATAAAAATAGATTTTAGAAAGGGGTGGCGAAAATGGTATTTTTAATTTTATGCATAATTTTGATTTCAGTGATTGTCGCCTCTTGGTATTATTGCCGGAGGGAAGAGAATTTTTATAGTTTCAAGGTGTATACCACTGGAAAAGTTGCATTGTTGCTTTTAATATTGCTTATCCTATCGACAAAAACTTTGAATTTCTTTTGTTACAACGAAGAAGTTAGCGAAATAAAAGTTCAACAAATTGTTACTTTCAATGATTCGGGACGAAATAGAAGGCTCGCAATCATAGAAGTTAACGGCGAAAAAACAGCTTTCGAAATTTCAGACGAACACCCACAAACAATCAAAATTAGCAAAAAATCATCGAAATTTCCAATCTTCGATAACTGGACAGAAGATTGGAAACTCAAAAAATAAGTCGCTCGCGGGCGACTTTTGTTATTCGTGATGATATTTTCCACCTTTGGCGATCTCTTGCGCGCGATAAATTTGCTCGGTCAAAATCAACCGCACAATCTGATGCGGAAACACCAATTTCGAAAAACTCCACACAAAATCCGCCCGTTTTCGAAATTCGTCCGAAACGCCAAACGCGCCACCAATCACGATTTTGACATTTTTTATAGGAAGTTTTTCGCTCAAAAGTTGCGAAAATTCCGGGCTGGAAAGATTCTTTCCGCGTTCGTCGAGCAAAATCACAAAATCGTCGCGATCAAGGAGTTTTTCGAGCCGAATCGATTCTTCGGCGCGAGCTTTTTCACCTTCAAAATTCGAATTTGGCAAAAATCGCCACTCAAAAGAAAAGGGCGACTTCAAGCGTTTTTCGAAATCAGAAATCGCCGATTCGAGCGTGCGATCGTGTTTTTTGCCGACAGAAATCACGGTTAGCTTCATAGAGATATTTTAACATTTTTGAGATTTTTTGGCAAAAATATTGACTTTTTATTATTTTTATGTTATTATATCAAAGTCATAGACCTTGGTTGATTGGAAAAACTCGCAACGACGAGCCACAACCGCGGAGGTGAATTATGGCAACGGAAAAATTCGAAGATGCTAAACGAGCTGCAATCTCAAAAGAAACCGCGACTAAAGCAGCGGTTGCCGAACTGAAAAAGCTTAACCCAGAGCTTACAATTAAAGCTCAAGTAATGGATCATTTTCATCACGGTTGGGGGGTAGCTATCCAGATGGAGAGCTATATGCATCAAACTATGGTAAATGGTCGAGGACTAATCACACCAGAGGGATGGGAAGTCAAAGACCAACCAAATACCAACACATTCCAGCTTATCATTCCTAATGAACAAACTCTATTTATTAGGGTGACTAAGCGAGTGCATTAATTTGCACCTCAGCCTCGCAATCGCGGGGCTTTTTTCTTTTATCCTCGAAGTCGTTCAGCGATGCGCGCCAAGTTTTCCACAGACTTTTCCACAGGATAGCCGTGATGAAGCTGAAGAACATTTTTGTCGTAAAGTGGCACCAAATGAACGTGCGCGTGCGGTACACCGAAGCCTTCGACGACCATTCCGACACGAATTGGCTTCATTTCAGTCTGAATTTTTTGCGCAATTTCGCGAGCTTTTTCGAACAAATATTGATAAGTTTCTTCGTCCAAATCCCAAAGTAAATCGACTTGTTTTTTCGGAAAAACCAAAGTGTGGCCGTCCGCCAAAGGATTGATGTCGAGCATTGCAAAAACTTTTTCGTCCTCATAAACTTTATGGCAAGGAATTTCGCCACGAATGATTTTAGTAAAAATTGAATCTTCCATAGTTTTATTTTATCATATTTTGAAAAAATCGAGCTTATGGTAAAATATAAATATATTATGAATAGTCTCAACGCAAAACCGATATTTATCGCAGCAACCTTGTCAGTTTTTCTTACTGCCATACTCGTAATTGCAGTTTCTTCACAGGCGAATAGGAGCATTTTTGAAAAGTATGTTTTAGGGCGAACATCTACCGCATCATTAAATCTTTCAATCAATAAAGATGGAACTTTTGAGCAACAACTTGGCTACTTTTTTGAATCAGATAAAATGTCTGGTGATTATAAAGTCGAGAGTGATTCAAAAGATTTAACCGTTCTAAAAATTTCAAATTTAAAATTTAAAAATACAGAAGATGAAAGGCGTTTTTTGAAACTTCCAACACATATAAAAAATTGAGCACGAAAAAGACAGGTCAGTAGCAGTATTTTTATCTAATGGAGCAACCACAACTTACCATTTTTACCACAACAAGGAGAAATTCGAACTCCGTTCATTATTACCCTAAAAGCCTCTCGAGGCTTTTATTTTTGCGAAAAATCCACAAAAATGGTATAATGAAAAGGTAAATTTAAGGCTGAATGTGGAGTAGATTTGGCGATTTGAAGAGATTCGAATTTCGAAACCTGCAACTCATTCGGCGAAAGGAGAAAATATGATTATCAATCCACACGGTAAAGATTTTATATCTGTTTCTACCGATTTTTTGGGGCGAAAATTAACTCTCGAAACCGGCAAAGTTGGTTTTCGAAGCACTTCGAGCGTGATCGCGCGATACGGCGAAACTGTTGTTTTGGGAACGGTTCAGCTCGGCAATAAGCCAGTTCAGTTGGATTATTTCCCGCTTTCAATTGATTACGAAGAAAAATTCTACGCGACAGGACGAATTTCCGGCTCACGATTCATCAAGCGAGAAGGGCGACCGAGCGACGATGCGATTTTGATTGGGCGATTAATTGACCGACCAATTCGACCGCTTTTTCCAAAGGGTTATCGCGAAGAAGTTCAGGTTGTGGCGACGGTTCTTTCGGCTGATCCTAATTTTCGACCAGATATGATCGCGATGATTGCGGCTTCGGCGGCGCTTCATTTGGCGGGCGTGCCTTTTGACGGACCAGTGGCTGGACTTCGCGTCGGCAAAGTTAACGGCGATTTTAAGGCCTTTTTGACACCAGAAGAACGCGAAAATTCACCGCTAGATTTGGTTGTGGCTGGAATCGAAAGCGGAATTACAATGGTCGAAGCTGGCGCCGATCAAGTTCCTGAAGAAGAAATCATCGCTGGTCTCGCTTGGGCTTTCGAAAACTTCCAACCAGCGATTAAACTCCAAAACGAGCTTCGCGCAGTTTATTCTGAGAAGGGTTATTTGAACGAACGCGAGTTTGAGTTGATTTTGCCGAACGAAGAAATTTTGGCGGCGGCTGAAAACTGGGCGAGTGACAAACTCGGCTCGAAAATTCGCCAGCCGTATCCGCATCGAAACGAGCTTTTGGACGAAATTCGAAAACAATTCCACGCGGAAATGGAAGAAAAATTCGGCGAAGAATACGAAGAAATTCGTGGCGAATACGACGAAGCGCTAACTTTGGCGATTCATAAAGATGTTCGCCGAGGAATCGTCGAAGACGGTGAGCGACCAGATGGCCGAAGTTTGGACGAAGTTCGACCGCTTTCGAGCGAAATTGGCTTTTTGCCACGCGCGCACGGTTCGAGTTTATTTACCCGTGGCGTAACTCAAGCGATGAACATCGTGGCTTTGGCGCCTTTGAGCTACAGCCAACTTGTCGACACAATGGAATTTAACGAAATTGAACGCCGTTACATGCATCACTACAACGCACCAGGCTATACAGTTGGCGAGCCTCGACGCTTGGGAAGTCCAGGTCGGCGCGAAATCGGCCACGGATATTTGGCGCAACGAGCGCTTGAAGCCGTTCTTCCGAGCGAAGAAGAATTCCCTTACGCAATCCGCAGCGTTACTGAAATTATGAGCCAGAACGGTTCGACTTCGATGGCGGCGACTTGTTCGAGCTGCTTGGCGTTGATGGACGCCGGCGTTCCGCTTAAAGCGCCGGTTTCAGGAATCGCGATGGGGCTAATGATGGATGGCGACACGCCGTATGTTTTGAGCGACATTGCCGACGCCGAAGATTTCGCGGGCGATATGGATTTCAAATGTACAGGTTCACGCGCCGGAATCACCGCACTTCAAATGGATATGAAAGTTCACGGCTTGCCAGTTTCGGTTCTCGAACAAGCGATTCTCACTTCAAAAGCTGGCCGAAACCACATCTTGAATCATATGTTGAGCGTTATATCTGAACCGCGTGCGCAAATTTCGCCATACGCTCCACGAATCGAGAAACTCAAAATTAATCCAGATAAAATCGGTGCAATCATCGGCAAAGGCGGCGAAACGATCAACAAAATCACCGCCGAAACTGGCGCCGAAATCGACATTAAAGAAGACGGTCTTATTACTGTTGCAGCGGCTGACACCGCCAAAATCGAACGCGCGCTCGAATGGATCAAAAGCTTAGTCGAAGAGCCAGAAGTTGGCAAAATCTACCGCGGAAAGGTTGTTTCGATCAAAGATTTTGGCGCTTTCGTGAATATTTTGCCAGGAATCGACGGAATGCTCCACATTTCGCAAATTTCCGACAAGCGCGTCGAAAAAGTCACCGACGTTCTCAAAGAAGGGCAAGAAGTTCGCGTCAAACTCGACAAAATCGACGAAAAAGGTCGAATAAACCTAACGATGAAGAGCATCGAACAATAATTCAACCAAAAAGAGCTTTCGAGATGAGAGCTCTTTTTGATTCGAAGAGACATTCTCGTAAAACCATAACGATAATCTTGACTTTTTAATGATTATATAGTATAATATTTGCATATTTAAATATTAAAAATAAACACTAAAATGAAAAATTTCAACAAACCGAACTTAAATTCACAATCTAACGAAGATAATTTTAAAAACGCCGCGCAAGAGAACGATAAATCTATCGAAGTTAGTAGCTTCGGCAATAAACCAAATTTAGAATTATTCTATAATGGTGCAAAGTTTGGTTTTTTCAGTAAAAACAATTTCGATCCGCAAGTTATTCCTGGTGAGTGTTCTGATAATGCAGTGATAAGCTCTATTAAAGAAATTTACAAAAAATCGCCCGCAAACACTATATTATCAGGGAAACATAAAGACTATACTGAAGATGCAATTAAAAAGATTATCGATAAAGGTTCTAAAACATACCAAAACTCAGTTTCTAAAGATTCTGTTCGAGAAGTCGCAAATTTTACAGCAAAATTATGCATGTTAGACAAAGATCTTATGGAATTATCGGAAGTTAATGATATTCATGAACTTAAAGAGCTGTCACCTCGACAAGCTATGCTTTTAAGCGCAAATGTGGTTATGAAATTAAAGAACTATGACTATTCAGAGATGTCCGATAGGCACGGAATGGCTGATAAAATGTCAACTCTGGAAATAATGAAATCTCTCCTGAAAGATAAATATACACCAGTTGGTGTTTGTAGGAATTATTCAGATATGACCATGATTGTTTTTAATTCGCTCAAAAAACTTCAAAATCCAGAAACAACTCGCCTTGCTAATACATATTGTCGAGAAGTTTTAGGAGAGAACCCATGGGATGCTATAAACCCCACTAAACCCAAAACTACTACTGGTCATAAATACAACCAATTCATAACCTTTACTAATGATGGTGTTGCTATTACAAATATAGACCCCACTTGGAGTAACCTAAATAGTAATTTATCAGCATATTCATCTCTGGCAACAAATGTCGTCGAAAGAGAACCTCTTATAAGTGGCTTCATTAAAGATTTTTACAATAAAGGGCTCTTTAAATCACCAGAAGACAGAAAAAATATTGAAAGTATGCGCCAATATTATATAGATATCTCCATAAAGATTGATAAATACATATCAAAACTATCTCAAAAAGGCTATGATCGCAAAAACAACAAAGCTTTCGAAAAAATTCAAAATATGCAATATCACTCACTATTAAAATCAACTGAGCTTTCTGAAATTTTATATCTACACGGCCTGCTTAGCGACCAAGAAATGGGAAAATATCAAAAAATAAAATCAATTATCAATAATGAAATCCAAAAAATTCAATAAACATCACTTTTTGTATTTTATTGATAAAAAATAATGGATTAAAATATATTTCAAAAGAAAAAAGTCCGCAAAGTGCGAACCGTTTTCTCTGGCGGAGAGGGGGGGATTCGAACCCCCGATACGGGGAAACCGCATACACGATTTCGAGTCGTGCGCCTTCAACCACTCGGCCACCTCTCCAATATTTCAATTATATCAAATTTCAGTAAAAATTCAAAGTTATTTAAGTTTATAGATTAAATTTTCTGCTTCATCAAATAAACAGCCCAGACTTTTTCAGCGCCAGAATCGCGCAAGACTTTCGAAATCACGTCAATTGTTGCGCCAGTTGTGCAAATATCATCAAAAACCACATAAATCTTGCCGGATTGCGGTTTTTCGAGCATTTTATAACCTTTCGAAGCCTGATTTTTTCGAACTTTCGCCGAAGCACCTTTTTGAACGAAATGCGATTTTCGACCAACGAGTTCCGCCACTTCAACCTCAAGTTCTCGCGCCAAAATCTTCGCCATAAATTCACTATGCGCCACGCCGCGCTGACGAGCATGCCGAGCAGAAGTCGGCGCCGGAACAATCGCAATTTCGTCTTTCGAAGAAGAGAATTCGTCGTTGGTTTTTAGAGCTTGAGTCAAAATATTCGCCAAAATTTTGAAATTTTCTGGCAATCCGTTAAATTTAGCCTCGTCCAAAATTTTCGCCAGCGCACCTTCACGATCACCCAAGAAAAATTCGCGAGTAGGGCGAGTTTTTGATTTGCGTCGAATAATCTGAACTTCGAAATTTTGCCGATTTTGACAATCCAAACAAACCAAATCGCCAATTCGCCCACAAAAATAACACCTATGCGGCGCAAAAAAGTCCAAAATGCTTGTGAAAAAATTTTTCTTCATAAAAATGCTTTTTACCTCTTGATTATACACTAAAAATGCGCTATAATAAAGTAAAGTTTAAGCCTATTTAGGATAAATGTGGAGGAAAAATGGCTAGAAGACAAAATGATGACAGCTTTTTGAAAGAAGAACTTGAGGCTGCCTTCAATTTCGACGATGAGTTACTCGATACTCCTGCTGTCGAAGAAGTTACAACAGACACTATCGAGATCGAAACTCAAGAAGAAGATGAACTTCCTGGACAATTGGCGATCGACGCTTACGAAACTGAAGATAAATTCTTCATCAAAGCTCGAACAGCTGGTGTTAACAAAAATGACTTGGATGTTTCGTTGAGCGACCGAATCTTGACAATCAGCGGAACTTTGAGCGCGGGAGAGCAAGAAGGAATTACCAACTGGCACGCGCAAGAATGTTACTGGGGCGAATTTAGCCGAACATATAACATTCCAGTTGAAATCAAAGAAGACGAAGTTGAAGCTATGCTAAAAGATGGAATTCTAACAATTAGCTTCACAAAAGTAAAACAAGAAGTTCAAAAAATCACAGTCTTGTAAAAACAATCACCCATTCGAAAATGGGTGATTTTATTATCTACTTTTATTTAGAGGAAATAAAAAAACACCTTCGAGGTTTTCGAAAGTGTTTTTCTGGTATTTATTAAGCGTCGCCGCTAATTGATTTAATAACGAAGTTCACAATCGCGTAAGACAAGATCGCAACAATCAAACCAACAATCGCGTAAAGAATTGTGTTTTTGGCGTTATTTACTTTTCCAGAGTCACCAGATGAAAGTGTATATTGGATACCTCCGTAAATGAGCATAGTCACGCTTAGAACACCGATCAAGAAAAGAAGGATGTTTATGATAGTTGTAAAGATACCATTATCGCCAAACAAGTTTTCTTGTTGATCTTCCGTCTTAGCTGCGTTCATTCCGTTTTGTAGGCCACCCGTACCGATAGCGTGAGCACTGTTTTCAACCACAAAACTCAATCCAGAAACAGATAGAGCAACTGCAAAAACTGCAATCGAGATTTTTTTAATTAGATTATTCATTTATGAAACACCTTTCTTTTTATTATTTCTTATTTATAATTATATCACAAGAGTATTTTTAGTCAATATTAGAGTTGTGAAATTACAAAATTCACAATCGCGTAAGACAAGATCGCAACAATCAAACCAACAATTGCGTAAATAATCGTGTTTTTTGCTTTCGCAACCTTTCCCGAATCGCCAACAGAAATTACATATTGAATTCCGCCGTAGATGATCATAATGACAGATAATACGCCAACAAGGAAGAGCATTGTATTAACGATATTTTTAATTAAGGTGTTAGCTGAAGTAGTGTTTGTTGTTCCGCCAGCATCGTTAATCCCTTGCTGAACCTGTTGCTTAGCACTGGTTGCCACTTGGTTTATAGAGCTCGTCGCATAACTATTCAAGCTTAAAAACGGCACGGAAGCAAAGCTTAAACTTAAAATCGATGCGATAATTAGTAATGTTTTTTTCATATTTTCCTTTCTTTTATAAATTACTTACCACAAAATTCACAATAGCATATGACATTACTGCAACAACCAAGCCGATAACTGCATAAAGAATTGTGTTTTTGGCTTTTCCGACTTTTCCAGAATCGCCCGCAGAAATTACATATTGGATTCCGCCGTAGATAATCATAATAACAGCCGCGACCCCAACGACCCATAATAGCGTATTAATGATGTTTCGAGCGGTGGTTTTTAGATTTATACTCGATTTATCGCAAACGCTCGAATCTCCAGCACTACCTTGCATTAAATCACAAGCACTATTCGCAAAAGCAAAATTAGTCGAAAATAGAGAAAAGAAAATTGCCGAAATTAAGAGTATTTTTCGAAAAGTATTCATTTACACAACTCCAATCACAAAGTTAGTAATAGTAAACGCCATAATTATAATACCAAGCCCAACAAGCGCATAAGTTAGAGCCGTTTTGGCTTTTGCAACTTTTCCAGAGTCGCCAGCAGAAATCACATAAAAAATACCAGCAACAACCACTACGATCACACAGATTATTCCAGCCCAAATATAAACTTGGTTTAGGATATTTGTTAGACTTAAGTTTTTTGTAGTAGTATCAATAGTAATTTGACCATTCTTAACTTTACTTTTGTCAAATCCGCTACTCGACAAAATCTTTATCAAAAAATTATCCATCATTAAAATACTCCCATTACTAATTGAACAATTCCAGAAGCAACAATTGCAATAACTAATCCGATACAAGCGTTCGTAAGTGTTGTTTTTGCATTTGCCATTTTTCCAGAATCACCAGCAGAAATCATATATTGGAATCCCGCCCAGATAATATAACCTGTCGCAACCACACCAACAATACGCATAATTGCGTCAAAAACATTACCGATAACAGTCCAAACAAATGATTGAATAGTTACAGAATTGGCACCAGCATCGTCTTTATTCGATATTGTTTTAATTTCGCAACTACCTTCCTTTGTAAGACCTCGATACCAAGCTGGAATACTAAAAAGCTGAGCTCCGTCCGATGCGCAAGCCGCACTCGCCACTTTCGAATCGAAAACCGCAAGACCAAAGCTCGCACTAAAAACCATCAATATCGCCGCAAATATCGCTTTTTTCATTAGAAAACCCCTCCTGGAATCAACCACTCGAGAAGTGTCCACATAAACACATAAGCGATAATTCCGATCACTGTATTAAAAATCATTGTTTTTGCGCGCTGAACCTGACCAGAATTTCCACCAGCCGTCATATACAAAAATCCAGCAAAAATAATCGAGCCAGTCGCCAAAATTGAAGCGCCAACAGTTAAAGTTCCGAGAATTAAGTTAAGAATATCTTCAATCTGCCAGCTTGGATCGAGGATCGCCGTTGTTTTATCTTCTGCAAAAGCATAATGTCCAAAAACAATAGAAAAGAACACAGTAGAAGCAATCGTAGTTATTTTTTGTATTTTATTCATATATCTATAAAATACCTTATTTTCGGAGAAAACGCAAGTGTTTTAACAAAATAAGCCTTTCGAAAAATTGACAAAAGGGGTGAATTATGATAAAATCGAAGCAATATGAGTTTCAATTTCGGGAAAATTTCGAAGCGAATTTCAAACTTTTCGAAAAAGTTTTTTATTTTTCTTGCAATTTTTTCGATGAGCTTGATGAATTTTTCGAATGTTTTTGCTCTTGATGGTGCAAAATGGGGAAGCTCCGACAAGAGCTCGATTGTTTATAGCGGAAAAACTTTCACAAAAAGCTCCGACAATTCATCTCTGCCAAACGATCTAAAAAACGGCACGGTTTTCATCTATAAAACTCCAGCTAACGCGAATGGAGAACAAAAAGCCGAGGCGATTATTGTTAATTCGACAGATTCAGATAAGATTGATGGAACTTACTACACTTTTGATGTTTCAACATTAGGAAAATACAAAAAAACTAATAACGGAGAAAAAATCACCGGAGAAGGTATCGATGAATCTTCTCAATCCAAAACCTCTTGCGCAATCGAAGGTGGTGGAGGCTGGATTGTTTGTATGGTAGCAAACACAATCGCTGGAGCTGTGGATGGACTTTATGATGTTTTATCGAGTTTTTTGCGAACTCAACCGCTTCAAGTTTCATCTAAATCTGGGTTGTTCCAGGTTTGGGATTATATGCGAAATATTGCGAATGTTATTTTCGTGATAATTTTCATTATCGTGATTTATTCTCAAATTACGAATATTGGAATTTCGAATTACGGAATCAAAAAACTTCTTCCGAAGTTAATCGTGGCGGCAGTTTTGATTAATATTTCTTATTATATTTGTGCAATCGCTATTGACCTTTCGAATATTATCGGTGCACAACTACAAAATCTTCTCGTAGGAATTCGAAAAGATATCGTTGCTGAAGGTTTCGAAGTTCAAGCACCAAACTGGGCTGGATTAACTACGGCCATTCTATCTGGAACGGCTTATCTCGGGTATGGTTTTGCGGCTGTAGGAGGTTGGCAAGGATTAGCGTTTGCAGCACTCGGTGTTTTGGTTGTTGTGATTTATTCGGTTTTTGTGGCGGTTGTTGTTTTGGCAGCGCGACAAGCGATTATTACAGTTCTTGTATTTTTAGCTCCTTTGGCTTTTGCCGCGAATATTTTGCCAAATACCGAAAAATGGTTCGAAAAATGGAAAGACACTTTAACTACAATGCTTGTTATGTATCCGTTGATGGCGATTCTTTTTGGCGGTTCGCAGCTCGCGGGAACTGTAATTATAGCCAATTCAAACGGAAGTATTGTTACGCTTCTTCTTGGAATGACAGTTCAAATCGTGCCGTTTGCAATTACGCCAGCAATTATTAAGTTGAGTCAAGGATTGCTCGGTCGATTCGCTGGAATGATCAATAATCCAAACAAAGGTCCAGTTGATGCTGCCAAAAATTTCCTCGAAGAAGGCAAACAGAATGCAGTCCAAAAACGAATTCGAAAAGGCGGAAATATGACTTCTTTCCTTTATGACGGAAGAGCAAAGCGAAAGAACGTTCACACCTCAAACAAAAGCTTGGCAGAAGAATACCAGAGAAAGCGCCTTGTCAATAAAGATGTAAAAAATATGGAAAAAGCCGACCAAACCAACAGTGCTTTTATGCGCGAGCATGTTTACTTACGAAACAACGCTCTCTATAATAATAATTTAGCAAAAGAAATTGGCGCACAAACAGATGCAAAAGCAAGCGCGTCTTACAATGAGTTTAAGGCAAAACTTAGTCGCGAAGTTCTAAAAGTTAATCTCGAAGGTGAAATTGTCGGAATAGACCAAGAAAAAGTCAAAAACCTTTCGAAAAATCTCGGCAAATCATCAGCTGCACTTTATAACGCTATGCACGAGTCAAACGCATACAAAGAATCAGCTCAAAATAGTCAAAAAGTTATTACCAACAGCATCGCCGAAACTCTCAAACGCGACGAGAATCTTCAACGAATCTCCGAGGGCGCAATGGGCGAAAGCGGCCGAACAATTTCTTTGGCGCGCGCTTTTGAACAAGCCACAAAACTCTCTGAAGAAGAAGTCAAAGCTGCTAATTCTTTGATGAAAAGTATGAATTTCTCGAATCAAGATTACGCCGAAGCTGTTCACGGTCGAAAAGTTAAAACTAATGCCGACGGAAGCGTAATGATTGACGACGATGGTAAAGTTCAATTCGAAGGAAACCAACCGCTTGATTATATCGAAAAAGACGGTGTAAAAATGAAAGTCGACAAAACGCTCAAAAAAGCCGCCGTCGAATCATATATGGGCAAAGTTAGCATTTCTGAAGCACTCCAACTTCTTGGAGAAACTCAATCTGGAGGATCATTGCACGAAATTCGAGCAACAGTCGCCGAGGCAATTTCGAAGAACAAAAAAGACGATTTGCAAGTTCTCGGTGGAGCATTCCTTGGCGAGGCGGCTCTTAATGGGGTGTCGTACAGCCAAGTTATCGGAAACTTAACAAAAGGTTTCCACGACAAATCTTCGCCAGAAATTACAACCAAGATGAGCGACGACACCTTGAAAGTTGTTTTGAGTCAACCAATGTCACTCGATCAACAGATTGCTACAGCGAAAAATATGTACATCATAAACCAGACAGATTTAGCGACAAAAGTCAAAGCCAACCAAGGTTCGGAAATTCACACATTCATGGAATCACTTTCTCCATCTACGCTCGCAAAAGCGCAAGCCGAAGCTCTCGCGGCGCTTCAATCTCAAAACCCAAATATTTCAAATATCGATGTCGATCTTTCGAACATCAAGAAAAAGCCAAAAGCTACTTAAAGCCTCAATTTCGGGGCTTTTTTCTTTTTCGAAAAAATGTTATAATAAAAACATAAGTTAAAAGGAGAAGTGGACACAAAGTGAGTGTTTATAAAGTTCCGCAAGATGTTGAAGCGGATGACAAATTGCTCGGGCCGTTTAGTTTTCGGCAATTTATCTATCTTATGGTTGCTGCTGGTCTGGCTGCAATTGCCGTTTTCCTTTTTCAAATTTTTCCAGGTTTAATTATTATTCCTGCGCCTTTTTTAATTTTCTTCGTCGTTTTAGCTTTACCACTTCGAAAAGATCAGCCGATGGAAGTTTATCTTGCGGCAGTGCTTAGTTTTCATCTAAAACCTCGAAAACGACTCTGGCAACCAGACGGAATCGAACATTTGATCGAAATTTCCGCGCCAGTTAACACCGACGAAAATCTCACAAAAAACATTGGTCGCGACGAAGCTTCGCGGAGATTTAGCTATTTGGCGGACATTGTCGACACGGGTGGTTGGGCGATTAAAAATGCCATTTCACAAGATTCAAACCTTCACAACGATATTGTCGCCGAAAGTCGAAACGCTAACGATATTTTCGAAGATCGCGCCAGTCGAATTGATTCGATGCTAAAAAACACCAACGATTTTCGAAAACAACAGATTATTCGAAATATGAACACCGCTCGAAATTTAGTAGATTACACAAATTCGAGCGCCGATCAAATCCAGACGCAAACTTTTTCTGCGCCAAATGCAACCGATCTTTATGCGGATTCTTTGGAGCGTGCGCAATTTCAACAACAAAATGCTTTTTTGAGCTGGAATCAACCAACTCAACAACCCGCACAAAACCAACAATTTTCGAATCAGCCAGCACAAAATTTTCAGCAAAGTCAAACTTCGTATTTTTCGAATCCGCAAGTTCAATCTTTCGAAAATCCAGCTCAAACGAATTACGATCAAGACGATCTCGAGAATATTCAACTTTCGTACAATCCTTATCCAAATTCGATGAAGCAATCTGTTGTTTCGCCAAACGGGCATCAGCCAATCAATTCGGCACCGACAGTTCAGCAACCGATTCAAGCTCCGCAAATTCCGCAACAACCGTCACAAGAACCGATCAAAGAAGAAGTTAGCCCCGAAATTATGCGACTTGTTAGCGAAGGAAAAGATCTTTCGGTCGAAACAATCGCGCGACAAGCTCAGAAAATTAAGGAAAAACAAGCAGAAATTGATCTAAAAAATAACGACGAAATAATAATTTCATTGAGGTAATATGAATAATAATCCGAATCAGATTCCAAATCAAACTCAAAATCCAGCTGGCGAACAACCTAAAGTTCAAAATCCAGCTTCGACGCAAAATTCTCTCGAAATCGCCGAAATTCGAGAAGGTTTAGTTGTGATGAAAGATGGAAGTTTTCGAGCTGTTATTGCTTGTAAATCAATCAACTACGATCTAATGAGCCAGCGAGAGCAAGAAAGTATCGAATATTCTTATCAAAGTTTTTTGAACGCGTTGAGTTTTCCGATTCAGATTTTAATTCGATCACAAAGAATCGACATCGAACCTTACCTCACAAAGCTCGCCGACTTAAATCGCAATCAAGACAATATGCTTTTGAGCGACCTTATGGAAGACTACATTAACTTTATCGACAATCTTTCTCAAAGTGCAAACATTATGGATAAATCGTTCTTTGTGGTAGTTCCATATTTCCCAGCTGGCGACGCCGCGAAGATCAAAGAGCAAGCCAAAGGATTTTTTGGAAAAATTTTTGCTCAGCCAGAATCAAACATCACAAAAATCGATCGAACAACTTGGGACACTGCAATGGATGAAATGAAAAAACGCGTCGATTCGATAACTGGCGGACTTTTCCAGATTGGAATCAAAAGCGTTCAGCTCAATACAAAAGAATTAAGCGAGCTTTATTATAATTTTTACAATCCAGACACAGCAGTTTATGAACCGCTCGGCGATTTTAACAGCGTAGCATCGCTTTATGTCAAAAAAGGCGATAACTCGAAAGGAGAATTTTAATGGCTAAAAAACAAACCGCAGTCGATATCGCCGCCCAACAACGCGCGCAAGAGCAGGCCGATGTCGAAAAAGCTTTTCTTACTGGAATTACCGTTCTTCGAGATTTGATGGCGCCATCGAGCCTCGAACTTCACACGGGCTATTTTCGACTTGGCACAAAATACGGCCAAACGCTTTATATTTACGGATATCCTCGCCAGCTTTATACCGGTTGGCTTTCTGGATTTATCAATGCAGACGAAGTTCTCGATATTTCGATGTTTATTTATCCTGTCGAAACAGAAATCGTGATGAAAAACCTTCGTCGAAAAGTTACTCAGCTCGAAGCTTCGATGAATATCAATTCCGAAAAGGGTAAAACTCGTGATCCAGCGCTTGAAGCGGCCTATCAAGACGCCGAAGAACTTCGTGATCAACTTCAACTTGGCGCCGAAAAATTCTTCCGTTTCGGATTTTATATTACGCTTTATGCCGATTCGATGGACGAGCTCAACTTCGTTCGAAATAAAATCGAAACAATGCTCGGCCAGCAAATGATTTTTTCGAAAGTCGCCAGCGCGCAACAAGAGCAGGGATTAAATGCGACAGTTCCACAGATGAAAGACGATCTGCAAATTCGTCGAAATATGAACACTGGTGCGATTTCAACTTCGTTTCCGTTTACTTCTGCCGACTTAACACAAGAAAACGGCGTGCTTTATGGTGTGAATATGCACAACAACGGGCTTGTGATTTTTGACCGTTTTACTTTAGAGAACGCCAATATGGTGGTTTTTGCTAAATCTGGTGCTGGTAAATCTTTCACCGTGAAGCTCGAAGCGCTTCGAACAATGATGATGGGCACCGATGTGGTGATTATCGACCCAGAAAACGAATATCAAAAGCTCAGCGACGCGGTTGGCGGAAGTTATATTCGTCTAAGTTTGAACTCTGACACGCGAATCAACCCCTTTGACTTGCCACGCGTTATTGATAGCGACGAGGCTGACAACGCTTTGCGCGCGAATATCATCACACTTCACGGACTCTTCCGTTTGATGCTTGGCGGAACTTCTCGCGGTCAGCAAATTGGTTTGAGTCCCGCCGAAGAAGCTGATCTCGACCAGGCGCTTATCGACACTTATGCTCGAGCCGGAATCACAACCGATCCGCTCACGCACAACTCAACTCCGCCGACCATTTCTAATCTTTACGACACTTTGGTTCATATGGGTGGAACTGGTCCACAACTCGCGCAACGCCTTCGAAAATACACAACTGGAACTTTCGCAGGAATTTTTTCGCAACAATCAAATATTGATATCAATAACCCAATGGTCGTCTTTAATATTCGCGATCTTGAGGACGATTTGCGTCCAGTGGCGATGTATATTGTTCTTTCGCACGTTTGGAATATTGTTCGAACTTACCAAAAAAAGCGAATGTTGATCGTCGATGAAGCTTGGCAGTTGATGCAATATGATGATTCGGCGAACTTTTTGTTCAGCCTCGCTAAACGCGCCCGAAAATATTACCTCGGACTCACGACAATTTCGCAGGATGTCGAAGACTTTATGGGCTCGAAAATGGGTCGCGCAATCGTTTCGAACAGTTCGATGCAGTTGCTTTTGAAACAATCTTCGAGCGTAGTTGATGTTTTGAGCGATGTTTTCAAACTCACCGAAGAAGAGCGCAAACGGCTCGCGAACTTCCCAGTCGGGCAAGGATTATTCTTCGCAGGAAGCAACCACGTTCATATTCAGATTATCGCCAGCGAAACCGAACACAAGCTCATCACAACAAATCCAAACGAAAAAGAGTCGCGCAGAAACGACAACGGAATGACAAACGGATATATAGACGCCGGAGATTTATTCTAATCCAAAATCACCTTTTCGAAGGTGGTTTTATTTTCGAAAAGTTTGAGTTTTATTTGAGCTTGTGTTAAAATAGATTTATAAATTGAGAGTTTTATGGACGAAAAAGATTTTAGCAATTTGAGCGACGAAAATCGCGAAAATCTAAATCGAAACGGGCAAAATTGGAATTCAGCCAAATCGATTAGAGGCGAAGACGGATACAATCCGAATTCTTTGGCTGACCTCGAAAATTCAGGAACTTCTGGCGAAAAAGCACAAGAAGATAAAATTCTTCAAAAAGAGAGTTCTCCTTGGGAAAATAATGTCCAAAAAGGCGGAAGTCACAACTCTCGAACTTTAGCACAAAACAACGGAAGTACTAAATCTAGAATAAAGGGTAAATTTCCAAAAGCCGCTAAATATATCAGCATTTTGACGGCTGGAGGTTCGATCGCAGGAATCGGACTTTATAGTTCTTTTATCGTCGGTTTAGCGCCAATGCATATAACAGAAATGATCACCGAAAAATTAAATTCGGCCGCTTCAATTTTGGAAACAAGATCTCCAATTATGCTTTCCAATAAGCTAAAAAAGAACGCTGGCATTCAGTGTAGTCGAATTAAAGCTGCGTGTAAATTTTCTTCGGTGTCAGACAGTCAAATCGAAAAACTAAAGAAAAATGGCTTCAATGTCGAAACCGAAGTCGATTCAACCACCGGAAAAACTCGAATCAAAAATATATCCATCGAAATCGATGGTGAAGTTGTTAAGGTCGACGAAACGAATCTTCGAAAAACATTATTAACAAATTCGAAATTTAGATCATCGACAAAAAAAGCGTATAGTGGCAAATTTGCCAGCTTTCTTGATTCTGTCGCCGCAAAATTCCAATCTAAATTTGGACTATCTAAAGTTTCTCCAAATAATGAAGGTAAAACCGAGGCTGAATTAAACGAAGAAATGACCACAAAAGCCAATAAAACGGGTGGAGATGTAGATCTCAAAACTGAAGAGAAGCAAGCAGAAGAAGATGGCGATTCGGAAGAAACAAAGAAAAGCAAAGCAGCTTACAACGAGAATGTTGATAAAAATAAAAATTTCATCGACAATATTAAATCTAAAGCAACCGGGCTATCAGATACTCTAGATATTAAAACTAAGGCCAACAATATTAAAAATATTCTTGACGGCACCGGTATAATTCAATTGCCGTGTACATTATATAGTGTCGGTAATATGATAAATATTGGCGTTAAAACTATTCGCGCAGTAACTTTAGCTCAGTTCACGCTGGATTTCTTATCTTTTTCAAATAAACTAATGTCTGGTCACGCAACCCCAGAAGAATTTTCTATGATAGGTGCAAAGATAATGGGAACCGCCACTTTCTTAAAAGCGACTAACACCTCATCATCTCAGGAGTCAACCTCAAGATTAGAAGATGCATTTTCATATTTCGCAAGTACGGCAAGTGCAAATAAAGTAAGATCCTTTACTGAATCTCAAGGTTGGCGCGCGCTTGCATACAACGATAAATTAGGCGGATTAGATGATTCGGCTTACAAATACACCGTCGGAACAGTTGGTGCTATGTTTGAATTTTTCACAAAAATTAGGACAGCCATAAATAACGCAACCGGAAATCAAGCAAGAACTATATGTAAAGTTATGAATAGCAACGCTATGAATTGGGTTGAAGCCGGAGTTGGGATTCTTAGCGGTGCAGCAATCGGCGCTCTTGCTAATTTACTATTAGACCAAGTAGTTGGCGCGGTGATCGGTAAAGCGCTTGAGGGACTCCCTAATATGTTGGCTGGAAAAATAGTAACAGAAGGCACTCAAGGCGAAGATTACGGAAACGCCATTGTTTCTGGTGCCGGTTCTTTGATGAGCAAAAACACTGTTTCGGGCGGAGGAAGTACACTAACGAAAAGCGAAGCTGTTGCTTTCTACCAACAAAATGAAATAAGAATTGCCGAAAATGGGGCATATGAACGATCGATCCGAAGCCCATTCGATGCAACGACTCGACACACATTCTTAGGTTCAATAGTAAGCTCAACCTTGCCATATAGCCAATCTTTGGCATCAATTAGTGGATTTATTCCTTCGGTATTTTCTATTTTCTCGAAATCATTTTCGAGTATTCTACCTGGAGCAAGTGCCGCAGACGCAGCCAATTTCGAGGCGAATATGAACATATGCCAAGACGAAGATATTAAAAGCCTAAATATCGCAACAGATCCATTTTGTAATCCATACACGGGAATTTCCACTTCAACACTAACCAAAGAAACCGAGGAAGTCGTAGAATATCTTGCAAATTCTGGCGAAATTAATACAGATACCGAAGATCCTATGGCTGCAATTAAATCCGGCTCCAAATTCGAAAGTTATGTTAAAAATTGCGTAAATCGCGAAAATCCAATTGGTGTCGGGGAAGATTCGAACGATATGGGGCTGGAATGTTCTTCCGTAAATAATCCAAATGTGGCTTATTATGCAGCCTATTTAACCGATGTTCGAATTCAAGACGGAATGGATAAAGGGGTTATGCCGGGAGGAGAAGGTAGTGATTCGTCAACAAGCTTAGCTGGAAACGCTAAAAATAAAGATTGTAAAGCTGGTGATTTGTGTTGGCCAATCCAATCAGATAACCCAGAATCAACCATCACATCGCCTTTCGGTTTTTACACCGGAACAACCACACCTCATCACGGAATCGACTTTGGTGTAGGGGGCGTAACTTTCGGAACGCCAGTCTACGCTATAGCTGACGGCGAGGTTGTTGGTGTCGGAAATCAATCTGCTTGGGGCGGTGCAGCTTGGGGTTACGGACCCAATATTCTTAACGGTGGTGGAATAGGATCTTGCTCAGGACTCGGCGGAGGTGGCGGAGAACAAGTAGTTAACCTAAAACATAGCATAAATGGAAAAGATGTTTACTCGTTCTATATGCATATGCAAAAAAACTCCGATCTGAAAGTCGGTCAGAGAATTTCCGCCGGTACACAAGTTGGAGAAGTGGGTAGCTATGGATGTTCAACCGGAGCCCATTTACATTTAGAAGTAAAAGAAGGAAGTATCAATTCCCCAAGTGTCGACCCAAGAAAATATCTGTAAAGGAAAATAATGAAGAAAATACTATCAATTCTATTTATAATCATAATACTTATAAATAGCGGACAGCAAGTTTATGCAACCAGTAAATTCGATGAGATATTTTTCAATTTGAATAATATAATATATTATGATGCAACCGAAATATGCAATAGTAATTCATCTCCTTCAGATTTATCAGGAGTCGATAACGCCGAAAAAATCTGGAATTTCCTTAAATCAAAAGGTTTCACAGATGCTGCAATTGCAGGTATTTTAGGTAATTCAGAAATAGAAAGTGGCGTAAACCCTAAGAAATATGAAGCTGACTATATAGAGAAAATAGCAAATCTTCATGATAAAATGAAAAACAATCCGACTATTGAAGCTCTCGGATTAACTTGGAGTCAGTGGCAAAATGAAATCTACCCAACATTATCATTAAATAAAGAAGGGTATTTTCATGGCGGCAAACACTATATTGGAATAGGGTTCGTTCAATGGACCGGAATTAGAACATATAGAATGGCAGAGAAGGCTAAAAGCTCAAATTCAGATATTTGGAGTTTAGGATTTCAGTTACAATACTTACTAGAGGAAGAAGATAAAGCTGAATATATAAACAACTATAAAAATTTTAACGGATCAGCAAGAGATGCGGCAGATGATTTCAGGAGAAATTGGATTATTAATAACCACAAAACCGCAGAGCGATTAGCCGCCGCAGAAGAATACTATAATAAATTCAAAGGTTCAGGCGGTACTGGCGGAGGAATTGGGGGTGGACAAACCGAATATACATTCATCGGGGATTCTATAACGGTCGGAGTTAAATCACAGATAGAATCATCTTTCACTGGCTCAAATGTTAAGGCTGAAGTTGGTCAAGGTGTAGATTGGGCAGTTAATCAGCTTTCAGATATTAAAGATACAGTCGTTATAAATCTTGGAACTAACGACAAATTTGCTAACGGCAAAAACCTTCTCGAAAAATTAAAAGACAAGAAGGTCTACCTTGTTGATATTTACGGTAAGGGTGGAAGTGCTGACTTCGAAACAACCAATAAAAATATCGAAAGTATCGCAAAGGAATTTTCGAATGTCCAAGTTTTGTCGTGGAAAAAATATCTTGATGAAAATGGCGGTCGCGACAAATATTACGCACAAGAAGCGGGTGGAGCCAACTACCACTTAAACGAAGAGGGTAAAACTCTATATATTAAATTCTTGAAAGATAAACTGTCGGGAGGATCTTCATCTAATACCTCAGGATCTTGCAAGTCTTCGTCAAACGGAGGAAAATTCGCAACATCATATCAAGCTTCATACCAGACAGACGACGGCTTTTCCATTATCTCACAATACGACCCAAGATGGGCGGACAAACCAGGTAATAATGGAACTCGGGGAAACACCTCTTGTGGACCTTTTAGCTTAATAATGGCAATTTCAGCCCTAACAGGAAGAACGCCAGATATCGATGATTTTGTACAAAAAAGTACTAAATACAATGTTCCAGGAGGGGCGGGAACTGGCTATAATTTATTAAATATGTTAGACGACACTGATTATGGAGTTAAATATAAACAACTTCAAAAAAGTGAAGCCGAGATAAATAAAACACTCGACTCCGGCGGAATTGTTATGGTCTCAGGAAGAGGACCAAGACCATTCTTAGCAGGCGGTCACTGGATTTTGATACGCAAAAAAACAGGTAGTGGAAAATGGATGGTGGCCGACCCAGGCGGAACTAACGACTCATACAAAGCAATCACGAACAAGGAATGGGATCCTTCGAACATCTTACCTTATATGGATGAAGGTGGAATTTTCGAAATAGCAAAGAAATAAAGAGGAGCTAAAAATGACTTCTAGAAACACTATTCTATCCAATAAAAAAATAACCGTACCAATCATGATATTCTCCATAGTTTGTGCAGTCATAATAATACTCGCCGTCATTAACCATATTCAAAGCAATACACAGACTCAAATATCAAGAGAACCCTATATAGACCCTATATCGGGAGAGGAAATTTACGATCCTAATCTACAAACTGGCGGTCCACAATCAAACCCAAACGAACCGCCAATTATAGGAATAAACCAATTGATTGATCGAGGCATAACAAAAGAACAAGTTAATGATATTAAGCGAATAATCTCTTCATACTACAAAGAAAACAAAAAAGAAGATGTCGTATCAATATCATACTACAAAAACTCATATAAAAATATATCCAAAGATGATTCTCAGCGTATTAATAGTATAAAATTCGCAATCAATAATGATCAATCTAAAAATATCTATATGAAAATAATAAGATATAGCGTCGATAAATACGACATTTTGTTATATAGTGACGAACAGCTACAAAATGAAGTATATAAATATAATTTCTGTAGCGTATTAGTCTGTAAACCAGAAGTGCCAACAAATAACAGTCTACCAGAAGATTATGCCGGCTAATCGGAAATTAAAGAATAACCTTCACGCTATCCGCAACCTCAACATAATTCGTCGAACTAATCAAAGTTTGGTATTTCGAAAAATGAGCCGTCAGAAGTTTCTGGCGGTTTTCATCTAATTCCGAAAAAACATCATCCAGCAAAACTATTGGCTTTTTATCTGTAATTTCCGCCAAAAAATCAGTTTCGATAAATTTCAAAGCCAAAACCAAACTTCGATTCTCCCCGCGACTTGCCACATTTCGCGCGTCTTTTTCATTAAATTCAAAAAAGAAATCGTGCTTGTGCGGACCAAAATTCGTATAACCCAAAATCTTATCCTTTTCGAAGTTCGCACTCATAATCTGTAAAATTTTATCTTTCGAGATTTTTTCACCCAAATAGACCATTCGAATTTTATCGTTCACGCCAGAAATTTCAGCATAAACATCGCTGATTTTTTCGTTCAGCGCCTCAATAAATTCGAACCTTCGAGCAATAATTTCCGCGCCATATTCAGCCAACATCAAATTCCACGGAAAAAGCTCGTCCGCGATCAAATTTTCACGTTTCAACAAATTATTTCGCTGCTTCAAAGCCTTATTATATCTCGAAATCGCCAGCTGAAACTGTGGAAAAGCCTGCGATAAAAATCTATCGATAAAATCTCGGCGACGGCTCGGCGAACCGCTCAAAAGTTGCAAATCGTCCGGCTCAAAAAGAATCACAGGAATTTTCTCGCGAGCTGGCAATCTCGCCGATTTTCTTCCGTCGATTTCGAAAGTTTTTTTCGGTTTTTCGCCAACTTTTTCGAATTTTACAGTTCGAAGGGAATCGCTGTCGGTTTTTACATCAATTCGAAACCAGCTCGAGCCGTCATTTTTCAAAATTTCTTTGTCGCTCGAACGAAAACTCGTCCCTTGAAATGCGAAGTAAATCGCCTCCAAAAGAGAGGTTTTTCCGCTACCATTTTCGCCAGAAATTAAAGTAGATTTTTCACCAATTTCGACCAAAAAATCACTGTGCGAGCGAAAATTCTGAACTCGAAGTTTCGAAATTTTCACTCAAAAACCTAACTTTTTAGTGGCATAATAATATGAATATAATCTTTGTCAGCAGGCGATTTCATCACTGTTGGCGCAAGTTTTCCAGAAAATCCAAACTGAATATCCGAACCGCTCACCGAAGAAATACCTTTAAGAAGATATGTCGGATTGAGTGTAACTTCGCCGTCGCCAAAAATTTCCGCATCAGCCTCGGAATTACTTTCACCAAACTCACTCGCAATCGAATGAATCGAAAGTTTCGAATTTTCGCCATCCGCTCGAAGAGTGACACTTCCGCCAGAATCGCGCGCAAAAAGGGCAGCGATCTTCACAATTCGCGAAAAATCTGCTTTTGAAATGTCAATTTTCGTTTCAGTGTCGCTCGGAATTAGTTTTCGATAATCAACAAACTTTCCATCGATCAATCGCGAAACAATCACGATATCATCAACCGAAAATTCAATCTGATCTTCATCGATATAAACTTCAATTGTTTCGGTCGAATCAGAAATCGCGCGCATAACTTCTCGAACTGCAGAAGTTGGAACGATCGCAGAGACTTCGCCGTCATATTCGAAAATTCGTTTTTCACTCAAACGATAACCGTCGGTCGCCGCAAAATAGAGATTATTTTCGAAAGTATGCCAATAAATTCCAGTCAAAATTGGCCGAGCTAAATCTGTGCTGGCGGTAAATTCAGTTTGCGAAATAGCCGTTCGAAAAACTTCAACAGGAATCGAGATTTTTTTCGAATTTTCGCGGTCAACAGTCGGAAGTTCAGGGAAATCGCTCGACATAACGCCGTTAATTTTTGATTTGTAATTTCCACTTTCGATCAAAAGATGTTCGCCTTCAACTTTTAAGAAGACATTTTCTCGAGGTAGATTTGAAATAAATTCAGAGACTAATTTTGGAGGAATCGCAATTTCACCAACTTTTTCAATTTTTGCACCAATATTTTGAGAAATCGCAATTTCTAAATCTGTTGCAGCAATTAAAAGTCGAGAACCGTTAGTTCGAAGAAGAACATTACTAAGAATCGGCAAACTTGTACGTTCACTTGCAATTTTGCTAATAATATTGAGTGCCTTAGATAAATTCTCTTGTTTGACTGTCAGTTCCATAAAAATTTAATTCCTTTTTCTTAAAAAGTGGTGGATATAATAATAGGTCTTGTGGAAATTGTGGAAAACCTCACACTCACTACTTAAAATTATACCATTTTTTTGTGGAAAATTCAACGCGAAACTCGTGGATAATTTTGTGTAAAAAATCAACTTTTCCATAGTACTTTCATTTTTTGAATGCTAAAAAATAGGGCAGTGGAAAACTCGTTAAAAATTACCACAAGTTTTTGGTAGGGTTATACACTCAGTTTTCGGACTTTTCCACAAGTTTTTAACATTTTTTTGAAACTTTTGAATTGTTTTGTCAAATGCTTTTTTGAAATGATTTTTCGAAATGTCAAACGAAGCAAAAACAGAAAATGCGAAAAAGTCAAAAACGATGTTTTCGAAATGAAATATTTTCGAAAAATGTCAAATTTATTTTTTCGAATGATGTTCGCTTTTTATAAAATTTTTTCGAGAAAAGTCAAAAATAACAGATTGAAATTCGATAAAATAAAATAGAACAACTTCGAAAAATTGTTCTATTCGTAAATTAATTCGCTCAAAGCGTTGATTTGTTCGCGAACTTCGATATCGAATTTAATGCCTTTTTCGATTTTCGAAACGCCATTCATTATTGTTGTATGGTCGCGACTAAATTCTTTGCCGATCGCCGGAAAGCTCATTTTAAGTTCGTATTTCATCAGATAACAGGCGGTTTGGCGCGCGTGATTAATTTCTTTATTTCGAGGCTTGCCGAGCACGTCATCTTTTGAAACATTATAAAATTTACACACTTTGTCGATGATTTTTTTGGCGGTGAGACTTCGTCGGTTTGTGCCATTTCTCGATTCTGAAGTTATTAATCCGCGGGCGAGTTCTATATCTGGTTCGATTCCTTGAAGTTCAGCCATTGCGGAAAGTCGGTTGACGATTCCTTCAAGCTCTCGAATATTGGTTTTGATATTCGACGCCAAGAAGTTGATCGTTTCGATGTCGAGCTTGAATCCGCTAATTTCTGATTTCGCTTCGATAATTGCTTGACGAGTTTCGATATCTGGCAACTGAATATCAATTGTCATTCCCCATTCGAAACGACTTTTTAGCCGATCTGTTAGAGTTGGAATTGATTTTGGAGCGCGATCACTCGAAATTATTATTTGTTTATTCGCTTGGTGGAGTTCATTGAAAGTGTGGAAAAATTCTTCTTGCGATTTTTCTTTTCCGGCGATAAATTGCATATCGTCGACGATTAAAACATCAACATTTCGATATTTGTCGGCGTAACCTTGTTTTTTGAATCGAACATTTTCGAGATAATCTTTATAAAAATTCTCGATAGTAATATAAAGCACGCGAAGTTCTGGGTGATTTTTTTTGATTTCGTTGCCGATCGCTTGCATTAAGTGAGTTTTACCAAGTCCAACTCCACCGTAGAAATATAACGGATTATATTTTTCGCCTGGTTTTTCGGCAACAGCTTTTGCGGCGGTGTAAGCGAGATCGTTCGAAGATCCAACCACGAAGTTTTCGAAAGTGTATCGCAGATTTAATCCGTCATTTTTTGGAGCGATTTTAGATGAAAGGAAATCGTCGTGTTGAGAATTTCGGCTTGAATTTTTCGAAATTAAATCTTCTGGCGAGATTTCTGGCCGTTCGAGCTTTTTCGAACCGCTTTTTATTACTTCGAAATCGATTCGGCTTGGTGTTTGGCCGTTTTTTACTAAGATTTTTTTGATTAAATCGTAATATTTTGTGCGCAAAGTTCGGGTTAGGAATGAATTTTTTACGCCGATGATTGCGATTTGATCATTGATTTGCAAAAGTTGTGTGTCGGCGAAAAAGGTTTGAAATGTGGCGCCACTCATTGTTGGTTCCAATTCAATTTCTCCTAAAACGCTTTTCCACAACTCATCCATATTTATATTCTACTATTTTTCGGAGTTTTCCACAAGTGAGATTTTTCGAAAAATATTTTTATGGCGTAATTTCAAAACTACTATTATAACTTTTCCACATTTTCGAAAAACTACTGTTGAAACTGTGGAAAACTTATTGATTTTTGTGGAAAACTGTGTTATACTACAAAATGAATTTATAGAAATTTCAAGTTTTTCTAACATATTAAAATGCTTACGAAAAGTGTCGAACTTGATTTTTTGAATAATAAGTTGTAAAATAGGATAGATATGCCAAAAAGAACACATCAACCACACAAACGACATCGCGCTCGAACTCACGGTTTCCGCGCTCGAATGTCTTCGAAAGCTGGAATTAAGGTTCTAAAGCGCCGCCGAATCAAAGGCCGCAAAAAGCTTTCAGTCTAAAATAAAATCGCTTCTCGAATGAGGGCGGTTTTTTTATTTAATATTATATTGACAAACTCTACGGGGGGGGGGGTTATAATTTAAGTTCAGTTATAATTTAAACGAAAGGAAAATAATGGAATCAAAAGATAAAAAGCCGATTTATAAAAAGATTTGGTTT
Source organism: Candidatus Nanogingivalis sp. (assembly GCA_049294455.1). Taxonomy (GTDB): domain Bacteria; phylum Patescibacteriota; class Saccharimonadia; order Saccharimonadales; family Saccharimonadaceae; genus Nanogingivalis. The sequence goes on along the minus strand of JBAQCW010000010.1, from coordinate 43,977 downwards.
TGGGTTGGGGTGATCGTAATTATCTCAATAATTGGTGGCGCTGGTTCGCAGCAGGCGAAAAAGGTAGGAGAAAGTAGCTCTTCTTCGGATAACTCATCATCTACATCAAGCGAACAAGAAAAAACTTCAGATGAAAAGACTGAATTTAAGATTGGCGATGTGATAGCTTTCGATGGTAAGGAATTGACGGTTGAGAAAGTCGAACGAAACTATAATACCGGCAATCAATTTATTACTCCTAAAGAAGGCAAAGAATTCGTTAAAATTAATGTCAAAATCGAAAATAAATCCGATAAAGAATTAGACTATAACTCTTTTGATTTTAAGATTGAGGATAATCAAGGTGCGATTGAAACTTATTCGGCGATGGCTCAATCGGATGACGCAATAAATTATGGTGAATTGGCGAAAAATGGAAAGAAAACTGGTTCCGTTGTTTTTGAAGTTCCAGCTGGCTCAGCCTTAAAATTACACTACCAGCCATCATTTTGGTCAAACAAGAAAGTTATTGTAAATCTTTAATTTTTTAGTGGTAGCTAAAAGAAGCCGTTTTAATTAGGACGGTTTCTTTTTTATTAAAAATATGGTAAAATAAAAAGAGTTGAAAATATAGAATTTTAGGAGAAATATGCGGACATTGACCTCAAAAACGATTGAAAAAATTGGCGAAAAGCTCACCGTGAAAGGCTGGGTGAATTCTCGGCGCGACCACGGCGGGTTGATTTTTATTGATTTGCGTGACGGAAGCGGAATTTTGCAGCTGGTGATTTCGCCGGAAACTTCGAATTTCGACTTGGCTGAAAAATGCCGAGACGAATTCGTGATTTCGGCGACTGGTGAAATTCGCGAGCGCGCTGAAAATCTAAAAAACCCAAATCTCGCCACTGGTGATGTGGAAATGGTTGTCGAAAGTCTCGAAATTTTGAATGCGTCGCAACCTTTGCCGATTTCAGTTTCTGATGAAAATATTTCGAACGAAGAACTCCGATTGAAATATCGATTTTTGGATTTGCGCCGACCAAAAATGAACAAAATGTTGAAACGACGCGCCGAATTCTACCGCGAAATTCGAAAATTTATGGAATCTCGCGATTTTACAGAGGTGGCGACGCCGATTTTGGCAAATTCCAGCCCAGAAGGTGCGCGTGATTTTTTGATTCCGAGCCGTGTTCATCCTGGAAAATTCTACGCTTTGCCGCAAGCTCCGCAACAGTTCAAACAGCTTTTGATGGTTGGCGGAATTGAAAAATACTACCAAATCGCGACTTGTTTCCGCGACGAAGATCCGCGAGCCGACCGACTTTATGGTGATTTTTATCAGCTTGATTTGGAGCGCGCTTTCGTTGAAAATGGCGAAGAAATCCGCTCGGAAATGGAAGTTTTGATTAAAGATTTGGTGAAAAATTTCGCCCAAAAAACACTTCTCAGCGAAGAAATTCCACGAATCCCGTATGTGGAAGCGATGGAAAAATACGGCTCCGACAAGCCAGATTTGCGCTTTGGTATGGAGTTAATTGAACTGACCGATGTATTTTCGGAAACCGAATTTGGTGTGTTCAAAAATGCTGAATGCGTTAAGGCGATCTGTGTCAAAAACGGCGCAAGTTTAAGCCGCAAGCAAATCGATCAATTTACCGACATCGCCAAGTCTGAAGGCGCAGGCGGTTTGGCGTATATAAGATATAGTAAAAAGGTGGTAGATCGTGACGATCAGGGAAACAGGGTGGCTCTTCCGGTTGTTAGCTCAAATGACATATTTCCAGATTCTCCAATTGTAAAGTTTTTGTCAGATGAGGAGTTAATGGAGTTGTCGAATATCTTTAAACCAGAACCAGGAGATGTACTATTCTTTGGTGCCGACACCCGCGCCACTGTGAATAAGGTTTTGGGCCGCTTGCGAAACGAATTTGCCGACCATTTCAACCTCAAAGATCCAAATGTCGTTGCGCTTGCCTGGATCGTCGATTTTCCATTTTACGAATGGGACGAAAAAGCCAAAAAACTCGACTTTGGCCACAACCCATTTAGCATGCCAAAAGGCGGGTTAGCCGCGCTAGAAAAGGCCGCCACCGACGAACAAAAACTGGCCATCTTGGCCGATCAATACGACATGGTCATGAACGGCTACGAAATTTGCTCGGGTGCGGTTCGAAATCACAATCCAGAAGTGATGTATGAAGCCTTTGGTGTGCTCGGCTACAGCAAAGAATATGTCGAAGAAAAATTCGGCGCGATGCTTAACGCCTTCAAATTTGGCGCGCCACCACACGCTGGCTGTGCGTTTGGCTTGGATCGAATTTTTATGATTTTGATGAACGAAGAAAATATCCGCGAAGTTGTGGCCTTTCCAAAGAACGGTTCTGGCGTTGATGTGATGATGAGTAGTCCAAGCTTTGTTGATGAAGCTCAATTAAACGAACTTAAAATTCAGGCGAAGGAAGATGAAGAATAAAATTTCGAAAATTTTAGTGTTTTCGATTTTAAGCTTGGCAATTTTGTTGAGTTTTTCGAGAAGTGTTTTGGCGGAAGAAATCGCTAAAGAAAAGCCAACAGAGGTTCAAATTTCGAAAATCGTCGCAGAATGTTCGAACATAAAAAAACATTTGTCGAAACTCCACTCCGCTGATGCTCTAAACCGAGTTAATCTTGGCCAAAATTACGAATCTATTTCGAATAATTTAATGGCAAAATTGAACGCGCGAATCTCCTTAAATCGAATGAATAGCGCAAATCTCGTGTCGAAAACTGTCGAGCTGGACGAAAATATTCAATATTTTCGAGAAAATTACAAAAAATTCGAAACCGAGCTTAAAAAACTTCAAAAAATCGATTGCTCGAAATCTTCGAACGCGCAAGAATTTTATCTTCAGCTCGAAAAAACTCGTCATCAACGAAGCGAGTTGAATTACAATGTTTCGAAAATCAAAGAGATAATCAAAGAATATAAAGCGCTTTTTGAAGAATTTAGAAAGGGCGTGAAATAATGAAAATTCTACAGAAAATTTCGCAATTTATATCTTCGAAGTTTAAGAAAAAACCAGAGAAAATTTTCGAAAAATCTGGAAAAATTCCGCTCGCGATTTTTATCGGTGGGGCTTTGGCGATCGCGTCAATTATGGTTGGAGTTTCTCTTTGGATGTACGAAGAATTTGGCACGGCACAATTGGATCTTTCGCGACCGAGTCTTCAAGAGGCGCGAGATCAGGCAAAAAAACAAGCCGATCGAGAAAAACTCGAACAGGCTCAACGTGAGGCTTTCGAAACCGAGGGCGCGATAGATTCTAAAACGCTCGAAAAATTCGAAAAACTTTATTCGAACGAAATGGAAAAACTTAACGGAGAATTTTTCACGGTGACTGATTTGAGCGATGAGACATTAAATTTAACAGATGAAAAACAAGGAGAAAATCAATAATGGCTTTTTTGAATCCAAAAGATTTTATAATTACTCGCAAACGAAAACTCTATAAATTTGCGCTTTTTAATAATTCTTCGATCTGTTTTGAATTTGATGAATGGCAAAAATCCAGCGAAACCGACAACCTCGAAATTGGTGCGGGAACAGGGCTTTTTTCGGAAGCTTTGGCGGCGCAAAATCCAGATAAAAAATTCGTTGCTGTAGATGTAAAAGCCGACCGTTTGGTGAAAGGTGCTGGGCAAGCGGAGGCGGACGGCTTGAAGAATATTCGATTTTTGCGAGCTCGGGCGGATCAATTGACGCAGGCTTTCTCGAAAAATTCGATTAAGTATTTGTGGGTGACTTTCCCCGATCCGTATCCAAAATCTCGAAACGCAGGTCGCCGATTAACGCATTCGACTTTTTTGAAAATATACGCAGAATTGCTTGCTGAAGATGGCGCGCTTTATTTTAAAACTGACGCAAAAGAGCTTTTCGATTGGAGTTTGGAGCAACTTGTTCGAGAGGGTTGGAAGATCGAAAGATTGAGTTTTGATCTTCACGAAAGCGATTTGAACGAAAATTACAAAGTGATGACAACTTACGAAAAGCGATTTGTTAGTGAAGGCTTGAAGATTAATTTTGTGAAAGCTTTGCCACCAAGATAACTAAAATGAGAAGCTCTAAAAAGAGCTTCTTTTCTTGATTTTTACATCTTGAAATATTATAATTGTGATAATGTTTAAATTTAAAAGGTGGTAAAATGAAGAAACTTCTTGGCTTATTTTTCGCTATATTTTTTATTAATTTGATTAATTTTGGATCGGTTAATGCTTTAGTTAAAAACGTTCAGATTTCTAGACTTTCGAGGGTTGAAGGTAATAGTTTTATCGAAATTCGAAATTATGGCGAAGATTTATTTTTTGAGAAATTGGTTTTGTCGAAAATTTCATCAACGAGCGGACGAGAGAACTCACGAATCGAAACCGGAATTAAACAACTTAAATCTGGCGAATATTTGATTATTCCTGTTGAGAAGAATATTGAGGAGCCTGTTTTTCGCATTCTAATTGACGATGAAGAATCGAGTTATATTTGTGCTAGCGTAAATGGGAGATGTTCTGATATTGGGTTGCCTAAAAACGCACCGAAAATTACAGCTCAAGGTTTAATTAATAATCTTGAAGGAATTAAAATTAGTAGTAAATATCAATATGAGAATATTTTATCGACGGATGAAGGTTTCGAACGAAAAGAAAATCAAAATAAAGATGAAACTTTGGACGATAATCAAAATCAACCGCCGAAAAGTGATGAAAGTCAAGAAACTCCAGAGAAACCATCTGAAAACGAAGATAATCAGGAAGATATTAAAAATCCACCATTAAAAATAATCGAAATATCGAATCAATTTATTGAGCTTCGAAATGATTCTAATGAGGGGATTTCTATTTCTGGTGTGATCATTTCGAGTGCTGGTCGTTATTCGGTAGATTTTGATTTACCGGATATTCTGCTTGCTCCAGGTGAGATTTATACTGTTAAAATTTCTGATACTAATCTTAAATTAAACAAAACTACTGGCGGAAAAATTTCTCTTAAAAATCAAAAAAATGAAATTTTCGAAGAAATTCAGTTTGATAAACTTGCCGAAAAATCGTCTTGGGCTTTTTTTGAAGATGAAAAAGAATGGAAGCAGACTTTCGAGGTTACTCATGGCGAAGAAAATGTTTTTCTTGAATTTTCGCCGTGCGAGGCGGGCTATGAGCGAGATTCGAATACGAGCAAATGCGTAAAAATCAAACCTCCCGAAGAAGAGAAAAAATGCGCTGAAGGTTATTTTTTGAACCCTGAAAGCGGAAGATGTAAAAAGCTCGAAGAACCGAAAGCTCAAGCTGAATGTGCGGCTGGATATTTTCGAAATCCGGAAACTGGTCGCTGTAAAAAAGTTGAAGTCGAAGATTTGCCGACGTCTTGCGCGAGCGGTTATTATCGAAGCCCCGAAACCGGCCGTTGTCGCAAAATCGCCACTTTGGCGAGCGCGACTTTAACACCTTGCAAAGAAGGATATTATCGTCATCCTGAAACCAATCGCTGCCGAAAAATCGCGAGCGAAACCGAAGAATTGACGCCGTGCAAGGAAGGCTACGAGCGAAATCCCGAGACAAATCGTTGTCGAAAAATTGTCAAAAATTTGGCGGCAGAAGAAAAAGTTGAAACTTCTGATGAACCGAAAAAGAGCGAATTCACCGGTTGGTGGGCGGTTTTTGGTGTTGTCTTCGTGCTGATTTTGGTGGCTTTGTGGGAATTTCGAAAACCAATTTTAGCATTTTTCAAAAAGGTTAAAAAATGACGCGGCGGATTTTAGGAATCGACCCAGGAACGGGAATTTTGGGTTTTGGTGTGATTGACGCCGAAATTGGTAAAAGTCCGAAAATGATAACTGGCGGCGTGATTTCGACGCCGGCGCACACGCCGATTGAAATTCGCTTGGAAGAAATTTACAACGGTTTGACGGAAATTATCGCCGAGACTAAACCGACCGAAGTTTCGATCGAAAAACTATTCTTCTCGAAAAATGTCACCACGGCGATTTCGGTGGCGCAAGCTCGCGGCGTGGCGATTTTGGTGGCGCAGCAACACAGGCTGCCAATTTCGGAATACACGCCAAATCAGATCAAACAAACACTCACCGGCTACGGTTCTGCCGACAAAAAACAAGTTCAAGAAATGGTAAAAATTCAGCTTGGTCTTTCGCAAATTCCAAAACCCGACGACGCCGCCGACGCGCTGGCAGCCGCGATCACGCATTTTTATATGACGCGCGGTTTGTAAAAATATAATTCTTATGCTAAAATATGGCTATAAAATGGTGGGAAAATGATTGAACTGAAAAATATTGTTAAAAAATACAAGTCGCAAACAGTTCTCGAAATTGAAAATTTGCGATTTAACGAAGATGAATTTGTGGCGATTGTTGGCGCCAGCGGAAGTGGAAAATCGACACTTCTGAATTTAATCGGCGGACTCGACAAGCCGACATCTGGCGAAGTGCTTTTTGATGGTGAAAACATCTCGAAATTCAACGATCGCAAGCTTTCGAAATTTCGCGGCCAAAAAATCGGCTTTATTTTTCAATTTTTCTATCTTCAACCTTTTTTAACCGTGCTTCAAAATATCGAAATTGCGGGATTTCTGGCCAAAATTAAACCAAAAGAAAGGCGTTTCCGCGCCGAAAAACTCGCCAGCGTGGTTGGTTTGAAAGATAAAATGAACAGTTTTCCGCGCGAATTGAGTGGCGGGCAAATTCAGCGCGTGGCGATTGCGCGAAGTTTGATAAATTCACCAGAAATTCTTTTAGCCGATGAGCCGACGGGAAATCTCGACAGCGAAAATTCCGATCGCGTAATAGAAATGCTCGAATTGATTCAAAAACAAACCAAAATGACGCTAATCGTCGTCACACACAACGAACAAATTGCCGCTCGCGCCGACAGAATTATCAGATTGAAGGATGGAAAAATATGCTAAAATTTAATGACTCGATAACCTTAGCTAGAACTAAATTTCGAACGCGTCGAATTCGGCTGATTTTGAGTTTGCTGGTGATTTCGTTGGTTTGTGGAATTATTTGTTCAGCGATTTTGGCTGTTGAAAAATCCAAAAAGAGCTTGGAGAATATTTCAGATTTCGGACTTCACGGTCGATATTTGGCGGATTTTCGTTATTTTTCGAGCGGTAATTTTAATCATTATGACGCGCCAGCCGAACTTATTGTCGAGGCGGAAAATCTCTATAAAGAAGATGTCGCCAAGAAAAAAGCTATCGCCAAAAAACTCGATTATGAATATGTCGAAACCGAGGCTAAAAATCCAATCGAAAAAAGCGACGACGGAGAAAAAACTCTAAAAATTTTCACTTCTGAAATCGCCGCCAAAGTTTGGTATAATTATTTGGAACGACAAAAGAAAACACCAGAATTTGACTATAAGAATCTTCTCGAAGAAGCCAAAAAATACAACCCTTCGAAAATTATAGATGAAGGTTATTCGATTTTTAGTTCGCCTGACTATATTTATGAAGGTAGAAGTTTTCGATCCGAAGACGAAAAGCAAACTAGCGATGAGATTTTTTTGCGAGAAAAATTCAGCCAAGGTATGCGCGTAATGAATGAAGATCTCACTCGCGCTTTCCGATTCGAAGATTATAAACTCGAAAAAGATGAAGTTCCAATTTTTGTCGATTATAAAACCGCGACGAATATTTTGAAACTTCAACCGCTCAAAAATGACGCAACAGATCAACAACGATATCAAAGAATTATGGAAATTCGCGAAAGAATTAAAGATGCAAAAATTCAACTTTGCTATCGAAATGAAACCGCTCGAACTCAACTTGGCGAATATCAGATTGCGCAAAAGAATAAAAAAATGTCGAAATTCGAATATGCCGATCTTGGAGTTTGCGAAAATGTTCAGATTACAAAAGATAAACGCACAGCCGAAGAAAAACTCGAAGCCAAAAAAGAAGAGAATTTTTTGGCTGAAACTGGTCAATCGCCAGAACCTGCAATAACGCAACTGATTAATTTGCGCGTTGTTGGAATTAGTGATAACGGCTTTGATAACGGAATTTTTACTGGTATGAGCAATTTTTTGTCGACATTAGTGAATTCGAGCTTGGGCGGATATTCGATTCATATTGACGGCGGATTGCTCGACAGAAATGTTCAAAATTCGAATATAAAAACTATTTTCGAAAATAAAACTCCAGAAAAATACAGTGCCAAAATTTCATCAATGCTCGGTAAAGGTGCCATTTTGGAATTTTCGAATATTAATGAACTTCGAAAAATCATAAAAGAAAAGGGTTGTAACGAGAGCGGTTGCGGTGATTATATGGCGGCGCCGTTTGGGACGCAAATTATGATGATCGACGAATTCTCGAAATTTTTTGGAGATTTTTTGAAATATGTTTTGGTCGGCGTTGTGATTTTGACATCAATTATGATTTATGTTGTGGTTAATCGAATTATGTATGATTCGCGCAAGGAAACGGCGGTTTTTCGGGCGATTGGATATTCGCAATTCGATATTCTACAGATTTATATTTCTTATCTGATGATTTATAGCGTGATTGTGGCGATTTTGACATCTGGAGTTGTGTTTGTGGTTGAGATTGTGAGTCGGACGATTTTCGAGCCGAATGTTAATGAGTTTTTGACGCATTTTCTCGCGCTCGATAATAAGCCGAATTTCGAAATTATGCGATTTTCACCAGTTGTTTTCTTGATTTTTGTGGCGATTTTCGTGGTTGGAGTTTTTGCTTCGAGCTTGCCCTTGATCGTAAACACTCGACGGTCGCCTCTTAAGAATTTGCGTTCTGAATAGTTTCAAAAGTTTTTGGTAAAATATAAGCTTGAACACTTTACTCTTTTATAGTAAAATTATAACAGATAAGTAATAGGGAGAATTTATGGCTAAAAAAGCAACAAAAACTATGGAAAAAGTTAGCGACGACGGAAAAAAGCAGGCGCTTGATTTGGCGATTGCGCAAATTTCGAAGCAATTCGGCGATGGCGCGATTATGAAGCTCGGCGAGAATTCGAAAGTTGATGTTGAACTTTTGCCAAGTGGTGCTTTGAGCTTGGATTTGGCGCTTGGTGGTGGTTATCCAAAGGGTCGAATTATCGAAATTTATGGGCCAGAAAGCTCCGGAAAAACTACTCTAACGCTTCACGCGATTGCTGAAATCCAAAAGCAGGGCGGAACAGCGGCCTTCATCGATGCTGAGCATGCGCTCGATCCAGCTTATGCGCGAAAACTCGGCGTTGATACCGAAAACTTGCTTGTTGCGCAGCCAGATAACGGCGAACAGGCTCTCGAAATTTGTGAAACTTTGGTGCGTTCGAACGCGGTTGATTTGATCGTGGTTGACTCGGTGGCGGCTCTAACTCCACAAGCTGAAATCGACGGCGATATGGGTGACGCACATATGGGTCTTCAAGCTCGTTTGATGAGCCAAGCGCTTCGAAAACTCACCGGAATTATCAACAAAAGCAAAGCAACTGTGATTTTCATCAACCAAATCCGAATGAAAATTGGCGTGATGTTTGGAAATCCCGAAACCACAACTGGTGGAAACGCGCTAAAATTCTACGCGTCGGTTCGTGCTGACATTCGCCGAATCGCACAAATCAAAAACGGCGAAGATGTGATCGGCAACCGCACTAAGGTGAAAATCGTCAAAAATAAGATTGCGGCGCCGTTCAAAGTTGCTGAATTCGACATTATGTACAACGAAGGTATCAGTAAAACTGGCGACATTTTGGATTTGGCGGTCGAACACGGCATCGTTGGTAAATCTGGCGCATTTTATAAATATAACGAGCAAAATATCGGGCAAGGTCGCGAAAACACCAAGCGTTATTTGAAGGAAAATCCAGAAATCATGGATGAAATCGACCGAAAAGTTCGCGCTCGCGTGGCTGGCGAAGAAATCATCGAAGAAGCAACTTCGAGCGAAGAAAGCGAAGAATAGTGGATATATTTTTCGAAATTATTGCGCAAATAATCTTTGAAGGAAGTTTAGAAGCGACTCGCTCTTCAAAAGTTCCTCTCTGGCTGCGTTGGATTTTGGCTGTAGTAGTTTTTGGGCTGATGCTTTTGCTTGGCGGAATTTTGGCTTATGGCGGAATCGGTTTAATTTCGAAAAACTTACTTATGGGCGGATTCCTTTTGTTTGTTGGTCTAGGGATGATCGCCTTCTCGATTTATCAAATTTTTAGATTCGCAAAAAGTTTAAAGAAGAAAAATGGAAATTCTCGACAAAAAACTCAAAAACGGCGTTAATCTGCGAATCCTTAATTCGCCGAGTTTCGCCAGCTCAAAAATCACGGTGAAATTTAACGCGGGATATTTAAGTGTTCCGCGCGAAAAAAATCAGATTCCGCACATTTTGGAGCATATTGTCTGGGATTACGGTAACGATATGAAACTGAAATTTGCTGAATATGGCGTTTGGCAGAATGCTTCGACTTGGGACGGGCAAACTTCTTATTGGCTGGAATGTTTGCCTGAATACACGGACGAAATGTTCTCTTTGATTTTGAATAAAATTTCCTCGCCAGAAATTTCGCTAGAAAAATTTGAGCGCGAAATCAAAAATATCGAAACCGAACTCGCCACCGAAAGAACCGAGCCTCAGCAATTGTTTTTCGAAAAAGTTAAAGATGAAATTTTCGAAAATATAATCAACGAACAAGCCAAAAAAGAAACGCTAAAAAACATAAATTTTTCCGAAATTGTTGATTTTTATGATAAATTTTATAAAACCGACAACGCGCGAATTTTTATTTATGGAAATTTTGACGATCAAGCGATTTCGAAAATAATAAATTTAATCGAAAATTGGAAATTGCCACGAGGTGAAGAATTTGAGATCGAGAAAATTCGCCACAAAAAAACAGGCCTTTCGAAAATCAAAAAAGACGGCGAAAATGTGTATTTTCAGCATCTATCTCATTTGGGATCGTTTTCGATGAGACAAAAAGTTGCGTCGGGGATTATCTATCGTTTTTTGACTCACGAAGAATCTGGAAACGCCTACAAAGAACTTCGCGATAAAGGGTTGTTGTACGGAATTTATTCTGGTTTTTGGGAATTGGACGACCTCTCTGTGGTTTTCGAAGTTAATTTTTCAGCTCTTGATAAAAATTACCGCCAAGTGGTTTTGGTTTTGGGTAAATGGATTTCGAAACTTAAAGCTGGTGATTTTTCGCAAGAAGAGTTGGATTTTTTGCGAATTGCATATAAAAATGGCTGGCGAATGGACAACAAAGATTTTAGTGATAAATCGGATTTTTTGGAAGGAGTTTTTCTTTTGAAGGATGATTTCTCGGAAGAAGATTTTTTGAACGAACTCGACAAAGTCACCAAGCAAGACGTCGTCGAACTCGCAAATTTGGCGTTCGAGCATTTCGATGAGGGCGGATGGCGTTAGAGATTTTTGAGCAGAGTGATTTCGGAAAGGGCGAAGATAAATCGCTCAGCTTGAAAATTCCCAAAAAACGCGCCAAAAAAGCCGAATTTCCAGCTGGAACTTTCACAATAACAGATATAAAACAAGCCGTCAAAAATCCAAATCGCGCGAATATTTTCGTGAACGGAAAATATCGTTTCTCGCTGGATATTTTTCAATTGACGGATTTGGGCGTGAAGATCGGCGAGATTTTTGATGAAAAAGAGATTCAAAATCTCGAACAACAGAGCGAATTTGGCAAACTTTACGCGTTGGCGCTGAATTATTGCTTGATGCGACCGCATTCCGAGCGTGAAATTCGTGATTATTTGATGAAAAAAACACTTTCGAAAAAACTTCGCAACAAAAAAACCGGTGAATTTTATGAAAAATCTGGCGTTTCGAAACTTTCGGTTGAGCAAGTTTTGGCGCGATTAAAAGAGAAAAAAAATATCGATGACGAAAAATTCGCGCGATTTTGGCTGGAAAATCGAAATCAGCGAAAAGGTTCAAGTCTAAAAAAACTGCGCGCCGAACTTCTTCAAAAAGGCGCTTCTGGCGTGATAATCGAGCAAGTTTTCGCTGAAACTTCTCGCAACGATTCAGAAGAAATTCGAAAAATTATCGACAAAAAAGCCAAAAGATATCCCGACCAGCAAAAATTGGTGGCGTATTTGGCGCGACAAGGCTTTTCTTTTGACGAAATCAATCGAGCGCTCAAAAACGAAGATTAATCGCGGAACGGATTTACATAATTCGGCACAAAATTTTCGGTTTTTTCGGCGCGTTTGATTGATTTTTTCTCGGTTTCACTTTTTACTGTGATTTTTTCATTATCTATCATTGTGATTTGATTGCGATGAATCGTAAGTTCCGGAGTGTTAAAACTTCGAAACAGAGGTCGCTTAACGATAATTTGCTGAACTCGAAAATCCAAAAAACTAAACGCAAAATCAATGATTTTTCCGAGATTATTTCCGTCTTCGTCAATAACTTTCATTCCGATTAGGTGAAAATCGAGTTCGATTAAATCTCTAATTTTAATTACATCGCTTTGAAGAATAAAATCTTCGCCAGAATCAACAATAAATCCAACTCTCGAAAGTTCGCGAAGTTCTGCGATTCGCACGAGCATTGGTTCGTTCGAATAGGAATTATTTTCGAGATTATATGCTACAATTTGAAGATTTGCCGGATCGATCAAAGCCTCGCCAACAGTTGCGAGTTGTGAGCCAGTTTGAAGTCCCATAACCGGAGTTGTCTCGATCTTCGAATTTAACATTAACATAATATTATTTTAACATATTTTTGAACTAATATCCAGTTTGTCGAATGACTTCTTTGATCGTAGTTTGACCTTGAAGTGCTTTAACAATGCCATCGATTTTTAGCGTTGAAAAATCGAAATCTTCGAGAAAATCTTCAATTTCGGCTGAATTTGGCTTTAAAGAAACCAAATTTTTTAATTCGCGCCCAAATTTTCCGTCCAAAAAGCTAACAACTTCGAAAATTCCAGTCAATCCAATGAACGCAGTTTTTGCGAATTTTTCATCGATAACAGGAATTTCGACAATTAAATCTTGATTAGTTCGAAGTTTTTTGCCTTCGAAATATTTTTTTGCAGATTTTTCGAGATTATTGAGGTGTGAAGCGCTGATTTTGAACTCGTTTAATAAAACTTTCGACTCTGTTTTGTTGATTTTTTGGAAAACGACAGCTTGTGGTGAAACTGTTCGAATCAATTTTTGTGAAATTATCGCCAAAACATTTGTTGCGATCATAAAACTTGACACGCCGAGAAATTCCAGATAGGGAATCGCTTCGCTGGTTTTTTGAACGGGTAGAGAGATGATAACGAATTTTCCTCTGCTTGAAGCGTCAAAAGCGAGCTCGGCGGTTTTTTTGTCACGTAAATCATCAATTAAAATAACATCTGGATTTTGCGAAAGTGCGGCTTTTGTGGCTTGCGGATAATCGAGTCCAATTCGAGGCTTTACCTCTGTTTGATTGATTTTCGAAATTCCTTTTTCGATGTGTTTTTCGACAGTTACGATGTTTTTTTCGCTCGAAATAATCTCATTGAGAATCGCAAAATTCGTATTGTTTTTTCCTGCGCCGATTGTGATTAGAATTCCGCTTGGCTGGCGAATCGCTTGTCGTACGCGACGTAAATTGTCACCCCAAAGACCAATTTCCTCGAGAGAGCGAACTTTATGTTTAGCCGACATCACTCGAAGCGTGATTTTTTCACCCAAAAAAGTTGGCGAAACTGAAATTCGAATATTAGCTTTGCCGTGTTTGATTTTTGCGGTTTGAGAGAATATTTTTTCGCCAAAATCAAGTTCGCCTAAAGATTTGAAATGTTTTGCGAGTTTTTTAGAGTAAATTGGCGGAAGTTTTTCAAAATCTTGAAGTGCGCCGTGAATTCGAAAGCGCACCAAAGTGTGATCTTCGCGTGGCTCAATATGAACATCTGTTGCGCGTAAATTTAGAGCGTTTTCGATGATTTTTTCTGCCAAAAAAGTCACCGATTTTTCGGACTCGTAGCCTGTTTTTTTTAGATTTTTCCCACCATTTTTCATTATAAAAATTATAGCATAAGTTTTATAAAATCGCAACTTGAATATTTTCGAGGTGAGTTTTAATTTATAGAAAAATATGGTAAAATATAACAAATGTTAGCTCAAAAAAACAGATTTCACGGACACGGAAGCCTTCGCTATGTTTATGCGAACGGCAATTCGGTGCGAACTCAAAAAATCGTTGTAAAATTTACAAGAAACCCGCACAGAACTGATTCAAGATTTGCGGTCGTAGTTTCGAAAAAAGTTCTGAAAAGTGCGGTTGGTCGAAACCGAATTCGGCGTCGAGTTTATGAAATCATTCGCAAAGAAATGCCGAGATTTGACGGAGTTTTTGATGTTGCGGTTATGATTTTTCATAATTCGGTCCAAGAAATGCCAGCCGAAGAACTTCGATCTATGCTTGTCGAAATATTCAAGGAAGCTGATTTTTATTGTAATAAATGATTTTTTGCGTTATAATTTAAGATATGAACTTATTTGAGATTTTTATTACACAGCCGATTTTCAACCTTCTTTTGGTGATTTATAATTTTGTTGGCGATTTTGGCATTGCTTTAATTCTTTTTACGGCAATTGTTAAACTTTTGATGTGGCCAATCACAAAAAGCCAGCTTCATCAAACAAAACTTATGCGAAAGCTTCAGCCTGAACTTCAAAAAATTCGAAAAGAGTCAAAAGGAAATCGCCAGCTCGAAAGCCTTCGAATGATGGATTTGTATCGAAAAAATAACGTCAAACCGTTTCGATCGATGCTAACTTTGTTTATTCAGATTCCGATTTTTTTGACGCTTTTTAGTGTTGTTCGAATTATTAGTACTCAGCAGAGTGAAATTCCTAAATTTGTTTACGCACCAGTTTCGGAATTTTCGAAAGTTAAAGAAATTATCGAAAAACCTGAATCTTTTGAACCTAAATTATTTAATATGATTCGACTTTCGGAAACGGCTGTTCCGGTCGATAGTAAATCTGCCGCGTTTTTGTTCGTGATTGCGCTATTTTCGGCATTGACTCAGTGGTATTCAATCAAGCAAACTATGGGAAAATCCAACGGTAGAAAAATTCGCGATATTATGCGTGAAGCTGCCGAAGGAAAAGAGGCTGATCAGTCAGAAATGAATCAAATTGTTTCTAGACAAATGAGTTTTATGATGCCGGCAATGATGTTTTTTGCGATGATTAACTTTTATGGCGCGATTAGTTTTTATTACTTTGTGAATAATTTGCTTCAAATTGCGCAACAGTGGTATATTTTTAACGCCGATAAAAAAGAACTCGAAGAAATTGCTGACGAAGAAGTTTCGGAAGTTGTTTCGAAAAAAATCAAAAATGCCAAACCAGCTCAAATCGTCGAAAAACCAAAGCCGTCGGGCAATGTTCGGCGAATTAAAGCCAAAGATAACAGGAGGAAAAAATAATGAATCGCGAAGAATCGATTGTTTTTGCGCAAAAATTTTTAGAAGATATTTTGAGTTTTTATGGAGTAAACTTGGCGGTTTATTCGACTTATGAAGATGAAGTTATTCAACTTTCTGTTCCGTCGAGTGAATTCAATTCGATTTTGATTGGTCGAAACGCGGATAATTTGCGATCGATTCAACATTTGATTGCTTCAGCTTTGACAATGCGAAATGCTGAGATGGTTCGAGTGAATGTGGATATCGCAGATTATAAACGTCAGCGCGCAGATAGAATTGCTGCGAAAGCCGAAGGCTGGATTTCGAAAGTTCGAGAGAGCGGTCAGGATTTCAAGGTAAATTTGAACGCTGCTGATCGTCGAGTTGTTCATAAAATCGCGCAAGATTATTCTGATATCGAAACACACTCCGAAGGTGTTGGCCGCGAGCGATATTTGATAATTTCGAAGAAGTAAACTAATCTGAAAAAGTTAAACCCCTCAATTGAGGGGTTTGTTGGTGAGCTAATAGCGAGAATTCCAGTTCTCATCAATCAATGATGGGGTGTTTAGATCTGGAGTTATTCTATCTAGCCTTGCTTGATATTCTTCCTCGGTATTTGTAATAACTACAGAGGCGAGATCCCATACAGCATCTTCGCTGAAGATATACTCCTTAAATTCCAATTTGGAATCATGGTAGGCATTAAGTTCTAATAAATAGGGAACTCCGTCTATCATCCTTACCGTTACGATGCATTTATGCACGGAAGAATTATATATATTCCATTTTTCAAAGTAATGGCGGTTGCCACCTTCTTCTCGGGAATATTCACGGTCGAGTTTTTCTGTAAAATCACCTTGGGCTGATCCAATAAATTCACGATAATACGGATTGTAATCAGGATGATCTGTATTCTTAACAATAGACCCGTCATAAACAACAGTACCATCATCGTTAGCTTCAGTATCTTCCGTTACTCCTTCGACTGTAGATGCTTCAGATGACTCTGTAGTTTCTACAACCTCTTCTGTTGAAGGTTCTGAAACCGTTTCTTCTGTTTGGCGACCACTGCAAGCAGTGAGCATCGCCAGAGAAAGCAATGCAACGATAGTTAATGAAATCTTTTTCATTTTGTTTTCCTCCGGCGTAGGTCGCCACCCAATTTATTTTTGGGTTTTCACCCTTCGAAATAAGTTATTTTCGAAAACTCATTTCGAAGGGTGAAAGAAGGAAAAGCCTGATCGGAACTCATTTTTAAAATTCTAGTAGGTTTGCTCACCAACTAATTAAAGTATAGCATATTATTGCAAAAAAGTCAATAAGGTGGTGTGTTTTATTTTTTGAAGACAACTTTTTTGTAGAGTATGAAATTCCAGGTTAAGCTGAAAAGTGTGGCAATGATTTTTGCGGCGAATAATGCAAGTTTTTCTTTTGGTAGACCAATTTCGAAAATTTGAAAGTCTTTTATAAACGATAAAAATAGCGGTTCTGTTGCTAAAATTACAACACTTTGAATTACCCAAAGCCCGAAAAGCGTGACAATTGTAAAAAGCAACATTTCGCGGGCGAGTTCACGTTTGGTTTTTGTCTCTGATTTGAAGGTGATTTTTTTATTTAAAACAAAGGAAATCAGGAAGGTTACACCTGTCGAAACGCCATTACTTAGAATTTTTGGTAGCCCCAGTGCGCTCAGGCCAAAAAGAATCACGAAATCGAGCGCGGTGTTAAATCCGCCGATCGCAACAAACTTGATTTCTTGGCTATTTTTTAGTTTGTTTTGAAGATTTTTCACGGTTATATTCCTTGATTTCTTGCGCTAAATAAACTGGTCGATTTTTGCTTTCGGTGAAAATTCTGCCGATATATTCGCCAATAATTCCGATCGAAACTAGCTGAACGCCGCCGAGCAGTAAAATTGCCGACATCAAGGAAGTGTAGCCGCTCAT
The DNA here is from genome assembly GCA_049294455.1 of Candidatus Nanogingivalis sp. Taxonomy (GTDB): domain Bacteria; phylum Patescibacteriota; class Saccharimonadia; order Saccharimonadales; family Saccharimonadaceae; genus Nanogingivalis. Next base: position 26,633 of record JBAQCW010000010.1, on the reverse strand, counting down.
ATCTGCGCCGAAGAAAATTTTTCGGATAATGAGAAACGCCGCCCAAACAAAGGCTGAAACCGAGATGATTAAGCCAGTCCAAAGTGAAATTCGAAGTGGCGAAGTAGTGAAACTTGTGATGCCTTCGATCGCTAAATTTAACAATTTGAAGTAATTCCATTTGGTTTCGCCGGCAGCGCGCGGATCGCGTTTGTAGGTGATTTCTTTCTTTTTGAAACCAACCCAAGAGAACATTCCTTTGGTGTAGCGATTTGATTCGCGAAGGGTTTTTAGCGCTTCGACGGCTCGGCGATCAAGTAGGCGAAAATCACCAGTGTCGCGTTGAATTTCGATGTGTGAAATTTTGTCGAGAATTGAATAAAACCATTTTGAAGTGGCTTTTTTAAACCAAGTTTCGCCGTCGCGAGATTCGCGTTTGGCGTAAATATCATCAAAACCTTGTTCCCAGAATTCAATCATTTGCGGAATCAACTCTGGTGGATCTTGAAGATCGGCGTCGATAATTACCAGCGCATCGCCTTTGGCGTAGTCAAATCCAGCCAGCATCGCGTTTTCTTTGCCAAAATTTCGTGAAAGGTTGATGTAAGAAACGTGCGGGTTAGTTTTGGCTTCCTGTTTGATCAGATCTATAGTTTTGTCGCGAGATCCGTCATTGATGAAAAGAAATTCGAAGTCGTAATTTTTGTTGTAAATCGCCAAATCATTTAGGCGGGCGAATAATTGTGGTAGAACTTTTTCCTCATTGTAAGCTGGAATCATGATTGTGATGAGTTTTTTCATACTTTTATTTTAGCATATTTTTTGATATAATTAAAATATAATGAAATTGGAAATTTTTAGTAAAAAAAACCGAGTTCTGCTTTATGAGCTTGTAAAAACAGATTTTAAATTGCGATATCAGGGTTCATTTTTGGGGATTTTGTGGTCGGTTTTGAAGCCGCTTATGCTTTTTACGGTGATGTATTTTGTGTTTGTTAGATTTTTGAAAATTACCGATCCAAACATTCCAAATTACCCAATAACTGTGCTTTTAGGACTGTCTTTGTGGGGATTTTTTACAGAGGCGGCGATGTTGGGGATGAATTCGATTGTGGCGCGTGGCGATTTGCTCCGAAAAATCAATTTTCCGAAATATATCGTGATTATTTCTTCGATGGCTAGCGCGTTAATATCTCTATCGATAAACTTACTCGTGGTGCTGATTTTCTCGATTTTGAGCGGTGTTAATTTTGGGCTTCAAGCTCTTTTGGTGCCATTTAGTATTGTGTTTTTGTTTGCGATCGCCTTCGGAACGTCGCTGATTTTGTCGACACTTTATGTTAAATTCCGCGATATTTCGCACATTTGGGACGTTGTAACGCAGGTGTTGATGTATTCGATGCCGATTATTTATCCGTTGTCAATGGTTGTAAATGTGAATGTTCTTGGGGTTTCTTTAGCAAAAATAATAATGCTAAATCCGATTGCTTTTGCGATTCAGGATATTCGACATAATCTGATCGCAAAAGAAGTTCCGACTTTTTGGACGATTTTTGAAAATGACTGGTTTGCGTTGATTCCGATATCAATTACAGTTTTCTTGGTTGCTTTCGGGCTGTGGTTCTTTAATAAAAATTCGAAGAAATTTGCGGAGATTATGTAATGAGTAAATATGCGTTAGAAGTAAAAAATGTCAGCAAAAGTTTTCGTTTGCCAACAGAGCAAGCGAACGGAATTAAACAGGCTTTTGTAAACTGGACGAAAGGTGTAAAAGGCTACAAAGAGCAACATGTTTTGAAAGATATTTCGTTCAAAGTTGAAAAAGGCGATTTCTTTGGAATTGTTGGCCGAAACGGCTCGGGAAAATCAACGCTCTTGAAGATTATTTCTCAAATTTATACACCAGAAAAAGGCGAAGTTAAGGTGAATGGAACGCTAATTCCGTTTATCGAGCTTGGTGTTGGTTTTAATCCAGAACTTACTGGTCGCGAAAATGTTTATTTGAACGGTGCGCTTCTTGGTTTTTCTCGAGAAGAAGTTTCGAAAATGTATCCAGAGATTGTTGAATTTGCTGAACTTGAAGAATTTATGGATCAAAAACTAAAAAATTATTCCAGCGGAATGCAGGTTCGCTTGGCGTTTTCGATTGCGATTAAGGCGCAAGGTGATATTTTGGTTCTGGATGAAGTTTTGGCGGTCGGTGATGAGGCTTTTCAGCGGAAGTGTAATGATTTCTTTGAAAAGATCAAGAAAGACAAGACAAAAACTGTTATTTTGGTGACTCATGATATGTCTGCCGTGGAAAGATATTGCGATAAAGCTATTTTTATAGATAAAGGTGTTGTGAAAAAAATAGGAAATCCTAGAAAGATTGCCGCTGAATATAGCAAAGCCAATAGTATCCGTATATCTAAATATCTCAAAAAATCTGACGAATATCCTTTTACTGTAAGTATTGAAAAAGACTCATATAAATATGGACAAAAGATGACCGTTTCTTTAGACTGGCATAATATCGATGGTGTTAAAAATGTCGGTGTTGCTATCTTTAGGTCTAATGGAGAGTATGTGTTTGGGCCAAATACATATCAAGAGGAACCGAAAAATAAGGACTTTATTAAAGCGCGAAGAATAAACTATGATGTTGAGCTCAATCTTAATGAAGGTGAATATTTTATAAAAGTTGGCCTTATGGGAGGTAGTGATAATAATATAATTTGCTTTATCGAGGAAGGTCCTCATTTTTGGGTGGAAAGAAATTATGACCTAGGACGATGGGGCGGAGTTGCGAGATTGAAGTATGCTTGGAAAAACGAAGAAAATAATCGATAAATACAATATAGTATCTAAGCCTATACAGTTTCTATATAGTTTTTATGTTGGGTATTTGAAGAAAAAAGACAATAAATTATTAACAGATTATCTATCTAAAAACAGCAAGCCTTTCACTTTGCGTCAACAAGACACTCTTTTTTCGTTAGTTGTTCCAATATATAATACGCCAAAAAATCTTCTAAATGAAATGATTGATTCCGTTAAGGATCAAACTTACAGTAACTGGGAGTTGATATTGGTTGATGATAAATCTACAGATAAAAATACCATTGCTAACGCTGAAAAATATGTGAAGAGTGATAAAAGAATTAAGCTAGTGAAATTGGTCAAAAACCTGGGTATATCTGGTGCTACAAATAAGGGGATCGAAAAATCCAAAGGTGATTTTATTTGCTTATTGGATCATGACGATATATTACATTGCAATGCTCTTTCAGAAGCTGCTAATATAGTTAAAAATCACCCTAATGTTGAGCTTATTTATACAGATGAGGCCAAGATTAAAGACAGTGTTGTTTTTGATCCATTTTTTAAGACGGGTTGGAACCCAGAATTTATCAGATCCGTAAATTACATAACTCATTTCACTTCTATGAGAAGGGCTACTTTAGAGAGGTGCGGTTTCGAAAGGTCTGAATTTGATGGAGCTCAAGACTGGGAGCTATTCATGAGAATATCGAATAATATAGATCCGCGAAATATTTATCATATACCTAAAATTTTGTATTTTTGGAGAGTTCATAGTAATTCAACGTCTGAAAGCGTAAATGCAAAACCTTATGTTGTAGATTCTCAAAGAAGACTGTTAGAGGAGTATTATAAAGAAAATTCCAGTAAAAATATTTCACCAAAAATAAGCGACAAGGGCTGTTGGTATAGGATATTTAAGAATGAAAATAGTCTGCTTAATGAAAATGATTATGATTTAAGAAAAAAGAAAATAAGTATTGTTCATGAAGGTAATACTATAGAAATATACAACAATACCAATAAAAAACTCCCTGTTAAGCACATAAATCGCATGATTTACGAAGTATTAGAAGGTGATAACGGAGTGGCGGTAAGTTGCTTAGGCTTTAATAAGATATTGACGAACCTTAAATATATTATTAAGAATAAAGAGATTATTGAGTTAATCCAAAAAATGAGCAGAATTTCTTTGAGCAAAAACATATATCAAAATACCTCTTATAATTTAGAAAAAGTTGGCGATTATGATTATATGGTTATTAATGTAGCTAAAAATAAGGATAAGATTTTAAATATACCAATAGTGGATTAAATAAGGAGGTTTATGAATATTAAAAGAATAGCGTCGCTTAGTCTTAGTGTAATTAAAAATGAAGGCTTTGTAAATTTTTTGAAAATAGGTTCCAAATTCTTGTATTATAAAATATTTCCCGACAAGAAAAGTATCATCATGAAAGATATACTTTTTATTAATGGTTGTACCCTGCCGCACCCAAGGAGATATCGAGTTCACCACCAGATAGAGCAGCTGAAATCTCAGGGAATTTCTTGTGATGAAATATTTTATGAAAAACTTAATATAAGTGATCTTAAAAGATACCGAGGTTTTGTATTTTACAGGTGCCCGATAACAGAAACAGTTTCCGAGTTTATTGAGCGTGCTAAGTTTTTTAATAAAACTTGTTTTTTTGATATAGATGATTTAGTTATAGATACTAAATACACAAACAAGATTGATTATGTTTCTAGTATGGAGCGCGGTGATAAAGAACTATATGACGATGGTGTTAATAGAATGAAAAAAACCATGCAACTATGCGATTATGCTATAACTTCAACCACGCGATTAAAACAAGAGTTGGACAAATATGGGTTAAAAGAAGTTTTCATCAATAAAAACACTGCTTCAGATGAAATGATAATGCATTCGAATAATGCCGTCAAACAGTACAATAGAACGAGTGAAGATATTATTATAGGATATTTTAGCGGAAGTATAACACATAATGAGAATTTTGAAATAGTGGCTTCAGATATACTAAAGATATTATCTGAATATCCCAATGTTTATCTTAAAATAATGGGACTTTTAGATATTCCTGATAACTTTAAAGAATATAAGGAACGAATAATTAGTGTGCCATTTAAAGATTGGCGAGAACTTCCTTTTGAAATGGTTGACTGTGACATTCATATAGCCCCACTCAAAGACTCGATTTTTAATCAAGCTAAATCTGAAAATAAATGGATTGAGGCGGCCTTAGTTAAAAGACCTATAGTAGCTTCAAATGTTGGCGCATTCAAAGAATCTATAATTAATGGTGAGACGGGCATCTTAGTTGATGATAATAGTTGGTATAAAGCCTTAAAAGACTTGATTGATAATCCAATTAAACGACAAGAAATTGGCGCCAATGCCTTTAAAGAAGTTATAAAAAACAACACGACTATTGCTACGAGCTTTGGTTTGGCTGATTTTATAAGAGGCAAGCTATCTAGGAATATCGGCTTTATGCTTCCATCAACCGATATTTCGGGTGGAGTTATTGTAGTTTTGAAGCATGCTGACATTTTAAGGAGATGCGGTTGGGACGTTACTATTTTGGACGGAGTTAGTCTATCGTATTTGCGGAAGAATCGAAAAAAATACAATTATAGATATGAAATACCTGATTACAACATTGTTCTATGGAATAAAACTAAGTCATTTAAGTTTTTTGACACTATGGTGGCAACTCTTTGGTCTACGGTTGATTTAATTAAATCATATCCAAATACTAAGAATAGATTGTATTTTGTGCAGAATATGGAAACTGAATTTCAAACACCTGGTTTTGGAGAGTCAAGACTGTTGTCTAATTCCACATATGGCGATTTTACTGGCGTGAGGTATATTACCATGTCCGAGTGGTGTCAAGAATGGCTCAAAAAGAGATTTAATAAAGAATCCAAATATGCTTCGAATGGTATTGATCTTGAATTATATCCATTTAGAAAAAGGAATTTTAAAGGTAAGATAAAAATTCTAATTGAAGGAGATAGTAGAAATGAATACAAAAATACAGATGAAGCATTTAGGGTGGTTGATAAGTTAGATTCTGATAAATTTGAAATTCATTATCTTTCGTATAGAAAAGAGCCTAAAGATTGGTATAGGGTTGATAAGTTTTATAACAGGATACCGCCTGAAGAGGTTGGAAAAGTTTACGCTGAGTGTGACATTCTATTAAAAACAAGCATCTTGGAGAGTTTTTCCTATCCTCCTTTAGAAATGATGGCGACTGGTGGCGTATCGGTGGTTGTTCCGAATGGTGGAAATGCTGAATATTTGATCGACAGAAAAAACTGCTTACTGTACGAACAGGGAAATATAGATGGCGCTGTTGGTTGTATTGAGGAGATTTTATCGAATGATAAATTAAGAAATGAGTTGATCGAAAACGGCATAAAGACAGCCAATAGTTATAAGTGGAGCAAAAAAGAAGCAGATATTTTAAATCTTTATGAATAAGTAGATAATAAAAAATAGTCCAGTCGGACTATTTTTTTGGTTCAATTTTTATAGATATTGCTTCGATATTATTGGTGCTATTTTCATCTGCTGCTAATTCTGAATTTTTCTTCCAATCTAGCCATCCCTTATAAGCAACATGAACTCTATAATAGATATCATATTTATCTGAGCCTGCTCCCGTTAAGGCTAGTTTTATATTACGTAAAGGATTAGACTGGCCTGTGGTCCCGCAAACTTCACTAATAGACTTGGTTTCAATCCAGGAGGATGATTTATTAGTTAAAGCAGAACAAGATATGCCTATGCCGTCTGCCGCAACGGAATTTATAGCGTCTAGTTTTATAGACTCTAAACTTCTAGATTGACCTGTGGTTCCCGCTACTCCGTCTAGATATCCATCTTGCACCCAGCCCATACCACTCTGATGTGTTGAGTATTGAATATCTATATCGCTAACTTTTTGTTTTCCAGGGTTAAAGAATGAAGATTTATTTGAGTTAATAGGGAAAGGTGGGATTGTATTTTTTGGAATTATGTGTATTTCTAAGCTTTCCATTCGTAGGCTACTACCAACTGAACCTGTAGGCGAACCATTTTTTGTCCATTCTTGCCATCCAATATTTTGAATATGTGATCTATACCAAACGTCAAAATGATTTTTAAGCTCTCCTGTCAAGGCTATTCTTAACGATTCTATTCTTAAACCTTTTCCGGTAGTTCCAGATTCTGAATTATTTTTTTGAGGTGATTGCCATCCAATATTTTGAATGTGTGAGGAGTATATAATTCCTCCGGGGATCCCGGTGTGGTTTATTAAGTTAAGTTTTAGGGCTTCAATAGTTAAGCTTCGATTAGTGGTGCCTATTGTCATATCGCTCAGTAGAGTGGGCGTCCATCCAATATATGAAATATGAGATTGGGATTCGATATAGAGGTTATTTTGTGGAATAGTTAAAGCCTTGTCCATATAGCCAGCATTATCTTGGTTGTAATCGTCGGGCGATGATGATTTTGGGAGAAGTTTTATTTCGATAGATTCGATATTGTTGGCTTTTTCGCCTATAATTCCTGCAGGTTCACCATTTTTAACCCATCCCATCCAGCCAATGTTGCTTATATGAGCTCTGTACCATAGGTCGAATTTCGAGGATATAGTTGATATGGGTTTTATTTTTATAGCTCTAATAGGTTGATTTATGGACGTGGTTCCAGATATCATTCCGCTTTTCACATAAGGCTGCCATCCGGATAGATCATTATACGATGAATATTCCACATCACCATAAATCCTAAAAGCCTCCATCTGTAAGCTTTGTCCGTAGGTTCCGATAATACCGCTATTATTAATTTTATCAGTCCATTCTAAAGACTTAACGTAGGCATCGGATCTTAAATATATTGTTGAATCTTGGGTTTCTCCGAACCATGTTGTGAAAAATAGCCAGAAATTCCGATTTCCATAAGCCCCACATTGATCGCCTTGCCCCCATCCGGCGCTGATCGCCGATTTATTTGGTTGATATGGTGTATATCTATATAGTGCAGAAGTTGCACGGTTTTTTATATTAACTATCGAACCTCCGCAATTTGCATTCGGATTATATTGAATATAGTTATCGCCAATAGGATAATTACTCCAACCGCCTTTTAGTACATTATCGAAAAGAGCAGCAGCCATTCGTACTTGATTTTTTAGTCCATAATACTTAGAATCGCAAGCAGCTGTATCTGGACACCCATATCCTGTAGCGGATCGATATTGAATATTATTAGGCCAGGAATCGGTAATAAGTCCCTGTTCCTTTTCTAGGAGTACTATTAAGACCTGAGGATTTATCTGATAGTCTCTACTCGCTTGCCAAATAATATCCGCTGCAGATTCTCCATTAAATGATTCCTCTGCCATACACACAAACTTACCATTACGAATGTTGTATTTCATGTTTGGATATGAATTAGCTAAATGAATTTTAGTATTGTTACACGGATTTTTTGAGAGAAGAAAATTTTGAATTTGATCTTTGTTCATCGTAGAGGTATCTCGCATTACCGCATCAGATATGATATTACCAGGATCAAATTTAGCTAAAGCTCGCACCTCTATTAGTTTAAGTACTAAAAATATAGACGTCGATAGGAGTACTGCCCCTAATAATATCGGTAGATATTTTTTTATATTTTTTTGTTTTGCAGAGATTTTCATCTATATTGAAACCTTTCCTTTAATAGTTCCAGATTTATTGTTTCCTGATACTGTTATTTCTATATCCCAATCACCGTTCGATAATTCGACTAACGGCACATTAAAACCATCGCAAGTTGAGGAAGAGGGGTTTGTGACTAGCGTAGATTGTTTTTCTATGACGGCAGTATTGTTTGACAGTTTTAAATTGCAGCTTCCTTCGGTAATAAATTGGTCTATATTGGTTCTTATGACTAGCATTTGTCCGACTACTCCGCCGTATGTTATTGTTCCGGATAGTTTTTCTGACGTTTGTGGGTCGGGTCCCTCTATATTTTTAATTTCTTTCTTGGTGTCAGAGCTGCTGTTTTTAGACTCATTAGCTTTACTGATTTGTGTATTGTCCGGTTCAGTAGACCTCTCGGTAGATGAAGTGGGATTTTCGGTGGTTTGAGTTTTTTTCAGATATATAAAGCCTAGGATAGCGGTGGCTGTAATAAGAATGGCTGCAGTCAGGATAATGTATTTTTTATTTTTTCTTTTTGAGATTTTCATATATTTTAATTATACCATAAGCTTTTTTACATGTCTAGCAATAAAAATCAATAGTTTGAAAAATATATAGAGCTAATAACGCTACGGTAGTAAAAATAGATATATAGGGTAGCGACCTTTTATTGAGAGAAAGGTTTATTTTTTTGGCAACATAGCCTAAAAAGATGGATAGTAGGATTAGTAAAGGTGTAAAGTATCGACCTTGTATTCCGTCGGCGACTTGTGCTAAAGGTCCAAATCTGAACGGTTGCATAGCCCAAGCATAAAACATCCCGATCGAAATGAGGAGAATAGAAGATATAAATAGAAATCCAGAAGATAGCGCTAGTTTTTTGCTTATATTTTTGAACTCATTCATAGAAACTAATGATAGAACCGTAAAATAAATAATCACGGTCCACATAGGTAAATGATAATAGAAGCTTCCAAAAAATCCTACAGTACCTATAACAACTGCATCAATGAGGCCTAATTGCGTTCCGCGAACGAAGGTATTTAATAGCATACCGATAAACTGTCTAGGTATAAATTTATGGCCATAGAGTAATTTTTTAAATAGGATATAAACAGCTACTATTGTTAAAATAGATAATAGTATTATAGATATAATCTTAACCTTTTTCCAATGGCGAGAGCTGTATAGTTTATGTGAGCGTATTTTTTCAAGAATTAAGTGTCTTAAGGGTATGAAAATCAACGGAATTAATATTATATTGTTTGATTTGCTTACTAAGAGCAAGACTATTGATGAGAATACTACCAGAACGTATTTTTTATTGATTTTTTTATTTACAGAGATATTTACAATTAATGATATCCATATGAAAATCGCCAAGATATTTACTGTGTCATAAGATAAAGAAGCTGCTTGTTGCATCATCATTGGGGTTAGCGCGATAATAAACATAGCCCATTTGCCTACTTTGATGTATTTTATTATAACGAATACGACTAGTGTATATAGTATAAAATTAAAGATTCTTCCTAAGGTGACAGCTACGCCGATTGAGGGGTGAATTATTCTACCAATAAGAACTCCAATCGCAGGAGGTATTCGCATTATGTTTTTTTGAATACTCGCGGGAGTTTTTCCATCATATGTAACACTATCATTGTCTAAATTTAAACTTATATTGCTAGATTTTATGCTTTGGTTTTCTGTGAAGAAGCCGAAATAGTTTTGTCGTGTTTTATTTAAAATCATTTGCTCATTTAATATAATATCTTCGGGTATCGGCTGTCCACCATTGAACATAGCATACTCAACTTGAAAATGTTGACATTCGTCGGGGGCTGATAAAATAGGTACAAATAAGAGTATTAACAATCCAAAAAAAGAAGCTATAGTTAGAAAAGCATATTCAGGTTTTTTAAATAATTTAAACATGGTATAATTATAACATGTTCAGTAGCAAGAAAAAAGATTATTTCTGGAATACGATCGGTACCTTTCTTCAAAGTGCTTTGTCGCCGATACTTTTAATTATTGTTACTCGAATTAACGGAATTGATCAATCTGGTATTTTTTCGTTCGCATTTTCGGTTTCGGTAGCTTTTTGGATGATTTCTTTGTGGGGTGGAAGAACTTATCAAGTTTCGGATGTAAAAAATCGGTTTTCGTATGAACAATATATTTTGAGTAGACTTTTGGTGTGTTTGTTGACATTTGTAGGATCATTAGTTTTCGTATTTTTAAATAATTATGGCATAAATAAATCATCATTGATAATCACCTTAGTGCTGGTTAAGATTATGGAATCTGTCGCAGATGTTTTTTATGGAATTATGCAATCCAATAAAAAGCTATATTTAGCTGGAATGTCTTTAACATTTAAAACTGTAATCAGTGCTCTCGTTTTTGGAGTTGTTGATGTCTTAACAAAAAATGTTTTACTTGGCTGCGCGGCAATTTTAGTTGTAAATATTTCTATACTGATATTTTATGATATCAAAAAAACGCTTCATATTAAAAAGATAAACTTGTTAAAATCTGGACTGAAATTCAGACAAAGTATCCAAATTATAAAAAAATGTACACCAGCTTTTATTATTGGATTTTTAGGACTTCTACCGGTGGTTGTTTCGCGATATTTTATTGATTTAAATAGTGCTGGCGATTCAGCGTATTTTGGAATTTTTTCTATGCCGGTTACACTTGTCGGACTGCTGGTTGTTTTTGCGATTCAACCTAATGTAGTTAGACTTTCTGAGTCTTATGCGAAAAAGGACAAAAATGATTTTTATGGTAATGTAAAAACTATTATTGGTGTTGTATATATAGTTGGTGCTTTATCGCTGGTGGCGGCCTGGATTGTTGGTGTGCCGATTTTAGATTTAGTGTTTGGAATTGATTCTGAACGGCATAAAATTAGCCTAATGTTTATGGTTTTTGGCGCGATTTTTAGTGCTATAATCTCAATTTACACTACCATTTTTACGATTATAAGAAAGTTTAGACAGCATATTTTAGTTTTATCTATTACGAATTTGCTATTGGTGATTTTTTATGTTTTATCTGGGTCGGCAATTTCATTATTTGTCGCTTCTGTCTGTTTCTCAGTTATAGGGTTAGTGCAAGTCGTAGTGCTGACGAGGATTATTTTTAAGAATAAGGAGAAAAATGCCTAAATTAGTTACAGTTATTATAACGGTTTATAATGGTGATAAATTCATCGATAGATGTGTGGAGTCTGTTTTGAGCCAGCAAAATTTTGATATTAATGAGCTCGAAATATTGATCATTAATGATGGTTCGACTGATGGATCCCTTAAAAAAATAAATACCTATAAATCTCAATTTCCGAAAATTTTTACTGTAATTAACCAAAAGAACAAGGGTGCAGCTAACGCTCGCAATCATGGAATTAGCTTGGCAAAAGGTGATTTTTTAACTATAGTAGATCAGGATGATTGGTTGGATTCTAATTTTCTTTCGCAATTTATTGAAGCTCTTGAAGAGGATACTGATGTTGTTCAGGGTGGTTTTAGTCTAGTTAGTGAAAACAAACAAATTATTAAACAGATTTTTCCGACGGAAACTGAATTTGGTAAGTTTTTGGCAATCCCAGCTTGGGCTAAACTTTACAGAACGGAGTTTTTACGATCTAATAAAATTAATTTTTTCGAGAATAATATTGGCGAAGACAGTATCTTTACAGTTGATGTTATCAGGAAATGTCGTAAATATAAAACTATTCGATATGCTGGCTATAATAATTTTTTCGAAAACTTGGAGAATGTAACCAATGGTCTTCATAAAGGTTTGTCGCCGCAAGTGAATTTTGTTGGACTACTTAATCGCTTGAAGCAAACTCTCGATTCGCAAAATTCAATATACGAGTATAATTTAATTAGAACCTTTTGTTATTATTTACTATCTTATGGTAAATATGCAACGCCGGACAGATTTAGGGAGGTCTATTTAGAAATTTTTAAATGGATTAAAGAGAATAAAATCTATATTTACAAAAATCGATATGTTTGGTTTGCGCCATCCGGAGAGCTGATTAGTGCGCGATTAGGTATAAAGATAATATTATTAGTGGAAGTTTTCAGATTAATCAAACCGTTTTCAAAAATATATGCGAAAGGAAAGAATTGAAATGGCAAAGAGTTTAACAGTTTTATATCAAAGTGACGATAATTATATTAAAATCAGCAGTATTTCAATTGCATCGCTTTTATATAATAATCAACATATTGACAGTATAAATATTTTTTATTGCGGATATAAAGTTTCTCAAAAAAATAAAAATAAACTACGATCTATGGCAGAAAAATACTCAAACGCAACACTGGAGTTCATGGAGACCGAGGGTTACCATCAAGATTTTATGAAGCTTGGTGTTAAACCTTGGCACGGTGTTTATGTAACTTGGTTGAAAATGTTTGCTGTTAACGATATAAAAACCAAAGATGATAGGGTTTTATATTTAAATTCACACACAATTATTAATGGCCATCTTGATGAATTAATAGAACTTGATTTTGAAGATAATGTTTTAGCTTTAAGTTATGATGGGTTAATAAATAGTCATAAAAAAACTATTGGTCTAGCTGAAAATGATCATTACCACAACTGTGGTGTTATGCTATTTAATCTGAAAAAATGGAAAAAAGATAATATTCATCAAGAAGTCAAAGATCATCTAAAAATTAAAAGTGATTATGATATTGCTGACCAAGATTTATGCAATGTCTTGTTTAAGGATAGAATAAAAACTATTGGTGTGAGTTATAATTTTTCGAGTGCTTATTATGGTTATGATTTGAAATTATTTTTGAGGTGTAACAATCTTAAACCAGAATATTTTTATTCATATGATGAGATAATGACAGATTATTATTCACCAAAGATCATCCATTCTCTTTACGGTATTGAAGGTAAGCCTTGGGAGAAAGGAAATAAGCACCCGAACCGATTTTTGTGGAAAAAGTATATGAAAATGACTCCGTGGTCTAATAGTGAGTGGTCGGAAGCCAAAGATTCTCTTGCATGGAAAATGAAACGATTTTTACCGAAGAGGATTTTCGTTGCCGCTTATATGGTGGCCGTGAAATTTATGTTTGGCCACTAACAATTATTTTGAAAGCAAACGATTAAGCCGTGAAGTGATTCTAGCCTTCGCGGCTCGGTTTGCTTTTTTCCAGCCGATTAATTCGAATTTATCCGAAAAATCATTATAAACAGCATCTTCTTCGGAGAATCGAACACCTGATTTTTCTTTACTTGAAAGTGATTCGTCGAATCGGCGATATTGAAATGTTGTGGTATTGTCAATAAACAGTTTTGCGCCATCAATAATCATGGTTAATTCAAGTGCTAAATCTTCAGCAATTGTATATTTATTGTCGAACTGGTATTTTTTGATGGTTTCGCTTTTCCAAACGATCGATGGAAAATATAGCCAGTTTCCGTGACAAAGTGAGGCGGCTAAATTCTCGCCGTAATATAGCCCAGACTTTTTAGGACGAAGAATTCTCTTGACGCGATCAGCTATAGGTAGATATTTTTTACTCTCGGCGTCAATAATCTCTACATTTGGTTGATAAAAATCGGCGTTTTTGATATTTTTTAATGCAGTCTCGACGAAATTTGGCAAAAGTCGATCGTCGCAACCAATAATTACGCAAAACTCATTCTTGGCTTGCTTTACGCAGAAGTTAAAATTATTAGTGATACCAATATTTTTTTTGTGTTTGAAATAAGTTATTTTTGGGTTGTTTAACTTTTTGCAGTAATTATAAAGGCTTTCATCTGGATAGCAATCATCCGCGATGAATAGACTCCAGTCGTTGCTGGTTTGCGCTAATACTGAATCTACTGTTTGTTTTGCGAGGTCAAAATCTCCCCAGTAAGGTAGTAAAATATCAATTTTTGCCATTTTTCAACTCAGATTCTGATAAAATAATCGACATTTCTTGATGAAGATCGCGCAGTCGGCGTTCAGTATTGTTGAGTTTTCGAATCTGGTTATTTACGGTATAGAAAAGGAAGACGATAGATGTGATCTCGGCAATGTCAAAAAAGCTCAACTCTACAGAAGAAAAAAATGCCCTGCCATTTGCTAAATTGTAAATCGGGAAAGCCAATATTAAGACTAAAGAGATGATTAACCACAGTAAGGTTTGACGAATAAATCGTTCTTTGTCTATTCGTTTCATTTTATATTGTGTAATTATATTTAAAAATGCCAAAAAAACAATTGGTAAATTGATAGTTATAAGAATTAAATATCTCATTCAAAAATCTCCGAAATTCTTTGAGCTACCAAGCTCTTAACAATATTTATCGCGTTCCAGTTGTTTTGGCCTTTTGCGCGGGAGTAGTCGGTGTAGATCGCTTCGATTGGATATTCTGCGATTTTTAGATGAAGTTGATTTGCGCGCCAAATCATTTCTGAACAAAATTCATAGCCAGAAGTTTTCCAGCGAAGTTGTTCAAGAGCTTTTCGCGAATAAACCCTAAGTCCAGATTGAGAGTCGGTAACATTAACGCCAAAAAGAATGTAGGTTATAAACGACAATCCTTTATTGCCAAGAATTTTGACCCGTGACATACCGCGACTATCGATTAGCCGGCTACCAATCGCCAAATCGATATCATTTTTAAGAGCAAACTCAATGCCTAAAACAACATCCTTCGGTGAATGTTGTCCATCAGCATCCATTGTGATGGCAAGATCGTAATTATTTTGATTTGCGAAGCTCAAACCTGTTGCGGTTGCGCCGCCAGCCCCAGAATTTAAGATATGGTTGATGATTATGGCGCCGGCTTTTTTGGCTTCGTCGGCGGTATTGTCGGCTGAGCCATCGTTGATTAGCACGATATCAATTTCGTGTTTAGTTTTTTCGAATTCTTTTCGTGCTTTTTTGATCACGCTTTTGATAACCTTACCCTCGTTGTAGGCGGGAATAACTACACAGACTCTCATACTTTCTAAATTTTATCACAATTTGACTATTTTTTCAATTTGATTTATTATTGTAAGTAATGAAAATCGCAGTTGTAATTCTGAATTTTAATGGTTGGCGGGATACGGTGAAGTGTTTGGCGGCCTTGAAAGAGCAAACTTATAAAAATTTTGAGGTTTATTTGATTGATAATGGTTCGGCGGACGAATCTGTCGAAGAACTTTCGAAAATCAAAATGAAAAATCTCCATTTTCACGAAGAAAAGAAAAACACCGGCTTTACCGGCGGAGTTAATATTGGCATCAAGTGGGCGATGAAGAACGGATTCGACGCGATCGCGCTTTTGAATAATGACGCCAAAGCTGAACCTGAATGGCTCGAAAATCTGGTAAAACCTTTCGAAAAATCGCCCGAAATCGGCGCGGTGACGAGTTTGATGCTCGACAAAACTGGGAAGTTTATCGATGACGCTGGCGACGAATTTTCAACTTGGGGAATTCCAGCACTCAGGAGTGAAGGTGAACCAAAGAAAAACGCGCCAAAAAGCGGTTTGGTTTTCGGTGCGACGGGTGGCGCAACGCTTTATAAGACAAAAGTTTTCGAAACGATCGGCTTGTTCGATGAAGATTTTTTCGCTTACAACGAAGACGTCGACATCGACTGGCGAATGCAGCTGGCTGGATTCAAAATCTGGTACGAAAAATCCGCGATCGTTTGGCATAAACACTCCGCCACCAGCTCGAAAATCCCAGGCTTCACCATCAATCAAGTTTTTAAGAATTTACCACAAGTTTTCTGGAAAAATGTCCCTAGCCCGATGATTTGGTGGATGCTACCAAAATTTATGTTGGTTTACACTGCGTTTATTTTTTATCAGATTCCAAAAGGTGGTGTGAAATTCGCGCTAAAAGGTTTTTGGCAAAGCTTGCTTTTGATGCCAAAATCGCTCAAAAAGCGCCGACAAATCCAGGCTACGAAAATTGTTTCGAACGAATATATTTCGAGCATTTTGCTTCACCAGTTACCACTTCGTCAGGTGAATCGGATTAAGGAAGTTTTCGGAATAAAAATATAGACAATTTCTTAGAAATATGGTATTATAATTTGTAAGCATTTTTGCCGAACATTTCAAAAAGAAAGGAGGATTTCGCTATGAAATTTAATAATAACGAAATCCTGGTTCTGGGTAATGGTCAACTCGGAGCAAAATTATTGGAGATTGTCCCGGGGGCTCGTAATCTTAGTCTTCCGGATATTGATTTTCTTGATTATGAGGGGTTGAGAGATATCCTTAGTAGCCAAGAGGGTGTTAAGGTATTGATCAATGCGATAGCATGGGTTGATGCCGATAGCGCTGAAAATAGAAATAATCGCAATTTGGTGCGATTGATTAATCAGCATGCGATTGCGTGTTTAGTGGAAGTTAGCCGTGAGAAGAATTGGATTTTAGTTCATGTTTCTAGCGACTATATCTTTGACGGAACTATTAGCAATATTTCCGAAGATGATATTCCGAACCCTATGGGTATGTATGGTCGTTCTAAGCGATTAGGTGACGAAATTGCTTTAATATATGACAGATCTTTTGTTGTAAGAACATCATGGGTTATTGGCGATAGTTTTCCGAGTGACAACTACAGAAATTTTGCTAAAACAATGGTCAATTTACTAATTAACAAGGAGGAGATCTCCGTAGTTAATGATCAGCACGGAAGGCTTACCTTTACGTCGACTTTAGCGGAGGCCATTATCCATTTGATTAAATCTGATTCGGAGTTTGGCATTTATAATGTCTCAAATTCTGGAGAGATTCGTACTTGGTATGGGATTGCTGTTATGATTCGTGATATTATTTCAGCTGCGAATCCAGGTCTAAAACTAGCAGGCATTCGTCGTATTTCATCTGAAGAGTGGCGTAAGTTACAAGAGATAAATGATGTAGTAATCGCTCGCCGTCCGGAAAATTCAGATTTCGATCTGAGCAAGATTAAAGCTGCTGGATTCAATCCTGACAATTATGATTCTTTGCTCGAAAGATATGTTATGCTACTTTTAGAGGAGAAGAATATGCCTTAAGGCAATGATTTTAGTACGCTTTAAGCGTAAGTAATTTGTTTTATAATAGTTGAAATCCATCGCGTTTTATTGTATAATTAAAAAGCGATGGATTTTTCCATTAGTACTTATTTATAGAGAGGAATACTTATATGAAAGGTATTATCTTAGCTGGTGGGTCTGGAACTCGCCTTTATCCGATTACTCGCGCGGCGTCAAAACAATTGATGCCAATTTACGACAAACCAATGATTTACTATCCGCTTTCGACTTTGATGTTGGCTGGAATTCGAGAGAT
Organism: Candidatus Nanogingivalis sp.; assembly: GCA_049294455.1. Taxonomy (GTDB): domain Bacteria; phylum Patescibacteriota; class Saccharimonadia; order Saccharimonadales; family Saccharimonadaceae; genus Nanogingivalis. Next base: position 8,831 of record JBAQCW010000010.1, on the reverse strand, counting down.
TTTGATTATTTCAACCCCGCAAGACTTGCCGCGCTTCAAAGATTTGCTTGGCAACGGAAGTGAACTCGGGATTTCACTTTCTTACGCCGAACAACCAAGCCCAGACGGCTTGGCGCAAGCTTTTATCATCGGCGAAGAATTTATCGGTGATGATAGTGTTGCGCTCATTTTGGGCGACAATATTTACCACGGAATGGGGCTTTCGAAAATGCTCGAACGGGCTGTTTCGAAAGAGTCTGGCGCGACTGTTTTTGGCTATCACGTCAAAGATCCGGAACGATTCGGTGTAGTGGAATTCGACGCGGAAATGAACGCAATTTCTATCGAAGAAAAACCCGAAAAGCCAAAATCAAATTATGCGGTCACAGGTCTTTATTTTTATGACAATGATGTTGTAGAAATTGCTAAAAATGTGAAGCCCTCTCCTCGTGGTGAGCTGGAAATTACAGATGTAAACAAAGCTTATCTTGAACGCGGAAATTTGTCTGTGGAGATTATGGGTCGCGGTTTTGCTTGGCTGGATACTGGCACGCACGAAAGCTTGCTTGAAGCTTCTCAATATATCGAAACAGTTCAGCGTCTGCAAAATATGCAGGTGGCGAACCTCGAAGAAATCGCCTTTCGAAAAGGTTGGATTTCGGCAGATGATGTTCGAAGTCTTGCGAAGCCTCTTTGTAAAAACGAATACGGAAGATATCTTCTTCGTTTAATCGGCGAAGAATAATTTCGTATTCGTGGCGCTCCAAACTTGGGGCGTTTTCTTTTTTCGTTAAAAAGTGTTAAAATATAACTATAATGAAATACGAAAAATCCACTTTTCAAAAAATCGCGCTGGTGATTTCGGACGCTTTGTCGATTTCGATTTCGTTTGCGCTGGCGTATTATTTCCGAATCAATTTCGACTCGCGACCGTTTTATTTTGAAGCTAACACGATGAGCTTTGCGCTCCTTGCGATAACTCTCCTGCCACTTTGGACGGGTGTGAATTTTATCACGGGGCTTTATGATCGCGCAATTTTTTTGTATCGTCCGCGCGAATATGGCCGAATTTTGCTGGCTTCTATCGTGAGCGTGATGGCGATGATTTCGTATGAATTTTTCTCTGGCGAAGATATTTTTCCGGTTCGAATTATCGCGCTTTATTTTGTGGCGATAAACTTCTTCGTGATGGCGATTGGCCGCGAAGTTATTCGTTTTACGAATCGAATTTTGGTGCGTGGCGGAGTTGGTCGCCAAAAGGTTTTATTGATTGGCAACAATTCTCGTGCGACTGAACTTGCGGAATTTTTCGCCGAAAATATCGACTACGGTTATGATGTGATCGGAATGGTTGCGCGAAGCGAATTTTTGCCTTCAAAAAACTGCCCGCGACATTTTGCAACCTTCAAAGAGGCGATCAAAAAAGTCCGCCCGGAAATTCTGATTCACACCGACGCGTCGAGAAGCGAAGAAATTTATGAATACGCGATCGAAAATCACCTTTCGTATATGTTTGTGCCACAACAAGATCGCCTGCTTTCGCAGCTCAATACTGTCGAAATTGTTGGTGGGCTGCCAATTATCGACATCAAAATTACCAAACTTTTTGGCGTTGGTCGTGTTTGGAAACGCGCGATGGATTTGATTCTCGGGATTTTTGGCCTAATTATTGCCAGCCCGATTATGCTTGTGGTTATTTTGATTATGAAAATCACCGCGCCAAAAAGCTCGATTTTCTTTCGGCAAGTTCGTTTGACGCGCTTCAATAAAGAATTTTACATCTATAAATTCCGTTCGCAAAAGGCCGAATATGACGGTCTGACGCCAGAAGAAGCTTTCGAAAAAATGGGCAAACCGGAACTTTCGAAAATTTATCGCGAGAATGGTGATCAGCTCGACAACGATCCTCGCGTGACGAAAATTGGCAAGTTTTTGCGGGCGACTTCTTTGGATGAATTGCCGCAGCTTTTCAATGTGGTGAAAGGTGATATTTCGCTGGTTGGGCCGCGCGCGTTGATTCCGCAAGAAATCAATCAGTACAAAAAGAAAGATATTATTTTAGCGGTGAAATCTGGCGTGACTGGTTTGGCGCAGGTGTCGGGTCGGCGTGATATTTCCTTCGAAGAGCGTCGCCGATTGGATGTTTATTATGTTCAAAACTGGTCGATTTTGCTGGATATTCAGATTTTATTCAAAACTGTGGTTAGCGTGATTTTTCGACGAGGGGCGAAATAATGGCGAAAAATTTCAAGCCAAAAATCGCCATCGTCGCGGATTGGCTCACCACTTATGGCGGCGCCGAAAAAGTCGTCAAAACCGTGTCAGAAATTTTCCCTGATGCACCGATTTTCACTTCTCAATATTCCGAAAAAGAAGTGAGTTGGTTCAAGGGCAAAGATGTGCGAACGGGCTGGTTGAATATTTTGCCAGCGTCTTTGCGAAAATTCATCGGTCCGCTTCGAATTTTGTATTTTCGAACACTTGATTTGAGTGATTTTGATGTTATAATTTCGATTTCTTGCGCCGAAAGTAAAGGCTTGAAAGTCGGCGAAAATCAGCTTCACATCAGTTATCTTCAAGGTCCGCCGATTCAATATTATTGGGGAATGTATGACGACTATATTACAAATCCAGGTTTTGGCAAGTTGAATTTTTTGGTGAGATTTTTCTTCAAAGTGCTGGTAAATCCGCTTCGAAAAAACGATTTTGCTTCGGCGGAAAAACCTGATTTCTTGATTGCGAACTCAACTTATTCGGCTGATGAAATTTCAAAATATTATAAACGAAAAGCAAACGTGATTTTTCCACCAGTTGAGGTCGAAAAATTCAAATTTTCAGCCAAAAAAGACAATTTCTATCTGTCAACTTCTCGGCAGGTTAATTGGAAACGGCTTGATTTGGCGGTTGAAGTTTTCAAGAAAAATGGTAAAAAATTAGTCTTAGTTGGTGGCGGAGCCGAGCACGAAAAACTCGTCAAAATGGCTGAAAATGCCAAAAATATCGAATTTATTCCGCGAATCGACAGTGCCGAGGAGCTTTCGAAAATCGTATCCAGCGCAAAAGCGTTCGTTTTCCCGAGTTTGGAGCCTTTTGGTATTGCGCCGATCGAGGCTTTGAGCGCCGGAACGCCGGTTTTGGCTTTCGAAAAAGGTGGCGCCAAAGATTACATCAAGGACGGCGAAAACGGAATTTTCTTCAAAAATCAATCTGTTAAAAGTTTAGAGCAGGCGGTCGAAAAGTTCGAAAAAATGAATTTCGACGCTAAAAAAATCTCGAAATCGGCTAAAAAATTCAGCACCGAAAATTTCAAGCAGGAATTCGAAAAATTTGTTGCGGAGAAAGTGCGTGAAAAATTTGGCGAATAAATTCAAAGGCTTGTCGCCGACCGAAAAAATGCTTCACCTTGCGCCGATCGTGATTTGGTTTTCGTATTTTCCGAATTTCCAGATTGGGCGTGGCGAAGGGATGAATTTCGAATTTTCACTCCCGTTGATTTTCGCGGTGATTTTCGCGCTGGTCGGCGTTTTCGAAAACTGGCAGAACTGGAAAAATTTGACCAAAAATCGCACCGTTTGGCTAACTGGAATTTTCATTTTTTGGAATTTTTTATCTGTAATTTGGGCAGAAAATCCAGTTCGTGCGTTTTTGGTTTCGGGCGTTTGGGCGGTTTTGTGGCTGGATTTTTTGGTGATTTTGAGCTTAAAAAATCTGTCGAAAATCCGTAAAAATCTCGAAAAAATCTTGATTTGCTCGGCGTTTTTGATGTCGATTTTGGCGATTTTTCAGGTGATTTATGGCGCATTTACAGATTGGGGCTTGTGCGCTGGCTGTTTGGCGCGCGGTTTCGGTTTTGTGCGACCAAGCGTTTTCGCGATCGAGCCGCAATTTTTCGGCAGTTTATTGCTTGCGCCGATTTTGTTGGTTTGGGTAAAATTTCTTTCAGGCAAAAAACTCTCGAAATTTGAATTTTCAGCACTTTTCGTGATGCTCGTGGCGATGTATTTAACACTTTCGCGTGGCGCGATTTTTGCTTTGATTCCAGCGATGTTTTTGGCGATTTTTGTGGTGAAAAAATCCAAAACTTCACTAAAACGCAGATTGTTCTCGTTAATTGCGATTTTGACTTTGAGTTTTGGTTTTGGGATGAACCTTCACGCGATTTTTACTGAGCTAAATCCGCGAATCGCCGACGGATATTACGACGCGGTGAGCAAAAGTGTTAATCAGTTGAGTTTGGGCAAAATCTCTTTGCCGAAAAAATCTCCGCCTGTGGACAACTCTGTGGAAAAACCAAAAATAAACCCCGAAAATCCGCCTGCCGTTCAGCCAAATAATCCACCACGAAAAGCAATTTTTGACGGTTATGTTGCGCGTTCAACAGATGAGCGAACCAAACTTTCGAATTTAGCGATTCAGACTTGGTTGCGTGATCCGCAAACTGTTTTATTCGGCGTCGGCGCAGGTTCGGCTGGCCGTGCGATTCGTCAGCACACGGCGCAAACTGGCTGGGATTTTGAGATTGTTCAAAACGAATTTTTGGCGAATTTGTGTGAGCTCGGAATCGTCGGCTTCGCGATTTGGGTGGCGATTATTGCCGGTTTCATCTGGAAAACTCGCGCACAAAAATGGCTTTGGGCGATTCTTCTGGCATTTTTGATTCAGTGGAATTTCTTTTCTGGCTTGCCGAACGCGCTTCATATTTATTTGATTTTGGCTGTGATTTTTGCTACAATAGAAAGAGCTTATGAAGAAAAATCAGCAATCAATCGACGGATTCACTCCGCGCCGAAGAAGGACAGAAATTAACCAAAAAGTTGTTTCGAAGGCTCAAAAAACAGAGAACGCTCCAGCTCGACGCCGAGAATCGAATTCGAAAAAAGATGAAATTTCGAAAAAAATAATTCATCAAGATGAAATCAATGAAGCGCTTGCAAATATTGAAATTGGTAGTTTTGATGATTCGAAAAAAACTCATCACTCGCGTGAAATTTCAAAAAAAGATCGAAAAGATCAAAAAGTTCGAAAAAAGTTCGAAAAATTCAATCAAAAAAGAGAGAAAAAAGGCAAAAAAACACTTTCGTTTGGTCAGTTTAAGTTTCGAAGAATTTCGAAGCGAATTTTCGCGCTTATTTTGGCTGCGGTCATTGGATATTTTATCTATAATGGACTTAGGCTCATTAATGAGTTTATTCGAACAACGAAAGACGGAAATATTTTTGGACTTTTGCAAAAGGAAAAGCTAAAACAAGATTCGAATGGTCGAACGAACTTTTTGATTTTTGGAACTTCGCCAAAAGGTTGGGACGGAGAAGATTTGACTGACTCGGTGATTGTTGCTTCGGTTAATCAAGAAACTAAAAAAGCGCATACAATTTCCTTGCCTCGAGATTTGTGGGTGAAGCATACATGTACGGGTTGGCTCGGAACGACATCTGGAAAATTGAATGAAACTTATGGTTGTGGGAAATTCAGCGAAGGTTTGAATATTTCTGACGAAAAAACAGCAGAAACTAACGGTCAGAAGGCGCTTGCTTCGACCGTCACCGAAGTTACTGGTTTGGATATTCATTATGTTGTTCACGCCAACTGGCAAGTTTTAGTTCAGGCAATTGATGCTGTCGGTGGAATTGATGTAAAAATCGAGGTTTGGGACGGTTCGCCATATATGTATGATGTTGCGACGAATATTCGTTATAAAAATGGCGAAACTGTACATATGAACGGAGAGCAAGCTTTGGCGTTTTCGCGCGCGCGTGGTTCGGCTGGCGGTTATGGTTTGAGCGGTGGAAATTTTGACCGTGAGAGAAACCAGCAGAAGATTATTCAAGCGACTTTGGCAAAAATTAACGATTCGAAATTTGATGTTTCGAAACTCCTCGGAATTTCAACCGCGCTTGGAAATAACGTTCAAACAACTTTCGAGACTAAAGAACTTCAAACTTTGGCTGATTTAGCAATCGGAATGAGCGCGGGAAATATTAAATCTTTGCCGTTGGTGAATGATCAAGATTCTGCACAAAATCTTCTAACAACAGATATGGTTGGTAGTGCGAGTGCGGTTGTTCCTGTCGCTGGACTTTACGACTATTCGGCAATTCAAGCTTATATTGCAAAAAATACAATCTCGAATGAGATTATTGATGAAAACGCCAAAGTGGTGGTTTTGAACGGAACGCAAATTTCTGGCTTGGCAGCTGAGCAAAAAGCTAAATTAGTCAAGGAAAATTACAATATCGTCGAAATCGATTCGGCGCCAACTCAAGACTACAAGACGACGAAAATTTTCGCAATAAATTCAGAGAAATCTGCGACAATCAAAAAATTAGAATCGAAATTTGGAGTTAGTTCATCTTCGAGCTTGCCGAGTGAATTTTCGAAATATAAGCAGTCCGCCGACATTGTAATTGTTTTAGGTGAAGAATAATGAATTTGACGAAAAAACAAGCCGAAATTTTAGAATATATCGAAAATTACATTTCTCAAACTGGCTACAGCCCAACTTATCGCGAAATTCAAGGTGGGCTGGGTTATAAGTCGGTTGCGACGGTCGCCAAACATATCGACAATCTTATAGTTCTTGGCAAACTCGAAAAAGCCGATAACGGCGAAGCTCGATCTGTTTCTTTGCGGGTTTTGCCGAGAAGCGAGTTTGAATCGGACGAAAAATTTGTCTTTGAGTTTTTGAAGCGAAAGCAAGTGGAATTTTCGAAAAAAGGCGATTTTTCGGCTTCGAAAAATATCGAAAAAGCCATCGAAGAAATTTGGGGATAATTTTTCGAAAAACTCTTGAATTTTCCCCGAAGGTGAGGTATAATAAGATTATTATTCCGGCATAGCTCAGTGGTAGAGCGGTTGGCTGTTAACCAATAGGTCGCTGGTTCGAGCCCAGCTGCCGGAGCCAAGCTCAGCAGGTAAATACCCAGACCGGGTTCCCTGACCAAAAGTCAGATTTACCCCTTGAGTCAGACAAAAGTACCAATTCTTACCAAAAGGTACAAAACCGATGGAACCGTCCGAAGGGGCGGTTTTTTCGTATTGACCCCTGATGTTTAGTCCTGAAAGTGACCGGTTTCCTGTAGAGCGACTGGACAGCTAAAAAGCTGACCGAGTTCCTTGACCGAGATATGGAGAAAAAATACCTTTAATATCAAATGATGTATAATCAACATATGCCACGACTCTTAAATAAACATCAAAAAACCTCAATTCAAATTGAGCCGGAGAGATCGCGTGCGCGTAAAATGATGCGCGCGCTTGGGTTATTTATAGTCAAATCAATCTATTTATTTACGGCAACAATAGTAGCGACGATACTATGGTTTTTGCTCTATGGCCTACTTGCAAATACAGTCTTAAGTAATGCTATACCACAGTCTGCTTTGGTAGTTGGCGTAATATTTTTGGCAGTATTTATCGTCCTTTTTGTTCGTTACAGAAAGTCGTCTAAGGCTGTAGCGCGCTGGACAGCAAAAACTTCAATGATCATTATGCCCTTTATGGTCCTTGGCTCGCTAAGCCTTTTTGCTTTAGCGCTCCTCTCGCAAAATGCAGATGATGTCGCCTCTGCTGGTGGAATTACAGGCAAGAGCTCTAGTAATCGTGAGATTACAATTACGCAAAATGGACTTTTGACGGCTACAAATACTGCACGTCAGCAAAACAACAAAGGAGACCTAAGGCTCAGCGAAAGACTTAACCAAAGTGCACTTAGCAGGTGTCGTGATATGGTCGCAAATAATTACTGGAATCATAACGACAATCATGGTCGCGAGCCATGGCGATTTTTTCAAGACGCTGGTTACGACTTCAGTACTGCAGGTGAGAACCTTGCATACGGCTTTTACACCAACAAAGAAACCGTGACCGGCTGGATGGAGAGTCCGACCCATCGAGAGCATATTTTAAAGGACTACACCGAAGTCGGATTTGGTATTTGTAAAAGCGATAACTATGTAGGTGATGGTATGCAGACTATTGTCGTTCAGCATTTTGGTGTACCTATAGTTAATTCACTCGGGAGTAGCACGAAACCAAGTTATGCCGAGTCTTTTTCTGGGGTACCTAATCCCGTGGCCTCTCAGTATGTAGCGTCAGTCTGCACAAAAAAGCCCCTTCCTCGTGGTACTGACTATGTTGAAGTGGACTATATGTATGTCGGAGATACAAAGAGATATGAGGGCTGGGATGGATACATCGAGTCTTGCACCGCCGATTCAAATGGATATAAACCGGCGGACTACACCTCGCAACCACATAACGACACAGTTTACGTCGGCGTGGGCGTACGTCCAGTATATTCAACAACTCCTCCAAACTATAGTTCTTGTAACCAATTCTCCGGTACAAGTGCTGAATTTGCCTGTATTCAGGCCATAAATAGAAGCCGTAATCCATAGCCTAATCGTAGTCTTATCTTAGGCGCACCACTATCAATCGCAAACTCTGAATGCAATGATGCGATACGTGCTAGCTGATTTTTAAGACACCATTCTTAACCGCTACTTTATTTGTGATTCCATTTGCGAAGGCGGTTTTTTCCGTTTCGCTACCGCTTCGCAGTACATATCTCGAGTACTCGACGAGCGGAGTAGCAGGCGGCCGTTCGACTCCGTATTGTCTTAAGATGTTTTGCGCAACTGCATAGTGGCGATCAATCTTTGCTTGAAGCTTTGGTGTGACCCGGATCTTCTTCACTTCCTTTTCGATTAAGGGCTCTAGTAGTTCGCATAGTAGGTCTTCGTTTATGTATTTTTCTTTACAGTTTGGATCTATTTTTCGGGTGCAGTTATAGTACACGAATCGTTTGTGAACACCAGTTTTCTTGAGTAACTTTATCTTTTCCTGTGCAGTCA
>JBAQCW010000009.1:0-1598 GCA_049294455.1 Candidatus Nanogingivalis sp. | reverse complement strand
AGGGTTTCAGGTTCTATTTCACTCCCCTTCCGGGGTTCTTTTCACCTTTCCCTCACGGTACTATGCGCTATCGGTCACCAGGTAGTATTTAGCCTTGGGGGGTGGTCCCCCCTGCTTCCCACAGGGTTTCACGTGTCCCGTGGTACTCTGGATCATAGCTTAGAGTCTTCTCGTTTCGCTTACGGGACTTTTACCCTCTTCGGTAGGACTTTCCAATCCTCTTTAGCTACGATACCTCTCCTTTTTTGCTATGTCCTCAACCCCCATAGATTACTCTATAGGTTTGGGCTCTTCCCTTTTCGCTCGCCGCTACTTAGGGAATCGATTTTTCTTTCTACTCCTCAGGGTACTTAGATGTTTCAGTTCCCCTGGTATCCCCTCTACTAACTATTTATTCATTAGTAGATACTTGAATATTACTTCAAGTGGGTTTCCCCATTCGGACATCTACGGATCTATGCCTGCTTGCGGCTCCCCGTAGCTTTTCGCAGCTTACCACGTCCTTCTTCGGCTCCTGGTGCCAAGTCATCCTCCCTTTGCCCTTACTAGCTTGACCTTTAAAAGATGCTTAACTTTACTTCTTTTTCTCACTTTGTAGTTTTCAAAGAACACTCGTTTCTTCTCCCTGCCGTTTTGGCCGGAATACTATATTACCATCCGCATCAATCTTTGTCAATTGGTACTTCATGGTATATATTTTGGTGGAGACGAGGAGAGTCGAACTCCTGACCCCCTGCTTGCAAGGCAGGTGCTCTCCCAACTGAGCTACGCCCCCACAGTTAATTGCTTTTTTATTCTTTTTTTTTGAAAAAACCTTCATAGAAGGTCTCTCAAAACTAAACAGTATAGAAGCTTTTCTCCTTAGAAAGGAGGTGATCCAGCCGCACCTTCCGATACGGCTACCTTGTTACGACTTCACCCCAGTCATCGACTTCACCTTCGACAGCTCTCTCCTTACGGTTAAGTAGCTGGCTTCGGGCGCTTCCGACTCCCGTGGTGTGACGGGCGGTGTGTACAAGACCCGGGAACGCATTCACCGCGACATTCTGATTCGCGATTACTAGCAACTCCAGCTTCATGTGGGCGAGTTTCAGCCCACAATCCGAACTGGGACCGACTTTATGGGATTCGCTTAAGATCACTCTCTTGCTGCCCTTTGTATCGGCCATTGTAGCACGTGTGTAGCCCTGAACATAAGGGGCATGATGATTTGACGTCATCCCCACCTTCCTCCGAGTTATCCCCGGCAGTCTCTCTAGAGTGCCCAGCTTAACCTGATGGCAACTAAAGATAAGGGTTGCGCTCGTTGCGGGACTTAACCCAACATCTCACGACACGAGCTGACGACAACCATGCACCACCTGTCACCTTTGTCTCCGAAGAGAACAGACCGGTTAAGGTCCTGTCAAAGGGATGTCAAGTCCAGGTAAGGTTCTTCGCGTTGCTTCGAATTAAACCACATGCTCCGCTGCTTGTGCGGGTCCCCGTCAATTCCTTTGAGTTTCACTCTTGCGAGCGTACTCCCCAGGCGGAGTGCTTAATGCGTTAGCGTCGGCACTGAAGGTCTCCCTCCAACACCTAGCACTCATCGTTTACGG
>JBAQCW010000008.1:0-2634 GCA_049294455.1 Candidatus Nanogingivalis sp. | reverse complement strand
GCAATGCCCAATTCGGGGAAAAATCCGATACCGAAAATTAACAATGGGTCAAGAGCAATATTAACAAAAGCACCCGCAATTTGAGCAATCATAGGTATTTTCATATTTCCCGTCGCCTGCATAACTTTTGTCCAAATGCTTTCAAAAAACAAACCAAAGCTAAATACACAAACTATTCTGCCGTACACAATTACTTCATCTATAATTTCCTGTGAATTTGTCGATATTTGTGCATAAAACGGCATTATAAACCAACATATAAGAGCAAAAACAAACCACATTGCAAACGCAAGGAAATTTCCTACGCCTGCGGTTTCATCACTTTTTTCCTTGTTGTCAACACCGAGAAAATGCGCCATGAGAGTATTTATACCAACGCCCGTACCGACCGCAAGCGCAATCATCAACAACTGTATCGGATAAATTATTGACAGCGCCGTAAGTCCCGATTCTGAATAATTACCTATAAAAAAGCTGTCTATTATATTGTACAATGCCTGTATAAGTTGGGCAAGCATAACAGGGGGTGCAAGTCTTAACAATATACTGAATATTTTATCATTGCCGAAATCCAATTCTTTTTTCTTTACCCTATCCAATTAAATTTGCCTCCACAAATCATTCAAATTCATATTTTAAAACAGCACAGTTCTTAACTCCGAAATTTGCATATTCAGTGTTAGTCATTTCATAGAAATATGAATTAATCACCCTTGATATTCCGTTGTGCGCAAAAAGAATACAGGTTTCACCGCTCGCTTTTACATCATCGAGCAGATTATAAATTCTTTGCGCAAGGTGCAACATAGATTCGCCGCCGTCATATCTGCAAACAAACTCACCTTTGGCAATTCTGAACTCATCACCGTTTCTTGGAGTTCCCTCAAATTTTCCGAAATTCTGTTCTGTAAGTCTTGGCTCTTCAAAAGCAGGAATACCTGTTATTTCTGAAATATGCATTGCCGTTTTTTTAGCTCTGATAAGCGGAGAATAAAGGATTTTATCTGCCTTTATGTTATCGTTTAAAATCTTTTTACCTGTTTCTATAGCCTGTTCATGACCCTTTTGCGTTAAGTCAATATCCGTAGAACCGCAAATTTTATTTTCAACATTCCATACGGTTTCACCGTGTCTTACAAAATAAACACAGCTCATAAAATCATCCTTTCGTACACAAAACTTCCCTATATACTTTATCAAAATTTCACTGACAATTCAAGTTTTTGCCATAAAAAGTATTCCCGTAAAAGCAGTTTGGTACTAATTTTATACAAGTGCATAATATGTTATTGAGTAAACAAGCTCGGAAAGGAGAAATTTATGTGGACATTATCAATACAGTAATTTCAAGATACGCAACATCAAAATTTCCTGAAAAAACACCTCCGGCAATGGCATATGTTCCATTTCAGGAAAGTAATCCAAAAACCTACTCCCCTGTTCAGGCGCTTGACGCAGGCACAGTTTTTCCGGAATTGAACAAGCCTTTTTACGGTAATAAATGCGGTGGTGTAAAAAATGACTGAGAGAGAAATTCTTTTAAAGAAAATATCAACATATCAATTCTCAATTCTTGATTTACAGATTTTTCTTGACACTCACCCATACGACCAACAGGTACTCTCGCAGATAAAAGAATGTAAAGAAAAACTTTTGCCCTTGATTGAAGAATACGAAGAAAAATACGGACCTTTACGCAAAGAGGCAAATACAGCTAATAAATGGCAGTGGGTAAAAAATCCTTGGCCGTGGGATAACGAGGAGGATTTGTAATGTTTGTATATGAAAAAAAATTGCAGTATCCCGTAAACATCAAACAAACCAATGCAAAACTTGCTAAAATCATTATTACGCAGTACGGTGGTGCATACTCCAAAACATATAAAAAACAGGCTGTCCGCTATAAAAGTGCGACAGCCTGTTGCTTTGATATTAATTATTTAAAGTGAAATAAACTTCGTAATCTTCATAATTCAATGAAATTGATTCAATTTTATCACCGTTACGGTGAATATAAAAACTTGTTGTAGTTTCTCCGTCATCAAAAGCGGCGGTAATTGTATCGCCGTTTACAGTATACTTTCCGGAGTGCGTACCGTCCTCTGATGTGCCGGGTGTGAGCCAAAGCGAAAAAGTACCGTCATCCTTAAATGAAAGCGAGCCTTGATACGAAGTATAGTTTGTATTATAAACCTCTGCCATTTCCACTTCATCGCCGCTTGCATTTACAGCACTCGATGATACCCAATCTGTACCGACAATATCATTCGCTTTATTATGCATTGTAAAAATCAAAGCTACTACCGCTACGACAATTACAAGTAGAACAACAGTGACTGTAATTGCCTTTTTACGGTTAAATTTATTTTTATTATCGGTATGATTTACTTTGTTTCTTTTTTTATTCTTTTTGCTTTTGCTCATTAATTTGCACTTCCAATTTTAAAATAAACATCATATCCGACATAATCAATCTTTATTTCGCTTGGAACATTGCCTTTGTACGAGATAATTTTCGCAGATTTATTTTTGTCATTTGAGTATGTCATATTAATTACGCCGTCAGTTACGGTATATGCTCCATAGTTATACTCCGACTGGGTTATATTATCGGAAAAGAGTCCGTTTTTATCA
>JBAQCW010000007.1:0-2823 GCA_049294455.1 Candidatus Nanogingivalis sp. | reverse complement strand
GTCATCTCATGTTGTCTTTGAAAGCCAATGATGGCCTTGACCGCACGCCAGAAACCTACTTCAAACGCTTTAATCCGAAAAACCCGGAGAAAGGCGGGGCGAAAAAAAGACAACTTGATGAAGGCTTTGACAACTACCGTTCATTCTTACTGTATATCCGCAAGGAATGGGAAAACTATATGAATGATGCCTTACGCCAATATGCCCCGACCTTGACTTACCAAATCGATGGACAAGAGATCAACATCCCCAATCGAGTATCGTCTTCAAGTTATAAACAATATAATTTAGATCACGGCACCTTTTACATTGCCGAACCCAAGCTTGGAGTTGGCAATCAAAACAATACACCTGAATATTTAGAGCAGATCAAACAAATCCGCGAGCATAACCAACAAGAATTTGAACGAGAACAACTCCAGAAACACCAGGAACTCAACCTCAGTGCTAAACCTTTTTACAGTGTGAATGACCAGCCGTATAGCAGTTTAGAAGTAACAGCCTTATTGAATAGTTTAAATCCAGATACCCACTCAGTAGAAATAACCGCGATTCAACAGCAACAAGCTTTAGTTGATCCATCCTTTAAGAATCAAGAACTCAATCTCACTCCTGAAAATAAACCAACACCGACTATTAAAAAAGACACTGGCTTTAACTTTTCGATGTAAAAACCAAGATGAGCAAAGCGAGTGTCTACGAGCGACATCAGCAAAATTCGCGCCTAGACTCTCTGAAAAACAGCTTTTTAGGCTGTGAAGCCTAAATAAGCGTAAATCACATGTAAAAAATTGAGCCTAGACCGAGCGTAGCGAGTAAAAAGGCTTTATGAGCGAAGCGAATTCCGAGTTGCTTTTGATCTTGCTTCTGCTTTTCCTCAAATTCACGGAAACATTAACCTAAAAATTTCCCCGACGAAACGAGCGATAGCGAGATTCAATAGAGTTTGAGCGTAGCGAAAACCAAGGGCAATTTTTAAATTTGCTCTTTTTAAATATATTTTAAATCTTTTAAATCTTTTAGGTGGCTTGAAAGCCATGTATATCAATGCTTTCAGCTTTTAACTATGAGGGATTGACTACTAACTATGAGGGATTGACTACTAAACTATGAGGGATTGACTACTAACTATGAGAGAATTATATTACTCATAGTTAGGTTTATAGAAATAGAATTGATGAGTACATCTAAAAAAGAATTAGTAGTTAAATCAAATCAAGTAATTGAGGCTTCATATCAATTAAGCTCTACAGAACAGCGTATTGTGTTAGCTGCTATCAGTAAAATTAGTCGAGCTGAAGATATTACAGATGATGAAATCTATCGCGTAACCATTGATGATTTAAAAAAACTTGGGGTTCATGAAAAGACCGCTTATAGAGATCTAAAAGATGGTGTAAATCGTTTATATGATAGGTCAATTAATTTAGCTATTGATGATGAATCAATTAAAATGAGATGGATTCAATCCATACGTTTTTTAGAGAGTAAAAGTGTTGTAGGAATTAGATTTTCTAAAGAAATTTTGCCATTCATTTCTAATCTAAGCCGTGAATTCACTAAATATTCGTTATCTGATATTGCTGGTATGAGTAGTGCATATGCTATTCGTATTTACGAATTATTAAGCCAATACCGTTCAATAGGAAAACGAGAGATTTCCATCGAGTCTTTAAGAGGAATGTTAGAGTTAGGAAAAAGATATCCTCTTTCTGCTGATTTAAAAAGATGGGTTATTGATACTGCTGTAGATCAAATCAATGAACATAGCCCATTAAATGTATCTTATGAGCAAATAAAGACAGGTCGAAAAGTCACACACATTCACTTCAAGTTTAAAGAAAAATTAAAAAGTATTGAGCATAAATCCGAACAAAATAATTTTTATAAATTGACAGATGCACAAATTAATATGTTTGGTAATCAGCTTTCACGCTTACATGAAGTATCTCACCTAGCACAACAAGGCGAAAGTTATGATGACTTAGCTATTAAAATTAAAGATATGCTGCGAGATCCAATACAACAAAAACAACTTATTCCTCATCTTAAAAATTTAGGTTTTAAAGCATAAAGATAGATTGTGTATGTAGCGGTTGACTGTTTGTTAATGTATCTTAGTTCACATAATAGACAACCAAAATTACAAGATGAAATCACTATCTGTTATTGAGCTCTCAAACCTCTATGGAATGACTCGTCAAGCCATTTATAAGCATATTAATAAAGGGAACTTAAGTAAGAATAGTGACGGTAAAATTGATCTTTCCGAAGCTATTCGTGTCTTTGGTGAACCTTCTAGAAATGTGAACGGTTCACAGACAACTGAAACACGAAAGTTGTCAGAAGTTCACCTGCTAGAACAGCAGGTTTACATGCTTCAGAAACAGCTTGAACAGGCGCATGAGCGTGAGCAGTTTCAACGTGAGGAGTTGAAAGCTAAGAATGATCAATTACACATTAAAGATGAACAAATTGAAGCGATACAACGCCTATTAGAAGCTCCAAAAACTTATACATCTACATATATCGATCCAAAATCAGATACAGCAACAGATACTAGGTCAAAAAGTGATTCGAACTATGATGGATTGACTACTCAACAAAAAGAAGCTCCTATACAAGCAGAGATCCAGACTCAACCTAAAGATACTGGATTGACTAATCCAGTTGAAACAGAAAATAAGCGCATTCCTGTGCCTAAACACATTGAACCAGAGCCTGAGAAAAGAGGCTTTTGGAGCCGTTTTTTTAGACCCTATGATTAACCACGATTGTTTAACTGATATGAACAAAGTTGTGGAACATTGATCAAATAATAGG
>JBAQCW010000006.1:0-1794 GCA_049294455.1 Candidatus Nanogingivalis sp. | reverse complement strand
TTTTGTGTTGAATTTTTACATCATCACATGAAAAACTCAAACATACATTATTTTAAAACAAAACAGGCTATTTTGCCACTATTTATTTCAGATTATCTGAATATATGTGATCCCGTGCTGGTTTTTGATCGATTCATGGAGGAAATCGACCTGGAGAAGTATCTGAGAAATGTTCCAGCTCACGTTACTGGACGTATCAGGTACAACCCGATCAGCATGCTGAAAACAATCTTATTCGGATTTATGACAAATGGATATATCTCGCTCCGTGAACTTGAAGATTGCTGTAAAGTCAATCTTCGCTTTATGTATCTCATGGAGCATGCGACACCTTCTTACCGCACGTTCGGATATTTTATCGAAAATATACTAAAACCATCCGTCGAGGAACTGTTCAGCGATATAAACAACAACATTTTTGCTAAAGATCATGTGGATTTGAGCCATCTGTATATCGACGGTTCGAAATTTGAGGCAAATGCCAATAAATACAGCTGGGTATGGAAGAAAGCGACGGAAAAATCCAGGTATAGACTTTTTGAAAAAGTCACGAGTTTGCTCAATGAAATCAACGCCGATCTTGCCAGCTTTGGCATCAAAATTGATACGAATTCCGAATACGTTCCGGAATATTTGCATGAAGTAACAGATCGGTATGCCAAAATCTATGAAATAGATGAAACAACATTTGTTCATGGAAAAGGCCATCGGAAAACATCGCAGCAACGCTATTACGAGCGTCTTCAGGAATATACAGCAAAACTCCAAGAATATGTTGAAAAGATAACCGTTTGTGGTCCAGACCGGAACAGTTACTCTAAGACAGACCACGCTGCTACCTTCATGCGAATCAAGACAGATTATATGGGCAACGACCAGCTCCTGCCAGCCTACAATGTCCAATTCGGCATTGCGGATGAATACATCGCTGTAGCGGATGTAAATCAATACCGTTCAGACATGGATTGCTTCGTTCCCTTACTAGAGAAATTTCATGATACCTACGGATTTTATCCAAAGTATCCCGTTGCTGACGCAGGATATGGTTCATATAACAATTATATGTACTGCGAGCAACACGGAATGGAAAAGTACATGAAATTCACTATGTACAAGAAAGAAACCACGGATGCGAAGTATCGAGATAATCCGTTTCGGGCCGTGAATTTCAAGATTGATGAAGAAGGTACCCTGCGTTGTCCGGCCGGGCAAGCCTTTCATCTGCAATATAGACGAAATGTAAAAGGAAATCAATACGGACGACAGGAAGAAATCTACCGGTGCGAAAATTGCACGGATTGTCCGTATGCCTCCGAGTGTAAAAAGACGGATAAGAACCGGACGATACGAGTTAACCAGGAACTGACTTCTATACATCAAGAAGTTGTGGATAACCTGGAAAGCATTCAAGGAGCGCTTCTTCGTA
Source organism: Candidatus Nanogingivalis sp. (assembly GCA_049294455.1). GTDB lineage: Bacteria > Patescibacteriota > Saccharimonadia > Saccharimonadales > Saccharimonadaceae > Nanogingivalis. The sequence goes on along the minus strand of JBAQCW010000006.1, from coordinate 368 downwards.
TGAATCGCTCGATTCAATCCGAAGGTACTTTTGGGATCATGAAAAATAACCGCTGGTACAAAAGAATCGTTCGAAAAGGGATGGAACAGGTACGTTTAGAGATTTTCCTGGTTTCCATCGGGCACAATCTTTATAAATACCACAATAAAAGACTACGTTTGAAGAAAGCCGCATAAACTGTAGAAAAGCAGTTTTTATGGGGAAAGGGGTCGTATGCCCTTTTTTCAGTAATTGCCTGCTTGCTACCTAAATGTGCATAGAAAAAGAGGCTGTGGACAAAATGATTGCTCATTTTGTCACAGCCCCTTGTTGTTTATTTTATTTTATTTAGTTGAGCAGCCAGTTCTTCGGCTCCCGGGTCACAGGCC
>JBAQCW010000005.1:0-120530 GCA_049294455.1 Candidatus Nanogingivalis sp. | reverse complement strand
GCCATCGTCAAAATCATAATCAGCGAAACGACCGCATTAATAATCGCATTCAAGCTACTGAAAATGATATTTCCGACATTTTTCGAATATTCATTAACCAAATCAATCGCCATTTTCGAAACTTGCGAAACGAGATCTTCGAGATTGTTTTCTTCGATAAATTTCCTGACAAATCCATTTTGAGAAGTGTCAGAATCAACAAAAGCTGGAATTTCGGCGATGAATTTATTTGTCTGTTCAACAATTGTCGGCAGAACAAACGCCACAACTACGCCCAAAAACGCAACAATCAACAGATACGCAACCGCCGTAGCGCCAACTCGATTCTTCTTCGAACCGAGAAGTTTGGCGATTTTCGAAACGGGAGCATTCAACGCCAAGGCCAAAAATAGCGAAATGATCATCAAGATAATCGCATCTTTCGCAAGAAAAATCGCCCAGCCAGCCAGTACAAAGCCAATCACAACCAGCCAGAAGCGGATAAATGTTTTTGTGTCAATTTCAATCTTAACTTTCATAGCTATATTTTACCACAACTTTCTAATTTTTCAAAAAATCCGCCGCGCGTTTTTCGCCGTAATATTTTGTCAAAAAATCACGTTTATATTCGAAAAATGTGCCGTTCTCAAGGCTTTCACGGATTTTATCGACCGTGTTAATCACGAAAAATTCATTATGAATCGAAGCGAGCGTGCTGGCCAAAATTTCATCGGCGCGGAAAAGATGATTCAAATATGCCCGCGTGTAATTTCGGCAAGTGTAACACTCACAATCGGCGTCGATCGGCGTGAAATCTTCTTTGAACTGCGCGTTTTTAATATTCATTCGCCCAGAATAAGTGAAGAGTGCCGCGTTTCGCGCCTGTCGAGTTGGCGCCACGCAGTCAAAAGTGTCAATTCCGTATTCGACGCCCAAAAACAAATCGGCTGGCTGCGCGCCCATTCCGAGCAAATGTCGAGGCTTGCCTTCGGGCAAAGTTTCGTTCACCCAAGTCAAAACTTCTGGAATTTCTTCTGGCTGAAAAATCCCGCCAATTCCGAAGCCGTCAAAGTGTTTCGAACCCAAAAAACTCGCACTTTCGCGCCGAAAATCTTCTTCACGCGCGCCCTGAACCACGGCAAAAAGCGCTTGGAGCGGTTCGCCTTTTTTCAGATGCTCGGCGTTGAGCTCGTCGTGGCGAGCCAAACATTTTTCTGCCCAAAAATGAGTTTTGTCGAGCGCCGATTTAATCTGTTCGCGCCCAGCCAACGGAGAAGTGAGCTCATCAAAAGCCATATGAATATCCGCGCCAATCTTGTGCTGGAGCTCCATCGAAATCTCTGGCGACATAAAAATCTTCTCTCCCGAAATGTGAGACTTAAACCAAACGCCGTCGTCGCCAACTTTCGCCAGCTGATTTTTGCTATGGCGCGCCAAATTCGAACTGCCTTTTTCGGTGTGCGAAGTGGCGTCGATGCCTTTTTTGTAAGCCATTCCAAGAGAAAAAACCTGAAAACCGCCACTATCAGTAAAAGTCGGCGCTTGCCAGTTCATAAATTTATGAATTCCGCCAGCCTTTTTCAAGATGTCAGCGCCAGGGCGGAGCATTAAGTGATAAGTGTTCGCGAGAACCGCCTGTGCGCCAGTTTCGCGGACCTGCTCGACAGTCATCGCTTTTACGGTGGCATTGGTTCCACCTGCGATGTAAGCCGGAGTTTTGATTTGCCCGTGCGGAGTTGAAATCACGCCAGTGCGCGCCAAAGTTCCGTCGAGGCGAGTTTTAATTTCGAAATTTAGAGCTTTGTTCATCTGTAAAATTATAACAGAAACTTGTCGAAAATTCAATTTCAAGCAAAAAAGAACTCCCGAGAGAGTTCTTTTTTTGTGAAAAACTATGATTAGTTGTTCAAGCAGTAAATACCGCCGCCTTCAAGAGCCATTCGAAGGGCAACTTTGTTGTTGCCTTGACCAGTCTGAAGAGCTTCACCGTTACATCGGCTTCCTACAGCATATTGAATTTGAGTAGCAGCCGCACTGTTCCATGTTGGATCTCCGACTTGGAATTGGTATGCCGGTCCGTTAGGATCTTGGAAAGTATCACCACCAACCGTTAGATAGCTAGCAACAAAGTTGTTTGATAGCGTATTCCCTGTAATTGTTGGGATTCGACCTCGGTTATTAGTTTGGAACGAGCTAATAGCTGATTGTACTCGACTCAAGTCATTCTTTCGTTGAGTGTCTCGTTGGTTTCGCTGCAAAGCAGGCAACGCCAAGAATACCATCAAGAAGATAAGACCTGCGATAGCAAGCACAAGCACGACTTCGATGATCGTAAAGCCTTTTTTAGTATTGATTTTGTTCATTGAAATTTCTACCTTTCTTATGAACTTAGTTGATATTTGGTATTTTTGTTTACGGCAGTTTCCGTATGACTCTATTTAATCATAAGCAAAATGCGAAGTCAAGACTTTTTTCAGGATTTTTTAAGCAACACCTTTCAATTAAAGGATTTTTTTGTAATTCATTCGCTTAACAACGCGCCAAGAGCCGATCGAATCGGCGTTGAAACATTTAATTTCGCCGTTTTTGATTTCGGCAATTTCAACTAAGGCTGGATTATAAACCACGCGAGATTTATAAAATCGAAGTTCTTCCTCCAAAATATGCGAACGCGCTGGAAAAATCTGCAAAAATTGAACGCGCGCGTGTTCCGAAAAATAGTTTTCAAAACCGTTCGGCGGGAAGAAATGCGCCGGTTTTAAGTTCATTTTCGAAAGAAATTTCGAAATGTCGCCAAGAGTCAGTTTAGCTTCGCCCGACAAAAAAGCATAAATCTTGCGATTTTTTGAACGAAAAATAAACGCTTCGGCAGAATAACTCACCGGAAGATCTCGCGCGATAACTTCTTCGAAAGTTAAATCAACCGCAAAATGTTTTTGGATGAATTCTTCGAGATTTTTGTCAGAATAAGTGTGCTTCATATTAAAAATTATAACAGAAAACTATTTTTTCTTCAATTCGAGCGTTCGCGGAGCAACAAATCCGATCAAAATTATCGCCAAAATCACCGCAAATCCACACATAATCGACGGAATTCCTTCGATTGTCGCAGGATTGACAATATTCACAAAAGTTGTCGGAACGATGAACGAAAGATAGCCGAGCATTAGCCATTTGATGGCAGAAATTTTCTTCGAAAGTTCAGATTTTGAGAAGATTTTTTTCGAAAGTTGTTTTTTGAAAATCGAAATTTGTTGATAGCCGAAATAAAGAGCGTAGAGCAGCCAACCATAATAATATACGGCGTAAATCCAACTTATGATTTGCGGAACATTGAAAACCGAGTAGTTTGCTCGACAAGCTTCTTCGGAAACGCCATTTGTAGCCAGAACATAATATGCAATAAACGCAAACATTGTAGCGTAGGCGATTTTTACCATTTTTCCAGATTGAACGCCAGCGATTTTGTGCGCCAAATGAAGCCCAAGCGGAGGCAAAAGCGTAATAGAAATGTAGCCAAAGCGCGCCCATTCGACACCTTTCCAGCCAAAGCCGCCACAAACCATAAATTCCGCCATTTGAAATCCAGCGAGCGCCAAAAGAACCGCGATCAAAAGTTTCGCAGTATCGTTGATTTTATATTTCCAAAAAGCAATTCCCGCCGAAATCGTTTCGAACAAAAAAGTCAAAAGCATTACCTCTGGCGAGAAACAGTAAATTTTTCCCTTAAAATTTTCATATTTGTCATTTTAGCATAAAAGTTTTATAATGTGAAGTATGAAAATTCGTGCGAAAATCAAGCCAAATTCAAAAAAAGGACCGCTCGTAGTGAAAAATCGTGATGAAATGGGCGAGTTTTTTGAGATTTTTGTGCGCGAGCCGGCAGTGGAGGGCAAGGCGAACGCGGGCGTGGTGAAGATTTTGAGCGAGCATTTTGGCGTGGCAAAAACCAGAATTTCGCTCGAAAAAGGCAGTAAAAGCAAGTTTAAGATTTTCGAAATTAAAAAATGAGAGCTTAAATCGCAAGCTCTCATTGCATTTGAGAAAAATTTTCCTTCAAAAATGGCGGAAAATCTTTCGAATTGAATTCTTCTTTTGTGATTTCGACAGGAAGAATAAATTTAGATTCTTCGAATTTTTCACGAAAAGCCTCTCCAGTTTCGAAATTATATGCAACTTCAAGATCTGTAGTTTCGCCTCGGTGATAATTTCGAGTTTCGCCTCGTCGTACGGATAAACGATATAACCGACTCCACGAAGTTGAATTTCATCACCGTTCCAATTTATTGCGTTGATTTGCAAAAATTTAGCAGTTTCATAAATTCCGAGCTTCAAAGTCAAAACTTCGTCTAAGAGATTTCCGTTTTTTAGATTTTGAGTGGTTTTGTGCCACGCAACAGTGATGTCTCCATATTTGACATTATTCATTTTCATAATTTTTCTCCTTTAAGGTGCTAAATATATGTTTATAATAACATTTTGATGATATTTGTCAATGTTTATCGCCTAAAAGTCAAAATTAGACTTGACACAAAAAAAATCCTTTGCTAAAATAGGAACATATGCGGGTTTAGCTCAGTTGTTAGAGCGCTTCCTTGCCATGGAAGAGGCCAGGAGTTAGAGTCTCCTAACCCGCACCACAAACGAAATTATCGCAGACTTTCCTAAAAGTCTGTTTTATTTTTGGCGAAAAAATGCTAAAATATAAGAATGAAAAAGCCTAAAACTTCAACCAAAAATGTCATCAATCGCCGCGCGCGGTTTGATTACGAATTAGGTGAGGAGCTCACCGCCGGAATGAGTCTTCGCGGCGTGGAAGTTCGCGCGGTTCGCGACGGTCGCGTCAGTTTGAAGGGCGCTTTTATCACTTTACGAAACGGTCGAAAAGGTCCGGAACTTTGGCTAAATAACGCCAGTTTTTCGCTCAAAAATCAAGGAGAAGGGCTTTCGAAAAGCGACACCATCGACACCAGCCCGAAGAAACTCTTGGCGACTCGCAAACAAATCGAAGATTTCGCGCGCCAAAAACAAGCCGGCTTCACGATCGTTCCACTTAAAATTCTCGCCGAAAATCGCTACATCAAAATCGTCATTGCACTCGGAAAGGGCAAAAAGCAATACGACAAACGCGAAACGCTCAAACGCCGACAGTCCGAACGCGAAAACGCAAAAATGCTCAAGAGGTTTTAATGAAGATTTTTTCCTGGAATGTAAATGGAATCCGCGCCGTCGAGAAAAAAGGCTCGCTTGGCGATTTTTTGGCGAAAGAAAATCCCGACATCGTTTGTTTTCAGGAGACGAAAATCCAAGCCGAGCAAGTTTCGAGCGAAAAATTTGACGAAAAATATCCCGAATATTCGAAATTTTGGAGTTTCGCCGAGCGAAAAGGCTACGCAGGAACTTCGATCTGGACGAAAATCCAGCCAGAAATCGTGGTGCGAAATTTCCCGCGTGAAATTCTCGCGAGCTACGATCTGAGCGACAAATTCGGCGACGCCACAAAAGAAGGGCGAATTTGCGCGGCGTTTTTTGGCGATTTTTGGCTTTTGACAGTTTACACGCCGAACGCAAAAGGCGGTTTGGAGCGCTTGGAGCTGCGACAAAAATGGGACGCGGCGTTCTTGGATTTTGCCAAAAAATTAGAGCAGGGTGGCTTGAAAAATCAGGACTTTGAAGATGAAAATTTGACCGAAATCTTCCCGCCGGCTCCAGTTTTCTTTTGCGGAGATTTGAATGTTGCGCACGAAGAAATCGACCTCGCGCGACCAAAACAAAATCGCGGCGAGCACGGTTTTACAGATGAAGAACGGGCTGGATTTTCGAATTTTGTGCGGGCTGGATTCATCGATATTCTCCGCGCACAAAACCCCGAAACCGGAGAATTTTACACTTGGTGGAGCTACTACGGAAAATCTCGCGAGCGAAATGTCGGCTGGCGGATTGATTATTTTTTGACGAGTGGCGAAAAAAATCCGCATCAAGTTCACGCCAAAATTCATCCGCAGATTCTCGGCAGCGACCACTGTCCAGTTTCGATCGAGTGGAGCGAAAAAAATGTTTGATTTTTGGCAAGTCCAGTCCGAAAAACTACTTTTTCCGGAGATCGCGTGGAGTAAGCCCGAGCAAAAAACTCACGCCGGAAAAATTCTAATTGTCGGTGGTGGAGCGGGGAATTTTCGCGGGCTTTCGCTAGCCTACGAAACGGCGCTCAAAACTGGCGTCGGGCAAGCAAAAGTTCTCGTGCCCGACAGCCTTCGAAAATTTCTCAAAATCGACAAATTAACAGATATGATTTTTGCGCCGAGCAATAATTCTGGCGGATTTTCGAATCAAGCTTGGGCGGATTTTAAGGCGGGCGAAGCTTGGGCGGATCTGATTTTGCTCATCGGCGACACCAACAAAAATTCCGAAACCGCCGTTCAGCTCGAAAAATTTCTCCTCGAAACCGAAAAACCCGTCGTGATCGCGCGCGACGCGGTCGATATCTTGATGAATTCTTTCGCCGAAATTCTCGAAAAAGACAACATCACAATCATTGCAAGTTTTGCACAACTTCAAAAGATTTTTTTGAGCGTTTTTTATCCGAAAATTCTGACTTTTTCGATGCGTTTGCCGCAACTTGTCGAAACGCTTCACAAATTCACGCTCACTTTTCCAGCTGAAATTATCACTTTTCACGACGAGAGTTTTTTGGTCGCCAAAAACGGAAAAGTCTTTTCGACGCCGATAAATTCCGCAGTTGCTCGCGGAAAAATCTCACCACTCAAAATCTGGACGGGCGAAATTCCCACAAAAATCGCCATTTGGCAAATCTGGAACGCCTCAAAGCCAGCCGAAAGTGCAACCGTCGCAATCGTCGAATAGTTGACTTCGCCAAGCATAAGCACTATAATATAATTATGAAAAAATTCAATCTGCCGAAGAAAAAAACTTTAATTCTTGTCGCGATTGTTTTGGCGATTTCTAGTGTGATTTTGGCGATTTTACACTTCACGAAAAGCAAAAATCCAAAATTCGAAGCAGCGAAAACTTCAAAACTCGAAAACAAACCGGTCGAAAAATTCTATTCGCCACTTTCGGGAATTCAAGTTTTGAGCAAATCCGACACAACCAAGCCGGTTTTTGGCGTAATGATCGAAAACTCGCCAAATTCTCGCCCACAATCTGGACTAAAAGACGCCGAAATCGTTTTCGAAGCCGTAGCCGAAGGTGGAATTACGCGATTTTTGGCGCTTTATCAACAAAATCAACCTTCATCAATCGGCCCAGTTCGAAGCCTTCGAAGCTACTACATCGACTGGGCGAGCGGTTTTCAAGCTTCCGTCGCTCACGTTGGCGGTTCTGGTGACGCTTTGGCAAAAATTCGAAGTGGCGGGCGAAGAGATATGGACGAATTCACAAACACCGCAACTTTTTGGCGCGCCCGCGATCGCTACGCACCGCACAATGTCTACACGAATTTCGAAAATCTCAAAAAATTAGCTGATTCGAAAGGTTGGAGTACTTCAAATTTCGAAGGATTTAAGTATAAAAACGACAAAAAATCCAGCTCACCAAACGCCACACAAATCTCGATAAATATGAGTGGCGCACTTTACAATTCGACATTTTCTTACAACGCTGATTGCAATTGCTACTTGCGAAACCAAGCCGGAGCGCCACATCTCGACAGAGAAAAAGGGCAAATTTCACCAAAAAATATAGTCGCACTAAAAATGAATATCAATTCTCGCGACGGATATTATAGTGATTATGTCACGATCGGCTCGGGTTCGGGATTTGTTTTTCGAGATGGAACCGTCGAAGAAATCACTTGGGAAAAACCAAGCGAAACCTCAAAAATCATCTTAAAAAACTCCAAAGGCGAAGAAATCTCGCTCAACCGCGGACAAACTTGGATTTCAGCAGTACCACTTTCGGGCGGGGCAATTTCTTGGCAATAAAGCTTGCGCTTTTCTCGGTAAAATGCTAAAATATCTCTATGAAATATGACGCTTCGAAGATTAAAAAATATTATTTTTCTTTTCGAAAATCTGTAAAATTCTTTTATGTTGTTTTGTTTTCGGCGACAATCTTTACGATTTTGGTCGCGCGACTTTATGCTGGCGGTTCAACAACGATATTTTGGATTTTTTCAGCGACGATTTTCGGATTTGCAATGCTTCAATCTTTAATTTTTTGGAGAATTAGTAAACCGCAAATTGAGCTTTCGAAAGTGATTTTCGGAATTTCGAACCAAATCTCCGTAAAAAATCTCCCCGCACCATACGAGAAAGACAATTCTCGAAGCGGTTTTGGCGAAATCCTGAAATTCATCTATTCTATCGATATTCCGACTGATAATCGCGATGGCGAGCCAAAAGAAAATCTTTCGATTCCAGATATACTCAAACTTTCGAAAATTGGCTTCATCACGCTAAATTCAGAGAATGAAATTATTTCGAAAAGCAAGGTCGACGCAGATCTTTCGATGATTCGAAAAGATAAATCGCTCGAAATCTCGAACTGGATCGAACAAGCTCGAAATTCGAAAATCCGAGATTCGAAAATCTGGGAGCGCGTTCCGAGCAACGCTTCGCTCGACGAAGATCAGAAACTTTATGATGTGGCTGTATTTTTCGAAAAGCAGTTCAAACAAGATGTTGCGATTTTTTTCATCGATAAAACCGAAAATTACGACAACGACGAAAACGATCTAAACTTCATCGCGTTTGCAGCGCACGAAATTCGTGGACCGATTACGATTATTCGCGGATATCTTGATATTTTGAGCTCCGAACTCGAAGGTTTGCTTTCGCCGACTCAAAAAGAGCTTTTTTTGAGGCTCGTAGTTTCATCAAATAAATTGACTGGCTACATAAATAACATCTTAAATGTGGCAAAATTCGATCAAAATCGACTTGAATTTTCGCCTAAAAAACATTCCGTTAGCCGAATTTTTGAAGAGATTAACGAAGATATTTCAATTCGGGCGAGCGCGCAAAATCGCGAACTCCAAATCAATATTCCGCACAATTTACCAGAGGTTAGCGCGGATATTTATGGCGCGAGCGAAATTCTCATCAATTTAATCGACAACGCGATCAAATATAGCAACGAAGGTGGTTTAATCGAGGTTGGCGCGCAAGAAAATGGCGATTTCGTTGAAGTTAGCGTAAAAGATTACGGAATCGGAATCCCAAATGGTGTCCTAAAAAATCTATTTTCAAAATTTTATCGAAGCCACCGAAGTCGCGAAACCGTCGCTGGTAGCGGGATCGGTCTTTACATTTCGAAAGCCATCGCCGAAAATATGGGCGGAAAAATTTCAGTTTCGAGCAAAGAAGGAAAAGGCTCGACTTTTACGGTTTACTTCCCGATTTTCGACAAAATCAACAACAATTCAGCATCGCCAGATACAAAAAACATCGTAATTAAAAATCACGGGAAAATGCTATAATGATAAAAAGTATTCTAGCTATCGAAGATGATAAATTTATCGGCGAAATGTATGTTCGAAGTCTTCGAAACGAAGGTTTTGATGTGGACTGGGCGGTTGATGGTAACGACGGTCTTGTTATGGCGCGAAATAAAAAATACGACCTGATTTTGGTCGATATTATGCTCCCCGAAAAAAGAGGAAACGCGATCATTGAGGAAAATCGCAAAAGTAATTCACTATCAAAAGATGCAAAAGTTATTTTTATGACGAATTTCCAACATAATAGTACAGAGCGAGAAAAATTCCTTGAATCTGGCGATGGTTATTTCGTCAAATCCGACACCATACCGCGCAAAATCGCAGAGATGATTCGAGATTTGCAATAAATAAAGGAGAGGAGCAATGACTATAGGCGCATTTGCGCTAATCACGCTTGTCAAGCTCTCAATAAGCTTTGTCGCAGTATCTGATGAAAAATCGAAGTTGCAGATGATGCGAAATAATTCATAACAGTAATTAATCCTTTTCGTTAAGTTAATATTTTTTGTTCGCTTTTTGTTTGCGTTGTTGAGATGAAGCCGACCTTTACATATTATCTTCATCCTCATTTAGAATTGATTCCATTTTGTCGCCTTGTGAGATTTTTGAGATGGCGTCTTTAATGCCGAAGATGTCTTTTTTATCCACGAAATAATCGATTTCGAGACCATTTTTGAAGCGGAGTGTGAGAATTGTGAAATAGTTGCCGGTTTTTTCTGATTTTTGAGTTCGAAGAGAAACTCGAGCAACTGCTGAAACAATGTTGTCTTGATTTAGGGGAGTGTTATTCATTTTTTTGAAAATTTCCTTTCATTTATTTAGTATATTATAACAACTTTTCCACTTCAACCTTACGTCGCACAATATATCATATTTGACTTTTTGTCAAATATATTACAAGAAAAAATATGATAACACTTTAAGGTTATCATATTATAACACAAAAATCAACGAAAAATAATATATTGTAAAATTTACAACACTAATTAATTTTCGGCAGAGAAAACCCAAGAAGAGGGAGTAAAAAGAATAAAAGAATAGAAACAATGTAAGGTAGGGCGAGCAGAAAAACAACCCAAGCAAGTTTGGAGTTTATATTAGATAAAAGTTTATTATTAGCAAAAAGAATTTCGTTGTCAGAATATCTCGTTGCTTTGTTTGTGTCTTCGTGTGATTTAATAGTATTGTTTTCCATAGTTTTATTTTAGCATAAGCCCGAAAATTTTTAAAGGTTGTCTTCGAGCTTTCAAGAGTTAGCTCAAAGCCTTAAAAAATTTTCTAATCGGCGGTCGTAAAGCTCAACCTTAAAGGTCGCTTTTAGGAATTGAAAATAGTCGGAATCGGTGGGGATTTCGAAAATTTCGTGATAATCGTGAGTTTGTGTTTTGAATTTTTCAGGAATTTTAGTGTTTGTCGATACGAGGTTCTCGATGATTTCGGGTTTTTTGAGATTTCGGGAAGACCAAAAGCGTTTTGCGTTTGGTTCGGTTATGAGTTCTTTTGTGATGTATTTTTTGATATAATTGGCCATTTTGGTTCTATCTCGAATAGGGGCGATTTCAGAGCGCCCGAGATTGTAGCGAGTGAGATATTTACGGTTAGCGAAGCGTTTTGCGGTTTTAATTTCTTTAACTGTTATAAATGGGTTTTTTGATGAGTGAAAATCACCACAAGCGTTTTGGTAGTTTTCGAGTAAAGCGTGGAAGTGCCAAGCGCCGTTTTTGTGGCGTTCGGGAACGATGAGATACTTGAATTTTGAGTTGTGTTTGCGTTCATGGTTTTTCTGTTCGGTATTGAGCCATTTAATGAGAAGTGCGGACATTTCGGCGAAATCGTGGCGGTTTTTCACTTTTTCGGGGCTGAATGTGAATGTGGCGAATTGTGAAAAGTTATTGCAGAGAACATAATCCGCAATTTTGGTTTTTGTTCGGTTGATCGATTTTTGGAGCCAGTCGCGTTCGTGGGCTTGTTCTTCGTTCGCAAGGCCAGCGAAGCCGTTCGAGTGAGTGATGAAATTATCGACGACTATTGAGCGACGATATTTGATAATCTTAACGAAATTAGGGTAAATTTTGGCGTATGAATGAACCTCTTTATATTTGAGGTAAGGTTTTCGCGCAATAATTCGAGCGGTGATGTGGCAATAATTTTTCACTAAATCTCCTTTTTGTCAGTTAAGTGTGGTCTTTGACAAGGGGTTCCCGCAGGCGGGAACCGCCGACCACTTTTTAATAATTTTCATTAAATTCGCGTTTGATTTCGAAGTAGTCTTTGAAATCTTCGGCGATAGGGTCTCCGAGAGTTTGGCGTTTTGAGGTATATACCACGAGACAATCACCAGAGCGAAGAATCAAGGGGTAAATGTTGAATATATTTTGAGATTTATTGAGTTGCTCGAAGTCTTTTTTGAGCTGAAATAATTGATCTCGAGCGAGTTTTTTTGAATGAAATGATATAATTTCTCTTCGATTGCGATAAATTGTGTATTTGAACTTATATTTTCTTTCGATTGTGATTTTGAACATTGTATGACTCCTTTAACGCCCGTTTTCGGCGAGCCAGTGGCTACCGCCGAAAAACAGGCTATTTCTTAACTTGTTTATAGAGAAATTTGTTTGAATTTTCGAACTCCATTTGCGCCGAGCTGAAAACGACTTTTTGAAAAGTGTCGTATAAGTTTCGAAGTCTTCGATCTTGAAAAAACCAAGAGCGTTTAATTATTTGGCCCTCCGAACGACCGGTTTTATTGTTCATTTCGAGCGTCCAAGCGTCGATAATTGTTTGAGTTGTTAAAATTCCGAAAGCTGTATTACAACGAATTTCGAGATCTGCTTGTTCGCGAAAAGGTTTCGCCATACGATCCCACAATTGCGAAGTGCCGATTATAAGCTTTTTCTGCTTGCGCTGTTGAGCGATTTCGGTGAAAATATGCGGTGGTATATTCTTCGATTCGAGAGAGTTGAAATATGTGTGAATTTCATCAATCAAATATATAACGCCATATTTCCCGTTATTCGTTGAAACGAGAAGCATTGCGAGTTCATCAATATCTTGAAATTCAGTTATTCGATCGCCATAATCTATTAAACTCCGATTAAAGATTATGTTTGTTATCAGTTTTGCTTTCGGGTATCGCTTCATTAAATCATCGACCAATTTAACGGCAGATAGAGTTTTGCCAGAACCTTGCCGACCAACAAAAACCGAAACGCCGTGAGGACGAAAATAATCTTTATCGCGAGAGTTTTTAATATCATCAAGCAAAACTCCAATATGAGGACGAAAATTTTTTGATAAATAAGGGGTTAAGGGGCTACTCATCTTTTAACTCCAATCGGTATTTTTGTGATTAAAAACATAAAAATATCATATGAAATTCGGAAAGTGAAAATCAAGAGTGAAAGAACGATAACAGTCGATAGAATTGTCCAGTCGCCAAAAATCCAACCGATGAAACCGATCGCGCCTGATGTGAAAGGGAAATCGAAAAATGTTAATATGTTTTGATAGACATTTTCAGGAAGATTCGGTAAATCTGGAAGAATATCAAAAAGGAAAATAACAATACCAACGCCAATGCTTATGGTTGCGAAGAAAAAATCAACAAAAATTTGACCTGAAAAAGTATATTCGAAAAATCCAGTGATAGATTCTAAAATTTTATTGAAATCGAAATCCATTATTCATCTACTTTCGAATTCAAAAAACCGACCAACGACTTACGCAAGAATATAATAAAAGCGAAAATAATCGCACCGTTCGCCGACATATTCAAAAATGTATAGAGAGCGGGAAGTCTTTCTTCAAAAATACAAGCGTTAATTTTCAATGGCCCATTCGAAACAGAACACGAAACGGTTGTCTTGGTTTGGAAGTTGTGAATGAGTACAGAAGTTAAATCGAGTGGAAGCAATAGAATACCGAATTGTTTTCGGAAAGTCTGATCGAGGCGATAAAATTCACACGAGGCGATAAAATTCACACGCAAAACGAACATTTATATCGATTTTGATGAGCGAGCAAGTTTGAACATAATCAGGAGGCGAACAGTTATTGTCTTTATCACATTTTCCATCGCTCCCGTTTGGATTATTCAAAAAAGCGTAATCACTGCCGTTGATAACGACTTTTGTCCAGATAGGTTGAACTATTTCAGGGCGAGCAGAGGGTGCGAGGGGTGCAGGAAAATCCCATAATACAAAAGTTTTAACATAAAAAGTTGAATAGTTTTCGAAATCATAATTAAATTTGTCCGCAAGATTTGAACCGGTATATTCGAAAATCTTATTTTCTTTTTTCTCATCATATAATTCGAAAACTGGTTTAATTCGACCGTTCGCCGAATCGACTCCAATATGCTTGCCGGAATCATAAAATGCTTGTATATTCCCTTTCATATTTTTGTTTTTAACAGAAAACCAAAAATATGGGTGGTATTTTTCGCGTTGAGGTGGTGTTTCTTTGTCGCCGTTGTCCGTGGCGATTTTGTCTTGATCTGGATAATTTTCAGGATAAATCACATCAAAAGTTGTGAAAACAGGCGTGGCGTAATTTGTGTAATTAATGCCGAAGAAAAAATGTTTTTTCTCGTAAGGCGAAAGAAATGGATAATTCGGTTTGAACAATTTAGAAGATCCAACACGAACATCGACAGATTCAGCCGAACAAAGGCCTGAAAGATCATTATAACATCGATAATCTCCGGCTTTAATTTCTCCAGAAACAACATAAAAATCGTTATAATCTTCAGGTTCAAGTTCGGCGAAAAAACCTTTTGATGAAGAATTGTAAGAGTCTAAAGCTTTTTCAATGTATTCAAGATTTATTTTTTTAGAACCAGTATAAAAAATAAATTCAAAAGAGTGATAATATATGTTAGAATTCTGTCTGTTATAGACTAAAATATTATTCTTCTGATTTGTCCAAGAATCGCAAGCTTTTTCAAAAATTCTTTTTTGCTCATCATTGAAAGATGAGGCGTAATTTTCGGCTTTAACATCAAAACAAATAATAGCACCAAGATTCTTTTTTGCGTCGAATTTTCCATCATAATTTAAAATTCCAGAATCTTTTTGTCGCTGAATATAATCAGGATTCGAGAAATCGTTAGAATATTGATCTCGTGCTTTGATAAACATTGAATCATTATATGGAATCACGCCAAATTCGTTCGGATTATTGATATTGTCTTCTTGCGCAAAAGCAGAAAGAGGCGTTAAAATGATAGTGGCTAAAATCACAAAAATACCAAAAGATGAAACTACAATCTTTCTCAAACTAAAGTTTTCCATTTTAACGCCTTTCACCAATTTTGATTATAATTATTAAAGATACAATAAAGACAATTCCAAGCGCAAGCCAAGTTATATCATCAAAATAAACCGGCTCGTGGAGTGGCGACCATACGCGAACAGGATTCATTATTAAAACCTCCCTGTTTTGAACAATACCGAAATAAGCATTCGCCATACCATATAAACTCCGGCGAGAAGTCCGATAATCGGCAACATAAATATAAAAAATTCCTTGATGAGATCGAGGAGGGCGGTTAGAACAACCATTGAATCGACTGTTGTATAATTCATAATTTCCTTTTTTAGAGTTAATATTGAGTTGAGAAGAGCAGTTTAACGCGACTTGCTCAGGTCGAAAGGCTAAGCTTTAACTTTCGAGAATTTTCGAAGCAAGCGGAAAGCCAAGCCGACTCCAAGAGTGAAGCCGAGAAGAGCGATGATAATAGGCATATTTGCGCTAATAACACCAGTCAAGCTCTCGATGAGTTTAGTTGCTGTATCTTCTGGAAAAATTGAAGTTCCATTCATAACAGTAATTAATCCTTTTTGTTAAGTTAATATTTTTGTTCGCTTTTTGTTTGCGTTGTTTGACGAAGTTCGACCCTTTACATATTGCCTTCGTCCTCGTTTAGCCAATTTTCTTTTTGTTCCGAGGCCGCGATGAGTAGAAGTTCGGCGTTCGATTTTTTCGGCAAGTTAAAAGGCAAGACGATTTTTTCGCCAGCAACAATTAAGCCGAGTTCTAAGACTGAAAAATCAATAATAGTGCCGTCATCGTTTTTGAATTGTTTTTTAACGATTTGAGCAGAGCGAATTTTGTTTGTTATATTTTTAGGGTAGTTATTCATATTTTTCCTTTATTTAAATTTATTTTATACGCTCATTATATCAAAAAGAAAATATAAATCAAGCGTCGCACAATATATCTTTTGCGACAAAAAAGCGGAGTCGTTAATAATGAATGAATATAAATAGACTATATTAAATATTCCGCGAAAATTACATAGCGAAAAAATAATTTTCGATAGGGCGAACAATTATCGAAAAAATTAACAAAGAATACAATTACTCTTTATTATAATATTGTTCAATTTATTTATCTCACATAAAAAGTCGAGCGCCCTCAAAAAATGTCACAATTTATGCTTAAATAAAAATGTCGGGTTTTCCACAGACGCCCGACATTTAAGAATCTCCTCTCTTTTTCGCCCTTTTTTGACAATTTGACATTTTTATATTTTAATATTATAATATGTTTTATTGCTCTTTTCACTTTTTGGCAGGTTGTATATTATACGAACAAAAAGCGAACAAACTATTTATAGTACCCTTTTCCTTCGACTCGCAAATCGACATATTGAGGACTTAGCTTATTTTTGGAAAAATATTGAATAGCCTTTGAAAAATTAGAAACTTGCCCTTCCGCAGATTCGGTAATTAGCATTTTTGCAGGATAAGAAACTCCATCGACATAAACCTGAACCTGCCGTAACGACTGAGCAGGAATTGAAACCTTGACAATATTCAACCCTTGCCCTTTAGCCAAAGAGACAGCTCGTCCAACAAAGCTAATAAATGCAGAACTTGCGATGGTTTTACCCGAAGAAGCCTGAATTCCACTTTCGTCAGTGATTGTCAAGGTTGGGTCGTTATAGTAATTTTGCTCGAAAGAAACGCCGTTCGAATCGACATAAAGCTTTTTACCACCAGCAGACCAAGATGCGACCGGCTTGCGAAATTCTAAAATAAATTGAAATTTCGACAGTCCGACAATTTTAATTTCGTTGATTTTTTCCACCTCCGGATGTTTTTTTTGAACAAATGCAATAAGATTTTCCTCGCTTAAATATGCTCGAAGTCGCTCAACTGGCTGAGATGAGTAATATTCCTCGATTGTCGAAGCGTACTGTTTTTCGTTCGTAATTTTCAAATTTCCGTCGGAACTCACAATCGAAAAACTCGCCACAAATTGAGACAAAAACATCAAAATCAATCCAGAAATAATCGCCAAAAAAATGAAAAAACCGGTCATCTTTCGACGACGAACAATCATTTTTCGATTTTCGAAACGCTCAGAGCGCTCTTTTTGAACGCCAGAAATTGTTTGGTTTCGGTTGAAATTTTGCACATTCAAAGCAGCCCGTTCGCGTTCGAGCTGTTCGCGTTTTTCTCGCCGAGTCAAAGGTTTTTCATCTGTTTTTTTCACTAAATCAATTATAACATAAACGCAATCGGAATGCTATTTTTTGAAGCTTAAAATCATATCAGCGACATCTTTTGCAGCATTTGGTTTGGCGAATTTCGAAAATTCTTGGCTCATTTTAGAGGTTTTTTGAGAATCGTCGAGAAGCTCTAAAATCTTATTCGAAAGAATTTCTGGATTGTTTTCGATTTCGTCGTCAGAAACAATTTCGACAGCATTTGACTTTTTGTAAACTTGCGCGTTTTTCATCTGATGACCGCCAGTTAGCCGAGCGTTCGGAACAAGAATTGTTGGCTTGGCGAGCGCAGCAAGCTCGAGATTCGAAGTTGCCCCTGCACGCGCGACAACTAAATCAGCGGCGGCGAGATATTTCCACATATCTTTCGAAATAAAACCTTCGAGATAAAAGTTCTCCGAAACGAATTTGTTATGCTCTTTTATTTTTGAAATCTTCGACGACAATTCGTCAAACTGCCTCGCCCCAGAAATAAGCAAAATTTGCGATTTGCGAGAGAGTTTTTCGGCCTCGGCTGTAATCGCATTATTAATTCTCGCCGCACCCAAACCACCGCCAGTAATCACAACGAGAGGTTTTTTGTCGCTAAAACCGAGTTCTCGCTTGAATTTTGACTTTTCGACATTCGAATATTTCTTAAAATTCTCGACTATAGGAATGCCAACATATTTCGAAATTTCGCGCGGATATTTATAAAATTCGAGCGGCGCACCTGTGGCGATTTTTTTAGCAAATCGAGATAAAATTCGATTGGCGAGTCCTGGGTGAGCGTCAGAATCGTGGATTATAATAGGAATTCGCAAAACCCAAGCAGCAAGACCAGCAGGAACACAAACAAAACCGCCTTTGCAAAAAATAATATCCGGTCGCCAAACAATAAGTTTGAAAAACGCCTGAAAAACGCCCGCGATATTTTTGAAAATATCGAAAAAATTACCCCAAAAAATACTCGGAATAGCTAAATGTTGAAGGAAAGTTAAATGAGTGTAACGACGGAATTTCCCACTCGAAATTACGCCAACCTTGACTTTTTCTCCAAAAGCCGAAGTCATAGTTTTTTTAGCTTGCGGTAGGAAATTTTTATCACACCAAAAGCGCAATTCAGCCTTTCGATTTCTCTTCAAAATTTCCTTAAATACGGCGACGACTGGTGTAACGTGTCCGCCCGAGCCGCCCCCGACTGCGAGAATTTTCATCACTTTCCTCCTTAAAATCTTCTACTTGAATATATGATGTATAGGCTGAAATATTAAAAACTAAGCCCAAAACACCCGACATAAACAAAATTGAAGTTCCGCCATACGAAAGAAGCGGCATCGTAATTCCGGTGAGCGGCAATAAACCGATCATTGCGGAGATATTCATCAATGTATGAAACGCAAACCAACCACAAACTCCTGCGGCGAGAATTCGACTGGCTGGATTTTTCATATGCGAAGAGATTCGAAGTATTCGAATAATCAAAGCCAAGAAAACCGCCAAAATCAAAACCAGCCCAATAAAGCCAAAAGTTTCGCCCAAAATAGCAAATACCGAGTCGTTAATCGCTTCTGGCAAGTATCCAGTCGCCTGAACAGAGTTGCCGATTCCAACCCCAAAAACTCCGCCAGAACCAATTGCGATTTTAGCGTGACAGATGTGGTATTCGTCTTTAGCTTCTTGACTTGAAAGACCCGAGCAATCTTCCGCCGACAAAAAAGTCGCCATTCGAGCCATTCGGTGAGGCGCAATAATAACCAAAACTACAACCGCAGCAAGCCCGAAAATTCCCGCTCGAATAATATTTTTTCGACTTAATCCAGCCATAACGAACTGAAAAGCCACGATCGCCAAAGCAGAAATCGCCGTCCCTAAGTCTTTTTGAAATCCAGCAACAAACAACATCATCAAGCCAACCAAAAGACCCGCCGGAAGAATCGTTTCTCGAAAATTGTTAATTTTTCCATCTCGAGCTTTCGAACCGAGAAAAACTGCTAACGCGATCAACACCCCAACTTTCAAAATTTCACTCGGCTGCACGCTCAACGGACCAATCTCGAACCAACGACACGCACCAAGTTCACATTTCGCAGGCGGAATTTTCGCAAAACCAAGTATAGCCAAAAATACACAAGAAAGAAAGCCGATCATTAAAAATTTCCCAGAATGTCGATAGACCCAAGATAAAGGAACTCTACTTGCGATAATAAACGCCACCAAACCAATCCCCAAACTTATCAATTGTCGCCAGAAAAAATGCATTTCCGAATAATCTGCGCCGTAACTTTTATTCAAAAAAGCCGAGCGTTGAGGACTAAGCGCATACATCGTAATTACGCCGATTAGCATAATTAAACCCATAAAAAGCAAAATCAAATAATCCGGTCGATGCTTTCGAACTTTCTCCAAACCGTCAATTTTTAGCGGAGCTTTAGAGTCTGCGCGAAGCTCTTCTCGAACATTTTCGAAAGCCGCGATCACTGCATTTTTTGAAATTCTAAAAATATCCGAGACAAATTTAGAAAGCGCAACCGTTAAACCTTCTTTAGACACATTAATCAAAAAACTTTTCCACGAACTCGAAAGATTTGCGTTATTTTTCGAAACGCGATCGATCGAATTTCTGCCCACTCGACGCCGTGAATCCATCTTAGAACAATCGACTTTCTGCTAACGCAAGCACAATTCCAACGAACGCCAAGGCCATCGCCACAACCCAAAAACGCATTGTGATTTTTGTTTCTTCCCAACCCTTTGCTTCGAGGTGATGATGAAATGGCGCAGCGATAAAAATCTTTCGACCGAAAAACTTCTTCGAAAAAATCTGAATTGCACTCGAACCAGCTTCAATAACAAACACAAATCCGATAACTGGCAAAATCAACAAAGAATTTGTCAACATCGCAATCACGCCGAGAGAAGTTCCCCACGCAAAAGATCCAACATCGCCCATAAAAAACCGCGCAGGAAAAACATTAAACCAAATGTAAGCCATCAACGCCCCGATAACCGTAAAACAAAATGTCGCCAAATGATATTGCCCTTGAATAATCGCAATAACTCCAAACGAACCGTAAGCCGCCGCTAAAAGACCTCCAGCCAAACCGTCGAGTCCGTCCGAAATATTTACCGCATTAGAAGTCGCCACAATAGCAAAAGCAAAAAGCGGAATCATCGCCCATTTTATATCAATATCACCAACAAATGGAATCATCACCGAAGTGAACCCAAGTTTCGAATGGAAGAACCAACCAAGAACCAATCCAACAGTAATAATCATCGCGAATTTTACCGGAGCTCGAAGTCCAGCATCTTTGCGATTAGAACCCCAAACATTCAAAATATCATCAATTAAACCGATCGCAGCGCCACCAACAAGCCCAGCCAAAGGAAGCCAAGTTTCTGCTCGATTCAGGTTAAAAAACCAAGTTATCAAAACAACAGCTACAACTCCAATAATTCCAGCCATCGTTGGAATATTGCGAGCGATTTTTTTTGCGTGGAGTTTTGAAACGATTTTTAGTTTTTCGCCGGTTACCGCGGCTGATTTTTGCTTTTTCCAAAATTTATATTTGTAGGCAAAATGAGTGTAAACAGGCGTTAAAATCATCGCCAAGACAAATCCAGTAATTGCAAAAATCACCGTATCAATAAATTTAGCTGTAAGAAGTTCCATTAGTTTCCTCCGGGTTTAACATTCAAATAATTTAGCATCCAGTTTGAAATTTCTGTGAAAATTGGCTGAGCGTGAAGGTTTCCTTGAAGGTTTTGCCCTTCTCCCCAGACCGCTACCATTATAACATATTTTGGCGTTTCGTTTCCACCAAATCCAAGATAACTACCGATAGTTTGATTTTTGACATATTTTCCGTCGACAAGGGTTTCACTTGTTCCGGTTTTTCCACCGACTTTATATCCGGCGAGATCATTTGGAGCGTTAACTGATTTTCGACCGGTGATTAAAATTTCTCGCATTTGAGCGCTTGATTCGCTCGAAATCGATTCTTGCTTTTGAACTTCTGGCGAGCTCGCCTCGAATTCACCTTTAGAATTTATTTTGCCACCAATTAAAGTTGGTCGATAAAGAGTTCCGCCATTGATAATCGAGCTAAACGCCGTAGAAGTTTGAACCATTGTCGTTTCCATACCCTGACCGAAGCTCATATTCGAATATCGCACCGCGTTTCCTTCGACCCCATCTGGAGAAATAACTGTTCCAGGATTCTCCATAACTTCAATTCCTGTTTTTTTGCCAAGCCCGAATCTTTCGAAATAATATTCATACATCTTATCGCGAACAGTTCGATTAATCGAACCTCCGCCAAGTCGTTGAGCAATCGTCACCATTCCGGTGTTGAGGGAATAATTCATCGCCGTCTGGAAAGTGATCGTTCCAGTATAGCCTTTCACCGCATTTACAATAACACGGTCTTCAACCTTTATAGAATCGGTGTTATAAAAAGTCCCCGAACTCGAAGCCACGCCCTCATTAACACCCATCGCCATTGTGAGGGATTTTATCACCGAACCGTTTTCATAAGCTTTCGTGACTGTATTATTATTAAAAACGCTCGCGTCGGTAACTTTTCCGTATTCTGCGGGGCTGAAAGTTGGGTAATTCGCCATTGCTTTGATTTTTCCGGTTGAAGGATCCATAACCAAAACACTGCCGTTTTTTATGTTCATTTCACCCATTTTGGCTTTTAGAACTTTTTCGACTTGTGCTTGGATATTTCGATCAATCGAAAGAACAATATCTTCACCATTTTGGGCTGGAATTTCGACATCTTCGGAGCCAATCATCAGAGAATTGCCAAAAACATCAGTTGTGGTTTTTAGCATTCCACTTTTGCCTGTCAATTGAGTATTAAACGCCGATTCAACTCCATAATTTCCACCTTCGGAATTGACAAAACCTAAAACTTGCGCAGCCAAATCGCCCTCAGGATACACGCGCTGAGTTTCCGACATAAAGCCGATTCCTGCGAATTTTTTCTCTTTGATTTTTTCAGCTTGAAGTCGCGAAAGTTTTCGACCGAGAACTTGATAACGATTATCTTTTTCGAAAAGCTGTTCGAAATTCGAAACTAAATTTCCGCCAGCGATTTCTTTTAACGCTGAAATAATTTCGGCTTTTTTGTCTTTTTTGTATTCTTGCGGATCGACAAAAAGCGTATAGACGGTTTCATTCATTACGAGTTTTATCAACTTATCGCCATTCATCGCATAAATTTGCCCGCGTTGCGCAGGAATTTCATATTGTTTCATCTGTTCGCG
This sequence comes from Candidatus Nanogingivalis sp., assembly GCA_049294455.1. GTDB lineage: Bacteria > Patescibacteriota > Saccharimonadia > Saccharimonadales > Saccharimonadaceae > Nanogingivalis. The sequence continues at coordinate 98,322 of JBAQCW010000005.1, read as the reverse complement.
ATTCGCCAAAGATTTGTATTTTTTCGCGTCAACAATCTGAAGCCAAAAAAGTCGAACAACTATCACAGCGAACGCAAAAATAATTGCGCCGGCCAAGATAGATGCTCGACTGTTTTTTTGGAATCTTTTCATTTCTCTATTTTAGCATAAATTTCGAAAAAGCGTAAGGTTTATTCGGCATAATTTACCGCGGTTGGCGATGTCATATTTTTTGCCACTTCGCTGTTCGAAATTGAGTTCAAAGAGGTGAGGCGTGCATTTTCGACTTCCAAATCACCGATTTTAACCTGAAGTTCGGCAATTTCGGCGTCTTGTTCTTGGATTTCACTTCCGTAACCCGTTGACATTGTCGCATTGCTCACGTAAATCAAACCCAAAAGCACGAAAAATCCCGCAAACATCAAAGCTCGAGAAACCATTCCGAGTTTTTTGGTCGGTTCGAAAATTGTAATGTTCGCATTTCGGCCATAAGAACGAGTGTTCGAAAGATTCTGCCGTCGCCTGCTTGTATAAACTGTATTTTTATTTCGCATTTGTTTTAATGTAATTTTTGTGTTTTTAAGTTTGATATTTTTGGTCAAAGTTAAGACGCCAGCCAGTATATTTTCTGACGCCTTAAAATTGAAGTTTATTTCAAAAATCGAATATTATTCGAATTATCGAAAATTAACTTTTACGCGAGCTGAATCGTTAGCGTAGCTTACTTTGATTGTTTTTGGCATCTCGCCTCCTTTTTATTTTTATTTCTTAATGCTTACTCGGAGTTTTGCACTTCGAGCTCGCGGATTGTGAACATCTTCTTTTGCGCCGTCAAGCGGTTTTTTTGTGAGAATTTCAAACTTCGATTCGAGAAAACTCTCGGCATCTTTTTTGAAGAAATTCTTCACGATTTTGTCTTCAAGGCTGTGAAAAGTGATAATTCCCACTCGCCCACCAGGATTCAACAGCTTCGAAACAAGCTTTAGCATTTCTTCAACTTGCCAAAGCTCTTCATTAACTGCGATTCTGATCGCTTGAAAAGTGCGCGTTGCGGGATGTGTTTTTTGCCACCCGCCTTTGTGTACGTTCAAAATTAAATCAGCCAACTGCTTGGTCGAAATTATCGGCGTTTTTTTGCGAGTTCGAATAATTTCATCTGTAATTCGCTCGGCAAAACCGCGTTTCTCTTCACCAAATTCAGTCAAAATTCGAAGTAATTCTTTTTTCGACGCTCGATTTACGATTTTCGAAGCGTCAATTTCTTGATTTGGATTCATTCGCATATCAAGCGGACCATCTTTTTGAAAAGAAAAACCGCGCTCCGCAATATCGAGTTGCGGCGACGAAACACCCAAATCAGCCAGAATAATATCGAATTTTTCGCCCTGTTCTACCAATTCTTGCGCCGCGCTCAAAAAATCCTTGTGAATTAATCGAACTCCCCTTCTTTCAAAATTCGAAAGTGTCTTGATCGCATTTTCGTCCCTGTCGACAAGCACTGAATTCTCGAAATTATCGGTTATACGCAAAAATTCGCCCGCGTGTCCACCATACCCAGCAGTCAAATCGAGGTATCTTTCCCCTTTTTTCGGCTGAATAACAGCTAAGCTGGCATTTAGTAAAACTGGTATATGAACTGATTTTTCCATTGTAATTTCCTTAAAGTCAAGTATCTGATGATTAAACTGTTTGTTTTAAAGTGTTTTTGTTTTTAGGTTTTATAAGTTTTCGATATTTTACGCTCGGCGTTTAGCCAACCATATTTATCGTTTGAGAGACTTATATATGAGGTGGAGTTTTATTTTGGGAGGTTTTAGAATGTACTCCGATTATTATTTTACACTGGTTATCGGTGATTGTCCAGTTTGTCTAATCACCAGATATTTGACTTTAATCAAAACTACAACTTATTTTTTAACGTACTTTTGTTTTTATGTTAGTGGTTTTTGTGTCGGTCGCTTTCTGTCGCGTCCACTGATTTAAGTTTATCGCGTTTATGATTTTTCTGCAAGACCTTTTTTGACTTTTCTTTAAAAATACTTAAAATAAAATGTAGTTTTTCCACAAAAACTGTGGAAAAGCAAGTATCATAACAGATTATGAGAGCTTTTCCACAAATCTTTGTCTGGGTGTGTATTTCCCTATATTATCGAGCTAAAAGCGCTTGAACCAACGCCGTGTCGTAAGCAGTTGTATATTGTAGAACCAACCAAGTCAAGAAAACTACGAGGTTGATCGCAAGCGACAACACGAGAACTGCACTTCGGAAATCTTGAACTGTTTGATCAACGATAATTTCTCCGTTTTCGGCAATCATAATTCCATTATTGGTCAAAAGTTTTTTTGCTTTTGTGATATCAGCTTCTTTCTTTACTTTTTCAACTTTTTGAGTTGTTTTTTTAACTGCTTTTTTGGTTTCTGTTTGTTTTTTTGGCATTTATTTTTCCTTTTTTGTTTGTTTGACTTTATTCAATCTTAATTGTTTTATATGTTTACAATATATCATAAAAAAATGCTTATGTCAATACCTTTTCGAAAAAATACTGCGAAATATTTCGAAACTTCCCGCCAACTTTTTGTTCGCTTGACAATTTTCGAAAATATTTTTTTGAAAGATTTGACATTTTAGTAAAAAATAGTTCAATAAAAATAGAGCTCCCTTTCAAGAACTCTACGTCTGTTTTAAGCTATTATATCTTCGCCGTAATGCTTTTGGAGTCGCATTTTTATCGAACCTTCGTGGCGACCGAGCGCTTCGCTCATATCTTTCAGGCTTGAACCCGTTTCGAAAAGTCGTTTCAGCTCGGCGTCGTCGGAGAATTTCCACGGGCGATATGCGTTCGGGTATTTTTCACGCATTTTTTCGAGTTTTTCTGCCCAGCTCGAAGTTTTGGCTGGTTTTTTGGCGGGCTCGAAATTTGCTTTTTCGCGTTTTTCAGCCAATTTATTCAAATAAGAAAAATCTTCCGAGGCCTGCCAGCTCTTCGCGCGGAGAACTTCGTCAATCTGTTGCGCTTCTTCGCTAACCATCAACGCAGTGCGATTTATTCCCGCGAGATAAATTTTATCCAAACTTCGAACACGCGAAAGCGCCACGTAGCCCATTCCTTCGGCGAACGCTTTTCGAAGGTCGATTCGCGCCGCGTCGAGTGTCATCCCTTGTGATTTGTGAATAGTGATCGCGTAGGCCAAGCGAAGCGGAATTTGCGAAATCGAGGCTCGCTTTTTGTCACCGTCGCGAAGCTCCCAAGTTTCGGGCGCCATTTGAACAGTTTTGCCGTTTCGAAATTTGACAATTGGATATTCAGTCAAAGGATCGAAATCGACAACTTCACCAATCGAGCCGTTAACATACTGCCGATTTTGCGAATTTTTCACCGCCATCACCAAAGCGCCTTTTTTTAAGCGCAAAAGCTCCGGCGCAAGCACCGATTTTTGAAGTGTTGCGACGTAATTTTTTGCGCCAGTCGTGGTTTGAGCGAAGAAAAACTCTTCTTCTTCGAGTTCGTTTAGGCGATCGATGTTTATTTCATCGACATCAATATTTGTGGTGTGAAGTTCGGTTAAAATCTCATTTTCGAGAGGAACGACCTCTGTTCTTTCGAGCAGACTTTCGGCGTGGCGACGACGCAAATCTCCCGCACGCATTGCGTTCAAAATCTCAGTCAAAGCACCATCATTTTGGCGGAAGTTTTTTTCCAAATAGCAAATCACTAAATCCATTTCGCGCCAAACATTCGAATGAACCACAAAACCGCCGTTAGAATTACCTCTGTTAATTGGTGGCAGCTGAAAAAAATCGCCACACAAAATCACCTGAATTCCACCAAAAGGAACTTCCATATTATCACGAACTCGACGGCAGATTTCATCAACCATATCAAGCCGAAAATCGTGAAGCATCGAAATTTCATCAATAATCAAAATGTCGGTATTTTTGATGATTTCGGCACGAGATTTACTGATATTTTCAAAAAATCGCTGCGGCAAAAAATCGTGAATGCCCATCCCGCTCCACGCGTGAATCGTGTTTCCGCCAAGATGCGTCGCCGCCAAACCAGTTGTGGCCGTGACGCTGATTTTTTTGCCCTCGTTTTTCGCAAGAGCAATAAATTTGTTCAAGCAAAAAGTCTTGCCGCTTCCCGCCGCGCCAGTCAAAAACACATTTTTGCCCGAAAGCATAATTTCGATCGCTAAAGATTGCTTCATCTTGAAAATTATTCGCCAATCATTCGTGGCGGCTCACCATCTGGTTCGTCGAGCAATTTTTTACTTTTGATTTCGTAGCGACGACCAGTAATTTCACTCACGATATAATCTTCGTTGATTAAATTCACAAACATATCAAGATCGTTGCCGTCCATAATAATGATCGAGCCGTCGTCGTCCGTCATCAGTTCGAGTTGCATTTCGTCGGCATATTCGACAACTTTTTCTTGCGAAATTTCACCGATATTTTCCATTTTTTCGAGTTTCGAAGCGACTTTGCGCTTTTCGCGAACCAAAGTCTGAAGATCTAAGCCGTCAGGAAAACTCAATTTGTATTTTTGTTCGATTTCGAGGACTTTTTTGTCGGCTAAAACTTGTTTTTTGTAATCATAATTGAAAAGTTTTTCGAATTTTCCTTGGTTAAAGATGAAAATGTCGTCTTCAACAATCAAAACTTGGTTGTCTGGCTGAATTTTCAAGCCAAATTCTGGCTCAAACGCACTGAATTTTCCATCTCGAAACTCCCAAGCAGTTGCGCCACGTAAAACTTGACCTTGCATAATTTGCTTAGCCACATAAAATTTCTTGCCGTTTTTATCTGTAAAACGCGCCAAAATCCCCTTCATTCGCTTGAATTCGTGCTCGCCTTCGCTAAATTCGACAATTTCAGAATATTGCGTTTCGATCAAATTGATGAGAGTTTTCGCGTGCTCAACCTTCGAAAGTTCAGTTCGAAGCAAAACATCTTTCGAACTTCCGCCGTCCATCTCATAATCGCGCACACTAAGGCCAGTTCCTGCGCCCATATTCACAAAATTTATCATATCAAACACAAAAAGTGGTTTGATTTGCGAATTCAGCTCGCTCGAAAAACTCGTCGTAAACGGCGTGAAATTTTTATTAAAAAGAAAAAATTCCACATCAAGTTCGTTTTTTACGCCATCTGTTAGATTCGCCCATTGAAAAATATCAGTTCGTTCGTTTTTTTCATCATTTTGAGTTGAAGTTTCAGCCGTTTCGCTCGCAACAACATTTTCTACAATTTCAGTCCCTTTTGTCTCTTCCATATCTAATATTTTAGCATAAAAATCTTAAAAATTCCAACCTACAAAAAATCGCCCGATTGAGCGATTATTTTTGTTCCTTTTTTAGAATTTGAGAGGTGTAAGTGTCAGGTTCGTTTGAGGTTTCATCAATTCCCAAAACTTTCAAGATTTCCCAAAGTTCAGCACGAATTTCACTTTCATTCTCACCTTTTTTAAGTTCGCGTTCGAGCTTAATGTAAGAGCCTAAATCTTCGACATCGTCAAGATAAAAATGCGTATCTTCGACTTGAAGCTTCTGGCGGTTTCGCATAATTTCGGCGCGCAATTCGAAACCAAGCTGTTGAACGATGTGGGCAGTTTCGGAGTAATTCAGAACTGGCGTAATATGAACCAAATCAACATTTTCCGCCGAAATATGTCGCTTTTGAATCAACTGAAACCAAGGTTTGCGTTTCGGGTCGATAATTTCCGTTCGAATCATAAGCTTCGGCAAATTCTTGCTCGGCTGATACCCTCTCGGCAAAAATACCCTGTCGTTTTGAAAAATCGGAGCACTAAAATCGTGACCAGCCGCTTGGAGATTTTTCATTAGTTTTATTTTGTCGTTCACTTTTGCTTTTACGATGACTAATTTCATAATTCTATTTTACCATTTCGCGGTTATTTTTCCAAATTCTGTCGCCAGCGTTCGCTCAGGCAAACGGTTGTCGCCATCGCAACATTCAAGCTTTCGATCTGTGGATTTTGTGGAATTATGACTTTTTTGGTTGCGAGATTTTGAAGTTCAGCCGAAACACCTTTCCCTTCATTGCCAAAAATCCAAGCCGAATTTCCGCGCAAATCTTCTTCAAAAATTGATTTTTCTGCTTCGAGACTTGTCGCAAAAACTGGAACTTCGAGTTTTTTGATAACCTCAGCCAAATTTTGATTTTCGAAAATCTTCAACACAAAATGCGCGCCCATTCCAGCTCGCAACACCTTTGGCGACCAAGCCGCAACAGTTTCGGGCGAGCAAAAAATCTGCTCCACACCAAAAGCTGCCGCGCTTCGCAAAATCGTGCCAAGATTTCCAGCATCTTGGACATTTTCGAGAATCAAAGAGTTCGCTCGCGGGTCGATTTCTTCGCTAAATGTTGGATTTTTTACAACAAAAATCACGCCGATCCCCTGCTTGACTGGCGAAATTTTTGTATAAATATTTTCTTCAAGCTCGATAATTTTTGCGTTCAAAGATTCGCATTTCGAGACAATTTCTTGAACTTCTGGGTTTTTCGAACCGCTCAAAACCAAGCAGAATTCTGGCGCACCAAAAACTCGCAAATATTCGCCCGCCAGATGAGAGCCTTCCAAAATCGTCATTTTTTTGCGATTTCGAAAACTCTGTTTAGCGGAAAGTTGAACAAATTCTTTGATCAACGGATTTTTGGAAGAAGTGATTTTTTTCACTTTTAGCCTCGCTAAACTTCTTCAATTTTCACATGAGCCTGCGAAGCATCGTCGCGATTTCGCACACTCACAAGACCGTCGTTTTCGATTGTATCGAAGTCGACAACCACAACTTTCGGAACGCCGATTTCATCAGCTTTGGCGTAAACTTTTCCGATTTTCCCGCTCAAATCAAACTCAACATTGCCGTATTTTTTCTTCAAAACAGCGTAAACTTCGCGTGCTTTTTCAACCAAAGCCTCTTTATTTTTAAGAAGTGGAGCAACAATAATTCGAGTCGGCGCGAGATTTTCAGGCAACGCCAACCAAGTTCGAACCTTGCCGTCGATTTCTTCCTGCCGATACGCCTGCGTCAAAACCGCCATCAAAAGTCGCTCGACACCAAAACTTGGCTCAATCACGTGCGGAATGAATTTTTCTTTCGAAATTTTGTCGGTGTATTCCATATTTTTTCCACTGGCGCGCTGAATATTGACAAGATCGAAATCTGTTCGATAAGCAATTCCCATCAGCTCTTCCTTGCCGATCGGAAAGTCAAACTCCAAGTCAACAGTTCGCTTACTGTAATGCGCGCGATCTTCTTCTGGCACTTCAAGAAGGTGAATTTTTTCTTTCGAAAGTCCCATTTTTTCGGTCAAAAACTCCAAAGTGTCGGCGAGAAGTTTTTCGAAATTTTCTTGCCAAGTTTCAGGATGAACAAAATATTCGATTTCCATTTGTTCGAATTCACGATTTCTAAACACAAAATCGCGCGGAGAAATCTCGTTTCGGAAAGCCTTGCCCTGTTGTGCCAAGCCAAACGGCAAGCTTGGATAAAACGAATCGACGACATTTTTGTAGTTCGTAAAAATTCCCTGCGCGGTTTCTGGGCGAAGGTAAGCCACGGAATTTTCGTTCACGACAGCGCCGACATTTGTCTGGAACATCATATTAAAGCTTCGAACTTCACTCAACTCGTTGCCTTTTGGCGATTTCAAACCTTTTTCGCGGATAATTTCGGTAATTTGCTCGTTCGAAAGACCTTCGGCTTCGATTCCATTATCTTTCAAGAGATGATCAGCACGAAAACGCTCGCCAGTTTCGAGATCTTCGACCAACGGATCAGCAAAAGTTGCCGCGTGGCCACTCGCCTGCCAAACTTTCGGATTCATAATAATCGCCGCGTCAACACCAAACATATCTTCGCGATTTTCGACAAAAAAATCCCACCATTCATTCATAATTTTGCGCTTCAAAGCAAGCCCGAGCGGACCGTAGTCCCAAGTTCCGCGCATTCCGCCGTAAACTTCACTACCCTGCCAGATAAAGCCCCGCCGTTTCGCAAGGCTAACAATTTGTTCCATTCGCTGTTCGTTCATTTAATTTTCCTCATTTAACTTCTCTTTATTTTACCAAATTTTAGGCAGAAAATAAACTCTATTTTCCAGATACGCTCGAAATTATTCTCGAAACTTCACTTAGGATTTTCGAAAAACCTGTAATTTTCGCCAAAATTCGCGGTTCGCTCGAAATCATCAACCGCAAAAACTTGATGTGATTTGCGCCAAATTCGCCCCGCTCGACCGGCACAAAAACTTTGTCGTAAAAATCAAAATCATAAAAACAATCCGGACGAAGAATCTCGCCGTTCGAATCAATTTCAAGATTGATTTCTTCGCCAACAGCTTGCGACAAGCGAATTTCGAACCATTTTCGAGTTAGTTCGAGCGGAATTTCGAAATCATTCAAGCTCGCAAAAACCGTTCGCAAAATCTCAAAAAACTCGGCGCTTTCGATATGCTCGCAAGCGTTCGAAATCTGTTTTATCGCCGAATAAGCAAACTCAGTTCGATCCAGATCTTTGACAATTTCACCAAAAAATTCCTTCATTCGCGCCGAAGTTATCGTTTTCATTTCGCTCTTCCCGCTAATAAAAACGATCTCGTTAATCGCAAAAACTTCAATTCCGCCAGCGAGTTTCGACTTTTGCCGACGAACTCCGCGCGCCACGCCCGAGATTTTCCCGCTCGGCGTCAAAAAATTCACGATTCTGTCCGCCTCGCTAAAATTCGTCCGCCGAAGAACAATCGCCTGCGTTTTAGTTTGATTCATTCACCACCTTTCGACAAATTTCTCGAAGTTCTTTTGGCGAAATTTTTGATTTGTCGAGAATCGATTTCACTTGATATTTTTTGAGAGAATTTTCATCAAGATTTTCTGTCAAATCAGAGCAAATTACTACTGGAATTTTCGCCGTATCGACATAACTTTGAAGCTCGTTCAAAAGTGCAAACGCCGAATGACCACTGAGCAAAATATCGAGCAAAATCACATCAGGAAACGAATTATCGATTTGTGAAATCGCACTTCCAGCCGAATCTGCGTGCGAAATTTCAAAATCGCTCCGCAAAATTCTCGCGAAATTTTCTGCCAAAATTCGATTATCTTCGACAATTAAAATTCTTTTCATAATAAGCTCAATTGCTCCGATTTATTGAGGTCAATATAAAAAGTATTGCCGTCGCGATGACGAATCACGCCGATTTGCGCATTCATCGCCTTGGCAAAATTTTGCGCAATGAAAATCCCCAAACCCGAACTTTGCGGTCGCGATGCGGCTCGAACTGGCGCGTTCTTCTGTTTTTTTATCACTCGCCAAACTGCGAGCGGCAATTCTTCGCCGTAATCTCGCACCGAAATTCGAACTTTTTCGCCGGCATTTTTTATCGAAACTTCAACTTTCGAATTTTTGTCGGCTGAATAAAGTGCATTATCGCTAAAATTCAACAAAATCGACCGCAAAAGATCATAATTCGCAACAATCAAATCGTTGACTTTGGAATTTTTCAGGATAATTTCTCGACCGTGAAGCTCAAAAACCTTCGACATTTCTCGCTGAATATCAACACAAACTCGGCGAACATTGACAGGTCCAAGCTCGAACATCGCATCTTCGAGTCGCGCAACTTTGGTTAAATCCTGAACAATCCTAAGCGCCCTTTCGCTCGTCGAATCAATCTGTCGAAGAATTCGAGCTTTTTCGAAATCCGAAAGTTCAGTTTCGTTGTCATTCAAAATCAAAGAAAGTTGGCGAATAATCGAAAGGGGAGTTTTCATCTCGTGAGCAGCAACCAAAAAACTACTGTCGCTCGCCACCAGATTGAAAAACTCCCCTTGTTCCATAATTCTATTATATCAGAATTTCGGGATTTTTGCTCAAATTTTATTTGAAATTAACCGTATTTATTAATCGATCGAAATCTTCTCGGAATGTTTTTTCGGCATCAGTTTTCAACATTAAGACTTTGTCGTTAACCTTGAAGAAGTATGCAACACCTTGAATTCGGTTATCTTTGTTTGCGTTATCCGGGAAAAGTCCTTCGAGTTTTGTTCCGTTTTTACCGTTAGCAACAATCGGAGTCGAAGATAATTCACCCTTTTCGATAGTTTTTTGGTATTCTTTTAGAACATCTTCCATTGTCGAATTATAAATCGCCATTCGAAGCGCGAATCGTTGAACAACTTTTGTACTCGCAGGAACTGGCGGAACTGTTGTTGGGTGGAAGTAAGCGAAATAATCCTTTCCGTCAGAACCGTCAGCATCAACATAAGAGCTCCAAGTTTTAGGATAGGAAAAACTCACAGCGCCATAATCTGCTGGACCGTTAAAGATTATGTTCGGTTGTTTTTCTCGCTCGGCGTATTTTTCGGCTTGTTCTTCTGCTTCTTGTTTTTTGGCGGCCGCTTCGGCAAGTTCAATTTTAGTATCAACATCGCTTTGCGCCTCGCGATAATTCATAAACGACCAAACGCCAAAAGCGCCCATTCCGACCAGCGCGATCGAAAGAAGAATAATTACAATCGTCGAACCTTCGACTTTCCCACTTCTAAAATTTTTCATAATTATATTATACTTATGTTTTTCGAATTTTTCAACACTATTCTTGCGAAAAATCCTTCGAAATTATCTCGATTTCATTTTTCATCTGATTTAGCTCAATCTCAATTTCTTGCGCCAAATCAACCGCTTTTTTGTATTCGCCAGAAATTTTTTCGAGCGGAATTTCGCCACTTTCGATTTTCGCCAAAATCTCATCGACTTGCTGAATTTTATTCTCTAAATTATTTTTGTTCGACATTTTTTACCTCCGCCAAAATTATTTTATCACTCGTTTCAATCTGTAAATCTCGCCCAATTTCCACTTCTCCGCGCAAAATCGCATAGCCTTGACGCAGAACTTTTTCGGGATTTAGATTTTCTAAAATTCGAATTTTCGCCTGAACTTCACTTCGTTTTTCTTCGATTTTTCGAAAAATCTCCGCGGTAATTCTCGCGACTCTTCCGGCTTCGAAAGCCTTTTTTTCTTCGAATTTCGAAAGAATATTTTCGCCAGTTCTGGCAATTTTCGAACGCAAAAACGCAATTTCGCGAGATTTTTCGGGCGTGAGAATTTGCGCCACATTGCTCGGGGTCGACGCCGCAAAATCCGCCGCCAAATCCACCAAAGTTTCGTCGGTTTCGTGGCCAATTCCAGAGATAATCGGCACGCGCGAACTCGCCACGGCGCGAACGAGTTTTTCGTCATTAAAAACAGCCAAATCGTCCGCACTTCCGCCGCCGCGAATTATCGCGATAACATCTGGCAAATCTTCTTCGGAATTAAAAAACTCCAACGCACGAATAATCTGGTCGCTCGCCGGCAAACCCTGAACTTGCGTGTGCGCCACGCGAACCCGAACCCCACCCCAACGCTCGTTCAAAATCTTCACAAAATCAGCATATCCCGCAGCCTGCGTACTGGAAATCACAGCGATATTTTGACTTCGGCGCGGAATTTCCCTTTTTCGTTCAATCGCAAAAAGCCCTTCGCTCGCCAATTTCGCCTTCAAAATATCAAAACTTCGCTTCAAATTTCCTTCGCCACGCGGAATAATTTGCTGAACCGTCAAGCTGAATTTTCCCCAATCAGTGAGCTTCGGCTGAACTTTCGCCACAACCTTCATCCCATCTTCAAGCGGAAAACGCATCTGCCACACGGTCATAAAACAGCCCAAACTCGATTTTTCATCCTTCAAGTCAAAAAACACGAATTTATTTTGATTAACTTTAAAGCTCGAAATTTCTCCTTCGATCAAAACGCTCGGCAAAGTTTTTTCGAAAATATCATTACTCACCGCCACAAAATCCGACACGCTAAAAATCGGCGCGCCGCCAAAATCTTGCGAAAAATCGCCCGCAACACTTTCGAAATTATTGCGACTTGGCGAAATTTCCGCCGAAATCAGTTCATCAAACTCATCAAAATCAAAACTCATATGCTTAATTATGGCGCGCTATTCGTATTTGCATTATTAAAGCAGAAAAGTCCTCCGCCCTCCATTTTAGTTATAAGCACGAAAAATGATGCATTAGCCGATCTATCTATAAAGCGCTCACCATCGCAATACGCTCCAGAATTATAATAAACTTCTCCGATTTCAAGGTTTTCTAAGCCTGCGCCAGTACCACAATTGACTTTACTTCCACATTTTAAGAATACATAAAGTTCTCCTGTCGAAGGGTCTTTATATTCATCTTCAAAAGGTCTGATGTAGTTCTGAATAAATGTTTCCAACTGATTATTAGTCGAGTAATCGCTTACATACCTTCCTTTGTTCGCAGCACGATAATTTTCAAGCTGAGCAGCAATAGCATTTAGTTGATTTTTTCTCTGCGAATCTCTCTGCGAACGCTGAAGCGCCGGCAACGCCAAGAAAACCATCAAGAAAATCAATCCGGCAATCGCCAAAACGAGCACCACTTCAATTATTGTAAAACCTTTTTTGTTCTCAGAATAATTAAGCTTAAGTTCTTTCATATAAACGATTATACACCTTTTTGAATTCATTTTCAAGGCAGAATATGTTATAATTAAAGAATGAAAATTACAATCTTGGGGCGACAGCCAGAAATCGGAATTGCAGAGCTCGAAAGCGTTTTCGGCGGGCAAAATGTGCGCGTGCTTGGTCGCGAAGCTGCAATCGTCAAAACAAACAAGCTGAATGTTTCGCATTTTGGTTCGATTTTGAAAAGTGGCGAAATCGTTTTCGAAGTGAATTCTCACGATTGGCGCGCGGTTTCAAAGCGAATTTGTGAAGTTTTCATTCGCGATTTTTCGAATTTTGAAGGCAAAATCACGCTCGGAATTTCCACCTATCAAATTAACACCAACTCCGGCGAAATCAACCGAGCGCTTTCAAAAATCAAATCTGAGCTCAAAAAATCCAGCGTTTCAGTGCGAACCATCAGTTCGAAAACCACCGCTCTTTCGACCGCAATTTCACACAACAACAAACTCGGCTTGAGCGAGAAAAAAATCGAAATTCTCGCGGTTGGCGCTGGCGAAAAAACCGTCGTGGCGCTCAGCGAAGGTGCACAAAACATCACTTCTTATGCTCGACGCGACCAAAATCGACCTCGACGCGACGCCTTTGTCGGAATGTTGCCACCAAAACTCGCCCAAACAATGATCAATCTCGGCGCTGGTGAGAATCAACCGCAAATTCTCTTTTCGAAAGGTCAAAAACTCGCCGAAATCCCGCAAATTCTCGATCCATTTTGCGGAACCGGAACCGTTCTTCAAGAGGCAATTCTAAAAGGCTTCAAAGCTCACGGAACTGATTTGAGTGACAAAATGATCGAATTTTCGCAAGAAAATATCGCGTGGCTAATGAGAGAATTTCGACCGCACGGCGAAGTTGGCGAGATTTTTCAGGCAGACGCCACCGAAGCAAACTGGGATTTTTCGAAAAATCTTCAAAGCGTCGTTTGCGAAACTTATCTCGGCCAACCCTTCTCGGCACCGCCAAGCCCCAAAAAACTCGCCGAAGTCCGCGAAAATTGCAACCGCATAATTTCGAACTTTTTGAAGAATTTAGCCGAGCAAATCCCCGAAGGAACGCAAATCTGTATCGCAGTTCCCGCTTGGAAAACGCAAAATGGCACATTTTCTCACCTTCCACTTGTTGACTTTTTGAACGAACTTGGGTATAATAGGAAAGAATTTATGCGCGTAAAAAACCGCGACTTGATATATTATCGCGAAGATCAAGTTGTGGCGCGTGAATTATTAGTACTAATAAGGAGTAAAAATGTCAAAAGTTAAAGCAGGTGGTTCAAGTAAGAATATCCACAACAATGCTGGTGCGCGTCTTGGCGTGAAACGATTTGGCGGTCAAAAAGTCAACGAAGGCGAAGTTCTCGTTCGACAAACTGGCGCAACTAAATTGGCTGGCGAAGGAACTTATATGAGCCGAAACTTTACAATCCACGCTGCAAAAGATGGTATTGTAACTTTCAAACAGGTTGCGAAAAAGAAATTCACTGGCAAAACTGAACGACGAACAGTTGTAGAAGTTATTGCTGCGTAATCTTAAACCGCAATAACAAAAAACGAGCTTTTCGAAAGATCTGCTCGTTTTTTTGTTGCCTAAAAAATACTCCGCTTTTTCGAGTGGAGTATTTTTCTAAAAACTTATTGAATATGAAGATGATGCTTTACTCGCTCAACCACATCAGAAATCACAACTTGAGATTTGACAAGGTATTCATCAACGCCAAGCGATTCTGCACGAGCTCTGTCGGTTTCTTGACTTAAAGCTGTAAGCATAATTATTGAGATATTCATCGTTTCTGGTGTGTTTTTCAAGATGTCGAGAACATCAAATCCAGAAATCTTCGGCATCATTGCGTCCAAAAGAATTAAATCAGGGCGATATTCAAGAGCGCTCGTAAGAGCCTTTTCTCCATCGTGAACCTCAAAAACATCAAAACCTTCCATTTCAAGGCGCGCACGATAAACGCTCGCCAACATTTCATCATCTTCAACCAACAAGATTTTTTTCTTAATTTCCATAACTAAATTATACCACAAGCTTTTTCAAAAATCTATATTTTAATGATTATGTTCGTGCTCTTCAGCCTCATCAGCTTCCGCTCGGGTTGCGTGAACCGTTCCAAAAGGATGGTGAGCCGGCGCGTAAATCGAGTACAGCTTAATTGGTTGATCGCCAGTATTGATCAGATTATGCCACTTACCTTTTGGAATAAAAATTCCAAAATCAGCTTCGACATCTTTTTCGAAAGTGATATTTTCTTCGCTTTCGCCAATTTGAATTCGCCCTTTTCCGGCTTCAATTCGCAAAAATTGATCATTTTCAGAGTGAATTTCTGCGCCAATATCGCCACCAACTTCAATACTCATCAAAGTCATCTGCATTTCCTCGCCAGTCCAAACGGCAGTTCGAAAATTATTATTCGAAGCGGTAAATTCTTCCAAATCTACCGCGAAAGGTTGCCTTCCGTAATCTTTTAGCTCCATATTTCTCCTTTGATTATTTACTTAATTCTTCTTTTGCCGACTTCATCTGTGTATCATTTCCAGAATTCACATCCTCAGAAGTTAATTCAATTTCTTTATCTGGCGAAATGCCTTCTTTGTCGATGTTTTTTCCGCTCGGCGTATACCACTTGGCGATTGTAACCTTTAAAATTGCGCCATTGTTTAGATTTATTGGTTCTTGAACACTTCCTTTGCCGTAAGTTTTTGCGCCATAAATTTGAGCGATTTTATTGTCTTTGAGCGCACCAACAACAATTTCACTAGCGCTGGCACTATTTTCGTCGGCAAGAACGATCGTTTTAGTTTTCGAAAGAATATTGTCGCCCGTAGCACGAACTTCATCAACGACCTTCGAGCCGCTTTTTTCGGTCACAATGAGCGAATTTTTCTCGAGCCACAAACTCGCCACACTTTGCGCCGCTGTCACATATCCGCCACCGTTTCCACGCAAATCAAGAATGACTTTCGAAATGCCTTTTTGCTTAATTTCTTGGGCGAATTTTCGCGCCAAAGATCCAGTTTCGTTGTCGAATCTCGATATCGTCAAAATCGCCACATCGCCAGAAATCTCAAGTTCAACGCTTGGATTCGAGATTTTGGCTCGAACAATCGAGAATTCTTTTTCTTCTCCGTTTCGAGCAACTTTAATCTTCACCGAAGTTCCAGCTTCGCCTTTGATTTTTGCTGTAATTTTGTCGATAGATAGCTTTTCAACGCGCTCTCCATTCACTTCAAAAATAACATCGCCAGCTTGAACTCCAGCCGAAAGTGCCGGATTATTCTTCAATACTCGAATCACAGTCGGCAGATTATTGCGTTTTCCGAGCTGAATACCAATTCCAGCACCAACATCGCCACTCAGGCTTTTATTAAATTCTTCAGCCTCTTTTGCATCCATATATTCGGTGTGCTCATCGCCGACAGCCTCAACAAGCCCTTTCGAAGCACCCTCGATAAGTTTCGAATTGTCAATTTCGCCATCGAATTTTGCCGATAATATTCGAAAAGTGTTCTGAACGGAACTTAAATCAAGCTCAACAGCGTCATTCTTCAGTCCAAAAACTGGCGCCACCAAGCTTAAAATTTCATTTTTTCGCGTTCCACCGATAAATCCAACGACACCAGCAAAAATAACTAACGCCACCGCCGTTGAAAGTTTAATAGTTTTCTCCTTGTTTCTCATTATTTAATTATACCACAAGCTTTTTAGAAAAACAAAACCGCCCTTTTTAGAGCGGAATTTGTTTGCGTTTTATTTTACGTAGATATATTCGTGAAACGAGCTCGTCGGGACTTCGATTCGAGAGTATTCCCCCCAACGATATCCGTTCGACTTTGTTGGCCAATTATACTGGCTGATGACCATATTGCCACCACTGACACTTTCAACCCAAGCTACGTGTCCATAAACTCCGATATACATCACAGCGATTGAACCTGCGCGAGGAGTTGTTCCAACCTTGAAGCCGTTTCGTCGAGCTGCCGCTGGCCACATATTTGCATTTCCCCACCAGCTTGCCTGAAAGCCAGTTTCTTTATAAAGTCGCCAAGCCGTGTAACTTACACATTGACCACAACCATATCCGAGAGGATCGATTCGGTTACTTACGTATGTGACCTGATTGACGACACATCCGCCACCCCAAGAATATTCGTTTCCGGCAGTTCCGAGATCTCGTGATCCACCAGAACTTGCGTTTCTTCTTGATTGTTCGAGAATCAATCGAGCCTGTTCTTCTTGAAGTTTCGATTTTTCGGCATTTTGAGATTGAATGTATTTTTGGTATTCAGCCTCTTCACCCCGAGTTTCTTGAAGCATCTTGTTTTGTTCGGCAATTTTTGCCTGAAGTTTCTTTTCTGAAGCTTCTTGGTCGCCAAGAACCTGTTTCACTTCATCTCGCTTAGTTTCGAGCTGACTTTTCTTCTCTTTGATCTCTTTAACTTTTTTCAAAAGTGCATCTTTTACCGAACTTTGATACTCAAGATTGTCGAGTGCTGCCGAAAGGTTTTTGCTTCCCGCAAGGCGTTCGATTGGCGTAATGCTTTCTTCGATTGACATTTCGGCAAGAGTTTCGCCGAGAGTTTTTTGACCTTTCTTAATATCTTCTTCGGTTTGTTTAATTTCGAGCTGGAGTTTTTCGTATTGAGCTTTCGAAATTCGAATTTCCGCCTCGATCGCCGCCTTTTCGCTCGAAATAATATTCAGTTGAGCTTGAATCGAATCGCCGGATTTCTTCAATTCTTCTGCTTTTTGGTTCGCGTCATTGATTTTGAGCTGTAACGCGTCAATTTCTTTAGCGATATCTTCTGCTGTTCGAGCTTGAACGAAAGGAGAATTTATAACCGAAATAACTCCTGCCGCAGCAACCGCCAGAGAAATCGCACTGTTGATGAGAACTTTCTTTTTTGTCATTTTTGTTTTCCTTTTATTATTCATAACCATTATATCACACCCCTTTCAATTAGTCAAATTATAATTTAAGATATTTTCGAATCGCAATCCAAGACGAAATTGAGCCGATCGCTATTCCGATAAGTATCAATATTGGGAAAATAATCAAAACATAGTTAACTCCGCTCGTAACAATTCCATCGAGAGAAATTCCCCAATTTTCGAGTTTCGGCGAAGCGAATTGAGCAACTAAAAACCCAATAATTGATGCAAAACAAGCGGCTAAAATTCCGCAAATAATCGATTCGACCAGAAACGGACCACTAATAAAACTCTTATTCGCGCCAATCAATTTCATCATATAGATTTCTTCGCGACGATTGAAGATCGCCATTCGAATCGTATTGAAAATTATCAAACTCGAAATCATAACGAACAAAATTCCCGCGGCAAGACCAATTCTTTCGACAACAGAAAAGCTTTTCGCAAGCGTTTCGATTGACTCTTTTCGATTGCTTTTGTAGGTTGGCTCTTTCGATTTATGAAGATTCGCCTGAATCGTTTTATCTGTATTTACTAAATTTTCGAGTTCAGAAGTATTGCTAATATCTTCAAGAGTCACAGAAAAACTGGCAAAAAATTCGTTTGAAGCCTCAATCAATGCAGCCTGAATCGCCTCATCTTCGATATTCTTCATCGAATAATTCTCTCGCGCTTCTTTAGCAGAAGTAAAATCCACTTTCTTCACACTCGAAAGATTTTCGATGGTTTTTTTCATTTTCGAAACATCTTCGTTCGAAACATCTTGTTTCAGATAGATCGAAACTCCGATTTTTTCGGTCAAAGAATCCACCGTGTTTGTAATTGCCATTCGCATCAAAAGCGAACCAAAAATAATCACCAAAGTAACCGTCATAACGGTGGTCGCAGCAACAGAAAGCCACGCATTTCGAACGAAGCTGTTCGCGCCATATTTGACGATTCGCCACAAAGTCAAAAGTTTGCGTCGACGGCGTTTTTGCTCCATTAACACTTTAGAATTTTGCTTTTTTTGATTTTTAGCCATTATTGTTTATAGCTCCCTTCTGATTGGTCGTGAGTAATTTTACCACTATTAATCGTGACAACTCGGCGCTTCAATTTATTAACAATTTCGACATTGTGCGTAGTCAAAACCACAGTTGTACCAAAATCGTTGATTTTTTCGAGAAGCCTAATAATATCCCAGCTGTGCTTTGGATCAAGGTTTCCTGTCGGCTCATCGGCAATAAGAATTTTCGGCTGACGAACAAGCGCGCGAGCAATCGCCACGCGTTGGCGCTCACCACCGCTCAACTGATGCGGAAAATTCTTCTCTTTTCCGCTCAAACCAACCAATTTTATAACTTTTGGCACAGTTGATCGAATTTCGTGATTGTTCATTCCGGCAATTTCGAGAGCAAAAGCCACATTTTCGAAAACCGTTCGATTAGGCAAAAGCTTAAAATCCTGAAAAACCACACCGATTCGGCGGCGCAAAAGTGGAGTGTCTTTGTCGCTAAGTTTGTCATAGTCAATTCCACCAACAACAATTTTGCCCGAAGTCGGTTTTTCTTCTCGCGTCAAAAGTCTCAAAAGTGTTGATTTTCCGGCGCCAGAAGTACCAACCAAAATCACAAACTCTTTTGGTTTAATATGAAGGCTAATTCGACTAACCGCAGCGTGGTCGGAATTGCCATAAGTTTTCGTAACGCGATCCAATAAAATCATAATCACTTTTAATTATAACAGTTTTTTTGAAAGTGTTCAAGCTTTTCTGCCATTTTCAATACTTACGCTATTGACAATAACCAAAAAATATGCTAAAATACTAAGTATCTTTCCCATTGGAGGTAAAAAATATGGGTAAAAAAGTACATAATATTTTGAATTTCAAGTCTGTCCGCCGAATTTGCGCGGATCATGCTCTCGGGTTACAAGCTCGAAAATCTATTGTTGTCAATTTAGACGATGGAAGCAGTACGAAATTAGAGCTGCTGACTACCGCTCAAGCCGGAGGAATTGGCTACCGCACAGAAGTAAAAACTGTAGAAAAAAATCCTCGCCTTGGCGTTATTCGCGCGTTCAAAGATTGCGCAAGACTTGAAATTTTATAAGCAAAAGCTCGCGAATTGCGAGCTTATTTTATTGTTTTCGTTTTTCCATTTCTTTTTGCGCACTCGACCAGTTTTTGTCTCCATAAGTCGGGTCAATTTCGGGAATAAAACCTTGCTTTTCGAAAATTTCATCAACCCGCTCTTCACTATAATTCATCGGTGGCATAAATAGAATTTTCCCGTCGCGAAAATCTTTTCGAAGCTGTTTAAAGTCGCGCGCCAAAGTCATAGCTTTTGGATCTGGCTTGATCTTATAGCCATTTTCTTCATCGAAGTCAAAAATCGGCGCAGAAATTGCCAGCGAGCCAATTTTTCGAAGAAGATTTTTTGTTGTTGGATTTTTCTCGAACTTTTTCGAATGATAATAATCGCTTCGATCGCCAATTCCGCGACCGTCACTACTATTGGCATCATACCAAACTGGCGCACCGGCAGATTCACCACTTTTGGCGTCACGGATGGTTTGTGTCCACAAATATTCGCCGTGGATATTTTTCAGCTCAGGAATGGCAATTTTCATCAAACGCATCGCCATATGAAGCGTCGAGCCAGAGCGCGAAGTTTCGTCAATAACCAAAAGGTTCTTGCCGTCGAGTTTTGTCGGAAGATTCAAAATCTGCTCTTCAATGTCGCCATTCGGATCGATCATTTTTTCGTCAATATATTGCGAACGAATCGCCAATTTAATCTGTCGCAAACCTTCGCGAACTTCATCGGAATCTTCTTTGATTTTTTGGTCAAAATCAATCGGCTTCAAGACTTCACCAGTTTCCAAAGATCGCCCGTCGCTGTTCGATTCGAGCCCGACAAGCGGAAAAAAGTCGGCACGGTCGATATTCAAGTACGAAAAATCTGGTTTTTTCGAGCCTTCAACAGCCAAATCTTTCCAAAGTAAATTTATCAACCAACTTCCCGGTCGCTCGGATTTATCAAGATGAATAACGTGGTCTGGTTTTGGTGGTTTTTCGAAATTTTTCAGATGCTCAACATCATCTTCGCCATCACGAATTAACCGATCAGACCGAAAATATCGCTCCGCCGAACCGTCCATCACCGCAATTAATCCAGCCGCGTTTCGAATATATTCCGTGCCGATATCGTCAAGATTCATCTGGACATTTCCGCCAGTTTCGGAATTCCACTTGGCTTGATTTTTTAGAACTTCATAATCTTCCCAATTCAAATGCGAATCTTCGGGCGAAAATCCCGCTTTGTTGTCGTAGTTGAAGTTTTGAGTTTTGTTGAATTTTTCCATATTTTCGTTTTTCGAATTATTTTATGGTTAAATTCTACCATATTTTTGTCAAAAAGTCAATAGCGATTATGTTTATTTGGCTTCAAAATCAACTTCGCACCAGAAGCATAATCTTTATTCCAATTCTGCTCAACCAAAATATATTCCATTTTGAGCTTTTTCGTAAATTCGATTCGGCGAGGCGAATCATCGACCGCAATCGGATTAAATCCAAGACTTCGAAAAATTTCGACAATATTAAAATAAGACGCTTATTCGTATTCTTCGTTCAAAAACGGGATAAAATTTTTCGGCAAAAAACTTTCATTGCTCCCATTTTTGTGGTGTTTTTCGAAAAATTCCGCAATCAAGTCTGATTTCATTTTTATGCCGTTTTTAGTTTTCGAAAGCGAAATCATCACGACATTTTTACCGTTCAAAAAATCAACAACCTCCCAGTTAAATTCGCCATTTTTACAAAGACCGTTCGGATTAATCCAATAGTTCAAAATTTCTTCGTGCGGAATTCCATCGATTTCCATTCTCGGATTTTTAACTTCGTCCACCGAAACTCCAAAATATCGAGCAGTTTCACCGCAAGAATCAAAAATCGTGTGGTCAAAATCACAAATATAAATATCGCGCATCTACTCTCCTTTCTCTAAAAATGCAAAAATAAACCCGTCGATCTCGCCGTCGAGAACTTTGTCGGCGTCTTTTTCTTCGAATTTTGTACGAGTATCTTTGACGATTTTATACGGATTCAAAACATAATTTCGAATTTGCGCGCCCCATTCGGCGGATTTTCCAGCTTGAAGCTCACTGATGCTTTCGGCGTGCTGTTCCATTTGAAGCTGAACCAATTTTCCGCGAAGAATTTTCATCGCAGTTTCGCGATTTTGAAGTTGCGAACGCTCGTTCTGAATCGCCACCACAATCCCCGTTGGCAAGTGAGTAATTCGCACAGCCGAATCTGTTGTATTCACGCTCTGCCCACCTTTTCCACCACTTCGATAAACATCGATTTTCAGATCTTTGTCAGAAATTTCAACTTCTTCGGGCGCGTCGATTTTTGGCAAAATTTCCACCAACGCAAAAGAAGTTTCGCGGCTTCCGGCGCTATTGAACGGCGAATTTCGCACCAAACGATGAACGCCGTTTTCGCTTCTGAGTCGGCCGTAAATATTGTTGCCAGAAACTTCAAAAACAGTAGTTTTTATGCCGGCTTCTTCGCCTGCCGAGCGTTCGATTTGCGAAGTTTGAAAGTCGTTTTTTGCTGCCCAACGCAAGTACATTCGCTCGAGCATTTCCACAAAATCTTGCGCGTCCAGGCCGCCAACGCCAGCGGTAATTCGCACGATCGCGTCGCGAGAATCAAATTCGCCGTCGAAAAGCAAATTTTTCTTCAATTGTTCGAGTTCGGTTTCGAAAGCAGAAATCTGCTCGGAGAATTCCTCCGCCAAATCGTCACCAAATTCCATCAATTCAAGAATATCTTGCACCTGAATACGCAAAGTTTCCCACGGATCGACGGCTTTTTTTAGTTCCGCAAGTTCTCGCATTTTTTGTTGCGCATTTTGCGGATTATTCCAAATTTCAGGGCGAGCCACCTCTGTTTCAAGCTCAGCAATCTTGCCCCTTTTTTGGCCAAAATTAAGCTTCGAATCGGCTTTGTCGATTTCATTCAAAATCTGCTCGGCGCGAATTCGAAGCTTTTCCATGTTATTTTTCTACGTGTTCTTCACCCAAAAATTTGGTTACCGCAATAATAATGCCGTAAACAACCGCGGCGATAATCAAGAAATTCACAAGATCGTTCAAGAAAACGCCGTATTTTACAGCAACAACGCCGTTTGCAGTTTGGATATTTAGCACCAAACCTTTCAAACCGTCAGTCGAACCAAGCAAAATGCCAAGTGGCGGCATAATTACGTTGTCGATAAGCGATTTCACTAGTGTTGCGGCGGCTGTACCGATAATCAAACCAGTCGCCATACCAATCAAACCTTGTTTTTTGATAAAATCTTTAAAACCTTCAAGCTGTTTTTTTACAGTCGCAGGAGTCGCAGGCGCTTTAATTGCCCGCTTAGTACTTTTCTTCTCTGCCATAGTGTTTAAAATTATATCACACCGCTAGCGATTTTACAAACCAAAAAGCTCCCGCTTTGAGAGCTTTTTAGCTAGAATTTATTCGGTTCGAAGTGCTTCAATCGGATTCATTTTAGCAGCTTTTCGAGCTGGCAAGTACCCTGAAATTATAGAAATAATCATCAAGCCAATAATCAGTAGTCCCCAAGCCATAAAATCTGGTTGAAGAAGATTTACATCCACTCCTCGCCCACCAGAAGATCTGAAAAATTCATTTATCACAGGATTCAAAAATGTAAATCCGTAAGCCACCGTAACGCCGATTAACCCACCAAACAAACCGATTAAAGCAGCTTCGTATCTGAAAAGTTTCGAAACTTCACTTTTTCGCATTCCGAGTGATTTCATCAAGCCAATTTGCGAAGTTCGCTCCAAAACACTAATGTATTGCGTGTTGATAATTCCGAAAACCGAAGCCAAAAGTGTAAGCGCACCGAATCCCGCAAGGCCAGCAGCCATCACATTTATCGCGGTTTGAACAGTTGCTTTGTCGTCGGCAAAAGTGTAAACTTCGTAAAATTCGCCACCGTTTAGCGATTTGATTTCGCTTTTTAGCTGGTCGACAGATTTCGAGCCGTCAATATTTGCGGTGATTGAATAATACTGAATTTCTTCCGTAGTTTGAGCTTTTTTAATCTCTACTCCGTCGGAATTATTCATCACGAAATCATTTTCGTAACCAAAACTCATATCTGTTTTTCCGTTGTCGACCGCAATAATTTCGAATTCCCTTTCGAAAATTTCACCTTTGTCGTTTTTGAATTCGAAAATCACTTTTTTACCCAAAAGATCGCTCGGCGTTTTTCCGCCAAAAGTTTCGACAAAAGCTTTCGGAGCGATGATTTTTCCAGATGGAACTTGGTTGTTTTCGGCTAATTTTCCGGCAGAAAGTTCGATTGGTTGCTCGTTGTATTTGGTTTTGATGCTCACAAAATATTTGTCGGAATTCATTCGAACAGATTCCGCGCTCACGCCGAACATCGGAGAAGCCTCCCGAACACCTTTCAAGTTTTTGATTTGCTGAACATCTTTTTCCGAAAAACTACTGTTCTTTATCGATTCTTTCAAGTTTTTTTCGTTAGTTTCTTCAACTGAGCCCTCGATTTTTTGTGGCGCGTCGGGATTTTTTACCTCTTTACGAGCACGAACGATCGTCAACGAATTTTGATCGCCGATTTTCCCAGCGAGATTGTCGACATAAGCAGTTCCACCTTTTCCGGCGGCGATCGCAAGCGCAATTGTTGTCGCGCCAACCGCAATCGCAAGAGCCGTCAAAACCGTTCGAACTTTCGCTCGGCGAATATTTTTGCTTGCTCGTCGCAAAATGTCAATTCTACGCATTTTTTCCTCCTTTGATTGATTCGATTTTTCCGTCTTTGATTCGAATTTGAATGTCGCATTTTTCTGCCAACTCTTCGTCGTGAGTAATAATTAACAAAGTTGAGCCGGATTTTTTATTATAGTCAAAAAGCAATTTTTCGATTTTTTCGCTTGTTGTCGAATCCAGATTTCCGGTTGGCTCATCAGCAAAAATAATCTCCGGCGAATTAACAATCGCACGCGCAATCGCCAAACGCTGTTTTTGCCCGCCAGAAAGGTCGCGCGCCCGAGCTCGAATTTTGTCGCTCAAACCAACAGCTTTCAAGGCCTGTTCGGCAATTTCTTTTCGCTTAAAAATCGGAACTTCGGCAATTTCGAGAGGCAAACTCACATTTTCGAAACAAGTTTCATTTCCCTGAACAAAAAAGCTCTGAAAAATAAATCCCATTTTCTTTGCTCGAAATTCGTCGATTTTCTTTTGTTTCATCGAGAGAATTTCCACGCCGTCGACAAAAACTTGACCTTTTTCGGGCGCATCGAGTCCGCTCATCGCGTGAATCAGCGTCGATTTTCCACTTCCTGATTTCCCGACGATCGCCACACTCGCGCCGTCGGGAATTTCGAAACTCACATTTTTCAAAGCCTCGAAACGATTATTTTTCTTGCCAAAAGTTTTCGAAATATTTTCAACTTTTATCATTTTTCCTCCTTAAAAATCCAATTCATCGCCGTGTAACATAAAGCATTCGCCAGTTCGAGAAGCGTTAAATTCGCTTCCGTTCAAAGTGATTTTGGCGTTTTTGGCGTTTTCTTCGAGCGAAAGATACACAACTCGGCTCGAATCATTCGTGCAGTCAACAGTTTCGAAAGTCGCATTTTCAACGCTTTTTAGGCGAATATTTCCGCCACGAGATTTTGCGACGAGATTTTTCACAAAAACATCGCTCGAATCAATAGTTGAGGCGTAATCTTGCGAAACTTTCAAATTATCGATTGTTTTGCCGTCAAATTCGAAAGTTGAACTTTGTCGCTGGAAAATCTCCAAATTGCTTTGCGAAAGTTTTTCGTATTCGACGCGAGCCGATTCGCCGAGTTCGATTTTCGAAAGTTCTGGGCCGTAAATTCGAATTTTTTCTTCGCTCGAATAAGGATACGCGCGATAAATTGGCAAGTCGATTTTCATATTTTCGCCGTTAAATTCGACTTTGACTTTTTCGAATTTATTCTCTTTCAAAGCTTCGAATTCAGAAAATTCAACCTTTCGCTCGTCGCTCACAATATATTCGACATTCGTGAAATTTCCGACTTTCAGATTTTTGATTTGCGAAAGTTTTTCGGCGTCGAACTTCACTTCTTTGGTTGTTAGACTGCTCGAAATTCGCTCTTGTCGCTCTTGATATTCCATTCCTAATTGCGAAACCGAAATCATCATTCCTGAGCCACAAACAACACCCAAAACTGCCAAAATTATCAGCGAAACAATCTGATTTCTTCGAATTTTGTAAGAAAATCCAGCAAACGCCAAATTCGCACAAAACGCCACAAAAGCCAATCCAGCAATGTTCGAAAGAATCAAAAGTGCCGTTCCGTAAAAGCCTCTCGCCTCTGGCTGTTTGAAAAATTCATTGAGCGCAAAATTTCCAAAAATCAACGCCGCAACTCCGCAAAGTGCCATCATCAGAGCGATTCCGCCGCCGATTCCCGCCAAAATTCGCCCAACAAATCTATCTTGTCGATCAAACCTTTCGAAATCGTATTCTTTGTTAATTTCCTTAATCGAATTTGCCGAAATTTTTTGCCCGCGAAGTCTCAAAATATCACTTGAATTTTTTGCCGGCGGAATAATTATTGCCAAAATCAAGTAAATCAAGAATGTTGTTCCGAAGCTGAAAAATGTCAACAAAACAAACGCCAATCGAACAACAGTTGCGTCAATTTCGAAATATCCGGCAATTCCCGCCAAAACACCAGCAACCATCTGATTTTGTCTGTCGCGATAAAGTTTTTTCGGAAGTTTTTCGGCTTCGAAACTGTTCGAAGATTTTTCGCTCGAAGTTTCTTCTTCAAAATCTTCACCTTTGAAAATTTCAGGTT
The DNA here is from genome assembly GCA_049294455.1 of Candidatus Nanogingivalis sp. Lineage (GTDB taxonomy): Bacteria > Patescibacteriota > Saccharimonadia > Saccharimonadales > Saccharimonadaceae > Nanogingivalis. Next base: position 71,959 of record JBAQCW010000005.1, on the reverse strand, counting down.
CGCCAATTTGCGCGCGGATTTTTTGAACTTCTTTTTCTGGAATAATTCCGTTTTTCGAAATTCCGCTTTCCGCCAAAATTTCAGTAATTCGAATTTCGACATCTTCAAAAATTTCTTCATCAGAATATTTTCGAAGTTCGTCGAGGTATTTTTGTAGGTTCTTTTTGGCGTCCAGTTCGATTTCGTAAGGGGTTTTCGCCAAGTGAATTCGAGTGATTTCTTTCATATTTCTCCTTAAAGTTTATTGATTGTTGAGTTTAGGTTCGAAATTTCTTCGCCGACGGTTTTCATAACTTGTTCACCGAAATCGGTGATTTTGTAGTATTTTCGCGGCGGACCTTGCTCGCTTTCTTGCCATTCGTGGCTCAAAAGTCCTTCTTTTTGAAGCCGAGAAAGTAGCGGATAAATTGTCCCCTCCACCACGACCAGCTTAGCATCGCGAAGTTCTTTGATGATGTCGCTGGTATAAACCGGCTTTTTCGAACAAACTTTTAGCACGCAAAACGCAATAAATCCTTTCCTCATCTGAGTGGACATTTGCGAGGCGTATTTTTCAATTCTTTCTTGCTCTGTCATACTTCTATGTTATACAAGGTAGCTTGAAAAGTCAAGGGCTTTTTTGATTTTTTCGAAAAAATAAAAATAACTCTCGAGGTTTTCGAAAATTATTTTGTGAGTTTTCCACAGGATTTTATAAGTTTTCCACAACTCGAACAAATTGCTCACCCCTGTCGGCGTAGCTCGAAAACATATCGAAACTGGCGTGCGCTGGACTCAAAATCACCACATCGCCAGATTCAGCCACGGCGAAAGCGCGCTTCACGACTTCTTCGAAAATTGGTTTTTCGCCAAGATTTTCGAAATTCTTGAAGTTAATTTCGGTGAATTTTTCAGCCAATTTTGAACTTTCCGCACCATAAACCAGAACTTTTCGAATACTTTTCGAAGCAGAAATTTCCGCAAAAAGTGGGCTCAAATCCGCACCTTTGTCGCTTCCGCCAAGCAAGAGAATTTTTGGCTCACTGAAAGATTTTAGCGCGGCGATTGCACTGCCCGGCGTGGTTGAAATGCTGTCGTCGTAGAATTTCACGCCGCGAATTTCGCGAACGAATTTTAAGCGATGCGGCAAACCAGTAAAACCGCTCAAACCTTGCGCGAATTGTTCGTTAGAAATCTCGGGATTTGCCAAAAAAGCCGCCGTCATTGCGATTTTTGCGTTTTCTGCGTTGTGTTCGCCCGGGAGTTTTAGCTCGGAAGTTGAACAAATTTTTTGTTCGCCATCAGTAGTTTTTCGCCAGAAAAATCCATCACGACTTTCGAAAATCGGCTCGATTGATTTTTCGCCGGCAACGATTTTTGAATTTTTGTTTTTCGGATAACGCACGACAAAATCACCGTCTTTTTGGAAAGCGCGAATGTTGCTTTTGGCCGCCAAATATTCCGCAAAATCCGCGTGAACGTCCAAATGATCAGGCTCAATCATCAAAACCACGGCGATTTCGGGCGATTTTTTCACGTCCCAAAGCTGGAAGCTGGAAAGCTCATAAACGACGAAATCTTCTGGCGAAATCTCGGGCAAAAGATCGAGCGCAGGCACGCCAATATTGCCGACAAGATGGACTTTTTTGCCACTCGCGCGCAAAATCGACGCAATCAAGCTCGAAGTTGTCCCCTTGCCTTTTGTGCCAGTCACACCGATGATTTTGGCTGGGCAATTTTCGAAAAATAAATTTGTAACAGATGTAATTTCGGCATTTTTTGGCAATTTCGAAGGTGCGACGGCTGGAGTTCGCACAATCAAATCTGCTTGAATTTGCGAAAAATCCCGCACACCGCCAAAAAAATTCACATTTTCAGGCAAAGCAACTTTTGATTTTTCATTTTGGTCGTAAATATCGAATTCAGCCTCTGGAAATTTCGCACGCAAAAAATCATACGCACTTTTCGCCTCTAAACCGAAGCCGATTAAAGCAATTTTCATCTTTTTCATAATTCTATTATATCACGAGACGGGTTTTCGAAAAATATTGACTTATTTGGCGTACGATGTTAAAATAACTTTATCAAAACAAGGAGGTCAAAAAATGACCAAGCAAAAGTACTTTACGCTGGAGGAAATTTTCAGAAGTATCGACGATTTCAAAGGTGATCACGCCACGATAAACTGCGCAATGCGTTTTTTATCTACAAGAAATCAAGAAAATACGCTTTTTCTGAAACTTAGAAAAGATTATGACGAAAACGCACAAACGCGTAAGCAATTCAATAGTGTTATGCGAGTCGCAAAAACTGTCGGCAAGAAAGTTGAAATCGTCTGGAAATAACGCAAAACCACCCCGCAAAGAGGTGGTTTATTTTAATCTTCGAAAAGATTTGCGAATTTCTCAGAAAGTTCCACAATCTGTGATTCTTCTCCGCCGCTAACCGCACCAACAACCCATTTTCCGTTTTCGACAAATTCTCGCGCCAAGTCGAAGATTTTTTGTCGAGAAATTTGCTTAATGAATTCTGGCTGTTTCTCGTGATTTCGAATGTTTCCGTCCCAGAAATATCGCACTGCATAAAATCCAGCCGTCGAACCAACGGTTTGACCGTCCATTTGGAAGCTTCCCAAGGCGTAAGATTTCATTGCGTCGAGCTCTTCTTCGGTTAATTCTTCGTTCAAAATTCTTTTCAATTCAAAAACAATCAATTCGAAAAGCGGCTTGGCGGTTTCGAAATTTGTTTGCCCTTCGAAATCCCACGACGAATCATTCAGACTTCGAGAAGCACCGCTATAAACTCCATAAGTCAAACCTCGTTTTCGCGCCTTTCCGAAAATTCGCGAATGCATCGTTCCAGTAAGAATATGATTGAGTGCGTGCATTGCGTCCATTTCAGTGGTCGAAAGCTGTCGAGGCAAAACTATCGAGATCCCAAAACTGATATTTTTCAAATCTGGTCGATGAATGAAAATCGGTTTTTCTGGATTTTCGAGATCGTCCGTCAAAAGTTCGAATCGCTCACCTCTTTCGAGAGGAAGTTTTTCGAGCCGATCGATGATTTTAGCTTTTCGTTCTTCATCAATTTTTCCAGCAATCACAAAACGCAAATTGTCGGTATTGTGCGTGCGCTTGTGGTGTTCGATGATGTCTTCGAGCGAAATGTTGTCGATAGTTTTTAGGCGTTGTTCGTAAGTTAGAACTTTTTCGCCAAAAGCTTGTTGCATTCGAGGCCAAAGAAGTCGTGCGTTGTTGTTCAAATAACCAGTAAGTTCGTTTCGAACATTTCCCTTTTCGGCTTCGAATTCGGTCGAATTAAATTTAGGCTCTCCAATCGAAAGAAGTTGAAGGTCAAGAATTCTTTCCCATTCAAAGTCTGCACAGTCTGCAATGTAGCTCATTCCCATATCAGAAGTTGAGGCGTTGTGATATGCGCCGTTTTTGGTGAATTCAGCCTCAAAAGCGTGTTCGTTTTTAAAACGAGCATTCGCACCAAAAGCCATATGCTCCATAATATGCGCAGTTTCGTAAATTTCTGGCGATCGAGTATAGCGCGAACCAGCCCTAAACTGGAACTGAAAACTCATCACTGTTGCATCAGGAACATTCACCAATAAACCGCGTGCGCCATTTTTCAGACGCACTTCTTCTACGGTATGTCGCATTTATTTTCGACCCTTTTTCTTGTTTTGGCGTTTAGCTTTTTTCGCTTTTCGAGCCGCGTTCTTTTTTGCGTTTTTCTCGGCAGCTATTGTAGCTTTTTCTGTCTTGAAGTCGCCGTCTCGATTTTTTTCACCAGCTTGAATTTCATTCACGCCAGCTTCAACCGCATTTTCCGCCAATTTTGTAAGCTCGGTTTCGTGTTCTTCGCTCTGTCGAGCCATCACATCTGTTGGTTTAACTCGAGTAATAATTCGAATGGTTTCGTCGCGCAAAGTATTTTGAAGACCGTTGAAGAGTTTTTGCGATTCTTCACGATATTCAACCAACGGATCGCGCTGACCAACACTTCGCCAGTGAATTCCTTCTCGCAAATGTTGCATATTTTCGAGGTGATTTATCCAAAGTGTGTCGAGAATTTGCATATAAACTTCGCGTTCAACCTTGTGAAGATTTTCTTCGCCGAGTTCAGATTTTTGCTCGTTGTAAATATCTTCGACAATCTGTTTTGCGAGCGAAAGGCGTTTTTTGTCGTTTTTGATTTCGCCGATAGCTTCGATAGTTTCAGTTTCGGCTGGGAAAAATTCCACAAAATTCGAAACGAAATCTGGATTATTTTTCGAAGGAAGTTCGACAAGCTCGGCAACTTTTGAGTTCATTAGCTCTTTGATTTGCGGAGTAATATCTTCGCCTTCGAGGATTTTTCGGCGCATTGTATAGACAACTTTTCGGTGTCGGTTGATGACGTTGTCGTATTGAACAACATTTTTGCGCGTATCAAAATTGAAACCTTCGACGCGTTTTTGAGCACTTTCGAGAGTTTTCGAAACGCGCTTGTCTTGAATCGGCTGATCTTCAGGAACGCCGAGAATTTCCATCAGTCGGGCGATGCGTTCGCCTTGGAAAATTCGCATTAGATCGTCTTCGGTTGAAACAAAGAATTGAGTTTCACCCGGATCGCCTTGACGACCACCACGACCACGGAACTGGTTGTCAATTCGGCGAGATTCGTGGCGTTCTGAACCGATCACAACCAAACCACCGAGCTCTTTTACACCTTTGCCGAGCTTGATGTCAGTTCCACGACCGGCGATGTTTGTCGCGAGCGTAATCGCGCCTTTTTCGCCGGCTTTTGCCACAATCGAGGCTTCGTGTTCGTTGTTTTTGGCGTTCAAAAGATTATATTTGATGCCTTCTTTGTCGAGATATTTAGCGATTTGCTCGTTCTTTTCGATCGAAGCCGAGCCAACCAAAACTGGACGACCAGCTTTGTGATGTTTTTTGATTTCTTCGGCGACAGCTTTCAATTTGGCTTTTTCGGTTTTGAAAATCAAATCTTCTTTGTCGTCGCGAATAACTGGTTTGTTCGACGGAATTTGAACAACTTCGAGCGAATAAATCTGTTGGAATTCTTCCGCCTCAGTGAAGGCTGTTCCTGTCATACCCGAGAGTTTTTTATACAAACGGAAGAAATTTTGGAACGAAATTGTCGCCAAAGTCATCGATTCTTGGAGAACCGGCACTTTTTCTTTGGCCTCAATCGCTTGGTGAAGACCTTCGTTGTAGCGACGACCGTTCATCAAACGACCAGTATGTTCGTCGACGATAATCACTTCTCCGTCGTTAGTCACAACATAATCTTTGTCACGTTTGAAAAGAGTTTCAGCGCGAAGAGCCTGTTCCATATGATAAACAGCGCGCGAATGTTCTGGCGTGTAGAGATTTTTCATTCCGAGGAGTTTTTCGACTTTGTCGATTCCTTCTTCAGTCAAAGCCACGCTTCGGCGTTTTTCGTCCAAATCGTAATCTTCTGGCGTAAGTTGCGCAGCGATTTTCGAAAATTGAATGTAGCTTTCTGGGTTTTCGGCGGCTGGCGCAGAAATAATCAGCGGAGTTCGAGCTTCGTCGATCAAAATCGAGTCAACTTCGTCGACAATCGCAAAATTCAATTCGCGCTGGCGAAGCAAATCAACTTCGTTCACCATGTTGTCGCGCAAATAGTCGAAACCAAATTCGTTGTTCGTTCCATAAGTGATGTCCGCCGCGTAAGCTTCTTTTCGGGTTGTTGGGCGAAGTTTGCGCATTTTTTCATCTTCGTGAGATTCGTTATCGAATTCTGGGTCAAAAATGAAACTTGCTTCGTTGATAATCACACCAACCGAAAGCCCCAAGAAGTGATAAAGCGCACCCATCCAGCTGGCGTCGCGCTGCGCAAGGTAGTCGTTGACGGTCACCACGTGAACACCTTTGCCCTCCATCGCATTCAAAACGCTCGGCAAAGTCGCCACCAAAGTTTTACCTTCACCAGTTTTCATTTCGGCAACTTTTCCTTCGTGAAGAACCATACCACCGATTAGCTGAACATCAAAATGGCGCATTTCGAGCGTTCGAACAGATGCTTCGCGAACAATCGCAAAAACTTCTGGCAAAATTTCGTCCAGAGTTTTTTCTTCTTTTTGAACTTTTTTCTGAAGTTTTTCGAAAGAATTTTTGAGCTTTTCGTCGCTCATTTTTTCGAATTTTTCGCTCAAAGCGTTAATTTCGGCAACTTTTTTCTCGAGCCGTTTCAAAATCTTTTTTTGCGGATCTCCAAAAACCTTAGTCAAAAACTTTTCAGTTTTGCTTTCTTCGATCATCACATTCTTTTTCTTCGCAGTTTTTTTAGACATTTCCCTCTCCAATTAAAAAACAGTTTGAATCTGTTACCATTTTAACATAAACAGAGACGAAAAAAAAGCCCTTTTGCAGGGCTTATGCAAATAACCGCTTGTTGAGCCATTCAAATATTTTCTTGATTGATAACTCGAGATATTTCGAGCGCTCGTCTGAAATTTCAATTTCACCGAACGCATAGTCTCTGAGCTCGGTCGAATAGCTAAATAACTTACACAAAACTTTCGAATCTGTAGCATTTCCAGATAAAGGTATCACCTCTATGTATTCAAAAATATCACCGACCTTAATCACATCAACAACCCCGTAATCGATAATATTTACATTATTTTCATTGCCGATAGCGTACTGAACAACAACCTTCGAAATCTCCATTCCATATCTACCGCTGGAAATTTCATAAAAATCAACCTCTATGTTTCTCTTTCCGCAATCTGCGACAGTTGCAAATCTTCGGCCGAATTTATTAAACAGCTCAATGTGCTTTTTCATCTTGTTCACCCCTTTCATCACGAAAAACTAACTCTATAATATCACATTTTTCGAAAAAATCAAAAATCGCCCGATTTGAGCGATTTTTAGGTTTCGAGATTTAGAAATTAACCTCGTTTGAATGAGCGTTTGAATTTCGCCATAATTCCAGATTTGCCAAGGCGTGGATTTTTCTCGGTTTTGTAGCGTCGAATTTGGCTTTCGATTTTCGCTTCGACAATGTCGATTGCCGCGAGAACATTCGAACTTTGGTCTTTTGCTACCAAAGTTTTGTCTGGAACATTTAGCATAACTTCAACTTCGTATTTGTTGTTATTTTTGCCGTTTACTTCTGAAATCACAACTTTTGCAGCTGCAGTTTTTTTGGCGTGGCGTGGCAAATATTTGTCCAATTTTCCGATATGTTTTTCGGCGTATTTTCGTGTATTTTCGTCAATTTCGTATTTGTTTCCTGTAATTTCAATCTGAGAAATCATATCTTTTCCTTTTTAATTACTTAATTTATATTAGAATTTTAGCACAAACAGTTTAATTTGTCAAGAAAAAGAGCTCGCTACGCGCGAACTCACTTAGGAACTTTCAGCGATCTAACCAGGTCTGGTCTGAATCCGCTAAAAAAGTAGCTGTCGCCGATTCTTTTGACTGGTAATTTTTCTTTGTCTACCTCGTATTGAAGCGACATCACAGTCAGAGGAATTTCAGTAACAGGAGCTGCCGAAAATCCAAGCTCTTTAACTCTTTGGAGAGCTGAAGAGTCTTCTTCGATGTCAATATAATCGTAAATTACACTGTTTTCATCAAAGAATTTCTTCATCATCTTGCATTGTAGGCAGTTCTTTTTACCGTAAAGGACTATATTCTTAGCCATAATTTTCACCCCATTTCTCTGTTTTTTGGCTTAAAATAATTATAACACAAGCAAAATAAAAAAGCACTACATTTAGTGTTGTGAAATTTACAAAACGCTAAATATAGTGCTAAAATTCTTAAATTCGGTCGCGACCGCCCATAAACGGTTTCAAAACTTCTGGAATCAGCAAGTCTTCACCATCTTGGAAGTTTTCGAGAATCGCCACAAGGCATCGCGCGAGCGACACAGCAGTTCCGTTCAAGGTGTGAACCACTTGAAGTTCGCCATTTTCGCGACGCACGCGAATGTTCAAATTGCGAGCTTGGTAATCTGTACAGTTCGAACAGCTGGTGATTTCTCGGTATTTTCCGTCGACTGGACTCCAATATTCGATGTCGTATTTTTTCGAAGCTGGCGCGCCCAAATCTCCACTGGCAATATTTATCACGCGATACGGAATTCCTAATTCTTGGTAGATTTCTTCTTCGACGCCCAAAATTCGCTCGTGAGCTTCAACAGATTGTTCCGGTAAAGTGTAAGCATACATTTCGAGCTTATTGAACTGATGAACTCGGAAAAGCCCGCGTGTGTGTTTGCCGTAAGTTCCGGCTTCTTTTCGGTAGCAAGGTGAATATCCCGCGTAAAAAATCGGCAAGTCTTTTTCGTTCAAAATTTCATTCGCGTGGTAGCCGGTGAGCGACATTTCTGCCGTGGCAATCAAGCTCAAATCTTCATTTTCGATAAAATACTCGTCGCTCTGCTCGCTCGACCGAGGCGCAAAGCCAGTTCCGGTCGCAACATTTCCGTTCACCATATGCGGAACAGTCATAAATTTGAAATTTTTCGAAATGAGTTTGTTCAACGCATACTGATAAATTGCGTTTTCGAGAAGCGCCAAATCACCTTTCAAAAAGTAGAATTTTGCGCCCGCAACTTTTGCGCCACGCTCGAAATCAACCCAGTCTTTTTTTGTGGCGAAATCCAAATGATCGCCCGCGCCAGTTTTGCTTTCGCCGAATTTCGAAATAGCGATTTCTACGCCCCACTCTTTTACAACCTCATCTTCACCTTCTTCACCGATCGGCACATCCGGTTGAAGAATGTTCGGGATTGAATTCAAGCCAGCCGTAAGATCTTCGTCAATTTTTCGAAAATCATTTTCGAGTTCGGCGAGCTGTTCTTTGATTTTTTTGCCTTCGTCAATTAGCTCTTGTGATGGTTTTCCACCAGAAGTTTTCATCGAAGAAGCGATTTGATTTCGGCGAGTTCGAAGTTCGTCAATCTGTTGGTTTAAGGTTTTTCGTTTGTCGTCGAGCGCCAAAACTGCGTCAACATCGGTGTTGTAGCCTTTGTTCGCAGTATCGCGCTTGACTTGCTCTAAATTTTCACGAATAAATTTGATATCTAACATAGGTTAATTATACCACGAAAAACCACCCCCGTGAAGAGGGCGATTTTTATATCGATTATTCTGGTTTTTTAGTATTGTTGTAGCCGGACGACCGCCTAATCTTCTCCAGTTGTTGTTGATTAACCGTTAGATGTCGCGGATTTCCCGAATTTATGCCACCCGAAACAAATTTCCGAGTCGGCGCTGGTTGTCCTGTCGGTTTTGACTGTTGCGTCTGTTGAGTTTGTTGAGTCTGCTGGGTTTGCTGAGTGGTTTGCTGAGTCTGTTGGGTTTGCTGAGTTTGCTGGGTTTGTTGGGTTTGCTGAGTTTGCTGGGTTTGTTGAGGAGCAGGATAAACCCACTGATTCTGCTGGCCACCATCTCGCGGAACCACAAAAGACTCTCCATAACTTATATCTATAGGCATCGACTGTTCTTGATTGACCGTTGGATTTTCTTGGGTAACTGTCGAGCTTTCCTGATTTACGACATTCGATGGCTGAACGCCAGCTTTTAATTCATCAATAAACTCCTTATTAGCACCCTTAGCCTGGGCCATAAGTTCGGTGTCTTTAGACGCCGTCTCGGCAAGATTCTGCATTTGAGCTGCAAATTGCGGGTTATTGGCAGCAAGTTTCCGGATATTTTCCATAGAATTGCCACCTTGCTTAGTTAGCTGCTCTGCCGTCATATTACTATAAGTAGATGTGTCTTGTAGGATTTCGGATGGGCTCGCACTCTGGTTTGATGCCAATTTTCCAGCTAACGAATTAACTGCAAAGTTTTCTGCTTTCATCTTTCCAAACAAATCCATATTCTTTGAGACCGCCTGAGCAATAGCGGCACCTTCTTTCGTCGATGTGTCAATATGACCAGCTTCGCTAAACGCCCTATGTAATACAGAAGCTCTTTGGCCATCACTAAGGTTTGCAGCACCAATAGCTTTAATTGCCCGATCTATTTGTTGTGAATTTCCAGATTTCATAGCCTCAGTAAGAGCTCTTTCGGCATCACCTTCAACATCACCAGTAAACTGGCCCATCTCATTATAGCCGAAACTCTTCGCCATACTTGAAGCTCCAGCGTTTAGCAAGTTAGCCTCGTCTTTCTCTTTGTCGCCCTGAAGCTTATGAAGAAGTCGTTGTCCGTCTGGATCCAATTTTCCTCTAGACGCTTGAGATTGAAGCTCGGCAATCATTCCATCGCGCTGGGCTTCAGCCTTGGCGTTTTCGAGTTTATTTTTACCAGAAAGTGCTTTATATCGACTCCTTCTTGAAAAATCTCTAACATTTCTAACGCCAGGAAGACCTCCCACTTTCGCACCGGCTGTGCCCCACATATTTCTTTCTCGCTGAGCGAGTGATGAGTTTTTGGCTTTATCTTGCAAGCCATTCACCATTCCACCAATCTTTCCAGAAATTGATCCACCTGTAAGCTTGTCTATAGCCGCCAAAGTTCCTTTTATTACGATGTAAACCGATGATAGCCCTATAACTGGTATAAGTATGTAGAAAACCTTCAGGGCGTAGTTAGTGAGATCCACCCCTTTATCATCAATTGTACTAATTAAAACATCCGAGGCAACAATCATCCCACCCATCATCAACGAACAAACAGGATAAACCACAAGCATCGACTTAAGCATACCTTTCCATTTAGAAAAGAAAGCCTCTGTCCCTGGCAGGATAGCAGACGCAAATGCTATCGGAGAAATAACAATTAAAATTACAACCGCAGCTTGTCGCACGACCAGAATTAAAAACATAAGAAATATCGAAAGCAATGCAGCAACAAGAGCAAGAATTATACCCCCCATAACGGCCGACACCCCAACAGTACTCAACATCGTGCCAACTGCCGAATCCAATAAATTAATGTGCGACGAGTTACCGTTGGCAGACAATAAGTTAAAGATACCTCTACCGATAATATTCGACAAGTCAACAAAAATCACCGAAACCCAATAGGATATGTTAATTAGAATAGCAAAAGCCACTAATCGTGGTAGCATTTTTTTAATTCCATAGTTCGAAATTCCAATATTCGTAATCTGTGACACAATAACGACCACAAATAAAATCACGAAAAGAACATTTGCAATATCGCGGAATTTACTCCAAGAATCAAATACTCCTCTGCTGTCATCGAACAATGATCCTGATCGAATGGTTAGAAAATGCTTAGCGATCCACTCGTAAGTTCCGGTGATAGCATCCTCCATAAAACTTGCCGCAGGGCAAACAATCCAGCCAATACTGTCGATTGCGCAGGAGGTTTCGCTCTTCTTATTTTGCTCTTCGTTTTCATCAATTTTTTCGGAAGCAAGGGACGAAACACAATTATCCATCTCCGCAGAACTCTTATCCTTACATTTGTCCTTGATAAAGTTCCATCCCTCGTCTGTTAACTCTTTTCCGCTGTCTTTATAGCTTTTCTTCAATCTACTAATGGAATTATCGACAGTAAACTGAGACTGATCTAATGTTTTACTGTCAGCACACGCATAACCCCCATTACCAGTTGATATCAATTGTCTACCTTGAGCCTCACATGCTTTTTTGGCGTCCGTTTGCTTTTGGGTTTGAGTTTTTTGAGACCCGTCCTTATTAGCTTTATTGCCTACGGTAATATTGTTCGGCACCTTACCCGTATCGTAATATATCCCGGGTGAACCATTAGCTTCGTCTTTAATAGTACACCCATTTGCACCAGGAGACCATATTCCGCCATATTCTTCACATATTTTTTCGGTGAAAGCCTTCGCATACACTTCCCTGTTGGATATAGAATTTACAATAAAAACACAAAGCAGTAGTATTGTCGCCACGAAAATATTTTTTCCACAACAGCCCTTAAAAATCCTCATAATGCTTATATTTAATCACATTTTGCGAAAAAAGTAAACATTACGCCTATGTTTTTCGAAAAAAATTTCTCATAAAAAATGCTTGACTTTCGAAAAATGATTTGCTAAAATAGTAATTGTTCGGGTGATTAGCTCAGTTGGCTAGAGCATCTCGTTTACACCGAGAGGGTCTGGGGTTCGAGTCCCTAATCACCCACCAGAAATTATTCAAAATCGCACAGTTTCAAAGCTGGCGATTTTTTATTGCCAAAAATAAAAAGCCCTTTTCGAGCTTTTTAGCGTAGAACGGCGCGAAGGCTACCAACCGCCACCTCCGCCGCCACCTCCGCCGCCACCGGAGAATCCGCCGCCTCCACCAGAAACAGATGAAGCGCTTGAAGTATAAGAATTCAGCGAGCGCGACATCGAACTCATTGAATTTGCGAACAAAATCCCGTTAAACACCCCACTGCCATGATACCAATCTGGCGAAACACCTTCCGGATACTGTGCCGCCAACTCTTTAAGCCAAGTTTTTTCGAGACCAAAAATCATCGCGTAAGGCAGGAGTTTTTCGTAAAGTTTTACTTTTGAATTTTCGCCGTCAACTATTCGATCTGCGCCATCAACACTTTGAAGAACTCGCATTCGATCTTCTTCGGCCATTTTTATGTACATTTTCAGACCGTTCAAATGATCAAGCATCTCTGCGCCGCGGAGAGATTTTGGCTCAATCGTCAAAAGCACGATCGACAGCACAAAAATCACCGTAAACAGCACGAACCACAAAGTAATAATCAGCTCATAGCCAGAAAAATTAACAGCTTCAAACGCGCTGCCAAACAACAACGGCCCAAAAATCGCCACAAACGACAAACCAAACGAAATCTTCACCAAAATACTATCTTTTGGCTTTTTATAAAAATCTTTATTCCTAAAAGCTTCCGCCCAGCCAAGCATTTTCTGACCAAAATCCATGCCGAGTCGCTGGCTGATATCTTTGAGTTTAACAGATTCGCCGCGCGAGAAAATCTTATTAAAAATCGCTTTTTCGTAACGATCCAGCCCGTGATCGGAAATTTTTTCAAGCTTGAAATCTTTTTTAACCCCAAAAACACCCTTCTTTTCAAATTCAACAATATTCAAATTCCCCGAAATCGCCATCTCGACAATCATCGCCGAAATTGCTTTTTGCTGAGAATTTAAGAGAACCGAACTCTCAAATAGTGAAATTTCCTTTGGCGGAATATATTGAGGAACGATTGAACGACGAGTTTTCTCCGAGCGATAATTCTTTATTCCGATAAAAATCAAATAAAACAAAACTCCAACCGGAATAATCAACACAAAAGTGACTATATTTTTGATAATTTTATGAGCTTCAGGCTCAACATAGTCCTTGAAAGTACCTTGCTTGAAATTAGCCACGAAAGTTACATTTTCACCAGGCAACAAATTGCTCTGCGCAAAATACAAAGCTTTCTTATCTCCATAATCACGCTCAGTGATCAATCCGCATTTATTTTTCGAGCCATATACTCCATAATAACAATCATAGTTTTTGAGATCCGAAAAGAGGTTCTTATCAATAAAAATCGTTGCGCTAACCCGACCGAAATTTTGCTTCCACTGCGTGCCGTTAACGTTCCAGATCAGCGTTTGCGAATTTTTGACCAAATCGCTTCGCATAACATCACGGAACGAATATTCTAATCTGTAAACTTGCTTGCCATGAACATATTCTCGCGAATTTCCAATGCGATAAACCTTGTCGCCATCGACATCTTTTGTGTCGGCGATACCTTCGAGTTCGTCATTTCGATAAACCGTCAAATCGTTCTGATACGAAACATGCCCTTGGTATTTTTTCGGAATCGCGCGCTCGATGCCGTGATTTTGGTCAAAATCCGGAAAAGTCGCCGTGATTTCTTCGACAACTTTCAAAACTGATCGCCCTTCTGAATCTTTCGAAAGATAATAATGTGCGTCAAAAGATTCAACAGTAAAATCGTTCGCGTCGGCATACGCAAAATTCGAAAAACCGCCAACCGCCAAAAATAGGCTAACCAAAATAAAAATAAGCTTCTTCATAGCTTAAATTATACCTTATTTTCGAAAATAAAAACAGCCCTTTTCGAAATGAATTGGGCTGAAATTTCTATTTCGTAATTTCGTTGTCGCTCACGCCAGCATTCTTAAAGCTGATGAGATTTTCGGTTGACATTTTCACCATGTTTTTGACGGCAGTTTCGGTGTTAAATGCGATGTGCGGCGTCATAATTACATTCGGCAAATTCTTAAGATCGCGGAAGATTTCATCCTGAATCACCACGCCACTGAGATCTTTTTTCAACAAATCGCGCTCAAATTCATAAACATCCAAGCCAGCCGCCGCGATTTTTCCACTCACCAAAGCGTCGCGCAATGCCCGCCCGTCGATATGTCCGCCACGAGCCGTGTTGATAATAATCACGCCGTCTTTCATTTTGGCGATGTTTTCAGCGTTGATGATGTGATGATTTTCATCTGTTAGTGGAATGTGGAGCGAGATAATGTCGCTTTCGGCAAGAACTTCTTCTAGAGATTTATACTCGAGAATTCCTTCTGCTTGAGGATTTTGAAAGTTGTCAAAACCAATAATTCGCGAACCAAAAGCGTTAAAAACCTTCGCCGTCGCAAGACCGATTCGTCCCGTTCCGATAATTCCAACCGTCATCGAATTGAGCTCTCGCCCCATCAAGCCTTCAACCGAGAAATCTTGAACGCGCGCACGACGAAGCGCCAAAGGGATTTTTCGAAGCACCGAAAGCGTCAAAGCCACCGCGAATTCTGCGATTGCGCTCGGGCTGTATTGTGGAACGTTGGCGATTTTAATTCCGTGCGATTTGGCTTTCTCGATGTCAATTCCGTCAAAGCCAGCTGTTCGCACCGTGAAAAACTTAATGCCAAATTCGGCGATTTTTTCCCAAATGCCGTTCAGTTCTTCGCTCGAAGTGTAAACCGAAATCGCGTCAAAACCTTCTGCTAAATTGACGGTTTCCGCCGTTAATTCCTTCGAAGTTGTCGCATATTCAATACTAAATTCTTCCGCAAATTTCTCAAAATAAGGAAGTTCATCTTTTCGCACACCAAAAGCTATAATTTTCATACCACCATTTTACGCCTTTTTTCGAGAAAAATCAAGCCGTTTATGGTTATTTTTTGGCGATTTTGTCGAGCTTTTTCGAAATTTCTTGGTCGATTTCAAGTTCGCGTCGCATCGAACGCTTTAGACTTTCGTTGTCGCGATTAATTTCCCGAATTTCGTCAAGAGCAACCAAAATTTCACTATGAAGCTCATTCGAGCGTCGCGCATTCCGTTCGAGCTCCGCCTCAGTCAAAACCGCCATCACCAGCGCAACAACACCTATCAGCAGCACGATAATGTCTATTGTCGTTTCGTGAAAATTAGTGTTCTTATCCAGAACCATTAACAAAATCGTCACAAAAGTCAATGTTGCGATCAAAAGCATCATCGCTCGAAAAACTCGTCGCGAAGTAAATTTTAATTTCCGAATCTTATTCAACATATATAAATTCTCTATACTTTCAGCATTAACTAAAATAGATCGAATTTATTATTACTATAGACGAATTTTATTTTGTCTATCAATAAAAAACAAAGTTGCTATAGCAAGAATTACAACTGCCACAAGCGACAGATAATCTTGTCCAAATCCAGTACTTGGAGCTTTAATATCACTAACAGGAGATTCCTTTGCTGGCTCAGGCATCTCCGGCTGCGTGAAATCATAATTAATAGTTAAAGTACCGTTGAATCCACGAGTATTATCAAATCCTGTCGAAACAGAGCCTTTTTGATCGTTAACCAAAAGTACGATCGTACCATTTTCGCCATTTTTGATAAATTCAGTTTCTTGAACTGGGATAGAATTACCGTTTTTATCACGGAGCGGGTTAGTGAAAGTTTTACTGTGAACGGTGATTTCTGGGCGCTGATTCTGATGTCCGATAGTGCTTAAATGATAGGCTCTCTGATCGGGGTCATTATTAAAACTGTCTAACTTTCCGTTCTGTTTCAGTTTATCGAGCAAGGTAGCATAAAGTTCTTCGGCATAAGTCGAGTCAGCTATTTTATTATCATCTAATTCTATCATTACATTTCTAAGGCTATATACATTTTCGGGAACTTTAGTTATATTGTTGCCAGAAAAGCCGAACCTATAATTAACATTATAATAGCCCCATTCGTTTAATTCGCCAGCTGGTAGAAAGTTCATTTTACCTAACACTGATATATCCGAGATATTAGCATTAGTTAACCCAACACGAATACTTTTAGTCGTATTAAACTTCGACAAAAACGAAACATCGGAAATATTTGATGTCTCGACAGTAAAAGAAGTCAATGATTCGCCAATATTAAAATTATTCAGGGTGTTTGGCGAAAAATTAACGACCCCCATCCTTATATAAGCAAAATATCCTCCGATATCACCAAGGTTGGTAATTTCTGGGCTATCTTTTAGATCTGGAACACTTGGACTATAGTTAAATTGCCTGCCAGTCGCATTGCCGAAGTTCTCGTGGCAATCTATTGGGCTGAAATCCGAAATCAACCCGCTGACGCTTACAATTTGCGCACCATCACAAATATCAAAATATTGTATACCTTCGAGATTCTTTAGAATTTGCGATGTTCCATCTTGACTATGTATATCGCCTATAGAAAATACTGGTATTTGCGGATTAACGATCTGTTTATTGATTGCGTCACCAATAGTAATAGGGTTAGTGTTATCTCCTCGACCCATTTTTTGATTTAATTGTCGATGTAGAACTTCGTCCGGAAAGACGATCTCCCTATCCATTTCGGAATCAGGAACATTTCTGGAATCGATTGGGTTAACATCAGACTTATAGGCATAAGCCTCCTGCGACATAGTAAAATTAGCCATACTCAACGCCGCAAATATCGCCACTATACTCAACACTATTTTTTTGTTCATTTTATCTCCCTTTAGTTACTTAGATTATAGCATAAGCTATTTGAAAAAAGCAAGAAAAAATCGCTCTTTTTCGAGCGATTTTCACAACGGCTTTCGCACCTTAAAACTTCAAATCTGGGTAAATTTCTTTGGTGATTTCGGAGATTTCGTGCTTGAGCTGCGGGAACGGCACACCTTCGCGCGCAGTTACGCCTTCGAAAATCCAGAAAACGCGTTCGCTGTAACCCATTCCACAAGCTGGCGGCATACCGTATTCGAGCATTTCCACAAAATCAATGTCGAGCATCATCGCTTCGTCGTCGCCAGCGTCGCGCATATTTTGCTGTTCGACAAATCGATTTAGCTGATCAATCGGATCGTTAAGCTCGCTGAACAAATTACAGAGCTCGCTTCCTGCGATTACCACTTGCGCGCGTTGCGTCATCTCTGGACGATCAGTGTGAGTTTTGGCGAGTGGCGAAATAAATGTCGGCGTGTTAATCAACCAAATTGGCCCAGCGACATCTTTTCGGATATTTTTCCAAAGTTTGTCGATTCCACGAGATTTGTTTTCGCTCTGTTCAACTTCAAGATTGTTGGCTTTGAGCGCCGCTTTGACTTCTTCTAAAGTACAGCTGTAAGGGTTAATTCCATAGCGTTTTTCGATAGTTTCGGCGTAATCCCACTGCTCCCACTTTTTCGAAAGATCAACTTCAAAGTCGCCAAGTTGGAACTGAAGCGTGCCGAAAGTTTCATTCAAAACATATTTGAACATTTCTTCCTGAAAAGCCATTCCGTCTTTCCAATCCCAGTAAGCCGCATACCATTCCATTGCGATATGCTCTGGCAAATGTTCGTCAGAATAATTCTCATTTCGGAAACGCGGACCAAGGTCATAGACTTTTTCGAAACCAGCACTAAGAAGTCGTTTCAAAGGCAATTCGTGGCTAATTCGAAGGTAAAATTGCGCGTCGCCCAAAGCATCCATATGCGTCACGAACGGATTCGCGTCAGCACCACCAGTGGTATGTTCAAGCACAGGAATATTGATTTCGAAAAATCCTCGCGCATTCAAAAAGTCGCGAGTCGCCTGCCAAAACTTCGAACGACGAACAAAACGATCGCGAACTTCAAGATTGACATTCATATCAACATATCGTCGGCGGAATCGCTCTTCTTTGTTCGTAAAACCGTCCTGCTCAGTCGGCATTGGTCGAAGCGATTTCGAAAGAAGTTTCAATTCGCGAGTCGCCACCGAAATTTCGCCAGTTTTACTCTTGATAACTTCACCAGTCGCCTGAATAAAATCGCCCGTGTCGAGCAAATTCAGGTTTTTAATTCCAACAAGATTGCCTTGCGCCGAAGTTTCCGCCAAAGTGTTGGCTTGAATAAACAGCTGGATTTTGCCAGAAAAATCTCGCAAAACAATAAACGCCAACTTGCCGAATTTTCGGATTCCAGCAATTCGACCAGCCACGCTCACGGTTTGCCCTTCCATTTTTTCGAAATTGTCAATAATCTCACCCGCCATCGCTGTTCGGTGAGTCTCGGCTGGGAACGGATTTAGCCCCAGCGCCTTGATTTCATCTAATTTTCGCACGCGTTCGTCGCGCAATTCTTTCATTGTAGCCATAATTAAATACAATTTTAGCATATTTTCGATTTTTTTTCCACTTTTTTTGCAAAAACTATTGACAGTATTATTCACATATGATACAATAAGGTTCCAATCAGTCCAATCCGGACTTAAAACGGAGGTACCTTATGGATAAAGTTACTATTAAACGTTCAGCGTTCGCAGCAAAACAGGAAAAACCTGAAACAACCAAAGAAGTAAGGAATGAGTACTATGTTCCACTATGGAACAGCGCTGAAGAACGTTAGCAGCTGCAGCCTTCGATATATTCGAGGGCTTTTTTCTTGACTTATTTTCATAAATATGGTAATATATAAATTATCCTATAGTCGTGAGACTTTAAATCAGGAGAAACACATGAATTATGTTCAAGTTCTTGGTCACAATATGCAAGGGATTTCTGTTGGGATTGTTGACTCCATCAATGGAAATAGTGTAAGCGTTAAAAATATTCGATCGTTTACACCTAAAAGACATCTACGATGTCAATCAACCACAACAGTTAATAGGGATCGAATCATTCCGCTCAACCCACACTCAAAAAGTGACAAGCCACTCATTGAATATTATAATTTTTTCCTAGGAGGTACATTATGAATGTAGATTTGAAAACCGGGGATTTTGTAGTAGTAAAAGAAACGAACAAAATGCTTTGGGGTACGCCGCCGACATTCCCTATGGGTCAAATTTTGAGATTCGAAGGAAATATTGTTGTTATTCGTAATTTTTCGGTATTAAATGACACAACCGATATGAAACTAACAATCAAAAAACGACACATCCGAATCTCTTTAGATTTAATCGACGAACTAAAAGAAACGCATCCTTTATATAAAGAATATATGCGCAAGGTTCAATCTATAAAACAATTCTAAAACAAATCCACTCACAGCGAGTGGATTTTAATTTTGAACTATTTCGATAATTTTTCAAAAAGTTGTTCGCGAGAAAGCATCTTCACTTCGCCAGTTTTTCGCTCAACAACTTCGAACTCACCACTTTCGAGCAACCGATCCGAAACCGTCACACGATAAGGGATTCCCATAAGTTCAGCGTCGGCGAATTTTTGACCTGGGCGCGCGTCACGATCGTCAAAAATCACTTCGACACCCCGTTTCATCAATTCTGAATAAATTTCTTCGGCTAATTCGCGAGATTTTTCGCCGATTTGAACCAAATAAACTTTCGCAGGTGCGATATTTTCTGGCCAAACAAGACCTTTTTCGTCGGCGAAGTTTTCGGCAATTGCGCCCATCACGCGAGAAACACCAATGCCATAACAACCCATAATTACGGATTTCTTCTCACCGTTTTCATCTGTAAAATAGACATCGAGCGCGTCAGAATATTTGCTTTCGAGATGGAAAGTGTTTCCAACTTCGGTCGAAGTTTGCTCAACCAAATCTTCTCTTTTCAAGCCGAGTTTTTCGAGATTTTCTGGAGTCATAATTTCTTCGTTGATTGCGATTTTCTTGTTAAAATCAACAAAAATCTTGTCTTCACCAACTGGGCTCAAAGTTTGAAATTCATCCGAAAATCGATTAGTAAAAATTCCACCATCAGCGTAAGTTCGAAAAGTTTTTTCGCCCAAACCAAGCCGTTCATAAACTCGATTATAAGCTTCGACGGCGCGTTCATAAATTTGCTCGTGCTCTTCTTGATTTCGAGCAAAAGTGTACATATCTTTCATCAAAAATTCACGCCCACGCATCAAACCAGATTTTGCGCGAAGTTCGTTGCGGAATTTATTCTGAATTTGATAAACCGAAACCGGCAAATCCTTGTAAGAATTGATATATTGGCCAACCATATCAACAATCGGCTCTTCGTGCGTAAGACCAACGCCGAGCTCAGTTCCGTTGGCGAGTTTAGTTTTGAACCAGTTGTCGACTTTTTCGTCGCTCCAACGATCAGTTTTTTCCCAAATGTCGCGAGGCTGAAGCGTTGTCATCATCACCTCTTGACTTCCTGTGGCGTTCATTTCTTCTCGAATGATGTTTTTAATTTTTTCGAGAACTTTTAGCCCGAGTGGCGTGTAGGCGTAAACGCCCGCCATTTCTTTGTGGATAAATCCAGCACGAATCAAAAGTTGCGCGTTCTTGGCAACTTCATCGGCTGGCGAAGTTTTGCTGGTTTTGGTGAAATTTTGAGATAGTTTCATTCTTCGATTATATCAAAAAATCCCCCGAATTTCGAGAGATTTTTGAAAAATTAAGCAATTTCGACAATTTCGTATTTGATCGAGCCTTTTGGCGTAGAAATTTCCACTTCTTCGCCGAGCTTTTTGCCCATCAATTGAATGCCGATTGGCGATTCGTTGGAGATTTTTCCTTCGAGCGGATTTGCTTCAACCGCACCGACGATCGAATATTTTACAGTCTTGCCGTTTTCGAGATTTTTGAGCTGAACTTGATTGCCAAGCCCAACTTTCCCTTTTTCGCCATCGCCGATAATTACTGCATTTTGCAAAATATTTTCGATTTCTGAAATTCGAGATTCAGCCCAGCCTTGTTTTTTTCGAGCTGCGTCGTATTCAGAGTTTTCACGCAAATCACCAAAATCGCGAGCTGTCGCAACTTCTTCAGCGATTTCTTTTCGCTGCGAAATCAAATTAGCTAACTCTTCTTCGAGTTCTTTTTTCCCAATTTTCGTAATATTAAAAACTTGTTTCATATTTATAAAATTATACCAAAACAAACGCTCTAAGTCAATTAAATCATCATATTAGGAAAAATATACAGAGCTGCAAAAGCGATTGCGTTTTTGATAAAATGAAGAACAACGCCAGCCCAAATCGAGTCGGTGAATTTTTCTCGAATAAAACACATAACAGCGCTCATAATGAAAGTCACGATCGCAACATTAAGCTGAAGGTGCGCAAGCCCAAACAGCAAGCTTGTCCAGAAAATCGCAAAAGTTGGATTGATTTTTCGAAGTTGTCCATAAATAACTCCTCGAAAGACAAATTCTTCGGCGATCGGCGGGATAATCGCAAGACAGATAAACGCCAGCATAAATTCGTGACTTCGAACCAAGCCAGAAAAACCGAGGTTTTGAGCTTGATTCGAATCAAAATCCGGAAAAATGTTTTTTAATATCGAAATGAGTATTCCCGAAATAAGTATCGAAACTACAAATCCAGCCAAGCCAAGCCCGATGTCGGTCCAAGATATCTCCTTCGAAATTCCGACTTCCCGATATGAGAGTTTTTGTCCAAAAAATTTCTTCGGCGCAAAATAAATCACAGCCGAAAAACCTCCAAAAAACAAAATTGTATAGATCGCAGTAAAGATAGGATTTGCGATAATCGCTTTTGGATTTTCGAAAAATTGAGCGACAAAAACCATCGCAAATTGAATCGAAAATTGCAAACAAATAAATGTTATAGCCGGAAGAATCGTCCAAAAAGCGATTTTTCCAGATTTGGTTTTTAGCATTTGTTCAAAAAAATTACTCAACTTCTTCACTTAAAAAATCCTCAAAATATCAAGTATAAACACAACAACAGTCAAGCCAAGCATCGCAAAAACACCGTAAGATATGATTTTTTCTTCTTGTTCTTTCGAAAGTGTTTTTCGGAATATTTTTCGAGAAACGAACAGCATTAGCCATCGTCCACCATCAAGAACAGGAATTGGCAGAACATTCATACAAGCCAAGCTCAAAGAGATTAAAGCAGTCAAAAGAATTAAGGTTGGAAGTCCAACCTCGGACGCCATCGGAAATAAAATTCCCAAAATTGACAGAGGTCCAGCCATACTTTCGCCAGCAGATTCGAGTTTTTGGTTGGCGATTTGCTGAACTTCGGCGCTTGAACTAAATTTTTGAACAATCCCAGTGAAAGTGTTCGCCAAAAGTTCACCCAATGAGCGGAAAGTTTCAGCCGAGATCTGTAAAGTTGTCGTCACGCCGAGAATTGGCGCGCTCCAAGTTGCGTGGATTTTTTCGGTTTCTTTGGCGCTTCCAAGACCTAAATAGCCTTTTTTGTCGTCATTTTTAGCGCGAATTTCGACATTTTTTGTTGTCGTTTTGCCGTCGCGTTTGATTTCGACTTCGACTTTTTTGCCAGCGTTGGTTTTTGCGATTTGTGAAATTTCAGTTTCATTATCGATTTTTTCGCCATTAATTTTCACGATTTGATCACCGCGAGCAATTCCGGCTTTTTCGGCCGGCAAACCTTCGACAACTTGCGTCACGATAACTTCGCCGCCAGAAATTCTCGCGTCTTCCGCGATATAAAACTGATTCGGAAGCATTTTTGGTAAGCCAATCCACGCCAAAATCATAAACAAAACCATCGCTGTCAGCCAGTTCATCACAACACCAGCAAAAAGAATTTTGGTTTTCGCCCAAAAGCTTGCCGCACCATAATCGCCTTTTTTATTGTCGCTGTCGTGCTCGCCTTGAAGCTTCACATACCCACCAAGAGGAATCCAATTTATAGCAATTGGCGTACCTTTTGGGAGGATTTTATCTGTTTTAGTCTTAAATTTGAAGGCATTTGGCGGAAACCCAAGCCCAAATTCTTCTAATTTAACGCCGTTTTTGGTCGCGGCGATTGCGTGGCCGAGCTCGTGGAGCGCCACCAAAATCGTCAAAATTATCAACCCAATCAAAATTCCAAAAATTAAACTCATTTTTTACTATCTCCTCCCATTCTTCGGTCGCGTTTTTTATAATTTTCAAGGCAAAAATCCACATCTTCCGCTGTCATTTCTGGCCAAGTTTTCTCGAGAAAAATCATCTCGGAATAAGCCATTCGCCAAAGCTGAAAGTTCGAAATTCTCTGCTCACCAGATGTGCGAACCATCAAATCGACAGGCGGAATTTCTGGTGTATAAATATTTTGCGCAATTGTTTCGACAGAAATTTCTTGCGGCGAAAGTTCATTTTTCGAAACTTGCTCGGCGATTTTTCGAACCGCTTCGACAATTTCGAGCTGACCGCCGTAATTAAAGCACAGACAAAGCGTTCCAGCAGTGTTTTCGCGGGTGAGCTCTTCGGCTCGCTCGATGATTTTCACCAATTTTGGCGAGACATTTTCAGTGCGATTTCCCGCAAAAACCACTTTTACGCCCTTTTTGTGGAGCTTTTTGATTTCTTTGTCGAAGTAAATTTCGAAAAGTTTCATCAAATAAGCAACTTCTTCGGCACTACGATTCCAGTTTTCGGTCGAAAAAATATACGCACTAACGAACTTCACGCCACGCTCAAAGCTGACCTCGACAATCTGTTTCAAAACTTCGAAGCCAGCTTTATGACCTTCAAGCGTCGGCAAATTTCGCGCCTTTGCCCAGCGCCGATTGCCGTCAACTATGTAGCCGATATGTTTTGGAATTCCCACCTTAAAACTCACTAAATTGTTAGGATTTCTTTTTCTTTGTTTTTGAATGCGGTTTCGATTTTTTCGTTGAAATTCTTCATCATCGCATCGAAGTCTTTCTCGAATCGTTTTTGTTCGTCTTCGGTGATTTCTTTGTCGTCTTTCAATCGTTTAGCTTCTTTGAAAGCATCTTGACGAATGTTTCGGAGCGCGATTTTGGCGTCTTCAACCTTTTCGGAAGTTTGTTTGACGATCTGTTTGCGTCGCTCTTCGGTGAGTGGCGGAACTGGCACGCGAACAACTCGACCGTCGTCGCTCGGATTAAAACCAAGAGTTTGATCATTACGAATCGCCGCCGAAATCGCCGCAATGTTGTTCATATCAAAAGGTGTCACCAAAATCATCGCCGCTTCTGGCGCGGTAATGTTCGAAACTTGATTCAAAGGCATTTTTGCGCCGTAAGCCTCAACCATAACGCTGTCGAGCATGCTTGGATGCGCGCGACCAGTTCGAACTTTTTTCAATTCGCCTTCATAATGTTCGAAAGCGTGATTCATTTTTTCTTCAAATTTCTTGATATCCATATTTTCCTCTCTTTAATTCTATTTCAATTATAACACAAGCGAGTTTTTTCGAAAAGATATATTACATTTTGTTCGTCTATTGACTATCTAGCCTTAAAGCTATATAATAATTGTGTAGTCGTTTACTTAGTACTTTTATAGGGGGTAAAAATTATGAAAACTCAAACTTTCGCAATCGAAAAAGTCGCAGAAAATGTCATCGAATGCCAGCGCCCACTTGCGCAACATTATCACGACATTTTAGGCAAGGCTGTTCGAAAAAGCCTATCCACACTAACAAAAGAACAGATTGAAGATCTAAGACTCAGCTTAATAATTAAAGGATCTGTCTGGATTTTAGCAAGAGTGGAAGAAATCGACAGGGATAATTTCTACGATGTAAATCAAAAGATTTTAATATTCAAAGATCAAATCTTTCGAGATGTCAAAGAAGTTCGCCCTTACCCCATTCTCGGGCACGAATACAATGTTCAAGTCCGCGTGTCAACACTGAACAAATTTCTTGTTTAGTAGCTGAAAGCCCACTTTTGTGGGTTTTTCTATTGACTTTTTATTGTTTTTATGTTAATATATAGACAGTTTTATAACTAAAAACAAAAAGGAATCAAATGAAAACAAAAATCAAAGTTAATTTTATTGACTACACAGACCCTGTTTTAGACCAGGAATATCACCTTAAAATCGAAGAATTGAACTCTGGCGATGTGAAAATTCGCGTTGCTCTTCCCGAAGAAAAAAGTTTCTTTCGCGGAGTAGATTTTCAGGAATTTGTCAAACTTGAAAAACTCAAAAACGGCAAATGGATTAAAATCTTGCGCGCAAAATTTGGCGCCGGCGCAGAAGAATTATTCGGCTTAAGCGAACTCCACGAAGAAAGCGAATTAGAGGCTCGCGACATTCGAATTATCGCAGCCGTCGAAAAAATGTTCAAAAAACACAATTCTTCCCCAAAACGAATTCACTCGCGAGTTCGAAAAGTCACAGCTTAGCACTTCTTTCGAGAAGTGCTATTTTTTCGTCAAAAAAAATCCACCCCGCTAAGGAGTGGATTTATTGCTTATTTTTTGCTGAGCTTTTTCTTTGCGAATAGGACAATTGGCACAAAAATACTTATAGCGACAACTGCAATTGCAGCGAAAATTCCAACATTATTTTCTTCTTTAGCCACACCTGTATTAGGCTGCTTTAGAGATTGTTGTTTTTTTGATTTCTTCTGCTGGTTTTCGATCAGATTCAGCTTTTTCATCGGCGGCAATTTGCTCGCGCTTCTTTTCAATAGCATCATTGATAGCGTCAAGACGAGCTTGAAGTTCTTTCTTGTATTCAGTGTCGAGAACTGCATCAATGAGATCCTGAATAGCTGCTTTATCTATAGCGGGAAGTTCGTCTTTTTTAGCCTTGTTATCTTCGATAGTTTTTTTCTGCCAATTCAAGAGCTTCTTTGGCTTTTAGTTGGCGAGCAGTTTCTTCGTCGATAGCTTTTTGCATAGCCTCTTCAAGAGCTTTGACCTTATCTTTTACATCTTGCACAGATGGATTTGATTCATTATTGGCGTTTACGACATCTTCAAGGGCTTTTTTGACATCTTCATTGTTTTTGATGTAATCTTCTTGATTGTCGTGAAGAGAAATCACATCAATTAGAGGCTGTTTGTCTGTTCGAAGTCCATCGATAGCCGCCTGAAGTTCAGTTATCGCAGTTTCGATATCGTCCTGCGAAAGGTTAGGCTTATTCAAAATTTGATCAGCTTCAATCTCTTCTTGCGCCAATCGATCCGCCGATACATCTGTCATTCCGGACATATCTATATTGCCAGCAGTTTCGATAAGTCGCTCGAGTTCAGATTTTTTAGCCTCGAAAGCTTTCTTCACTGCGTCCAACTTCTCCTGAAATTCAGACTTTTTAGTAGCGTCTTTCACTGCGTCAATTTTTGCCTGAGCATCTTTAATCGAATTCGTATCTTTCGCCTGTTCTGCATTAGCTACCGCTTGAGAAGCTTCATTCTGGCGATCTTCTTCGGCTTTTTCGCGTTGTCTATTGCTTTTTGAAGAGCATTTTGCGCATCTGCAACCTCCTGAACCGACGGATTGTCTTTTGCGAGAATCGTATTGGCCTCGGCTAATTTTGCGACAACATCTGCATCTTCCTGAACATACAAAGGCTGTTGCGGTAAGCTATCTACAAGCGTCTGTAAAGGTTGCTTGTCCGTTCGAAGTCCATCAATGGCCGCCTGGAGTTGATCTTCGGCGGAATCAATCTCTTGCTGTGTGGCAGATGAATTATCGAAGACTCTTTGAGCAGCATCTTTAACCCGGATAGATTCAGCTACGCTCTCTTGAGTATAGCCATTCGTGTTTATATTTCTGGCTTCTGTTAATTTAGCTTGAAGTTCATCAGCGTCAACGATCTCGACTTCTCTATTTAGGGTTGCTGAATTTCCATAATTATCTGTTGCAGTATATGTTAATGTATATTTTCCAGCGACAGGATTTGAAGGGTTTAGGTTTATAGCTGTCGTGTTATTAACCACAGGTCCGCTCAAACCAGAGCCGGCATCAGTTGCAGTAATTTCGGCAATTTTCGCCTCGATAGATGTTCCTTTTCTGGCGACAATTTTCGAAGGCTGCGTTTCATTGAACACCGGCGGATCTGTTTCGAGATTATAATCAATAGTCAAAGTTCCGGTTATATTTCGGTTCGCTCCGGTAATTTTCACAACTTTAGAATACGCGACCTGAACAGAACCAACACCAGATTGGGTTGATAGCTGAATATATCCTCCATTTTTGTTCGGATTTCCCTGCGCGTCAACATTTTTAACGCCATTCGCTTTAGTAATAGGAATCGGATTGCCGTCTTCATCTTTCAATATGTTTTTGAAGATTTTTGAAGTTGTTGAAGTTTGAACGGCCTGTAAATCAATAAATCCAACAATACTACTAAGAGATCCATTAACCGTTTCTGGGTGCGGTGTTGATAAATATTGAGAAGGGTTTCTCAACGGCGAAAAGTCGGATATCTTATTAGACCTAAGCTTTATGTGGGTTAATTTTTCTAAATTTTCGAGAGCAGAAATATCCGAAACTCCATCACCTTCAACATCCAACACTTCCAAATTGGTATTATTTTTAAGGAAGTTTAAGTTTTCTATCGGAGCAATATTACTATCAGCGACAAAAACCTTCAGATTCGGCATCCCTTCGGTAAAAGAGAAATCCTGAATATTATTTCGATAAATTCGCAAAAATTCCATATTCGAAAGATTTCTTAGTTGCGAAGCATCGGTTAATGCTGGCATCTTACCGATAGTTAATCGTTTCAACGAAGTCAAATTAGCAATCGGAGATAAATCCGTTACATTACCATTAAGGATACCAAAACTCTCCAGCGAAGTGAAGAATTGCAAGCCTTCAAGGCTGGAAACAGAAGAAACAAGCCCTAATGCGGTAGTTCCTGGTCTATTTATGTTTGTTAAGTTTTTTTACTTTACCAAAAGTAATTTCATCATCGGACATACTTGTATTGCCGAGGACTTCTTTAACTCTTGTCTTAATGTTTATGTCTGTTATCCTAACAACGTCAGAATCTTGCGCTGTTGCAGGATTTGTAGCAATAACAACACCACCAGTTGGCTGTGTTTCTGCATAAGTGTATCTCGAAGTAATATTGTTCAATGGTGAAGCATAATACACCCCTCCGAAAATAGCGATAGAAATAGCGATCGCCGGGATTAATACCCTCTCGTCTTTTACCTTCATCGTTTTATCCTTTAAATTGTTAAGCTTTTATGTTTATATTCTATCATAAGATAATAGTTTTGTTAAGGATAAAAGATATACACTCACTTATTAAAACAAAATCGCCCTACTTTTCAGCGGGCGATTTTAGTTGGTTTTTGAGTTTGAAATTATTCAGAAACGCCAAGTTCGATTCGTGAGAATTGTCGCACAACGATATTTTCACCAAGTTTTGCGATAGTTTCTTTCAAGAATTGTTCAACAGTTTTACTGTCGTCCATAATATAGTTTTGTGAAAGAAGAACTTTTTCGGCGAAGTATTTTTTAACTTGTCCTTCAACGATTTTTTCAGCGATTTCAGCTGGTTTACCTTCTTTGGCAACTCGTTCTTCAGCTTCAGCTCGAACGCGAGCAACTTCGTCGGCTGGAATGTCGGCCTCTGAAGCGTAAACTGGGCTCATAGCGGCGATCTGCATTGCGATTTGGTGCGCAAAGTTTTTGAAATCGTCAGTTCGCGCAACGAAGTCAGTTTCGCAGTTAACTTCAACGATAACACCGATTCGACCACCGTGAACATAGCTTTCAACCAAACCTTCACGAGCTTCGCGGTCGCCTTTTTTCTCGGCTTTTGTCAAACCTTTTTTGCGAAGAGCTTCCAAGGCTTTGTCGAAATCGCCGTCAGCTTCGACCAAGGCTTTTTTGGCATCGGTAAGGCCAAGACCTGTCAATTCTTTCAATTTTTTAATTTCTTCGATAGAAACAGCCATTTTCTTCCTTTCTTTACTTAAAATTCTGCCCGTCGCGTTCGCTTTTCGTTCGTGCGCTTCGGCTTTGCCTGCGCTACGCTTATACCCGAACAAAAAGTCGAACACTCTGGGAAATTTTAAACTATTCTATGAATTATTTATCAGTTTTAGCTTGTTTTACAGCTTCTGCAACGTAGTCGAGCAACAATTGAACACCTTTGATTGCGTCATCGTTTGCTGGAATTGCGAAGTCGATACCTTCTGGGTTAACATTTGTGTCAACCAAAGCTACTACTGGAATATTCAAAGTTTTAGCTTCACGAATTGCGTTTGCGTCAGCGATTGCGTCAGTTACGAAAACGATTCCTGGGCGACCCATCAAATCTTTGATTCCGCCGTATCGAGTGTCCAAAACCTCGATTTCTTCAGCGTATCGTTGAACTTCCAATTTCGAATAGCGTTTAGCCAATTCGCCAGATTCCATTCGTTTTTCAAGAGTTTTCAATTTCTTGATTTGTTGGTTGATTGTGCCAGCGTTTGTAAGCATACCACCAACCCATCGTTCAACAACATATGGTTGATTTACAGATTCGGCAGTTGCGCGAACAGCTTCTTTGACTTGTTTTTTAGTTCCAACGAAAAGAACTTTTTTACCACTTTCGACAGTTTTTGTGATAACTGGAAGAGCTTTTTCGAGCGCTTCAACAGTTTTTTCGAGGTTGATAATGTGGCTATCTTGGCGCTTGCTATGAATATAAGGCGCCATTTTTGGGTGCCATCGGTGTGTTTTATGACCGAAATGAACACCAGCTTCAAGCAATTGCTTGATGTCAACTTTTACAGACATTGTAACTCCTTTGTCTTCATTCTCGGGATTATTTTCGAAATTTCGAAAGGAATTCTCCCAAAAATTGTTTCATTAATTTATATTACCATTCAATTCTATCACATCTGTTTGAAAAAATCAAGAAAACCGCCCTTTTCAAGCGGTGTTCTTTTTTTTGAATATTTTTTAAGCCTTTTTGATAGCAAAATATGTTGCACCAGCAAGTGCGATTCCAGATGTCAAAATATGGAAAATCGCATTTGTTTGTTCAAAACCTGTGTTTGGAGCCGAAATCGCAGGTTTTTTAGTTTCAGCAACCTTTTCGGCAGGTTTTTCAACTGCAGGCTGAATTGTTGGAACTACTGGAACTACTGGAGCTACATTAGCAGCTTCAACCGTCTTAATGATAGCATTCCAGTAAATCGTATCTTGAGTAGCGCCAATCAAGGCTCCAGCGAATTGTTTTGCAGACTCGAGATCTTCGATCTTCAAACTGTTTTTGGCCAGCTCGAACTTTTCGTCAATTTCTGCTCGCTTTATGTCAATAGCTTGTTCAGCCAAGTGCTGATCTTTTGTACCCAAAATCTGAATTAACTGGCGACTGTAGTCATAAGTTCCGTCAGCGTTTCGAACCGCACGAAATTCAACTCGAATATCAGTTGGCTTAAACTGATAGCGATAAACGCCGTCTTTATTGCCCTTACCCTCATTGTCAAGCTTTTCGAAAGAATCAGCTTTCAATGAACCCTTTTCCAGAGTAATCTCTACGGAATTTTCGACGGCTATATTCTTAATCTGAACTTTAGATTCATCAAGATCGCTAGCGAACTCCGCAAAAAGTGGTGCGTAATTACTAAACTGGTTAGTATCCACTACGGCAACATCCGCCGAATTAAACTTGATAGTTATAGCCGAACCGTCGGTAGTTACGCCAGCAATTGGCGCTGCGCTCGCAAAGTTGTTTATTCCGAAAATCGAAATGATTCCCGCAAACAATGTTGTTAATATAATTTTTCCTCGCATAAAACTCCTTTGAATTAGTTTACGCCATCAATATACTCCTTTTATATAGAATTTGCAAGCTTGAGCGTAATGTTTTATGATATTTTTTAAAAATCTTGCTTTTTGTGGTTTTTTCTGATAAAATAGAAAAGTTATGAAAAAGAATTTACATCCAGACAATTACCGCTTTGTCGTATTTAGCGACGAAGTTGCTGGATTCGCTTTCTTGACAAAGTCGACTGCGGATTCAAAAGAAACTATCAAATGGGAAGACGGAAACGAATATCCATTAGTGAAAGTTCACATCTCAAGTGCTTCTCACCCATTCTTTACAGGTGAAGAAAAAATCATCGACACCGAAGGTCGTGTTGATCGATTCAAACGAGCACAAGAAATGGCAGAAGCTCGAAAAGCCGCTTTGGCAAACAAAGCCAAAAAAGCCGCTGCACAAGCCGCCAAAAAAGCAGAACGATAATCTGTTCAAAAAATCTCGCATTCAGTTGCGAGATTTTTGTTTTATTCGGGGATTTGCCAGTCAATTTCACCGCGATTATTTTTTCGCAAAAAATCGTTGGTTTTCGAAAAAGGTTTCGAGCCAAAAAATCCACGATTTGCCGAAAATGGTGACGGATGCGCGGTTTCGATTTTAAGGTGTTTTGGATTGGTGATCTTGACGCCAACTTTTTGCGCGTGCGCTCCCCACAGGATAAAAACCAGCGGTTCGTCAAAATCGTTCAACATCTCCAAAATATTCTCCGAAAACTCCATCCAGCCGAATTTTGCGTGGCTGGCGGGCTTGCCTTTTTCGACACTCCAAGAAGTGTTCATCAGCAAAACGCCCTGTTTCGCCCAATTTTCCAAAAAACCGTGCGACGGAATCTCACAGCCCAAATCCGCGCGAAGTTCCTTGAAGATATTTTGAAGACTTGGCGGATTTTTCACACCTTTTTTGACCGAAAAACTCATTCCGTGTGCCTGCCCCGCGCCGTGATACGGATCTTGACCGACAATCACCACGCGAGTTTTTTCCAGCGGACAAGCTCGAAAACACGAAAACATATCTTCTCGCGACGGAAAAACTTCCGCTTTTTCGCGCTCAGCATCAACTTTTCGCATCAGTTTTCGAAAATAAGGCTTCTCCGCCTCGCTTTCAACAAATTCTCGCCAAGAATTAGGTTTCATATTTAAATCATACCAAACACAACTGTTTTTGCAACTCTTACAGCTCGACCGCAAACCTATTTTTTACTCCTATACCTGAAATATACAACACATACAACAACAAAAACGCTCCAATAAACTACTGAAAAGGGTGTTTGGTAGCTTGAGCCTATTCTTAAATCATTTAGATAGCCGTAAATCTGGTCGAAAACAATCAATCCACCCACACTAAGTATTATTATTTGAGTGATTGACGTCTTATTTTCACTATCAAATGAGCGCAACACACCAATAATTTCACCTGAATATCTAATTAGTGTCGCCATTAGTAGAAAAATTACATTGACTACAACAATAGCCAAAATACCTCCACGAGCAACCCAAATACTCAAAAAAATATCAACCAAAATAATAAAAGCCCAAAACGACACATTCATAGAACAATAATACCGAACCACAACCGTTTTCGCAACTCTTCAAATTTTTCGAAAAATCTGCTATAATTAAATCATATGCCAAAAATTGATTTGAATCTTGAAAAACTTAAAGCTGAATATTCCGAAATTCAGGATTTTTTGAGCACGCCAACTGCTTATTCGAGCCCTAATTTTTCAGCCAAAAATAAACGATTTTCCGAACTCGAAAAAATCATCGAACGCGGAGAATTGCGCGAAAATCTCGAAAAAAACATCGCCGAAGCCAAAGAAATGCTCGCGATGGAATCTGGTGAATTAGCCGAACTTGCCAAAATAGAAATAGCCGAAAGCGAAGATAAACTTGCCGAACTTGAACAAGAACTCTTCGTGATGCTCACACCAAAAGACCCTAACGATGACAAAAACGTCATTGTCGAAATTCGCGCGGGCGCTGGTGGCGACGAAGCCTCTCTTTTTGCGAGCGAACTTTACCGAATGTATTTGCGATATTGCGAACAAAACGGTCTAAAAACCGAACTTTTGAGCGAATCCGCCAACGACGCTGGCGGCTACAAAGAAGTTGTTTTTGGCGTAAAAGGCGATTCTCCTTATTCGAAAATGAAATTCGAAAGTGGTGTTCATCGCGTTCAGCGAATCCCAGCCACTGAATCTCAAGGTCGAATTCACACTTCAACCGTCACCGTGGCGGTTCTACCCGAAGCCGAAGAAGCCGACGTTCAAATCAACCCGAACGATCTTCGAATCGATGTTTTCCGCTCTGGCGGACACGGCGGTCAAAGCGTTAACACCACCGACTCAGCCGTTCGAATTACCCACATTCCAACTGGAATGGTCGTGACAAATCAGGACGAAAAATCCCAAATCAAGAACAAAGAAAAGGCCTTGGGAATTTTGCGCGCGCGACTTCTTCAACAAAAAATCGACGAAGAAAACGCCAAACTCACCGCCGAACGCCGAAATCTGATCGGTTCTGGCGACCGAAGTGAAAAAATCCGAACCTACAACTTCCCACAAGACCGAATCACCGACCACCGAATCGGCTACTCGCGAAGCAACATTCCAGCCGCAATGAACGGCCAAATTTCCGACCTCTTCGAACATCTTCACGCTTACGAACTCGAACTTTTGGCAGAAGGCGCGAGCGAAAAATAATCCTATGAAGCCAAAAACCGTCGAAGATTGGCTGAAATTTGCCAGCCAAAAACTAACCAAAGCAGAAATCCCAAGCGCGAAGTTGGACGCTGAGTTAATTTTGGCGAAAGTTCTCGAAATCGAACGAACAAAACTTCATTCTCACCCTTTTCGAAAGCTCTCGCGACAGCAGATTTTTCACGCAAATAATTTTTTGAACAAGCGAGCGAAACGCGTTCCGTTGGCTTATATTTTTAACGAAAAGGAATTTTTTGGTCGAAAATTTTATGTGAATGAAAATGCTCTCGTTCCGCGACCGGAAACCGAAAATATCATCGAAATTGCGAAGAAAATCGCAAAATCTGGTGACACAATTCTCGATGTTGGCACAGGCTCTGGAGCAATTCCAGTTTCCCTGAAAGCCGAGCTCGGTGATGAAATTGAAGTCTTGGCGAGCGATATTTCTCTTCCCGCTTTGGCTGTGGCGAATTTGAATTCAAAAAAATTACTCAACCAAGAAATCGAACTTTTCGAGAGTGATCTTTTGGATAAAATTCCAGAGGAAAAACTTTCGAAAATCACGATTATTACCGCAAATTTACCTTATGTCGATCGAAATTGGATTGATTTTTCGAAGGAAAATGAACTTCATCACGAACCAGAAATTGCGCTTTATGCCGAAGAAAATGGTTTGTCGTTGATCAAAAAACTTATCCAACAAACCGAAAAATGCCCGCGTATAAATTTTTTGATTCTCGAAGCCGACCCAGAGCAATTCGAAGAAATCGAACTTTTCGCAAAAAAATACGGTTTTTCGAAAAAAGAAATCCAAGATTACACAATAGTTTTAAGCAAATAAAATCACCCTTCTTCGCGAAAGGTGATTTTGTTTTGCACTATTTTGGATATGCGTCGAGTTTTGCTGAAAGTTCGATTTCTTTATTTTCTCTAACAATCGTGATTTTGATCGTTTCTCCGGCAGAATATTCCGAAACGAGGCTCGAAACACTCCCCGCTGCGCCAATTCTCGAACCATTTATCGCAACGATAATATCGCCTTCTTTCAAACCGATTTTCTCAGCCGAACTACCTCGCCGAACAGCAGTTTGACCGTTTTGACTTTTAAGCCAAGCTCCGTATTTAACCGAGAGATTTTCTTCTTTGGCGATGGCTGGATTAAGCGCAATATAGCTCACTCCGAGAACCACCCGCGCGCCAGAACCACTCGAAACTAACGATTTCAACATACCTTTTGTCGCAGAAATAGGAATCGCAAAACCAATTCCATTCGCATCAGCGACCGCAGTATTTATGCCGATAACTTGACCTTTTGCGTTCACAAGTGGGCCGCCAGAATTACCAGAATTAATTGCAGCATCCGTCTGAATCATATCTGTTAAATCTTCTTGACCCGTGCCGTTCGAGCTTTCTGCCGTCAAGCTTCTATTCACTCCAGAAATAATCCCGCTCGTAACCGTTCCTTGATATTGACCGAGCGCGTTCCCAATCGCAATAACTTCTTGACCAATATTCAAAGTTTTTGAATCACCAAGTTCCGCCGGAGTCAAATTCGAAACATTCGAAATTTTCAAAAATGCAACATCATTCAACGGATCAAGCGCTGCAATTTTTGCATTTTCATAAGTCGTACCATCCGACAATACCACCTGAATATTCGTTGTATCCTCAACAACGTGTTTATTTGTTAAAATATAGCCATCAGAAGTAACAATAACGCCAGTTCCGGCACTCGCCGTTTCGGAATTATATCCATAGAAAAAGCTCGAACGGCTCTGGGCTCGACCAATTATCGAAACAACGCTCGGAGTGAGTTTTTTTGCGACAGATTGAATCGAATCGTCGCTGGCGCCAGAAAACGACGCAGAATTGCCATCGCTCGAAGATTCGACAAATGAACTTCCGCCTGAAGTTTGGCTTTTTGGAATGTTCGAAATAAAAACTGCAATTCCACCAGCGATAACCAGCAAAGCGACCAAAATCAGCGCTACGATTTCTGGCCTGAATTTGAATTTTCGTTTATTTTTTTGCTCCATTTTTCCTCCCGATAAAAATTTTACTTAAAAGCTATGACGGAATATGTGAAAATCCGATCAACAATATCAAACAGATTAAGATCGAAAAAATCACAGGCACATAAATATTCGATTTTTCGATTTTTTCTTTTCGAATTTCGCCCAAAACTTCGAAAACCGCAAAGCTCAAAACCGTCGCGATAATAGAAATTTGCGGAATAATCAAAGAAAAGCTTCCAGCCAAAACTAACGGATAGCCAATCACCAAAAAGTTCGCAATCCAGACAAATTGGGCAAAAATCAGCCCCCAAATTAAACTAATAATTTCATTATTCGCAAACTCGCCATCTGAAAGAATATGGCGAATTGATGAATATCCAATCAAAAACGCAACTACAGCAACAATTTCGGTCGGCCAAGCAAAAGAAACCGACATCAATCCAGCCAACCCAAAAAAGATCGAAAGCAACGCTTGAGTTTTTGTCCAGAATGCACCCGAACGAGGCTTAATTATTGTCATCCAAGCAACAAATAACAAGACCAAAACTATTTGCGAAATCCAAAATTCAACACCCGAGTAAAAGATAATCAAAACCATCGAAAGATTAAAAATCAAATCAACAAGGTTGGATTTAATATTTACGATCCAATATCGTGGTCGAACCGCAAAAGTCCTCCATTTTGATATCAAAATCAAAACTATCGCCAAAAAAGGCGTTTTCGTGACATAAATTGAAAGCCAACAAACCAAAACCAGCAAAATACTCAAGAAAATGTGAGCAATCGAACTCGCTAAGGAATGTTTTTTCGAAATACTAATAAACTCCATCGTTTCTCTATTATATCACATTTTCAAAAAAATAACCATAATTGCGAAAAAATTTTATTCGTGATAAAATAATATAATGAAGAGTAATTTTTGGCAAAGACACAAAACGCTCGCCGACATTCTCGGAATTTTTTTCTTCGTTTTCTCGGTAACTTTGGGCGTTATTTTAATTAATTCGTTTATTTTTCAGAGTTTCACAATTGTTGGTGGAAGTATGGAAAATACACTTCACGACGGCGACAAAGTCATAATAAGTCGATTGCCAACAACTTGGGCGAGCCTAACAAATTCTGTTTATACTCCAAAACGCGGTGAAGTTATCGTTTTCAAAAACCCACAATACACAGCAGGAATGAAAGATCAATATATCATCAAGCGCGTAATTGCTTTTGCTGGAGAAAAAGTCACAGTAAAAGACGGTAAAGTTACGGTTTATAATTCAGAATATCCAAACGGTTTTAACCCAGATGAAAATTTCAATAATGAGCCAAAAAGTTATACAGACCACAACGGAACTTGGATTGTTCCAGAAAATGAAATCTTCGTAATGGGCGACAATCGCGAAGGTTCAAATTCTTATGATTCGAGAAGTGGGCTTGGAACGATTCCGCTATATGAAATAGTTGGACCTGTAGCGCTTCGAATCTGGCCATTTAATGGAATTCGAAACTTCGAATATTCTCAGGAGTATAAATAAATCTCGCAACTAAATGCGAGTTTTATTTATATTATTTATTCTGCTCTCGATGGTCGCGAGCTTGTTTTTCTTTAATTTTCTTATCAAAAACATCCATCACAACCTCATTTTCCCCAAAGATATATTGATCTTCGTAGGTTTTAGCTTCGGCTTTTGTTTTTTCAGCCTCTTTTTCCATTTTCAATAAATCGTGAATTTCGCCAAAAACTATCTTCTCCCGACCAAATTCATCAACAGTTTTACTCATAGTACCGTTATCGGCGACGAATTCTTTTTTAGTAATTTTGCCAAAATCCGGGTTTTCTATCTCGAAGAATATCTTAGATTTAGCTTCTTGAACCTTATTCCATTTGCTTTTTCGCATAAAAAATGGCTTCTTTTCACGATTCTGATATTTATGCGCCCACTTTGCTTCGCGCTTTGTGCCGTTACCATAATTAACCATAGGTAGAGTTCTACGTTCATCTCGCTCAATAACTATCTCACCATCACCGGTTTTAGCTCTTTCGTATAATTTATCAATTTTAGTATTTGCACTATCATATATTTTCAACAATTCAGATCGGGACTTTTGCAATTGCTTAGCTCTATCGCTGGAGTAATATTCCGACAACTTTTGATCTAACTCGGAATCTTCTTTTTCCATATGCCCAGTTCTCTTCTCGGCTCGTCCTTCTTCATTTCGCCCAACATATTCATAATTTTCAAAAAGCTCACTACCGATATCATCCCAATCGGTCTTTTTGGTAAACTCTGAATCAAAGTCGTGTTTTTTATATTCGTAGCTTGCGCCCATATTTTTCCTTTTTTATTTTATATTTTACATCGATATTATAGCATACCCCCCCCCATTATGTCAAGACTAAAAATAAATCCCGCAATTAAATGCGAGATTTATTTTATTATTTCGAGAGAATTTCTTCGAGGCGTTTGAGCTCTTCTTCGCTCTTAAATTTGATAACGATTTGACCCGAACCGCGCGCTGAAGACTTGATATTTACATCTGTTT
Organism: Candidatus Nanogingivalis sp.; assembly: GCA_049294455.1. Lineage (GTDB taxonomy): Bacteria > Patescibacteriota > Saccharimonadia > Saccharimonadales > Saccharimonadaceae > Nanogingivalis. The sequence continues at coordinate 33,928 of JBAQCW010000005.1, read as the reverse complement.
TCAGGCGTCTCGCCAAGCGTTTCGTGGTGCTCTCGAAAGGCATTTTGTTCAAATTTTTTGGCTTTGCGTCGCCGGCTTTTTCGGATTCCTTTTTGTATTGAACTAAAAATTGTTCTAACTTGCGCGCACTCCAACCTTCTGTCAAGATTTTTGGTAGTATTTTCAGCACAGTTTCTTTGTCGATTTTAAGAAGCGGACGAACTTGCCCTTCCTTCAATTCACCAGAATAAACGTATTTTTTCACTTCATCCGGCAAGCTCAAAAGTCGCATCGTGTTCAAAACCGCACTCGCACTTCGCCCACCAACGCGCTCACCGATCTGTTCTGCTGTCATATTGAACTGTTCGCGAAGTTTCAAGTAGGCTGTCGCCGTTTCAAGAACATTCAAATCTGAACGCTGGAGATTTTCGATCAAGCTCAATTCCAAACGATTTTGATCAGAAAGCTCGCGAATAATCGCAGGAATTTTTTCGAGACCAGCCAATTTAGAAGCTCGAAAACGCCTTTCACCAGCCACAATTTCGAAGTTTTCACCCTTTCGGATAACCACAATCGGCTGAAGAACGCCGTGAATTTTAATCGAATTTGAAAGAGCCTCGAGCGCTTCTTCGTCAAAATGGCGCCGTGGCTGATCTGGATCGGCAGAAATTTTCGCAAGTGGAATTTCTTGAAGTTTCGAAATTTCGTGATCAACACCCAAAGTTGGATCAAATTGATCATCAATCAAGATGTCAGTAGGAATTAAAGTCGAAAATCCACGCCCCAAACCTTTTTTTGCCATTATTTTTTGTCTCCTTCGATTCTTTCGATAATTTCTTTTGCGACAGCTTTATATGCGCGCGCACCTTTACTAAACCGGTCATAAACACCCACAGGCACGCCGTGACTTGGTGCTTCAGCCAAACGAATATTCCGCGGAATTGGCGTCGAAAACACTTTTCCGGGGAAGAATCGCTTCACTTCTTCATAAACTTGTCCGCTCAAAGTTGTGCGAGAATCCACCATCGTTGGTAAAACGCCAAGCAGCTCCAAGTTCGGATTCATTCCTTTTCGAACCAATTTCATACTTTCGAGCAACTGTCCGAGACCTTCCATAGCGTAAAATTCCGCCTGAACCGGCAAAATCAAAAAATCACTTGCAATAAAACCGTTCACCGTAAGCAAGCTCAAACTTGGCGGAGAATCCAAAATCACATAATCGAAAGTTTCATTCACGCTCGCAAGTGTGTTTTTTAACTTCGAAAATCTACCCTTTGCGCTCGCAAGTTCAACTTCCGTATTCGCCAAAATCGGAGTACTTGGCGCAAGTTTCAAGTTTTCCCATTCGGTATCCAAAATAACATCTTTCAAGAATTTTTCACCAGAAATCACATCGCTCATCGTGGCGCTCAAAGATGACTTATCGAAGCCAAGACCGCTCGTGGCGTTTCCTTGCGGGTCAAAATCAACCAAAAGAACGCGCTTGCCTAGCTTCGCCAAGTAAAAAGAAATGTTTATCGCGCTGGTTGTTTTTCCAACGCCTCCCTTTTGATTCGTTATCGAAATCACTTTCATACGCCCATTATACCACAAACCGCTCAAGCTTGCCAATATTTTTGCTCTTGAAATTAACAAAGAATTGTGCTAAAATTGTAAAGATATTAAATTTAACGAGGATTTTATGAAAAAAGCAGTCGTAAAAGTTGGCGGTAAACAATTTATCGTTAGCGAAAAAGAGACCCTTCTGGTGGACCTCCTCCCGCAAGGAACAAAAGAGCTCGAACTCGACGCTTTGATGCTAATCGATGGCGACAAAGTGGAAGTTGGAACTCCTGTTGTGAAAGGCGTGAAAGTTTCCGCTAAAGTTGTTGACGAACTTGTTAAGGGTGAAAAAATCCGTGTGATTCGCTACAAAGCTAAAAAACGCGTTCACAAAGAAAACGGACATCGTCAAAAATACACAAAGATTGAAATCACTTCAATCAAATAATAAAAAGGCGGCCAGCCATCTAAACAGCCCACTTCACTCACTCGGGCTGTTTTATTTTTTCAAATATTCTGAAATTGTGCGACATAATCATCTCGCTCAAAACATAAATAAAACCTCACGATTTGCGAGGTTTTATTTTCGAATTTTCAGGGATTATTTTTTCGAGATTTTCGATCTGATTTCTTTTACTTTCGAAATCATTTTTTCTTTAATTCCCTTTTGACCAACTTCTGCTGTTGCAGTTTTTAGCTCTTGGCGACTTCGCACATAGTACGCAACCGCACCCGAGATTGCTACAACTGCAATGATCATAATTGCAGCTTCGGCTGGACCAGTTTGTGGTAATTCGCTTGGAATTTGCGCACAGTTTGGATCGTTCTTTTTAAGGTTTTCTTTACCCTTAATTTCACAAGGCTCGAAACAATTTGGATCGTTCGGTTTCAAGCTTTCTTTTCCTGGAACTGCACATTTGTCGTCGTTTTTACAGTTTGGATCGTCCTTTTTAAGGTTTGATTTTCCAGGAATTTCACATTTTTCTTCTTTACATTTTGGATCATCTTTTTTGAGATGAGTTTTTCCAATAATTTGACAGAATTCTTTTTCTTGTGGTGTACAATTTCTGTTGACAGTAACTGTTGCTGTGTTTTCTTTTGCACCATTTGGTGTCGAAATTCGAACAACATTTGTCAAAGTGTTAACGCCACATTTTAGGTCTTTTTCGCTGGCAATTTTTGCAGTAATTTTGATAAAAGCATTTGCGCCAGGCTTATAGCCTCCGATACTTACGCCTCGAGTTGTGATATCATTATTTGCTACATTATTACCGTTTGGATAGGAACCATTTTTCAAGAATGTCGAATTTTGAACATATGTGATTCCACTTGGCAAAATATCTCGAACATTAACATCTGTATGTTCAACTTCGCCATTGTTATCGTAACCGATCATATATTCGATTGTGTCGCCAGGTTTTGCTGAAATAGTTTTCTTCCATTCAGTTTCACCCAATTTTCGAACTTGCTTTGTCGCATTAAAGCTTGAAGTTTTTTGAGTCGTAACTTTCACTCGGAAAGTCAAGATTCCTGAATACTGGAAACATCCTGGAATATTGCCGTCAATTTTATCGTAACCGAGTTGTGCACCCACATTAGAAGATACGCTATCCGAAATCTGGAAGCCTGCGCTTGGGTTGGCGTTCGTATAATATCGTGCCGAACCAGCAATATAAGCGATGTTAAACTTCTTGCTTGCGCTCTTGAAGACAACCTGATCCCAAATTTGTTTTGGCGAAGCGTTGTCTGCGCTAATTTGTCCTTGAACTGTTACGCTGTTCGAAAGTTGCGATGGAATGCTCACCGCCGCACGAACATTTCGGGCAACTAAGTTCAAATTTTCTGCTGCGTTGTTGTGAACGTAAATTCGCACAACATATTCTGCATCGCCAGTAACATCAACCACATCTCGCCACTTATCAGCGCCTTCATCAGAACGGCGAGTAAGAGTAAAGTTTCGTTCGTCGCCATGATTTGGGTTATTAGTGATTGAATTGAAGGTTACTTTGTCGGCTGGTTTTTCAACCGTATAAGTTTGCCTTTCTGGACCCCAGGCGAGGGCAGTGCCCCCACCTAAGATGACGATAGCAAGAGTAGCGATCAATACGCTAATTTTTGTTTTATTAGTTTTTGCTAACATTTTATTCCTTTTTTATTTTATTAGAATCCACCTACTTGCTCAGTGTTCGAACCGCTTCCGTTTTGATCAGTTGCTCCATTTAGCGACTCAACTTGAGTCGAATCGTCAATGTTTACATCTGGCGTTGCTGGCTGTTCAAATGTGTTGCCATAATTTACTTCAACATCGTATGTATTAGATGATGTATCAACTATAGCGCCCGTTTCTTGTTGAGATTCGGTTAATGTACTTTCACCAGTAGTTTCATCTACAGAAGGTGTAGCCTCGATAACTTCTTGTGGAGTCGCCTGAGACAAGTCCGCAATCGTATTTTCGACTTTATCTTCTTGATAGAAGTTTTCTACAGGAGGAGCTACATAATTAGGCGAACCGTAAGTCATATTCTGGTCGGCATCTTGAGCCGTTTCTTCATATTGATTACCTTCGGTTGTATTAACCGTATTATCCTTAACTTCGCTTTTCGCCTCAGGATTTAAGTTGGGATTCACATTGATGTCAACTGTAGGATCTTTAGGCTCTAAATGAGGGGGTTCCTCTGGTTTTGGATCTTCCGGTTTTGGTTCCTCCGGTTTTGGATCTTCCGGTTTTGGTTCCTCTGGTTTTGGTTCCTCTGGTTTTGGTTCCGGTTTTGGTTCCTCTGGTTTTGGATCTTCCGGTTTTGGTTCCTCCGGTTTTGGTTCCTCTGGTTTTGGTTCCTCTGGTTTTGGATCTTCCGGTTTTGGTTCCTCTGGTTTTGGTTCCTCTGGTTTTGGTTCCTCCGGTTTTGGTTCCTCTGGTTTTGGTTCCTCTGGTTTTGGATCTTCCGGTTTTGGTTCCTCTGGTTTTGGTTCCTCTGGTTTTGGTTCCGGTGTTGGTGGTTTTGGTTCAACGAAGTTCGAATATTCCGTCGGCACAATCGCAGGAATTTCGACCACCATATCTCGTAGAATTAACTGCGTACATTGATCGCGAAGATCGAATACGTAAGTTTTTCCGTTAACAACCGTAGAAATGGTTCGATATGTTCCACCAATATTTAGATCATCAGCATGCTTATAGGTCCAAGTTCCATCCGCCTCCTGGACTCGATAAATTGAGTCGAACTGATCTCCGAGAGCTCGCTGACCTTCACTAAGTTTAGCTTCGGACATCAATGTATCGTAAGCTTTATCTAATTTTTCGAAAGCAGCTTGATCACCCTTCTCGGCAGCATCGACTAAAGCTTCAACACCTTCAGCATTCATTCCGAGCAATCCCTGCGCGAGTTCTTCATTCATTCGGAAGAATTGTCCTTTGAACGAAAGATTATCTTCAACGCTATTCTTGAGGTAATCTACATACTGATCATCTTTGATAGTATCAATTGATGTTCCGATTGAGCCACGACTTTCTTTGCTATCCAATTTATAGAAAGCGTCGTTTTCTCGATCGTATTTGTTGTTATTTCCGATTTCGAGGTTATTCTCTGTTTCGCCACTATTTGCGAATTTTTGGAATTCATCAACCGCTTTTCGAACTTCGTCGTTGTTATTGGTTTGTTCTGTTTTCGGATCGCTGTTTTGGGCATTTTGATTATTAGTTTCGCCAAAAGCACCGTTCAACCCCAGACCAACACCCACACCAACAACGCCAAGCCCGACAACTGCGCTAATAGCTTTCCAGTGTTTCGAAAGGTAATTTCCGAATTTGCTATTTCGCATTTTTTCGAATAATCCGCGACGCTCTTTCGAATCTTCTGAGTCTACATTATTTTGTCCTCGCTCGAATTCTCTTTGGGCAGAGATCACGCGACTCATAATTGCGTATTTGTCGACATATTCATCTTTGAGTTCGAGTTTTCCACCGTTTTGGATTTGACCTTCTTTATAAAATTCGCGTCGAATTTTGGAAAGCTCGTCAGCAGATGCTCCGTTTCGAACCGCTTCATCGAATGCTTCTTCGAATTTTGATGTAGCTACCACTTCATCTTCTACTGTATATTCTTTAGAGATTTTGATGTGGTTTTTTGAATTTTTAAGCTTTTCAAGATTCTCTTTGTCGATTTTATAACTGTGAGCAACTTGTTTATTGATCTCGTAGTTTATATCTTCAGGTTCTGTATCGATTGCAGGCTCTGTGTCAACTTTAGGATCTGTGTCGTTTTTTGAAGATTCCAATTCGTTAACAGATTTACCACCGTTGATAATGCCTTCGATATAGCCATCAATAATGTCAGCTCTTCCACCGTATCCATTTTCTTTTTTCTTATCGAGAAGGGCATTTAGCATTTTTTCTCGACTTTCGACTATAGCTCTCGCAGCTTCAATTTGCTGTTTGACTTGGTGATATTCCGTCATCGACATATTTCCGTCAAGGAGAGATTCCAATTTCGAAATTTCACTATTTTTGTCTCGAATTTCCATCGCATAGTTTTCCATATGATCAACGGACAATTCTGGGAACTTTTCTTTGATGTTGTTTAGATTGTCAAAGAACGCCTTATTTTGACTGTCGTCATATCGAGACAAATCCTCCTTTTGCTGCTTAAGCTCTAATTGGCGGCGCATTAGCTCTTTTTGTTGCTGTCGCAACATTTCTTCTTGAAGAGCGACGTCGTCCCAAGCACTATGCCTTTCGCCGGTAGGATTGAACTTATCTTTGTTCATTCTGGTCCTTTTCTTTATTTTTATATTTTATTTTTCTGGAATTTTCCCTTCTGGAGAAAATACCTTCAATTTACTCTTAGATTTTACCACAAGCATAATAAAAAGTCAACAGTTTTTTGCTGACTTTTTCGACTTTTATGAAACTTTTTTAAGCCCTATTGCCTGAGCGGAATTGGAGATGATTTGCTTGAAAGAAACCACTCGATGTTGATCTTTCACGAGCTCAAGCTCTTCGGTTAATTGGTCTTGAGTTTTTTCAAGATTTGGACGGAACGCAAAATCGGATCGTCCGCCAAAAGTTTCAAATCCCGCTCCGTAGCTCTCAAAATATACAACATTAGATTCGACTTCTTTTCTGCCGTCAAAAACGCTTGAATTTTCGCGCCCAGAAGTTTCAATCTTGTCGTAGATATCGAGAAGTTGTTCTCTGTTTTCGATAGAGCTCTTTTCGCGAGAAAGTTCGATTTCAGCACGATCTTCTTTCGAAAAACGATCTTCGCCGTTCAAATATTCGAGCGACAAAGTTTCGAATTCTTCAAAACCATTCTGCTCGCGTTCCTGATTGTCAAAATTATTAATCTTAAAATTTTCCATTTTTGCCTTTTGATTTTTATGTTTTTGTTTTATTAAAAATAACTTATGATCGTATTATAGCATAAGTTATTTCGTTTGTCAATAATTTTACCTAAGCTTTTTTGAGAGAAATTTCCATCTCGAAACCTTCGATTTTTACAGATTGCGAGAAGTCATAATTTTCGTTTTGTTCACTTTCTTTTGCCAAAGTTTCGCGACAAATTTCTTGAACAAATTTGTTGTACGCGGTTTTTAGCTCGTCGCTATCAGTTTGAAGATGGAGTAAAATTCGGTCGTCGACATTCAAACCGGCTTTTTTGCGCGACGCCTGAATGTGGCGAATAATTTCGCGCGACAAACCTTCGGCACGGAGTTCCGGAGTGATTTCGAAATCAAAATCAACTTTTTCAGCAGGCTTGCGGCTCAAAATTTCGCCGTTTTCACTCTTCTCGACTTCGATATACGAAACGCCTTTGACATTCAATTCTTCTTGAAGAATCTCAACAAACCACTTAATTTCGCTGGCAACGTGCGGAATCACAACTTCTTTGAGCGGCTGGCGAATCTTCACGCCGTTTTTTGCGCGCAACGCCAACGCTTCGTTCACATAACCGCGAATTTCAGCCATTTCCGCCAAAATCTTCTCATCAATTTCGCCAGCTTCTGGCCAATCTTTCAGATGAACCGAACCGTCGCCAACCATTTTCGACCAAAGTTCTTCACTCAAAAACGGCACAAACGGCGCGAGAATCAATGCGAGATAGCTCAAAACATAGTGAAGCGTTTGGTAGGCCTGCGTTTTGTCGCCATCATCTTCGCTTTTCCAGAAACGGCGACGGCTTCGGCGGACAAACCAGTTCGAAGCGTCATCCAAGAACGGCAAAATCCCTTCGACCGCGCGCGGAATGTTGTATTCGTCCATATTTTCGGTGATTTCATTTCGAAGTTGGTGAACGCGACTCACAATCCATTTGTCGAGCGGATTTTCGAGATCGCTTGATGGATCTTTTAGCTCACCCTTAAATTCCCAGCCGTCAACGCTCGCATACATCGTGAAGAAATCATACATATTCCAGATCATCGAGATTTTTCGCGCAACGTCGGAAACATCTTTGTCGTGAAGCGCGAAATCTTCACCGTTAAGAAGTGGACTTGAAAGCAACAAAAATCGCAAACTGTCAGCTGAATATTGATCCATTAGTTCGTTTGGATCGGTGTAATTGCCGAGCGATTTGGACATTTTTCGGCCGTCGTTTCCAGCAACAACACCTGTGGTGATGACATTTTTGAACGCATTTTTGCCGAAAAGAGCCGTGTTGACCGCGTGAACATAGTAGAACCACGCGCGAACTTGACCGACATATTCCACGATGAAATCGCCCGGGAAGTTTTTTTCGAATTTTTCTTTGTTTTCGAAAGGATAATGGAACTGCGCGAACGGCATCGAACCACTTTCGAACCAGCCATCAATAACTTTGTCGATTCGGGTGTATTTTTCGCCGTCAATCTCGAAGGTAATTTCGTCAACCCAAGGTCGGTGATAATCTTCAAGCTCAACGCCAGAAAGTTCTTTTAGCTCGGCATAAGAACCGATCACGCGAATTTTTCCGCTTTCGGACTTCCAAACTGGCATCGCAGTCGCCCAAAAACGATCACGCGACAAGTTCCAATCTGGCGCCGCCTCGATGTTTTTGGCAAATCGACCGTGTTTCAAATGCGCTGGAAACCAATTGATATTTTCGTTTTGCTCCAACATCAGATCTTTTTGACCTTGAATGTCGAAGAACCAGCTCGGATGCGCGCGATACATCAAACGGTGGCCAGTGCGTGGGTTATGTGGATATTCGTGGCGAATGTAGTCGATTTTCCAGACAATTCCGCGCTCTTTCAAGATTTTCGCCAAAGGTTTGTTGAATTCCCAAACATCGTTTCCGGCAAATTCACCGCTCAAATATTTTCCAAATTCATCCAGAGTGTGATAAACCGGAATTCCGTATTCTTTTCCGAAATTAAAGTCTTCTTCACCGTAAGCTGGCGCCGAGTGGACGATTCCCGTTCCGCTTTCGAGGCTGACATAATCTGCTGGCCAAACTTTGTAAGCGTTTTCTTCACCGTCACCTTTGTAGGCGTAATCTGGAAGAAGTGGCTCATAGCTCAAACCAACCAATTCTGATCCGTCAACTAAGCCAACAACTTCGAAATCGAGCGGATTTTTCTTTTCGTCGACAAGAACTTTTTCGATCAAATCTTTTGCCAAAATGAAGAATTCATCGCCAACTTTCACCTTGGCGTAAGTGATTTCAGGGTTAATGAATAAGCCCATATTCGCTGGCAGCGTCCAAGGAGTCGTCGTCCAAGCGAGAATGGCGGTTTTATCTTTGGCGCCAGTCGCGTCGACAAAATCTTTCAACCAGAATTTCACAAAAACGCTCGGATCGGTGACGGTTTGGTAAGCGTCGTTGTCCATTGTCATTTCGGCTTTCGAAAGCGGTGTCGCCCAAGCCGTGTCATACATCAAAACACGTTCGCCTTCGTAGATTTTACCCTTTTCGTAGAGAGTTTTGAACGCCCACCAGACACTTTCCATAAATTCTTTGTCCATTGTTTTGTAGGCATTTTTGAACTCGACCCAGCGGCCAATTCGGTCAATCGTGCCTTCCCAAAGCCCAGCAGTCGCCACCATACTTTCGCGGGCTGTGGTGATGTATTCTTCGAGGCTGATTTTTTCGCCAACTTCGTGTCGAGTTTTGATGCCGAGCTTCTTTTCGACGAAGTTTTCTGCTGGCAAACCGTGACAATCCCAACCCCAACGGCGCTCAACTCTTTTGCCCTTCATCGTTTGATAGCGCGGAACGGCGTCCTTGACGATCGAGCTGAGAAGCGTTCCGTGATGTGGCACACCAGTGATAAACGGCGGACCATCGTAAAACACAAACGCGTTATCTTTGCTTCGATTTTCAACAGATTGCTCGAAAGTTTTTTCGGCCTTCCAGCGCGCCAAAACATCGGCTTCGTATTCTTTTGCTCTTCTTCTTGAATTTGCTTGAAATTTCATTTTTCTCCTTCCTAAAAATTAAAAATCACCTCTTTCGAATTCGAGAACCAGCTCGCGCCGGCGTTACCATCTCGATTCCAAAAGAAGTGATTCTTTTAGCCCTTAATTTAGCTTTTACGGAGCCTCCCGCCGAGTTCTAATCAGTAAAAACCTTTCTTCTCGGAGCTTCGCGGTTGATAGCCGCTCATTTGCCAAAACAAAACGCTTTAATTTATTTTATCAAAAAATGCGAGAAAAATCAAATTTATCCCGCATAATAACTTACTTCGTCGATCGTCGGCAAAGGTCGCCCGCGCCACATCGAAAGCATTCTTCCGTCGTCATCTGTTGCGAGAAGAGTTGGATATTCCACAACATCGTAAGCGCGCAAGAAAAATTCGTTATCGCGATGCTCCGGATCTCGAACTTCGATTTCTTTACCGATTCGTCGCTCGAAATCGTGTAAAAACTCTCGAACTTCGCGCGCGTGATCGCTCTCTTCTTTATAAATCATTATTAATTTCATTTTCACCTCTAATTTTCGTTAAAATCTCTTCGAAATCGTCGATTGTTTCGAAGCCATTAAAAACACTCGCAAATCGAATATATGCTACTTTGTTCATCTCGAAAAGAACATCCAAAACCGCTTCGCCAATCTGGTGAGAAGAAACTTTGTGCGATTTTTTCAGTAGGCGATTTTCGACTTGATTGATAATTTCTTCGACTTGAAGATCAGAAATAAATTTACCAATCGAGCGAGTGATCGAATTTTTTAACTTTTCGCGATCAAAATTCTCGCGACCGCCATGCGATTTCATCACGATAATTTGCGGTTTTTCGATGCGCTCATAAGTAGTAAATCGAACACCATCTGGCGAAACACGACGCCTACGGATAGATTGACCATCCGCAGACATTCGGCTTTCTAAAACCTTGGTTTCATCCAGAGAAAAATTCATTAGTCTTCCTTTTTGTTTCGTTTTCGGCGTCGCAAGAAAGCTGGAACATCGCTTTCGTCGTCATCGAGTTCTGGAGTATCCCAAAGATTTCCACCTTGGAGCGGTCCAGTAAAATCGGCGGCTGGTTCGTCTTGCTCTTCTTTCAACTCCAAGTCGATTGCGTTTGAAATAACTTCATCAATAGGTTCTGTTTTGGCTGGTTCATCTTTAATACCGAAAGTTTGCGAAACTACATTTTCGAGAGATGTCGCGTTAGAAAAATCGCCATATTCTCGATCAAATCCAGTAGCGACAACCGTAATTACGAGCTCGTCTTCGAGTTCTGGATTCAAAGTAGCACCAAAGATGATATTCGCATCTGGAGCAACCGCACCCGTAATCGTTTCGGCGGCTTCTTGAATTTCACTCATACTCATATCGTAGCCACCAGCAACATTGAAGAGAACGCCACGAGCTCCATCGATCGAAACTTCGATCATTGGACTTTCGATAGCTTGTTCTGCGGCACGAATCGCACGATTCTCACCACTCGCTCGGCCAATTCCCATCAATGCAGAACCAGCATTGCTCATAATTGATTTCACATCGGCAAAGTCAAGGTTGATAATTCCGTGTTCCGTGATGAGTTCAGAAATACCTTGAACACCCTGACGAAGAACATCATCGGCAATCTTAAATGTTTCAAGAAGTGGCATATTTCGATCGATAGTTTGAAGAAGTCGATCGTTTGGAATTGTAATCAAAGTATCAACCGCTTTCGCAAGAGCTTCAATAGCCCAATCTGCATTTTTCTTGCGTTTTTGACCTTCAAAAGCAAATGGTCGTGTAGCAACACCAACAACCAAGATTCCAAGCTCACGAGCAATCTCTGCCACAACGTGAGCAGCACCAGAGCCAGTTCCGCCACCAGCACCAATAGTGATGAAAACCATATCCGCACCTTTTAGCGCTTCTTTGATTTCCTCTCGAGATTCGTTGGCGGCAGTTTCACCAACAATCGGATCAGCACCAGCGCCAAGTCCGTTTGTGGTTTCTTTACCGAGGTGAATCTTTGTGTCAGCCTTTGAATTGTACAAAGCCTGTGCGTCGGTATTCATCGCGATAAATTCAATGTTGTTCAATCCAACATCTTTCATTCGGTTTACAGCGCTACCACCAGCGCCACCAATTCCAACAACCTTAATTTTTGCAAAAGTCTGAACTTCGTTCGGTTTAATTTCTGGCATAATCTACTCCTTATTCCTCCCTATTATATCACTTTATTTATTTCGATTAAATAATTTAGCGAAAATTCCGCTATGTCGCTTTTCGATTCGAGTTTCTCGCGGAACATCCTGAATATTTTCGAGCATTAGACCAACTGCTGCTGCAAATTCTGGATTTCGAATGTCATCAGAAATCGAGCTTGCGACTTCGATTTCACCAACCTGAGAAGCGAGCTCGAGCATTTTTTTCGAGTAAGCCGGTAAACCTTTGAGATTTGCTCCGCCTCCGACAAGAACGATTCCGTTTGGTAACTGCTTCGCACAGCCAGCTTCTTTGAGAGTTTTCTCGATTTCTTCAAAAATTTCTTCAAGTCGCGCATCAACAATTTCGTCAATCTGCTCAGTATTAAAGCTGTAATGCTCGCGACCAGATTTCACCATAATATCTGTATGTTCTGAACGGATTCCAGCCATAGCGTGCTTGGTTTTTATATCTTCAGCGATTTCTGGAGTGATTTTTAGCCCAATCGCCAAATCGTTAGTTATGTTAACACTTCCCAGTGGAATCACTCGCAAAAATTGCAAATCACCATCTTCAAAAATAGCCACACCAGTTGTCGTTGCACCAAAATCAACAACCGCAACGCCATTTTCTTTTTGCTTCTCTGTTAGAACTGCTCGTGCGGCAGCCAAAACACTCGGAATAGTCTGCGCAGGCTCAACATCTCCGTTTTCGGCGGCTTGATGAAGATTATTGACGTGCGGAGTCATCGCCGAAATGACATTTGCTCGCACTTCAAGGCGGGTTCCACGCATCCCCAACGGATCAGAAATTCCATCTTGACCGTCAAGACTATAAGAATAAGGGATAAACTCCAAGATTTCTCGATTAGCAGGAATTTTTCCGATCGTCGCAACTTCTTCTATTCGAGCAAGGTCATCATCAGAAACTTCACCATTCGAAGAATTAACCGCCACCATTCCGTCGGTTTTTGTACTCAAAATGTGCGCGCCGTTAATACTGAACGCCGCTCTATCAATCTGAAAACCGCTGGTTCGTTCGGCGTCACCGAGCGCTTTGTCAATAGCCTCAGTAGGGCCACTCAAATGCGATACGACACCTTTTCGCATACCGCTGTTTTCTTGTACGCCGATACCAACAATTGTCGGCTTATTATCGGAATTCAAACTGGCCACCACGCATCGAACCGCCGTAGTTCCAATATCAACTCCTGCTACATATCGAGAATTCTCATTCATAGGTCTATTATAACGCTTTTGTCTATTTTTCGCAAGGATTTTTGAAGCGCAAAATAAAAAATCGCCTCTTTTTTGAGAACGATTTTCGAGATAATTTCTGGTGCTGGGAGAAAGATTCGAACTTTCGAAGGCTACTGCCGACAGATTTACAGTCTGTTGTGTTTGACCGCTTCACTATCCCAGCTTATATAAAAAATGTATTTGGAGCCACCTTTCGGATTCGAACCGAAGGCCTGCTGTTTACAAAACAGCTGCTCTAACCAGCTGAGCTAAGGTGGCAGGACCAAATACTTCACTATTATATCACACAAAAAACAAAAAAGCAAGAGTTTTTTGAGAAAATCTCAAAAAATATTCGACGAATTATTTATCTTCAATAGTCTCAATTGTTGAATCAACCACGCCAAAATTCGGCAAAATTTTTGAAATTTCGGTTCTTATATTCTTCGAATTGTTCAAATTTTCGACAAAAATCCTTGCCGTAAGAATATGATGTTCGCCGTCCAGAGTCCAAAAATGAACATTTTCTATCTTCGAAACACCCGAGATCTTCGAGATTTTTTGCTTGATTTTTAACAAATCTTTTTCGTTCGGCGTCGCTTGAAGAAAAATCTTCGAAATTTGCCAAACATTCGAAATCGAGCCCCAACTAATTATCGCCAAAATCAAAATCGAAACAATCTGATCGAGCTGATGAAGCCCAGTAAAACCAATCAGAATCGCGGTTAAAAAACTCATAATCCAGCCAAGCAAATCTTCGAGCAAATGAACAAAAACCGTTCGATCAAGGATGTTTTTCGAGCCGTGAACTCGCCAAGCCGCAACCAAATTAACAACGATTCCCAAAACCGAAACAATCGCCAACCCTGGAATATTCACAAAAGGATGCTTGTGCGGAAATGCGATTTCATAATAAATCCAGCGAATCATTTGCGAAACGCCGACCAACAAAACGACAGAATTCAAAATCGCGCCAAAAACCACAAGTCTTCGAAAACCATAGGAATACTTCGAATTTGGCTTTTTTCGAGAAATTTTGTCAAAAATTAACGAAGTCAAAAGCAACAAAACGTCGCCAAGATCGTGAAGTGCATCGGCAAGTATTATCTTCGAATTGAAAATATTTCCACAAATCAGCTCAACCACAAAAAACGCGAAATTCAAAAAAATCGCAATTTTCAGATTTTTACCGCTTTTGATGTGGTGGCTGTGCGACATTTTACTCCATCGTCAAGATTTCGACGCCGTCTTTTGTCACCAAAACCGTGTGCTCGAAATGCGCGCCGATCGAGCCGTCTTTTGTCAAAACATCCCAACCGTTTTCAGCCTTGTCAAAAATAACTTCCGGCTTGCCGAGCGTCACCATTGGCTCGATACAAAAAGTGTCGCCCTCCTGAAAAGTTGCGCCAGTTCCAGCTTTGCCTTGATTTGGGACTTCGGGTTTTTGATGCATCGTTTCGCCAATTCCGTGGCCAACCAACTGATAAACATTGCCGAGTTTGGCTTTTTTGAGCGATTTTTCAACAGCCGAACCGATATCGCCAACGCGACAGCCAGGCTTCACAACAGAAATTCCCGCCGAAAGTGCTTTTTTGGTTTCGTTCAAAAGCATTTTCACCGCGCCACGAGGTTCTTCGCCAATAACAATAGTCACGCAAGAATCTACAAGCATTTTTTTGTATTCGATAACCATATCTAATTTTACAACATCGCCCTTTTCGAAAGGCGTGTCGTTTGGTGCGCCGTGAACAATACAATCATTTACCGAAACGCAAACCACACCCGGAAAATTCACTTCTGGCGTCGTGTAAGCCGATTTCGCGCCGTATTCTGCGATTTTTTTACGGGCGAATTCGTCGATTTCGAGGCCGGTTTTTCCAACTTCAGCAAATTCTGTGATTTCTCGCAAAATTTGCGCCAAGATTTTTCCACCTTCGCGCATTGCTTGAATTTGAGCTTCGGTTTTATTTCCTGTGATTAAATTTCGCACGCTTCGATCTCCTCCATAATTCGATCGTGAACTTGCCCAACCGTGCCAGTTCCGTCGATGTGCGCAATTTTTACGCCATTTTCGTTGAAATAATTCAAAACCGGATACATTTCTTGGCGATAAATTCGAAGTCGTTCGTCGATAACTTCTGGAGTGTCATCCATTCGGCCACGAATTTCGAGACGACGCATCAATTCGCTTCGAGGAACTTCCAAAACGATCACGAGATCAACATTTCGACCGTGATTTTCTTTGTTTTCGATTAGCCATTTTGCCTGAGCCAACTGGCGTGGGTAGCCATCAAGAATTACTTTTCGAACTTTGTCATTGGCGCGATTCAACGCCTCGCCCATCACTCGGTTGACAATTTCCGGCTCAACCAATTTTCCGGTACTCATTCGAGCGAGAAGTTCAGGGTCTTTACTGTCGCGAAGAAGTTGCCCCGCTCCAAGCCAGCGCCAATCGTTTCGCGCCGCCAATAAATTTCCCTGCACACTTTTACCAGCTCCGGCTGGACCAAAAAATACAATCATTTTTACCTTTTCTATCTTAAAATTTTATATATCTTCTGCTTTTTATTATAGCACAAAAACTTTTTTTCGAAAAATAAAAATCGCCCCGCAGGGCGAAAAAAATATTAAAATGGAATATCAGACAAATCTATAGCATCATCGGGAATTTCATGAGCTTTTCCTCAGTTTGGAATATCGTCATCCTCTTCAGGCTCCTCAGTACACCTCAGCAAACCTTCCATTCTTTCCATGGAACTTTTTTAACCTTCTAGGGTTTACAGAATAAAAGAAATAATTTCTTTCTCTACCAAAATCACGCGCCCCATATCGATTGATAATATAAGCTAGAAATTCCTTATTCTTATATCCCGCCAAAAGATACTTATCAACAATATTCGATAACCCTTCTAAAACTGGAATCTTAATGTCTGATTCTATTTCATCTTCATCTATATCAAGAATCCGAAAAATATCAACCATTGTCCGCATGCCGTGATTTTCGCCATCTTTAGTTATAGTATCTCTTAAATCTATAAATATTGTAACATTACTTAAGTTACAGCCACTATATTTATAAGGGTCAATCAATCTAACCTGCAGGTTGGCTGTCTTATATTCGTCATTATATTTAACGCTCTCCAGTCTAACTTTATATGTTCCGGTCGCAATCCCCTCTTTTCTAAGATATTCGTATAGCTTTAGTCTTTCGTTATTTCTATTCATATACCCTCTGAATTGATTCAGACTGCTTTTACTCTCTATATACATAATCTTCCTTTCTACAAAAATTATACCCCCTGATCATTTTGTTAATAATTTTAGAGCAAAATAAAAACCGCCCGAAATTTTCGAACGATTTTTGAGTTTGCAACTATTTCGAAAGCTCTTCTTTCACGATTTTCGAAAGCAACGCGCCATCGGCTGAATTTCCGAATTTCGCTTTTGATGCGCCCATAATCACGCCCATTTGTTTCATCGATTTTTCTTCTAATTTTGCAACTTCGCTGGCAACAAACTCGCGAATTTCTTCTTCGCTGGCCATTTCTGGCAAATATTTCGAAAGAATTTCAGCTTCTTTTAGCTCGTTTTCGGCGCGTTCGGCGTCCAAAAGTGCAGCCGCTTCTTTGCGCTTTTTCACTTCTCGAGCCACGACCGCTTCGATTTCTGCGTCACTCAAACCTTCTTCACGCTTATTTTTGGCAACTTCTTCGTTCAAAATCGCAGCCTTCAAGCCTTTGATCGTGTCGGCAGTAAAAGTGTCGCGCGCCAACATCGCGGTTTTAAGATCTGCGTTGATTTGTTCTTTCATTTTTCTCCTTTCATAAAACAAAAACCAGCCACGCGGACTGGAATTTGTGATTTAGCGAATACCAAGTCGCATTTTCATAGTTTTTTCAGCTCGGCGCTGATTTCGAACGATAGCTTTTTTGCGTCGTTCAGCTTTGCTTAATGGCTTGCTGAATCGCATAGACGCTTTTGCCTCACTCAAAACTCCACTTTGTAGAACTTTTCGATTGAAACGGCGAATGATGTTTTCGTTCGCTTCTTTCTGGTCTTTTCTTGTTACACTAATACTCATACTGCTTTATA
Source organism: Candidatus Nanogingivalis sp. (assembly GCA_049294455.1). GTDB lineage: Bacteria > Patescibacteriota > Saccharimonadia > Saccharimonadales > Saccharimonadaceae > Nanogingivalis. Next base: position 16,520 of record JBAQCW010000005.1, on the reverse strand, counting down.
TTTTAACAAAACTTAAAAAGAAAATCAAGTGTTTTATTTTCCAGCCTGCTCGCGATAAAAATCAAGCCAAATCTTCAACAAAGCTTCCTCCGAATATTCTTTCGAAATTTCCGCAGATTTCTTCGCCAAGTCATCCAAAATATCTCTATTTTCGAAAATTTCATGAATGCGCGAATTCATCTCGTCAAAATCTTTCGCCGGAAGATATTTTCCATCCAAAATCACACGATAAAGCTCCAAATCTCGAAGCATAATCGGCGCACCACAACTCGCCGCCTCGAGAATCGTCATAGGAAAAAGTTCATTAAAACTCGGCAAAAAGAACAGATCTACAGTCGAATAAAACTTTCGAATTTCTTCTTGCGGAATAATTCCTGTGAATTTTAGATTTTTTGGCGGATTTTCCATAATTTTTTTGTATTTTTCGTAGCCATCAGTAATTTTACCAAAAGAAAAACCACCGGCCCAAACAAATTTCACATCTGGATTTGCTTTTGCTAATTTTACAAAGTCATCAATTCCTTTACGCTTTTGAATTTGTCCGGCACCCATAACCACAAAATCATTTTCTTCCCAGCCCATTTTTTGTCGAAAATCGTTTTTTTCTTCTTTCGAGAGAGAAAACCATTTTTCTTTGTTCACAAAATTCGGAATGTAAGAAATTTTTTCGCGAGGAATTCCGAAACTTACCAAATCTTCGATAAAAATTGGGTTCACGACCACCAGATGATCCATTCGATTGTAAAAGCTCGTCACATATTTTCCGAAGATTTTTCGAGAAACTCCGGGCATTTTCAAACTTCCGTCTAAAGTTTCTGGCAAAAAATGAACATAGCCGATTTTTCGACCAACTTTTTTACCTATTAGCGTAGTTAAAAAGAAATTCGGATCGATGGTATGATAGTGCGTAATATCTGCACTTTTGATCTTGTTTTCCGTGATTTCAAGCTCGTTTTTGGCGTCGCGTTTCAGCAGTCGCATCAATTCACGATACGCGCCAGAAACTCCTTGCCCTGCAACCTTTTCGCTTGAACTCATCATATTGATTCGAAGTTTTTTACTCATATTTCGATTATAACCTTTTCCTTTCCAAATGTAAAATCTGCCCTTCGACGCTTCTTCGCCCTTGCCACTCATTCAAGCCGAGGCTGAAAAACACATCGATTTCTTCGCCAATTTCTGCAAAAAATTCTGGCGGTGCGTTGAATTTGAGCATTTTGATTTCGCGTTCGCCATCTGTTAAAGTGAGTTTGATGTGCTGTTTTTGGTCGCCCATTTCTTGGCGCGCGAGAACTTTTGCGCCACGAATTTCGAAAATCGGTTCTTCGTTGCCTTTGCCGAAAGGTTCGAATTTGGCTATTTTTTCGAAAAGTTCCAGATTGATCGGTGAAAAATCTTCCAGCAAAATGTCGCTTTTTGGCAAAAGTTCGAGAATTTCTTGCTCGGGTTTCAAGCCAAGTTCTTCGTAAAAATCATTGGCGATTTTGCGAAATTCAGCGATTTTTTCGGTCGGAAGCGTCACGCCAGCCGCAGCGTCGTGTCCGCCACCTTTGATGATGATCTCGCGGGCTTTTTCGACAGCTTGGCTCGCCGAAAATCCACCGAAACTTCGCGCCGAACCTTTCGCCACTTCGCCTTCGATTGAGATCACAAAAACCGGCTTTTTGAATTTTTCGAGCAAACCGCTAGCGACAATTCCGATGATTCCGTCATTAAAACTCTCGTCGGCAACGACCAACACTTTGTCATTCGAAAATTCTTCGGCGTTTCTGATAGCGATTTCCAGCGCTTCGGATTGAATTTTTCGGCGTTTTTTGTTGAGTTCATCGAGATTTTTGGCTTTTTCGAGCGCAAGAAACGGATCGCTTTCGAGCATTAAATTAAGCGCGATTTCGGCAGATTCGAGCCGACCAGCCGAATTAATTCGCGGACCCAACACAAAACCGAGCGTCGAGCTGGAAATATTCGAAATTCCAGCGTAAGCCAATATCGATTTCAGCCCAGCGCGCCGAGTTTTTTCGAGAACTTTTAAGCCCCAAAAAGTGTTTTGGCGATTTTCGATAGTTTGCTCCATCACATCGCAAACCGTGCCGAGCGCCACCATATCAAGAAGCCATTTTTCCTGCCCTTTCGGCAAACCTTCGAGCCGAGTTTGAAGCGCTTGAATCAGTTTGAACGCCACGCCAACGCCAGCGAATTTTTCAGCCAGCGGATATTTGTTCTCCGGTCGGCGAGGATTCACCACCGCCACAGCATTCGGCTGAATTTCGGCAATATTGTGATGATCTGTCACGATCGTGTCGATTCCAAAACCTTTCGCAAAATCAATCTCGGCGTGATTCAAACTTCCGCAGTCAACCGTCAAAATCAACTTCGTGCCGCGCTCCACCAACTCCTTCACGCCACGCTCGTTCATTCCGTAGCCATCTTTGAAGCGATCTGGCAAAAAATAATCAACATTTTCGAAGCCAAATTTCTGAAAAGCATCCAAAATAATCGTCGAAGCCGAAACGCCATCAACATCGTAATCGCCGTAAATCGTGATTTTTTCTTGATTTTTGTGAGCCTCAACTAGCCGATCAACCGCTTGCTCCATATCTGGCAGCAAAAACGGATCATGCTGATTTTCGTAATTTGGATTCAAAAAAGCTTCGAAATTTTCTTTCGAAATCCCGCGATTTTCAAGAATTCTTTCGATAATTTGTTCGGAAGTCAAAACAACCGCCTATTTTTTAGAATTTTCCAAAAAACGTGGCGTGCGCGAAACATTTTGCTGGGCGCGAACTTTCATCACCATAGATTGAAGTTCTTTGAAGAACAAAAAATTAGTGTTCGTCGAAAAAACAAAAGTGTTTTTCTTTTTTTCGCGCTCCAAAAAACCAGATTTTTCGAGCTTAACAAGTTCGCGTTGAATGTTTCCTGGATCTTCTTTCAAAAGTTTCGCCAAACCGCGAGTGTGCATTTTGATGGCAGGATAAGTCACAAAAAAAACGACAAGTTTTCGTTTTACCCGTGATGTAATAAAAATATCCAAATCTACCATCTCTCTAACCTTTAGAATCTATTTTACAAAATTTTGGCAATTTTCGCAAGCGTTTTAGCGCCAATTCATAATTATGTTGTTGATTTTTTGAACGATTTCTTCACGCTCGGGAATTTCATTTTCATCATAATAATGATCTGTCGAAATGTAATTCGCTTTGCCATCGAGAATGTGAATTTCATCAACCTTAACGTGAAGTCGATCGATTGCTTCAGCGCTGGCAACTGGCGCAACGGCAATGATTTTTCTGTGATCAATCGGCTTGATAAAATCAAAAACCACGTCAAGCGAAGTTCTATCGGTAAAACCGTCCGAAACCAAAATTAAATTTCGATTTCGAAGAAGATCGAGCGAAATCGTTCCGCCATCGCCCAAAAGCTGATTGATTTTGTGAAATTTGACGCGCTTTTCCTGCTCAAAATATCCAAAATATTCATCTCGATAGCCCTCAAATTCACCTTGCGTCATAAAAGAATTTTGAAGAAAATTTCCATTTTGCGAAACATTTCCAAGACTCAAACTTTCGCCCGGAATTTCGACATCTTCACTAAGAAGCAAAGTCAAAACACTGTGAAGTGTCGCCGCGATCGGTTCGCCAACCAAAACTCCACCTTCATTCAAGGCAATCACCGCGCAGTCTTCGTAGCGATATTTTTCGAAAAGTTGTTCCGCCAAAATATTTCCCGCCGAATTTCTATTTTCAAAATACATACTTTTATTATAAAATAAAAGTAGATGAAATACCACTACGAAATTGCGCCAACCAAAATTATTCGCGCGGGGAGCGATGTTTTTACTTATGCTTCGAGCGAAAATTTGGAGCGCGGAAATATCGTCGAAATTCCTGTCGGCAAGCGAAAAGCCGTCGGCGTAGTTTGGAAAAAAGTCGCTGAGCCAGAATTCGAAACGCGAGAAATTTTGCGCGTAATTTCGAAGGATTTTCCGGCGCATTTTTTGGAGCTCGCTGAATGGATGAGTGAATTTTACGCCACGCCACTGGCTCAAATTTTGAGTGGAATTTTGCCGAGCGGAATTTCAAAAAACCGCCGAACAACAAAGAATGAACAAATTTTAAGTTCAAAGAAAATTGAGCGTTGTACAAATTTTTTATACAATAAACAACAGATTGAAGCGATCAAAAAACTCGACAAAATCCAAAACGGAACCGTGCTTCTTCACGGAATTACAGGCTCCGGAAAAACCGAAATTTACATAAATCAAGCCAAAAAAACGCTCGAAATTTCGAAAAAATCCGTGATTATTTTGGTGCCCGAAATCGCCCTAACTTCACAACTCGTGGCGAATTTTTCGCGCGAATTTAGAGACATAAAAATCATTCATTCTCGCCAAACCGAAGCCGAAAGGCACAAAACTTGGCTCGAAATCGCCAGCAAAAAACAACCGCAAATCATCATCGGTGCGCGCTCGGCGATCTTTGCGCCGGTCGAAAATCTCGGCTTGATCGTGATCGACGAATGCCACGAACCGAGCTTCAAGCAAGACCAAACGCCAAAATATTCTGCCCTGCGCGTGGCGAGTTTTTTGGCGAAAAATTCTGGCACAAAAGCGATTTTTGGCTCCGCAACTCCGCTGGTCGAAGATTATTTTCTCGCAGATTTGGCCGAAAAAAACGGCGGAAATCCAATCATCAAACTCACAGAACTCGCACAAAAAAATGCCCAACCGCCAGAAACCAAACTAATTGATTTAACGCAAAAAAGTTCGAAATCTCACCGATTTTTTTCGAAAGAACTTTTGACCGAAATCGAAAAAACTCTGAGCGAAAACAAGCAAGTTTTAATTTATCACAATCGTCGCGGTTCGGCGAATGTCACGGCATGCCACAATTGCGGATGGCAGGCGCTTTGCGAGAACTGTTTTTTGCCGATGACGCTTCACCATGACAAGCATATTTTGAGCTGTCATATTTGTGGAAGAACGCAAAAAGTTCCGCTCTCTTGCCCAGATTGTGGCGAGGCGGAAATCATCCACAAAGGAATTGGTACAAAAATCATCGAATCCGAAATTTGCAAAATCTTCCCAGAAAAGAAAATTATGCGTTTTGACGCCGACAGCGACAAGTCCGAAACTGTCGAAAAAATGTATCACGAAATTCGCGACGGCGAAATCGACATTATCATCGGCACGCAAGTTATCGCCAAAGGTTTGGATTTGCCAAAATTAAAAACCGTCGCCGTAATTCAGGCGGACGCAGGCTTGACTTTGCCAGATTTCACTTCGAGCGAGCGGAATTTCCAACTTCTCGCGCAAGTCGTCGGGCGCGTCGGTCGCCATTCCAGCGAAACGAATGTCGTGATTCAAACTTATCAGCCAAAAGCCAAATCGATTCAGTTCGGGATTTCGCAAAATTTCGACGAGTTTTATAATTTCGAAATCGAAAATCGCAAAAAGCAAAATTATCCGCCGTTTGTTTATCTGTTAAAATTGACCTGTGTTTATAAAACCGAAAAATCCGCCGTCGCAAATTCACAAAAAATCGCGCGAGAAATTCGCAAAAAATACGCCGGAAAAGTTCAAGTTTTCGGGCCAACGCCAGCTTTTTATGAGCGAATCGGCGAAACTTATCGCTGGCAAATTGTCATCAAAAGCAAAAAACGCGGCGAATTGCTAGAAATCGCGCGCGAATTTCAAAATTTACCGCATTGGCGGGTTGATTTGGATTCGGGGCTTATTTAGTTTTTGAGATATTTTCTTGAAAATATTCCCACATCGACGCACGGATTTCCGCTTTGGTTTTTTCGCCGTTTTGAATTTTCTGAATGTCCTCATTCAAAAATCCAACAAATTCGCCAAACTCAACAACGCTTGGCGAAAATTCATTTTCTGAGCTCGAAAAACCGTATCCGTCCGCAATCATTTTGCCGTAATATTCTTTGTCGAGAAACTCAATCATCTCAAAATCGTCATTTTCAAAATAAGCCATCGCAAGTAAACACAAAGCATAAAACTCCGTCGCTTCAGTTTTTGGCGAAATCTCGTGTAGGATTTTTTGAATTTTCAAATACTTTTTCATGATAAACCTTTCATAAAAATTGACGAACTTAAATCAGTTCGCCGTAAAAAATTAAGGATAACGACCGCGATCTCCATCATGGTTATTTCCAAAATCAGAAGATCCATCCGCCTTATAGTGATCATGACCCTTAGAACCATCATCTCTATAGCCCCAAAAATCATTAGGAGAGCTTACATGACCAGCCGAAATGTAAGTTCCACCATTACCGTCTGTAGCAAAAGTTACTGGATCCCCGTTAGAATCTGCTGCATGAGTTGCCCCACCATAACTCTCGCCATTGCCAAAATTATCTGGCGTATTAGCATTGTCATTATTACCCCAAGGCATAGTAGCCACCTCTTTCTTCAAGGTGCGGAGCGTGCGTCGCTCACCGAGAAATCCACCAATTCAGACTTCTGCCACTAATTATAGTATGTATGTATGTATTCTGTCAAGCTCTTTTTTGATTTTCCCATACAAAAATGATATAATAAAACCAATGAAAGCAGAAGATATTATCACTCTACCCAACCCAAATTTGCGCAAAAAAGCCGAGCGCGTTCATATTATCACTGATGAAATTCGCGAAATCATTCAAAATATGATCGCCGCCAGCCTCGATTGGGAAAAATCTCACCCGCACGAAATTTCGGCAGCTTTGGCTGCTCCACAGATCGACAAACTCTACAAAATCATCATAGTTCGCGCCGATCTGGACGACAAATCCAATCAAGAATTCATCGCGCTAATCAACCCAGAAATCGTCAAATTCGAAGGAAAAATCGTCGAAGATTTCGAAGGTTGCCTTTCGATCAAAGGAATTTATGGAAAAGTTCCCCGCCACAACAAAATTCGCGTCAAAGCGATGGACATCAACGGTGACGAAGTCCGAATCAAAGCGCAAGATTTCTTGGCGCGAGTTCTTCAACACGAAATCGACCACACCAACGGCGTGCTTTTCATCGACCATATTCGCGGGCAGAAACACGCTTTTTATAGATTAGACGACGCCGGAGAACTTCAACCGCTAAACTATGAAAAAGACATCAAAGACAACGCGGATTTGTGGGAGGATTAATGAAAAACAACAAACCGCTTTTTATCGCCGGATTTTTTGCGATATTTTTCACTCTGTTCCTTATTTTCGCAATCAATCTTTCGAGCAAAAAAAATGAAGAAAACTACAAAAAAGTCGTTTTCGAAGTTGAATTTAGAAAAATAAAAAGTTGCTACTTTCAAGATGAAGAAATATCCTGCCTAAAAAATTATTCACAATACAATAGTACAGATGGCTCAGATCTTACATTCAATAAAGTTGAAATTTCAGTAAAAAGCTCAGACGGAACCGAATTTAAGCTAAAAACATTCAAGCCAAAAATCACTTTTTTTGATGTTAACGGCAAAAAAACGCTCGAAGAACACAAAGAACTCGCTCATCAATATACGGATTTTCCATACATAATCAGCGGTTCGTCTAATTTCAATATTTATAAAAAACCCATAACCATTCACTCAATGAAGAACGCAGACAAAGTCGAAATCGAATATTTAGACCAAAAATTAACCTTCGAAAGCGAAGAATTCAAAATAAGAAAAGCTGAAATCGAAAAAGAACAAAATAGAATCAAGCTAAAGGAAGAACAAGCCAAAATAGAACAAAAAAGACAGCTTGAGGCCAAGGAATTTTCGGCAGAATTCAACAAAAAGCTCGAAGAAGCCGCGCGCAATTTAGAAGATGTCGCCAACAATCCAAACACAAGTAATCGCGAAAAATATAACGCGTTAAGTAATTTGACCGGACTTTATAATAGTTGTTTATACTCGCCAGATTATTCAGAAAATATAAATACGAATACGCCAACTGTCACCAATATAAACGAATTTTAGATAGGTACGAATATGTCTACAAACTCCCCAAATAATCGCCCGATTGTTTTTTTCGGCACAGAAGAATTTTCGGCAATCTCGCTCCAAGCGCTTATTGATGCTGGCTTCGAAATTTCCGCAATCATCACAAAACCTGATTCGCGAAAAGGTCGCGGACAAAAACTCCAAGCTCCAACCGTTAAAAAAATCGGCGAAAAATTCAACATTCCCGTTCTTCAACCTTCGAAAATGAGCGAAATTGTTGATTTTGTCGAAAATTTGCCAGTTCGACCGATTGGCGTTTTGGTCAGTTTTGGGCGAATTATTCCGCAAAACATCATCGAGCTTTTCGACGGCGGAATCGTAAATGTCCACCCTTCACTTTTGCCAAAATATCGCGGTCCAAGCCCAATCGAGAGCACAATTTTCAACGGCGACAAAAAAACCGGCGTGTCGATTATGTCGCTCTCAAAAGAAATGGACGCTGGCGATGTTTACATCCAGGAAGAATTTCCGCTCAAAGGCAACGAAACATCTTCGGAGCTTTACAATACTTGCGGAAAAATTGGCGCAGAAATGCTTATAAATCACCTTCCTGCGATTATGAGCGCAAAAATGACTGCGAACCCGCAAAACGAATCCGAAGCCACCTACTGCCAATTATTAAAGAAATCCGACGCGATTCTAAATCCGGAAACCCAAACAGCCGAGCAAGCCGAAAGGCAAATTCGCGCGTTCGAAATTTTCCCAAAAAGTAAAATTCAAATCGGCGAAAATCTCCTAATTGTAAATTCCGCCAAAGTCGTGAACGAAAACTCAAACAATTCGCCACTAACAATCAAATTCAGCGACGGAAAATTCCTACAAATCGAAAAAATCACCGCGCCGAGCGGCAAACAAATGCCCGCCGAAAGCTACATTAATGGCTATCTAAAATAAGCCAAATAAAATCGAGCCTCTTTTGGAAGCTCGATTTTTGTTTATCCAACGATTTTGTCGATATTCGCGCGAAGTTCGCCCTTCATTTCGTCCATCACAATTGCCACGATTTGCGTGAAATCTGGTCGATTGAGCTGGAGCCATTTCATTGCGGCAAATTCATTTGTAATTTCCGCACTCTCTTGACCGCCATTTTGCGCCAAAAACGCCCGATAAATCGGATCGTTTTTATAATCCGCAGCGTGCGACAAAATCCAGCTTTGAACAAAATCCGAATCGCCGTCGACAATCATTTCGAATTCATCCAATTTTTCGACAGGAATCCCGTCCGAAATTCGCTCACCAACACGAACCTCAACCTCTTCTTGAATGTGCTTTTTGAACTCTTCTCGCTCAGTTTCTGGCATTCGATTTATGCCAATCTCTTCGAAAAATTTTTCGTCTAATTCAAACATATTTTTTCCTTGTTTAGTTATTTCTATTTTAACATAAGCAAAATTATTTTTCAATTTTTTTCAGCCAAATCGTTCAATTTTTGAAGTTCTTCTTGCGAAAGTTTTAATCTGTCGCCGATAAAATTGCGATTTTTCTTCAATTTTCCGTTAAAAACTCCTTCAAATTCATCAAGCCTAAACCAAATTTCACCCAAATTAACCCGCCAAAATCCATCGCTAATTTTCATTTTTTCATCGCCAATCTCCACAAAATCAGCCTCAACCTTCTCCAAAAATGGCTTAAAATTCTCCGGAAAATCAATCCCGCCGTCCAAAAACTTCGAAAGCGTCGCCATTTCGGCTTCGAGCATAATTTTTTGAAGCTTGATTTCGGTCTGCGAAGGTACAAATTCGAGCTCAGTTTCACCATTTTCATTTTCGAAAATCTCCGCGCGAAAACCTTTCGAAATTCCAGCTTTCGAAAGAAAAGCGTCGCTCCAAGATTGAATCACCGCGTCGCGCTTGGCGAAAATCTCGCGAATATTTTGAAGATTTTCGGCTAATTCTTCTCCGTTTTTAGTTTCGAAATTTTGGTTTTTGCGAAGATTTTCCATAATTTCGGCGACATTCTCCAGATGTCGCTCGTACGCGTCGTTGGCGTAAAGTTTTTGTTCGGGCGAATATTCTTGCTCGAAACTTTGCGCGCCACGCAAATACAAATTCAAAAAATCCGCATCAGAAATCTCGCCGTTAAAATTCGCTTCCATAGCCCGTTCAATTTTCTCGAGTTTTTGACTTTCGAATCCACTTCGCTGAATCAAAACCAACGGAATATCAAATTCAGCCGCAGCTTTCATCGCGAGCGGAAGATTTTTTCCGCCAAATTCCACCACCGAACGATCTGTTGCCACGATAAAATCCGGCTTTCGAGGCTCGTTTTGCGCAGAATATCGCCAAAGCGCGATTTCGTTATAGCCGCCATCATCAAAATGAATATTTTCGAAAAGATTTTCAGCCAGATTGCCAGATTCACCACGCTCGGTTTTTTCGCCAAGAGTAAACTGATCGCTCGTTCCGCCATTGATCAAATCTTCTGGCAAAATTTGCGAATAACCAAAACTCCACGGGCTCTTACCCCAGTTAATTGACTGAAAATTCTCATCAGAAATCAACGACGCCGAAATGTAATTATTTCCAAATCCATAAGCGTTTCGAACATCTTCGAGCGACATTTTTGAAGCTCGGATGATGTCTTCTTGACTATTCATCAAAGAATTTCGCCCATCACCACTTGCGGGATTCATAAAACCAAGAAACGGCGAACTTACAAGCAAATTAAATTTTCCACCGCGCAAAGTGTAAAAATCGATTTTTTGGTCATCTTCGAGCTCGCGCTCAACCCTGAACGCGTTTTCTTGATCATTTAATTTTTCCAAATCCAAAACATTTTCGTTAAAATCCTTAACGAATTTTTCGCGATTTTCATCTGTATTTTGATAATTTTCACTTTTTGTTTTGCGATTTTCCATCTTTTTAGATTATAGCATAAGCGTGTTATTTTGTCAATCAAAACAAAAACCGCCCGAGAGCGATTTCTGTCTTAAAAATTAACCTTTGAGTTTGCGCGCAACAACTTCGCGAGTGAAGAATTCGAGCTTGTCGCCAATTTCAAGCTGAATTTTCTTCTGCGTTTTGAGCGAAAGACCACACATTTCACCCTCGACAACGTCTTTAGCTTCTTGTTGTTGACGCTGAACGCTCGTAACTTCGACTTCGACGATTTGCTCTTTCTTTCGGATAACTCGAGCGAGAAGCCCAGCGTAAATTCGGCCAGATTTCACTTCTCCACCGGCGATGATTTCTTCTTTCATCGTGCGGAAAACACCTTTGACTTCGAGCGAACCGATTTCGGTTTCGACAACTTCTGGCGCGAGCAATTTTTCCATTTCGGCACGAGCATCATCAAGGAGTTCGTAAATCACTTTGTAAATTCGAACTTCGACGCGGTCGCGAGTGGCAATTTTCTTGATGGCTGGAGTTAATTCAACGTTAAAGCCATAAATAATCGTGTTTTCGCCAGCCGCCGCCAACCGAACATCGTTTTCGGAAATGTTGCCAATTCCAGATTTGACAATATGAAGATTAACTTCGCCGCCGGTTTCAATCAATCGCAAACTGTCAGAAACAGATGTCAACGAACCTTGAACGTCGGCTTTGATAAGAATGTTGAAATCTTCGGCGTCGTGTTTTTGATTCATCATTTTTAGCAAATCTGCGCCAGTCACATTGGTGGTCGCGGCGTTTTTGTCGGCTTCGATTTTAGCTTGTTGTGAAAGCGTTCGAGCGGTTTTTTCATTCTTAACAATCTTGAAAATATCGCCGAACTGCGGAAGCTCTTTGAAGCCAGTCACCGTCACAGGTGTTGAAGGGCCGGCCTTTTTAAGGTTTTCACCTTTGTAATTTAGCAAAGTTCGAACCTTTCCGTAAGTTGTTCCAGCCACAAGGAAATCACCCTGCTTGATGTCGCCCTGCTCAACAAGAAGCGACACAACTGAACCTTTACCGACCTCCATATGAGACTCAATCACCAAACCTTCAGCTGGAATGCCTTCGTCGGCGCGAAGTTCTTCCATGTCGGCGGTCAAAAGAACCATATCAAGCAAATCGTCGATGCCTGTGCCATTTTTCGCCGAAATTGGCACCATCACAACATCACCGCCCCATTCTTCGGGCATTAAACCACGCTCCGCCAATTGCCCTTTGACAAGATCAGGATTTGCGGTTTCTTTGTCCATTTTATTGATCGCCACGACGATTTTTGCGTTGGCATTTTGCGCAAATCGAATCGCTTCGACAGTTTGAGGTTTCACGCCGTCGTCAGCCGCCACAACAATAATCACCACATCTGTTAAAGTTGCTCCGTGTTGACGAAGAGCCGCGAAGGCCTCGTGGCCAGGAGTGTCAAGAAGTGTGATTTTTCGGCCTTTTCGCTCGGTTTGATAGGCGGAAATATGCTGAGTGATTCCACCAGCCTCGCCAGAAACAGTTTTTGTGCCGAGAATTGTATCAAGAAGTGTCGTTTTTCCGTGGTCAACGTGTCCCATCACAGCCACGATCGGAGGTCGCGGAACAGCATTTTCGGAAATTTCGTGAGTTTTTTGAAGTCGCGAAGTGATAGCATCCGCTTTTTCTTTTTTATGAAGTTCAACATCTTCAAGCCCGAGTTCTTCAATGATGATTGTAGCCGTTTCAAAATCAATTCGCTGGTTGATCGTCGCCACAATTCCGTTTTTGAAAAGTTCACCAATCAGAGTTGTTACGGGCAGATTTAACGCACCAGCAAGTTCATCCACCGTGATAGAATCTGTGATATTTACGATTTTCTTTTGACTCATTTTAACCTCCTCTTGGTTTTAATTTTCGTACGCTGAACTTCGAAAACCGATTTTTAGAAAAACCGATTTTCGAGTATTCAACGCAAGAACTTTATCTTTTGTCGAATTATTTCGCCAAACTTAGCGAGATCTTTCGACCTTCTTTGTCGATGTCGATCACTACGAATTCTTTTCGCTCGTTCAAAGTGAAAATATTTTCTGGATTTACATCGTTGCCTTTGCCAAGTTCAGAAACGTGAACAAGCGCTTCGATTGCTGGGCTGATCTGTACGAAAGCACCAAATGGTGTGATTCGAGTTACAGTTCCTTCAACTTTCGAACCTTTTTTGAATTGTTCAACTTCTGTTAGCCAAGGATCTTCGGTAAGCTGTTTCATCGAAAGGCTTAGACGATCTTTGTCGATAGCAATGATTTTTGCTTTGATTGTGTCGCCAACTTTTACGTAATCTTTTGGATTGTTTACTCGCTCCCAAGAAATTTCTGAGATGTGAACCAAACCTTCGATTCCTTCGATGTTAACGAAGACGCCGAAATCTACAACGCCAGTCACAACACCTTCAACTTCGTCGCCGATTTTTAGGCTTTCGAATCGTTCGTTAAGACCGTCTTTGATAGCTTCTTTTTCGCTGAAGATTAGCTTGTTGGTTTTGCGATCTGCGTCAAGAATTCGAACGCTGATTGCTTTGTCGATTAGTGCGTTTAGACGAGCAAGAATTTCATCTTTGTCGCTCGCACCAACTCGTGGGTAATGTTCTGCTGAAAGCTGTGAAACTGGCAAGAATCCGCGGATTCCTTCGTATTCCACAAGCAAACCACCACGGTTCGCGTCGATTGGAACGATTTCGATAATTTCACCGCTTTCGAGTTTAGCGAGAACTTCTTCCCAACCTCGATCTTTCGCAGCTTTTCGAAGCGAAAGTAGCGACATACCGTTGTCCATTTCCACATCAACAACACTTGCTGTTACTGTTTCACCCTCAACCAAATTTCGAGAATGACCAGCTTCTCGGCGAGGAACAAATCCTACACCTTTCGCACCCAAATCAATCAAGATTTCGTGCTTGCGAACCGAAAGAATTGTTCCTTCTACAGTTTCGCCTTGGTTTAGTTGGTTTACGCTCTCTGGAGCAGACGCCAACAATTCGTCCATTGTTAATTTTTTGGCTGTAGCCATTAGTCTTTTAAGACTCCTTCCTTATTGTATTTCTTTAAGCACATTCAAAAAATCTGCTTATAAGATTATTTCCATTATACCTGTTTTATAGTAAAAAATCAACCTTTTTATTTTGACGAAAAAATCGTAAAATGTTAATATGAACAAAATTTTAATTGAAAAACTTCGCGCAGATTTTCCGCAATTCAACTTTGCGGCTGGCGAGGATTTTCATTGGAATTTCGAAACTCAAACCATCTTTTTTACAAATTCGCCAGATTTCGAAACACAAATTCTCCACGAACTCGGTCACGCACTAAATTCGCACTCCGATTTCGAGATAGATATCGAACTTTTACAGATGGAGGTCGAAGCTTGGCAAACTGCGCGCGAAATTTCGCAAAAATATAGTATAAAAATCAGCGACGATTCAGTCGAAAATCACCTCGACACTTATCGCGACTGGCTCCACAAACGAAGCCTATGTCCAAATTGCCTCGTGAACGGCTTTCAACAAAGCGATTTGAGCTACAAATGCCCCGCTTGTCGCGCAGTTTGGAGCGTCAACGATTCTCGTTTCAAAAACCTACGACGAACAAAAAAATAGACTCTCAAATTTCGAAAGTCTATTTTCTTTTTTCGCCAAATTAAGCAGCTCGGCGAACTTCGATGATAGATTCTTCAGATTCTTGGTTCATTACAATCGAAGTTTTTGCTGGTCCGCGACGGCTGATTCGTCCGCCCTTTTGTCCGGCGATTCGCGCCAATTCACGGTTAGCAGCAAAGCCACCAGTTGTTCCGTTTTGACCACCTTTTTTACCGATTTTCGAATAAAAATCTTTTCCGTATTTTGCTTTATTTGTTGCGGCAGCTTTTGCACCACCTGCTTTTGTTCCAGCCATTTAATCTCCTTTGTTCTTTATTGAATTAATCTTTTTTGCTGATTATGTTAAAATTATAGCACAACTTATGCTTTTTGTCAATATTTACATAAGGGCTTTTTTATTTTTTAATATAGATTATAGAATTTCAATCTGTTATGTGATATAATTTTAATTAGTTTTTATGAAAAATAAATCATTTTACAACCAATTACCAAAAGAAATTCTGCTACTTTTTGCCGGCAAAAAGCTTCGAAATTACTTTTTCGAAAAAGATTTTTCACGAATAGAAGCGCCGACTTTCGAAATTCCACAAAAAGACATCGAAGAATACAAGAAAAGTATTTCGAAGGTTAATTTTTAGCACGGAACGGGCAAATTTAAGTATGAAAATGGCAAAATTCAAGATATTTTAACGCTGGTTTTCGAAGACGGATTAAAAACTCACAAAGATAAATATCTTTCGATTCTTTCGAACGACTTAATTATGAACTCAATTTCGCTCGTAAAAAGCCGTGAAATCGCGCGTTGTTACGCAGACATACACAGAGTCAAAAATTCCGAAAAACCCGCTTACAGGGCCGGGAATTCGGCTTTTTGGCTATCAAAATATTACGCAAAGATGTATTTTACAATGTATACAAAATACTTTTTCGTGGGCGCAGTTCGCGTCTGGGGCTGGCGACGGCGAGTAAAAACCAACTCGAAAAATTCTTGGAGCTCAAAAGTAAACAAAAAAGGCCGAACCACTTGGGACGCCTTTCATAAATTTTCAGATATAGACGGAAATTTCCCTGTTATTTTAGGAATATCAAAATTAAGAAAAACCGCCAAATTACCAAAAATGTTCAGTGAGGTCGAAGTTCGCTCTCTTGCGAATATTTCAATATTTGATATTTGCCACATCGAAGTGCCTTTTGAGAAAGTTGAAGAAGTTCGAGATATTTTGCGACACAAAAAATTAACTCATATTTCAGTTTTCCCTATCGAGATTGGTGAAAAAATACTTTTTGAGTTATTACGAAAATAAATATTTCTTACTGTAATATATAAAAGCATTAAATAATTTTATCCACGAAAAAACCCCACCTATTCGGAGGGGTTCTTTATAATTCGGCACCGTGCTAATTTCCCGCTTTCGCAGTATGCTCGCCGCTACTGGGCTTAACTTCTGTGTTCGGAATGAGAACAGGTGTTTCCCCAGCGCCATGGGCACCGAAAAAAGGTTTTGCGCTTCAACTCGCCACATATTCCTAAGCGGTGAGCCAAAACCTCATTTCGATGTCCTTGGTGGATGACCAAGATATTAAGATCGACCAGCGATTATCTATTGATAATCACCAATTACTAGTTAAGTCTACCACATCCGCGTTAATAATGCAAGATTATTTCAGCAGATATGGACATAAAAAGGCGATTGGACTATTAGTAAGCTTCGGCTAGCCTGTTACCAGGTTTACACCTTGCTCCTATCAAACAGATCATCTTTCTGTGTCCTCATGGGATTCCTAATCTTGGAGTCAGTTTCGCGCTTAATATGCTTTCAGCGCTTATCTTAACCGAACATAGCTACTCGACACTGCGGCAGGTGGCCACAATCGATACACCAGAGGTTCGTCCATCTCGGTCCTCTCGTACTAGAGACAGATCTCCTCAAGAATCCTTACGTCCATGCCGGATATAAACCGAACTGTCTCACGACGTTCTGAACCCAGCTCGCGTACCACTTTAATCGGCGAACAGCCGAACCCTTGGAAGGTGCTCCCCCTCCAGGATGTGATGAGCCGACATCG
>JBAQCW010000004.1:0-45777 GCA_049294455.1 Candidatus Nanogingivalis sp. | reverse complement strand
CAGGTATTTTAGCTGTATTATTGGCGTATATGGGAATGATTATGATGATTTCTCTTGGTGTTTATATTCTAACGTCAATCGCTAAAATGAAAATTTTCGAAAAAGCCGGACTTCCAGGCTGGAAAGCTTGGGTTCCAATCTACAGAGAATGGAAGTTCCTTGAACTCGGCGGATATAGCGGCGCGCTAATCTTCTTAGCCTTTGTACCGTTCTTCGGTGGAATTGCGCTTTCGGTAGCTATGTGTCTTGCAGCAAATGAAATCAGCAAGAAATTAGACAAGTCGGATATTTTCATTCTATTCCCACTTGGTTTTATCACTGGTGGAATTACTACAATTATTTGGTATTATATCGCTGGATTTAGCAATTCAACTTGGAATGATTCGCTCGGAAGGCCAAGTCTTGCCGAAGGTACAATTCTCGGATATACAACAGAAACAGTTTATACCGAATCAGCACAACCTGCCGCTCCTACAGCGGAAACTCCAGCCCCGGAAGCAACTACCGAAGATTCGAATAATACAAATCTGTAATTTTTACAGCAAAACACAAAAGTCGGCTACAGTAGGCCGACTTTTATTTTGTGATTTATATTTCGAGTGGTTCTTGTTCGATTTCGAAACCGAATTTTTCTTTGACGACTCGCTGGATTTCGGCGCGTGCGGCTGCTAAATCTGCGTAATTTTTGGCTGAGATATTCGTTAAAATTAGTGCGTTTTTGTCGTGTGGGCGCATTCCGTGGATGATTTTTCCGCGAAGACCAGCCGCGTCAATTAGCCAGCCCGTCGGGATTTTGAAGAATCCTTTTCTTTCACTCGGTAGAATCAAGACTTCAGGATGAACAGCCAAGAACTGGCGAGCGGACGCAGCCGGAATTTCCACATTCTTGAAAAAACTTCCCGCACTCGGAATATCGGCTGGATCGGGCAATTTTTCGCTTCGCAAAAAAATCACCGCTTCCATTATCTGAATTGGCGCAGCTTTTTCGCCGTCGATTCCGTGATTTTTGAAATATTCTTCAACCGAAAAATACAACGGAACTTTTTGCGCCTGTTTGAAAAGTCGCAAATTTACAGATGTAATGAAATATTTCCCGGCAGCTTCTTCACGAAAAATGCTCGAACGATAACCAAGCCGACAGTCTTCCTTCGAAAGAATTTCCAGCTCGCCAGTCTCCAAATTCACTGCCTCGCAACTTTCGAAAATCTGCGAAGTTTCCTGCCCGTAAGCGCCAACATTCTGAACGGGGAGCGCGCCAACCGTGCCAGGAATCATCGCCATTGCCTCACAACCACTCAAATTCTGCTCGCGAACCACCCATTGGCAAAATTCGTCCCAGTTTTCGCCGGCACCAATTTTGAAAGTTTTCGAAAAATCATCTTCGCTCAAAAGTTCTCGCCCAAAAATCTCATTTTTTATCACCAAGCCAGAAAAACCTTCGTCGTGGACGATGGTATTGCTTCCGCCACCAAGCACAAAAATCGGCAAATTCTCCTGCTGCGCGAATTCCAGAGCTTCGCGAATTTCGTCGATATTTTTCACTACTGTGATATATTTTGCTTGCCCGCCAATTTTCATTGTCGTGAGCTGACCAAGGTTAATATTTTCTTCAATTGTGAGATTTTTGAACTTTTCCATAATTCGATTATATCACGAGATGAATATTTAGCGCAAGTTTTTTAGCACAAAAGAAAAAGCACCAGCTAAAGACTGATGCGTTTTCTGTGGTACACCCGGCAAGATTTGAACTTACAACCGCCTGGTTCGAAGCCAGGTACTCTATCCAGTTGAGCTACGGGTGCTTACTTCTCTATCTTACCACAAGTCGGAAGAAATTTCAAGCCTATTTTTGAATAGAGAATTTCTGAATCAAATAATGATTTTTATCGAGAAGCTTATCCTTGACAACCTCTTGATATTCCAACTTCCAACTCGAATCCATTGGCTCTTTTTGAGTTTCGCCATAATTATAAATCACCCAAACTGTCGAATATTTTTTCGAAAATTCCGAAATATCTTTGATTTTATTTTCGTCAGAATCTGCCAACATCCGAAGAGATCCAACTCGATAATCCTGCGTCCAATCTGTAAACCAAACTTTATTTTCGTCGGTAGAATATTGCGCCACTTCATAAAAGAAATAGCCAGATTCAACAATAATCGGCTCGCCCTGTTTGGCTTGAGATTTGATTTTTTCGACAATTTGGCGAGTTTCGGTTGTTTCGTTCGAAGTTTTCGAAAATCCACGCTGAAGATTAATTTCAAAATTCCCATAAATGAAAAGCGCCAACACAAAAATCGCAAGCAAGCAAGCTATTTTTCGCTCTTTTTTCCAGATTACACTAATTAAAACTCCCAAAAATAGCGCCAAAAATACAATTCCAGAAAAAGCATATCTATCGACAAAAATCGACTTTGCGGGCGGCATACTCGCCAAAAAAAGCGCTACAGCGGGCAAAATCGCCAAAGATCCAAAAAAGAACATATCTTTCGAAGAGTTTTTTGGGATTTTTCGCGCGGCAACAATAATTAAAGCCAAAGTAGCAAAAATCGCCAAACACCACCAGCCATTCAAATCACCAGAATTTACAAAAGTGAAAAAGTTCGAAATATAATTCGGCAAAGTATTAAAGCTCAAATCCTGAATCCAAAAATTCGTTTTCACCGTGGCGGCTTGCTTCAAAAAGAACGGAATCCACGGCAAAAATAGCGCCATAATCCAAGCGTTCAACGCGAACCATTTTTCGGCGAAAAACTCTTTGACGAATTTCGAAAATTTGGCTTTTGGCGAGTTTTTTCGGACCAAAATCGCGCGATAAATCCACAGCGCCACCAAAGTCAGCCCCGACAAATATTGCGTCCAGATACCAAGTGCCGCCGAAACTACGAACAAAATTTGCCATTTCTTTTTGGCTTTTTCGGAGTTCTTCGCCAAATAAATCTCATAAAACGCGCGAATTGTCAACACGGCAAAAAACGCCACCATCGTGTACATTCGAATTTCTTGCGAATAGCGCACAAACATCGGCGAAATTGCCAAAAACGCCGTCGAAATTGCCGCAGTTTTGGCGCCAAAAATTCGCTTAACCAAGCAAAAGCTCACCCAAATTGTTACCACCGCGAAAAACACCGACATCGCGCGCAAAGCAAAATCGCTCGAGCCGAAGATTAAGCTCCAGATTTTTAGCGCAAAATAATAAAGCGGCGGATGAACATCAACAGATGTAAAATGCCAAATTTTCGCAAAATCATAGCGAATAATATACGCCGAAAACGCTTCATCGAACCAAATCGAAGCAGCCGCCAAAGTTGGCAAAACTATCGCCAAAAAACCAGCCACAATCGCCAACAGCGAAAGAGTCTCCAGTTTTTTATTTTCTTTTTTTCTTGAAAAAAATCGTGCTAAATTCATAATTATATTCTATCACAGATCGCTCGGCAAAGGAAATTTCACCGCAAAATCACAGACTTCCTGCTTGAGTTCGGCTAATTTTTCGGGATTTTCTCGATTTTCGATCGCTTGAAGCATCCATTCGGCGATCTGCACCATTTCGGATTCCTTCATTCCGCGAGAAGTGATAGCTGGCGTACCGAGTCGAATTCCGCTTGGCGTAAACATCGGCAAAGTGTCGTTCGGAATCGAGTTGGCATTCAGCGTCAAACCGATCGCATCCATTGCGCGCTCGGCTGTTTTGCCGTCGATCCCGAAGCTCGAATAAATATCCGCCAAAATCAAGTGGTTTTTTGTGCCACCAGTTATTAGTTTGAAGCCGCGTTTTGAGAGCTCATTAGCCAAAGTTTGCGCATTTTTTACAATTTGCGCCGCGTAATCTGAAAATTCAGGCTGAAGCGCCTCATAAAAAGCCACCGCCTTGGCTGCGATCGAATGCATTTGCGGACCACCTTGCGTGCCAGGAAAGACGCTTCTGTCGATAAGCGTCGGGATATTTTCGAGCGTTTTTTCTGGTTTTTTTAGAGGATTTCCAACTTTTCCTTTCGAAAGAATCAAACCGCCACGAGGCCCGCGCAAAGTTTTATGTGTTGTAGAAGTCACAACATTAAAGCCAAAATCAAAAGGATTCGGCGACTGACCACCGGCGATAAGTCCAGCGATGTGCGCAACATCCGCCATCAAAAGCGCGCCGTGTTTTTTGCCGATTTTGGCAATTCGCGCGTAATCAATTTCACCAGGATATGCCGAAAAACCCGCCAAAATAATCTTTGGCTTGTGGATTTCAGCTAATTTTTCAATCTGTTCGTAATCAATTTCGCCGTTTTCAGCCAAACCGTATCGCACAAAATTATAAATCTTCCCGCTTCGAGTAACTGGCGAGCCGTGCGTCAAATGCCCACCCTGCGCAAGATCCATCCCGAGAACCGTGTCGCCAACTTCGAGCCAAGCATTATAAACCGCCTCGTTAGCGTTCGCACCGCTGTGAGGCTGAACATTGGCGTGATCCACACCAAAGAGTTTTTTCGCACGCTCGATCGCCAAACTTTCGATAATATCAGTGTTTTCCTGCCCGCCATAATAGCGCTTTCCAGGGTAGCCCTCAGAATATTTATTAGTAAAAACCGAACCAAGCGCTCGCAAAACTTGCGCCGAAACATAATTTTCGCTCGGAATCAACTCCAAACCTTCGCGTTGGCGATTTTCTTCATTTTTTAGTACGTCAAAAACTTTTTTATCAAACATATTTAATAAATCTCCTTAAATTTTGTATTTTGCAGTAAAAAAATTGACGCTATATCATAAAATAAATTATACCAAAAAACTCTCATTTTTTCGAGAGTTTTTCGCAAAAATTAGAATTTTACAGATGTTTTTCGATTTTTTAGCCCAACCAAGAGTATCAAAGCGAAAATTCCGCCAACAATTGCAAAAATCCAACCGTTGAGATTTTTCGAAAATCCAGTGTTTGGCGCTTTAATCGCATTATCTTTTTGAGGCGCAGAAGTATTACGCACAACTTCAGGAGCGTTCACGATCGGCTTAGTTTCGGTTTTCTTGATTGAGATATTCAACGAAGATTCTTTTCCTCCTTTGAGAACATTTTCGTAAAGTTTAGCGTTTCCGTAATTATTATTTTCGAAAATTACACCGTCAAAACCTTGCAATCGAGCAACCATACTTCCAGAATAGAGGAGATTTTCGAAAGTATTATTTCGAATAACTGTGTTTTGGATTTTTTCCAGCAATTGAATAGTGATTTCCGATAGCTATATCAAAACTTCGAAATGTATTGTTTTCGATAGTCGTATTCACACTTGGCGTATCGTCATATTCGCCAAAATACGGAAAAGCTATTGGCGCAGAATATTCTATCTGTATGATTTCCTTGAATAATTTTTTGGCGGTTTCTTCTTTTACGATCTGATTTTCGAAAATATTATTCGAAATAACAACATTTTTCGACCCCGAAACCTCAATAGCGTGAGTTCCATCACCATTTATATTCTTAAAAGTAATGCCATCAATCAATGCATATGGTGCATGGCCAATAGCCAAACCTGCTCTTCTGTTTAGATTGATTATTCCATTCTTCAGAGTAAAACCAAAACCTTCGTAACCCTTAGTCGAAACTTTATTGAACCCGTTATTTTTTTTTAGGATTGCCCATTCTGCGCCAACTTGATGAGATAATGTCGATCCATTCAAGTCGAGAATGTTGTCTGCATTCATTAAAATCGGAGTGGCGATATTGTAGTTTCCTTTAGAAATTATCACAGATTTATTGTCGCGAAGCGCCTCGTTTAACACCTGCGAAATATCACGACCTTGATACGCACTCAAATCAAGCTCAAAAACACTGTCAGCAAAAGCATTCGCGCTAAATCCAAAAAAGGAAAAAGCCAAAATTATAGCCGTTAAAAGTTTTATTTTACTCATTGTTCATCTCCTGTAATTTTATTTTGGTTTATGCAATGCAAACTATTACAAGAGCTACAAAAACACATGATTATTCATCTCTGCGCTAAATTTCAAGCCCAAAAAAATCAGCGCAATGTTTTTATTTTCTCCTAAATAGCTTTTATTTGAAATATTTTATTTTCTCGCAGTTGCCTAAATTATAACATAACCAAAATAAAAAAACAACCCCTTGCGCAAATTATATCATAAATGATATAATCAAAATATGAAAACTGATCAAGCTTATCTGGAAAAAATCGGCCGACTCATTCAAGAGGCACGCCAAAATCGAAATTTAACCCAAGCCGAGCTTGCCGAAAAAATCGGCACGTCGCAAAGCGCAATCAATCGTATCGAAAGTGGCAAGCAAAACATCACGCTCGAAATGTTGGCGCGAATTTCTGACGAACTTTCAAGCGAAATTATCTCTGTTAATGCGCAAAAAAAGACTAATTTTCGAGTTAGTGGCGGCTACGAACTTCACGGCGAAATCGAAATCAAAACCTCAAAAAACGCCGCGGTCGGTCTGCTCTGCGCTTCACTTCTCAACAAAGGCAAAACTATTCTGCGACGCGTGGCGCGAATCGAAGAAGTCAACCGCATTGTCGAAGTTCTCAATTCGATCGGCGTAAAAACTCGCTGGGTGAACGAACAAAACGACCTCGAAATCATCCCACCAGCCGAGTTGCAATTCGAAAATATGGATATCAACGCAGCCAAAAAAACTCGAAGCATTTTGATGTTTCTCGGCCCACTCCTTCATCAATACGAAAAATTCGAAATTCCTTTTTCGGGTGGTTGCAATCTCGGAAATCGAACTGTCGAACCGCATCTCGCCGGGCTGAAACACTTAGGTGCGAATGTCGTAGCGCAAACTGATTTTTACGAAGTTTCGAATTCACCAAAAACCGTCGAAAAACCAATTCTTCTAGCCGAACGGGGCGACACCACTACTGAAAACGTAATTATGGCGGCGGCTTTGAGCGGCCAAAAAATCACCATCCGGAACGCCAGCCCAAACTATATGGTTCAAGATTTATGCTTCTTTTTGGAAGAATTGGGCGTAAAAATTGACGGAATCGGCACAACTTCGCTCACAATTCACGGACTTGACAAAATCGAAAAAGATGTTGAATTTTTCGTTAGCGAGGATCCGATCGAGGCGATAACTTTCGTTGCGGTGGCGTTGGTGACAAATTCCGAAATCAAAATCAAGCGAATTCCAGCAGAATTCACCGAGCTCGAACTCGCAATTCTCGAAAGTATGGGCGCAAAATTCGAAATTTCGCCAGAATATTTTTCACGAAATGGTCGCACGCGATTGATTGATGCTGTTGTAAAAAAATCAACACTCCACGCACCGAAAGACAAACTTCACTCGCTGCCTTTCCCTGGCGTAAATATGGACAATTTGCCGTTTTTGGGCTTGATCGCCACTGTCGCCGAAGGTCGAACGCTAGTTCACGACTGGAGTTACGAAAACCGCGCGATTTATTTCACCGAGCTTTCAAAATTAAACGCCCGAATCGAATTAGTCGATCCGCACCGCGTCTACATTCATGGAAAAACTCGCTGGAAATCCGCCGATGTCGTGGCGCCGCCCGCACTTCGACCAAGCGTGGTTGTGCTGATTGCGATGCTCGCCGCACCAGGAACATCCACCTTGCGCGATGTCTACAACATCAAGCGTGGCTACGAAGATTTTGCCGAACGACTAAACTCACTCGGCGCAAAAATCGAAACAATCGTCATCTAAAGATAAAAGACCAGAAATTAATCTGGTCTTATTTTTTTCGCGGAACTTCGCCTCTGGCCACTCGCTACAATTTTTAGCAATTGTCAGATATTCAGCCCAAAAATCTTCATCAGCCTTGAATGAATCATATTTCGACAAAACAGATTGAAGACTTCTTACGATCGGATCAAGCTTGCGTTTTTGCTTTTTCGATCCGTGTGTTTTGAGCTCACTCAGCAAATTCTTCACAAAAAGTGCAATGAATTTTTCTTCATCTTCATCGCAAAAAATATGCGCGAAAACCGGATTGAAGGATTTTCCCCTCATTACAATTTCGTAATCCTTCGAATTTAATGTCGCAAAAACTTTCCGCAAATCAATATTAAAAGCTTCTCGCGGAACTATCGATCTACAAAAATCAAAAACCGAAGTCGTCCAAGCCAAATAGATACAACCCTGAAGCAATTCTCCGTGATTACTGCTAAAATCTGGCAATCTCGAAAACTCATTTCGATATTCTCGGTAATTTTCAGTCAAAAAGCTTTCACAATTCGCCGTTAAAAATGCTACCTTTTCCATTTTTTCCACCTCCAAAAAATATTTTTCCAAAAAGGAAAGGTTTCAAGACCTATTTTACAATATTTCCCGTTTTAAGTCAAACAAAAACCGCCTCTGGGGCGATTTTCGAATAATTTCTTGGGGCGAATGATGGGGTTCGAACCCACGGCCTCCGGAGCCACAATCCAGCGCTCTAACCAGCTGAGCTACATCCGCCAAGCCTTTCAATAATAACATGAATCGGCAAAAAAATCAACTTTATCGACCAATTTTTGGCTGAATTTGATGAAATCCGCCCGAAACTTGCCCAGAAGAAACGCCTCCAGCCGAATGAAATCCAGTCATTCCACTTTGAGAAACGCTCGAAAAATCTCGTTTTACGGCGGTTTTTTGCTTCATTCGAATTGACGTCGATCGCTCGATTTGCGATCCAGAAACCGATGAAGTTTGTCGATTTCGCCCAGAAGATTCGTTCGAAGAATTTTCGCGCGCCAATCGTCGTTCTCGAATCGCTTGGAGCGAAGAATTCGCCGACGCAGAAATCTCACCTTGTCGAGCAGCGCGCGATTGTACCAATTTCGAATCTCGATAAGCTCGAATTTTCGAATTCTGGCGGTCAATCGACCGGCGTTTTTCGAAACTCACCGAACTCGCCGCGCCAAACCTACCACCTTGAGCGCTCGAAAAAGTTCCACTTCGAATTTCTTCAATCGAAGTTCTGGTCACAAATTCGTTCATTTTCATAATTTTATTTTAACATAATCTCTATAAAATGTAAAATTAATAAAAAGTCTTGTATTTGGCGGGTTTTTTTGTTATAATATCTGTAATGCGGGCGTCGTATAACGGCTAATATACCTGCCTTCCAAGCAAGTGATGAGAGTTCGATTCTCTCCGCCCGCACCATTTGATCTTTTTTGTTTTAGCACAAGCTCCCAACTCGGGAGTTTTTGCTTTTTGTGGATTTTTTTGAAAAAATTTGTTATAATATTTTTAGGTCAGCCCCCGTAGCTCAGTGGATTAGAGTAAGAGGTTTCTACCCTCCTGGCCGTAGGTTCGAATCCTACCGGGGGTACCAATTCAAGGTTGATTTTTTCAAGAACTTGAAGTATAATTAAAATATTGGGCCAGTAGCTCAGCTGGTTAGAGCACCTGCCTCTTAAGCAGGGTGTCGAGGGTTCGAGCCCCTCCTGGCCCTCCAAAATGAAATTATTCAAAAAACGCACCCGAACTGAGTGCGTTTTTGTTTTATCTCTTAACTGCCCGCCAAACAATTATGGAAGTAATTATAGCGACAATAAATGCAGCAAGAGGCATTAACATTCCGCCCGATGACAATCCCGTATGCGGCGCGACCATCGAAGAGTTTTCGACTGCTTTTTCCGTAGAGGTACTTTTAGCGTTCGACAAAGCTTCTTTTAATTTATTATATACATCATCTATTTGCTCTTGTGTGATAAAAATGGTATCGTTCGCAAGAATGCCTTCGGCTGCGGTTAGTTCATCAGTGATTTTAGATTTTACCGTAGAGTTTTCTTGGTTCGCGCTCTTCACTAATTCGGCGAGTTTAGATTTGTCGAGCTCTTTTATATCATAATTGAAATACACCGTAAAATTAGGATACCCACTCTTTACCACTTGAGTTATGGAACCGCTATCACCCACATTAACACCAACCAAAAGAAGGTATTCTCCATGAGGATCAGGTTCGCCCTTTTCATTGACGGTCTTTATTTTGTCTGTGTCGGGGATTTTTAACGGAGTTCCGTCAACATTGATTAATGGATTTTTAAAGAATGGGTGACTAACTGAAATTGTTCGCTCGCCGACAAGGATAGAAATCCCCCAGGCATTATTAATCGAAATATCAGCCGCCAGCGGCGACAAACCGCCCAGCGGAGAATAATCTAAAATGCCGTTACCTTCAAGCCTAACTTCAATTATTTTATTCATAAATGCAATAGCGGATATATCTTCAATTTCAGAATACCCAACATTTAAATACT
This sequence comes from Candidatus Nanogingivalis sp., assembly GCA_049294455.1. Classification (GTDB taxonomy): domain Bacteria; phylum Patescibacteriota; class Saccharimonadia; order Saccharimonadales; family Saccharimonadaceae; genus Nanogingivalis. The sequence continues at coordinate 35,567 of JBAQCW010000004.1, read as the reverse complement.
CCATTTTTGTAGCCTTACTTAAAGCGTCTAAACTTTTTATATTCTTATTATTATATAGATCCAAAAATTCAATATTAGTCAATCCGTCCAGCGCTGATATATCTGTAATATTATTGGCGTGCAGATTTATGTATTTTAAGTTAGTCTTACCCTTTAGCGCAGATATGTCAGACAGGTTGCCGTTTGAGCAATAATTATCACACCCTTGAACTGTAATTCTTTCAAGATTGCTCAAGTTAGAAACCATGGATAAGTCTACTATTTGAGGATTATCCGAAGAACTTATATCAAGTTCCTTTAGATTTGTGAGGTTGTTTATAGTTTCTTCACCACTAAATGAACCTTTGATTTTTAAAACCTCCAGCTTCTTTAACCCAGCCAAAACGGCAATATCATCAATAATATGCTCACCCCAGCCAGGACCACAAAAGCCGAACTCAAGATACTTTAGATTTGTCAATTGAGATATGTGGTCAAGATTAGTGCAACTACCGTATGATATAACTAGTTTTTCAAGTTTAGTTAAACTATTTATATCTATTGTTTCACCACTATAATTATCAAACCCTAAGCTCTTTAAATTAGGGAAAGATTGAAGTTTTTTAACATCGTCATTGGATTCAACATGCCCAACCTTAAGTTCTTCTATATTATTAGCAATCTTATCTAAAATAATAATATCGCCACTATTTAGATTCGCACTTAACTTCTTCAATTTAGGATTAAAACTCACGTCAATATTTGGAGCTTGAAGCTCAAGCTCCTCTAAATTTGGCATATTTTTCACAAAAGATCCATCATCTAGCTCAGTATACCTAAGTTTAAATTTTCTTAAATTAACCAGCTTCGAAAAAATAGAAGCACCAATCTGTCTAATATTGCTGTCATTATGATTGTAAATCGTCAATTCTTCCAGCTGCGTCATATCCGCTAGATTCTCTATATTAATATTGCTATGCCCATACCATAGCGGATTATGACCAACTTCGAGTTTTTTAATGTTAGTCATATTCTTAATTGGTGATATATCATAAAAATCACCCGTCATATCCATAATTCGCAATGTAGTTATGCTAGATAGGTCTTTTATTGGCGACAAGTCCAAAAAGCTTCCACCACCCAAATCCATGTCTTTAACAGATGTTAAAAATTGAACACCTTCAATATTTTCAACATAATACACCACATTAGAATCATACTCATTCTGTATACTAAATTCCTTTAGAGTCTTCAACCTACCGTAAGTAATTTCGCTATCATCGGAAACCCCCAGTTTATACTTAATAATATTCCTAAGTCGCTCGTCTGGAAAATTCACAACATAATAATCACTCGCCACCGACGGATCTACCGGGTTAGCTGATGAAGTGTAGGCGCTGGTACTCTTACCACTTAAAAGCCTGAATCCTAATAAAGCACAAAAAACCACGCCTAAAAATACGCCAAATTTATATTTATGTTTTTTTTAACTTTCATCTCATCTCCTTTTTTTATCATAATAGCATAAGCATTTTATTTTTTCAAGGCTTTTCGAATCGCTCGCCCGTTTCTCAAAATTCTGTAATTTTCATGAAAAACAATATTCACAAACACGACCTGATACAACTGCGCCAAAACCTGCGCGATATTCAGAGCGAAAGGTGTTAATGAGCCGATCGAAAGAATCAAAATCAAGCGAAAAACCATCGCCGAAATCTTTATGAAAGTTGCTGTTTTGGCAGAAAATTTCAACTGAAGAAAATCCAATTTCAAGCGATATTGCGGATAAAAACAATACGCAAAATATTCAATTCCAGTAAAAATCATCGCAAGAATCAAATTCAGGTTGTAAAAACCTTTCATTCCGACAAACGCGCAGATCGAACTCAAAATCAGCACCAAAATCAAAACATAAGCGTTTCGAAAACTTTCGTGAAAATTCATTCGCTTTTTCGAAATATCAATCTTAGCTTTCGTCTGAATCGCCGTCGCCACATCCCACTGAATATCTGTAATCAAAGTAGCAAAAGTTATCGCCAGAGCATATTCTTCGCCAAAAGAAAACGCTTCTCCAATTCCAAAAAGATAAACGAAAAACAGCACGGCGTTTTCGCCAAAATCCATCGAATTGGTTTTTATTGCTCGAAAAATATTAAATCTGAAGCTGATTTTTCGAACTTCTTTCGCAAAAATCAAAATCACGAAAATCAAAATCGAAGCCAAAGTTGTGGCGATGATGATTTTTGGATTTTTTACAACCAAAGAAGTTCCGATCAATACAACAAAGTTCAACAGATTGAAAAGCGAAGAATATTTGTTGGCGAGCTTGTTTTTGTCCTGATAATAAAGTTTATCCAAAATCAGACAGAAAACCAGCTGAATCCAAAGCTGGAGCGAAATATAAAAACAAAAATCGCGGTAAATTTGCGGCTCGGCGTTCATAAAACTGATGAATTTATCGATATGAATCGCCACCAAACCAAAAATCACACCCGAGAAAATCGCGCCGATGAAAATCCCAGCATCGACAGTTTTGGGGTTTTTCGTCCGCACCGCAACCAAATTTGCGCCAACTCCAAAAATATCGCGCATCATCAACCAAACAAATTGAAGCGGATAAGTTATCGAGAAAATATTGATCAGGCGAGAATCGAGAATTATACTCAAAACGAACCACGAAACAATCGGGCTAAGCGACACCAACGCCAAATCAAAACCAATTCGAAAAAGCTGTTTCACGCTCAGGCTACAAACTTTCTCGAACTGTATTTTCGTCAATTAAGACTGTTGATCCCGCCGAGGCCTCGCCCGAAAGCATTTTTCGCGCGATGGTGTTTTCAACGACTTTTTGAATCACGCGTCGCATTGGGCGCGCACCAAGTTGCGGGTCATAACCCTTTTCGGCGAGCAATTCTTTAGCTTCTGGAGAAACCGAAACCGAGATTTTTTGTGGTGCCAAAGTTTTATTCACGCCAGCAATCATCAAGTCAATAATCTGTTTCAAGTTGTCTTTCGAAAGCGGTTCGAAAACGACAATTTCGTCAAAACGGTTCAAAAATTCAGGGCGAAATTCACGCGAATTTATCAAATCTTGAACGATGAGCGGTTCGGCTGTTTCAGAATTATAGCCGCGCGAGATCAGCTCCTGAATACGGAGAGCGCCTGCGTTCGAAGTGGCGATAATAATCGCGTCACGGAACGAAACTTCGCGATTTTTTTCGTCGCGCAAAATCCCTTCATCCAAAACTTGAAGAAGAGCCGTTAAAACATTCGGGTGAGCTTTTTCGATTTCGTCAAGCAAAATCACCGAAAAAGGCTTTTTCATCACTTGCGCTGTGAGCGAATTTACGTCGCGAGAACCGTCAGCAATCAGGCGAGAAACGTCGTCCAAATTCACAAATTCGTTCAAATCAAGCCGCACGATGTTTTCTTCGCCATTAAAATAAACTTCCGCGAGAGCTTTGGAGAGCTCGGTTTTACCAACACCTGTCGGGCCAAGGAAAAGGAAAGTTCCGATCGGGCGATTTTCGTTGCGAACACCAGTTCTGGCGCGACGCAAAGCATTCGAAACAGCCGAAACCGCTTTTTCTTGACCGATCATTCGCGCGTGGAGCAAGTTTTCCAGATTGAGCAAAGTTTCTTTTTCGCTCGAATTATCGGACGAAGAAACTTTCACATTCATCGTTTTTTCGATCGCTTGCTGAACCGAGCTCGCCTCAACGACATTGCCTTCAGCAAATCTCGCCGACATCTCCAAAAGTCGAACTGCTCTGCCCGGCATTTCAAGATCAAAAATATACCGCTGACTCAATCGATAAGCCTCTTTCAAAGCCTGATAGCGATAAAAAACCTTATTTTGGTGTTCAAAAATGATCAGTTTGTCTTCCATAACCGCAAGAGTTTCCTCAAAACCAGCCGGCTGAACTTGAATTCGATTCAAAGCTCCCGCCAAAGCAGGATTTTTGGCTGAAATTTGGAGAAAACGCTGTTCGTCCATCGTCAAAATCATTCGCACGCGACCAGCTTCGAGAATCGGCAAAAGCAGATTCGAAATATCCACCGAACCAGTTCCTTCTTCGAAAAACATTTGGGCATTTTCGAGACACAAAATGATGTTTTTTGCGTTATAAGCCTCTACCAAAATATAATTTATCAAATTTTCAATCTCACCCCGCCCTGGCGCCGCGCTAATCAAACTCGACGCGTCAAGCGAAATAACCTGTCGATATTGAAGATTCGACGATAATTTTGAATTTCCGTCCAAAATTCTATGCGCAAAAGCATTCACCACAGTAGATTTTCCGACGCCGTCCGGACCAATCAGCGCGATGTTTTGTCGTCCACCACCCGAAAATTGTTCAATCATTTTTTCAACTAAATTTTCGTGCTGCTCAAGATTCGAACTCATCAAAATGTTCCCCGAAACTTGATTCGAAATATTCACTCCAAATCTATCAAGCGTCGGCGTCCAGCCAAAACTCCAATCTCGCGCCAGACCGCCATCTTTAATCGGCGTCTTTGATTTATTTATCAGTGAAAAAATATGATCGTGCCATTCAACGCCACGCTCCAAATCTTCAAAATCTAAATGAAATTGCGCCAAAAGCTTCTCGAAATCTGGATAATTTCGAATAATCGACAAAGTCAAAACAGATCCGGAAACAGTTGTCGTGTTCAATTTTCGATGAATTTCAATCGCTGTTTCGAAGATTTTTTCGGGAGAATTTTGCGGAATCGTCGCCAAACTTTCGATCGTCGTCGCGCCAAGCCCAAATCGACCAGCGATAAACTGACCGCCAGAACTTTTCACTACTGCGTGCGCGATTTTTTCGCTGGTGATTTCACCATTAAGTTGCCCTAAAATATTGCTCGCCAATAGATCTTCAATCTGCGAAGAGCCAGAAATTGGCGACAAGCGATGAAGTTCGCCCACCCACCATTTTTCGAACAAAAACACAACCGGCGCAAAAACCAAAACCAGCCAACCAACTGGATTTTCGATGATCAGAAGCGATAAACCGCCCAAAATCGAAACAATTCGAATCAACCGAAAAACAAACATAAACGGCTTAAGCGCAACGGTCAATCGAGATTTTCGCGCGCGCGGATGATTCAGATTAACGCTCATCGAAACCTCCCCAATTCAAAATTCCGCCCTTTCGGCTCGAATTTACGGTTTGAGTTTTCGAACTATCGCTCGCTTTTTTCGAAAAAATCTCTCGCAAATTCGAAGCGATTTTTGGAGTCCATCCTGTTGTAAAAATAACAACAAAAACAATCGGCAAAATCGGCGCAAAAATCCACAAAATTATTCCCAAAAGACCAAAAATTGTTTTTCCAGCGATGTAGAAAACACCAATAATCATCACAAAAGTTCGAAGCAAAGCGCCAATAAATCGTGACAAAAGTTTATCGAGCGCGCGTCGAATTCGCTCATCCAAAGATCCGCCAGCCCTCGAACCAGCGTCAATCTGGCGAAATGGCGCAAACCAAGTCTTCAACAAAAGCCCCAGTGAAAAAGTATCGACCGAGCGCTCGATTCCGTCCAAAATCTGTTCGGCGCGCCACGCCAAGCCTTTTCCATACCACCAAGAAAAAAATCTCATAAGCATAACCAAATTATACACCAAATTGCGCTTTGCGACAAGCGATTGATTTTTTTGCGTAAAATATAGTATAATTAAATTATCAAAATTCAGGAGGACGAAAAATGAAGCACATTTCAATGAACACTATTCGCGAAATCAGCGAACCACTTTTTCAGGAGTGCCTACACAAAAACGGCTTTCCTGAATATCAACACGCGATATTTTACGCGGTTGAGTTTGAAACTTGTGGAGAAATTTTGCTCGATGTCAAAAACGACATACAAAATTATTATCCAGAAGTTGAATTTCTCCACGACTTGCGCCTTCATTACGCGCTGTTTGTCGAAGGAGGATCGCTAATTCTGTTTGATGGTCCAAGTTTCATTTTCAAAGGGGTTTTAAGCCCGAATGAACTAAAACAACGCGTCGAAGAAACCGCCGCGCGCCATCAGACAGAAATTAAATTCGTGCCGAGTAGTCGCGGCAACGAGCAAAAACTAATCGACTGCTTGCGCGAACTTAAAACTTGGAATGACAAATACCGTTATAAGTACAGCGAATTATTCGCGCAAAACGGGAAAATAATGATTTAACTCCATTTTTTGGAGTTTTATTTTTGCGGAGTTTTTCAAAAATTTGTGCTATAATAATTATAGGCATACGCCGTTTGAATTTTAATTTAATTTTGATGAAAGGAAAATATGGAAATAATTTTGCTATTTGCCGGACTTTTGGCCGGAGGTGGCGGCGTTTTTGCGTATGAAAAAGTCAAATCCGCCAACGCTCACAATAATTCTGATAAAATTATCGCCGAGGCAAAGAAAAAATCTGCCGAAATCTTGGAGCGCGCCAACGAAAAAGCGCTAAAAATCACCGAAAAAGCCACAGCCGAAGAAACCGAGCGCCGAAAGGAAATTCGACAAACCGAAAACCGTTTGGCTGAACGCGAGACAAATCTCGACAAAAAGCTCGACCAACTCGACGAACGCGCCGAAAAGCTTCGAAAAAATGAAGCCGAAGTCGAAAATCTAAAAAACGAGATCCGCGAAATTCGAACTCGACAAACCGAAAAACTCGAAAAAATCGCTAAGCTTTCGAAAAAAGAAGCCGAAGAAAAAGTTCTCGCGTTGGCAGAAAAAAGTATGACGCAAGATATGGTGAACTTGGTGGCAAAACTCCAAAAAAATGCCGTCGAAGACGCTGAAGAGCGCGCGCAAACAATTTTGGTTTCTGCGATGGAGCGAATCTCCAGCGAAGTTACCGCCGATCGCACCGTTACTGCGCTCAAACTTCCAGATGACGAAATGAAAGGCCGAATCATCGGTAAAGAAGGCAGAAACATTCAGGCGATTCAGCGCGCCACAGGCGTTGATGTTCTGGTTGACGACACACCAGGAATGGTCGTTCTTTCCAGCTTTGACCCAGTTCGTCGCCAAGTCGCAAGGCTTTCTCTCGAACTTTTGATGAAAGACGGTCGAATTAACCCAGCTCGAATTGAAGAAGTTGTCGAAAAAGCTCAGCGCGAAATCGACCGCGAGATCAATCGCGCCGGCGAAGACGCAGCTCGCGAAGTTGGACTTTCGGGCTTGCCACGAGAAATGTTGCGACTTTTAGGCGAACTAAAATTCCGCACAAGCTACGGCCAAAATGTTTTGAAACACAGCACCGAAATGGCAAATATCGCTGGACTCATCGCCGAAGAAATTGGCGCAAATGTAAAAATCGCCAAAACCGCCGCCCTTTTCCACGACGTTGGTAAAGCCGTAACTCACAAAATCGAAGGCAAACACGCCCAAATTGGTGCCGAACTTGCCGAAAAATACGGCATGGATGCGCGCGTCGTCAACGCAATCGCTGCTCACCACGAAGATGTTGAAGCAACTACTCCAGAAGCAATCATCGTGAAAATCACCGACGCAATGAGCGCCGCTCGCCCAGGCGTCCGAAACGCCGCAGCCGAAAACTTCGCCGAACGAATGCGCGAACTCGAAAACGTCGCAACAAGCTTCGACGGAATCGACAAAGCTTACGCGATCTCAGCTGGTCGTGAAATCCGCGTAATCGTTAAGCCGGAGCGCGTCGATGATCTCAGCGCAATCAAAATGGCTCGCGACATTGCCGACAAAATCGAAAGCACAATGCAATATCCTGGCGTTATCAAAGTAAATATCATTCGCGAAACTCGCGCCACAGAATACGCAAAATAATCAACCAAACTTAAAACTCCGCAATTACGGAGTTTTAATTGGTCTATTTTTTACAGTTAGCCTCTGCTTCTGTGATGTTATTTTCTAAGTTAGTCACCCAGAAATTCTTACACAGAGCATTACTTCCATCTTCTAATTGCATCGCAAAGTCAGGAACTGGGAAGTTTTGGTCGTCAAATTCAATTCGACTTTCAACTCGACGGAACTGATCATTTGCACGACCGGTGCTATCAACTTTCGGCTGAACACCGTCAAATTGCACAACCTGATCGCTCACATTTAGTAGTTCAACCTTGAAATTTGCAGCCTTATAGATCGGAGTTAAGCGCACAAACGCTGCATCAGATCTTTGAACATTATGACCAAGGTCAACAGTTACGCTACACGCATAAGTTGCACTATTTAGATTTTGAGCGCATTTTACCATCGAAAGGCTTTTCAAAGTGCCAGAACTATCGCCGTCCTGCCTCCTGGTCGTGGACAATGCAGACCTGTTGCTTGCAGCAATCGTACTGTTTGATGCTGGATAATAAATCTGCTCGTCCAATCCATTTCCATCAGTAGAAAAGTTTCCATCTAACTGGTCAAGAGATCGGATACTTGCATTATAACCAAAGAATTGTGCTTTAATTACCGCCGGTCGATTCAATTTACTATTCCAAGTAGCAGTATCAACAAGGGCAGCATCAGAACCAACAACTTGCTCGAGCGAAATATTTCCGTCAGTTGTCATATCTTCTTTCGAGTGCCAACTCAATCGAACTTTGCGAACATCATCAGAAACACCTCGAAGCGGAACAATTTTCGAAGCTCCAGGAGAAACTTTTCCAAGAAAGTCATCGGTGTTTTTTGTAACTTTCAAACAAGTATATGCCTGATTCAAGTCCGCATCGCCAGTCGTAGTTGAGCTGGTCTGAACCTTAACTTCTTCTTGCGGGTTCGCTTTGCCAAAATTAACGATCGCATTACATTGAGTCGAATTAAGCGAATCTCGCATTCGAACACATTCAGGAGTAGAGACATCAAAACCGTTCGCACAATTAGAAGAATACAAATCCATAAACTTCTTAGCATCTTCAACACCAACCTGAGCACTGTCGTATGCACTTTGCGATAGGTCGAGGTTCGAAGCCTGCGACTGGTCTCGAACAACCAATCGCATAAAGCTTGCAACCATTAGCGCCACCAGCGAACCAACGATGACGACCAAGAACATCGAAATTCCGCCACGCTTGAATTTTGAATTATTTTTTAACGAACTCATTTTAATACCTCACTGGAATTTCTTTAGTATAAGTTGTCACCACCTTATTGCTTGATGTGCCTTGAGCATACGCCCAAAGATATACATCGGCTCGCTGGTTGTAGGTTTCAGATGGTGAACCAGGATTGCTGAATTCCGAACCGCCAGTTCGCCAAGATTTCAGATTATTCGCGATAATTGGACCATTAACTTGAAGTGTTTTTCCGCAGTTATTATTGTTGACTATCGCGGAGTTTTCACGCTGTTCAGTTGCGCAAGTAACAATTTTTCCTTTAACAATCAGCCACGCATCAATTTTGGTTACATCTTTACTAATGTACAAATCTCCGTCCACGATGATAATCGTTTGCTGGAATGCTCGAATTCTATCTGTTCCCAATGGACTTCTTGAAGTTATGTTTCCAGTTAAGAACATTCCTTCTGAATCAATGATTCGAGTGTGAGTATCTGGAGTGGTATTACCGTCGTGTCCACCGTAAATGCCGTTTCGAGTTTCTCGAACTACGCCACTTCGACTGCTTGGATAGCGACCTTCGATATTCGAAATTATTCGATTTGTTTCTGTAGCGCCAGTCCAGTTGCCCCAATTTCCTTTTGTTCCAGATTTGTCATTAGCAAAAGTTAATCGGTTTCCAGTGTTTGAAGATTCTGATGTAAAGCCATTAACTTTTCCGCCAGCGATAGCTTCGTATTCAACCCAAGAACCAAACACGCCACCTTTGATATTTGAACGGCTCGTAACGATTCCGCCTCGAGAGTAAATGCCATTTCCCCAAACTTGGAATTTTGGTTTTTTCGTAGCTTTTAGACAGAACGGAGCTGAATGTCGCCACTGAGTTCCAACTTTCTGGTTTTGGGCGGCTTGAGATTCGTTTGCTTCCAATTTGTATGGAGAAACTGAGAGCGCGATACAGTATCGAGATCCGAGTGGCGCATTTTCTGGAATCGAAATTTCACGAAGTCCAAGCCCAGTTTTTCCGTTTGGAGGGAAGGACTGAGTGCCGGTTTCTGAAGCTCGACAGTTCCCAAGCGGAGCACCATATGTAGTAGAATAAACCGAACAGGTGTTTCCGTTCGAATTACTTATTGGGCTATTTGGCGTTTTTCGATTTTCGTAATTTCCGCTAACAGTCCAAGTAGTGATAATCCATCGAGTGTCTGGTCGAGAAGGTGTGTTTCCGTTTGGATTATTAACCTCTGGTGTATTAGGCATAGTTTCGCCTGGCTCACCTGGAATATCTACTCCACCACACATAGAGCCAGATCCATTGATACACGGCGTCAACTCGTAATTATATGGAACATACACACACGCCTGGCTCGAAGATCCAGAACCTCGTTGATCCCTTGACGCATCCCGTGTTCTATCGTGAACTTGCGTGCCATTCCTGACATTACCTTTTTGGTAGTAATATTCCAGTCGCCAAGTGTAATTCATATTTTCACAAATGGTTTTACCGACATCGGCGTGTGTAATTTCAATCGGCGTTACACCGACATTGTTTTTAAGACCAGTTGTATCACCCTGGACAACAACATCACCGCTCGCATTTGAACCGAGAGAAATTCCACTGCGATTCACATTTCGATTCGAAACTTGACCGTTCGATTCTTGCCAGTCGATAAAATAATCAGACCAGCTACTGTTAAAGTTTCCATTAACTGTGTGTTTGAAATTAACAGTTGATCCAACTGGTGCTACAATCGTTCCGTCCTGCCAGTTACCAGTGTTATTTAGTCGAACTTGAGTTTTAACAGAGCTTGACTGACGAGGGGAGTCGGGTTGATCTGCTGGAGGCTGAACATCCCTACGAATAGTATATTGCCTATCCGTTACACCATCATCGTTTGATCCTGCAATAGGGTTTCTAACAGTAATTGTTCTTTGTCCGTTATCAGTAAACACATATCCCGATGGGGCTGTCATAGTTGTGGTAAGTGTCCCACTAGTGTTGCAGTCACCCATTCCAAAAGCGTAGCCATTGCCCTCAAATGCACCCCATCGAACCCAATTATATGGAGGAACCGTATAATTTAAGCCATTCCAGCTAACCCAACTAGTAGTATCTCTCGTTTCAACATATGGAGCGCTACTATTTACAGTAACGCCATTTACCGGTGCGCCAGATGTGTCCACTACCCTAAATCGTATAGCCTTCACATGACGAAAGTCACCATTCGGATGAGAATCATGCATATAGAATCCTGGCTTTCGCATAGTCGAACCACCTGTATACTGACAGGTCCATGAATTACTAGCAACCGCATAACAAACCTCGCCATTAAGAGTCTTAGCCGCTTTTGCGACATTAGATTCATTATAGGCTACATATTCAGTAATAGAATTATTCTTTTTAGTAATTTCCAGAAATTCATCCCAAGTATAAAATTCTGCATCATTTACAGACTCAATTCTATATATGGCAAAAATGCCATTTTTATTCATGATAATTTCCGTATGATCACCGACCTTCATTCCACTAAGCTTTGCATCAACAGCAATAGAATCTTGAGCTTCAGTTAAGTCTCCGGCAGCCCCAGAATCTATATAATTACCGCCGGAAACACCCTCCACCCGATCAAAGGTAGTTTTCTTTACCATAGAGACAATACCATTTTCCAAACGACTAAAGTCAAAATCTGATGCGTACGGATCGGCAATTAAGTTAACGTCAGCTTTGGCGGCTATCTCGTCTGTTGTCGCAGACGAATTAAACAACGGCAAAAAATCATTAGCTAACTTTTCCTTGGCTGATTTATATTTCGCATTGATTTCCTCCTTAGACCCTTTCGACATATATGGAGTTTCGTAAGAGACAAACGCAGTTAATACCTCGCGCTTTTTTATCATGCAGTTTTTCATTTTAGCCTTATAGAGCTGATTCTCTTTAGAAATATATTCAAAAGAAGTCGAATCATTATTGCTCCAACTATCACCTGCAAACTCTTTCAACTCATGATAACCATAAAGTTCCGACAATCCGCATTTTTCTTTGGCATAAGACTTTATAGCACTATTGAATATTACTGCGTTACGTGCATATTCAGCATCTACTGCCGCAGCTGGGTTATCCTTCTTATATTTCTCAGCCTCATCTTGAACCTTTTTAATTTGCGAATATTTAATAGTTGTGTCACCAACCTTTATGTCAGCCTCACGCTTCGCCTTCTCAATTAGAGTCTTAACCCCAAAAAAAGCACCAATAGCTGCAAGTATTGCAATTGATACAATTGAAACCCGAAAAATATTCTTCCTCATCGGAGTCTTTTTCTTAGGTGTTTTTACCTCGTTTTCCATTTTTACTCCCGTTTAATATAATTATATTTTAACCTTTAGCGCTATAAAAATCAAGTTTTTTAAAGCATTTTTTAAGTTTCCAATAACACTCTGTTGACAAATTAAATATTTTATGATAAAATACAAGACAGTTGATAGCCCGTAGCTCATCAAGAACATTAAAAAGTTGAGGACTTTTCCTCTATTTAGATTGTTCTTGATGAGTTTTTATTTTTAAAATCAAAAAGAATCATGATATGGAGGAAAAAATCATGAAAAAATTCACAAAAAAAATTAGCGTCACACTTGTTTGTACTACACTCCTTGGCGGAGTTGTAGCACCCGTAGCTGTTCCAGCTTTTCAAAATATTGTTCATGCAGAAGAAACAAATCAGCAGCAGCCAATTTCGGTAGCAGTAATTGCGATCTCTGAAACTGACGGTCCATTGTCTCATCATTACATTACTATCAACCCCGGAGAGACAAAAACGATAGATGCGCCAAAAGTTGAGGGATGGAAGTTAGATCAATACACTAATCCAACTTATGAACTTACCTATGATCGAGCCTTAAAGACCCTAAACTCTGCTGGCTTTGTATGGGTACAGTTCTGGATGATTAAAGACGCCGCCCCAACAACCAAAGAACCAGTAATTTTTACTGTTGCTCACAGGGTGGCTGGTGGTGATGACCTTTTACTAGACAATGCAGTCGTAAATCCAGGTGAATCTATCACGCTTACACCGATCGCAGTAGATGGGTATGTTGCAAGAGCCGGTAATAAATATACTTATACTTATGACGAGGTTGCTACCGGGTCCAGCTCTCTGTTTGTTGCAGAAATTCTTTATGATAAGGTCACAGTAGAACAACCGAAAGATCCGAAAGTGGAAGATCCGAAGACACCTGAAGATCCGAAAGTGGAATCCAAAAAAGAGGCTAAAGTTGCTGCCAACACAGCAGCTGGCGACACAAGCTCCTTACTCGGACTTCTTGCAGGAATTCCATTCCTTGCAGGAATTCTTTCTTTCAAAAAGAAAGAATCCTAATTATTTTCATGTAGTCTATCAACTTTCATTAACCTCACCTTTCTGGTGGGGTTTTTGAATTTCCTTTTACCCTAAAAAATGCTATAATATAATTATATGAAAAAACAGAATTTTAGCGGACTTTCAAAAAAACAAGTCCAAGAACAGATTGAACTCGGAAACATTAATGCGTTAGAGAGCGATTCGGGAAATAGTTATCCCGAAATCTTCAAACGAAATATCTTCACACTCTTTAACTTTTTGAATTTCTCTATAGCCGTGGCGCTGGCGCTCGTTCAAGCGTGGAGCAATATGGTTTTCTTTGCCGTGATTATTTTGAACTGCGCGTCGGGAATCGCAATTGAAATTCGCGCCAAAAAAATGATCGACAAACTCAACCTGCTCAGTCGCGAAAAAGTCAAGGTTATTCGAAGTGGTCGAACTCAAGAAATCGACTCCGAAGAAATTGTCCTTGGCGATATTTTGCAGCTTTCTGCTGGAGAGCAAATTCCAAGCGACGCGATTGTCGTTTCTGGAATCGCCGAAGCCAACGAAGCGATGCTCACAGGTGAGAGTGATTTAGTTCTAAAAGAAGAAAATTCCGAAATTCTATCTGGAAGTTTTCTTGCGAGCGGGCAAATTTTGGCGCGCGTCACGAAAGTTGGAGCCGACAATTATGCCGCAAAACTAATGCGCGAGGCAAAAACTCACAAACCGATCAATTCTCGAATTCTGTTTTCGCTCAATCGAATCGCCAATTTCACCGGAAAAATCATCATTCCGTTCGGTTTGGCGCTGTTTCTTGAAGCTTTTTTGATTTATTTTGCAAAAAACCAGCCAGAACACGGTTCGGTACTAAAAAATTCAGTGGTTTACACCGCCGCGCCACTTCTTGGAATGTTGCCAAAAGGAATCGCACTTCTCACGATCACTTCTCTTTTGACCGCTGTCGTCAAGCTCGGAATGCGCAAAATTCTCGTTCAAGAAATGTATTCTGTCGAAACTTTGGCACGCGTCGACACGCTTTGCTTGGACAAAACTGGAACCATCACCGAAGGAAAAATGAAAGTTGAAGAAATCTTCTTCCTTTCGAAAAAATTCGAATCAAGCGAAATCGAAAAAATATTGTCCGCATATATGGAATTTAGCGAAGATTCAAACCAGACAGCCACAGCGATTCGAAAACGCGTTTCAAAAATCTCGCACGATTTCGAAGTTTCGAACATCATTCCTTTTTCGAGCGATCGAAAATTCGGCTCAATGGAAATTTCAAACATCGGAACTGTAATTTTGGGCGCACCAGAATTCATTTTCGAAAAAATGCCAAAACAAGCCGACGAAGCGCAAGCTCGCGGATCACGCGTTTTGGCGCTCGGCGTTTCTGCGCAAAAAATAGACAATCGCGACATCAAATTGCCAGCAAAAATCAGCAAACTCGCCATTCTCGAAATCACCGATCCAATCCGTGAAGGCGCAAACGAAACGCTAGAATATTTGCGCTCGCAGCAAGTTGATCTAAAAATCATATCTGGCGATAACCCAGTCACAGTTTCGAATATCGCCGCAAAAGCCGGTTTCGAAAATTTCGAAAGTTATGTCGATTGTTCACAAATTTCAGATCAAAAACTTCGAGCTATCGCCGAAAAAACTGCAATTTTTGGCCGTGTTTCACCACATCAAAAGAAACTTATCGTTACAACCCTCAAAAAGAAAGGTCGAACTGTTGCGATGACTGGCGACGGCGTAAATGATATTCTTGCGCTTCGAGAGGCTGACGTTTCGATGGTTATGGCCGAGGGCGACGCAGCAACTCGACAAATTGCCAATTTGGTTTTGCTCAACTCAGATTTTAACGACATTCCAGAAATTCTATTCGAAGGTCGCCGTGTCGTCAACAATATCGCTCGAATCGCACCAATTTTCTTCATTAAAACGATTTACTCGTTCTTGCTCGCAATAATCTGTATCGTAAGTTTAGCTTTAGGCGCAGATATGTTGATGATCTTCCCATTCATTCCAATTCAGGTCACAATGGTCGACCAAATCATCGAAGGTTTCCCTCCATTTGTTCTAACGTTCGAAAGAGACCAATCTCCAATCGAAAAAGATTTCCTCAAAAAATCTATGCTTGCAGCTCTACCGAGCGCATTGATGGTGGTTTTCTCGATAATTTTCGTTCGAATTTTCGGCGCTCAAAATGGCTGGACACAAAAAGACATTTCGACGATCTCTTATTATTTGCTCGGCGCAATCGGATTCTTCTCGGTCGTACGAGCCTGCCGACCTTTCAACTGGATGCGAATAGCCCTATTGATCGAAACTATCGCTATGTTTGTCGCAACCGCGATCTTATTCCGACCACTTCTCGAAATCGGACTATTAACTTCGAAAACCTTCCCTGTTTTCGCATGCCTGGTGATTGTTTTTGCGGTGATTTTTGTCATCACTTCGAAATTGTCAAATCCAAAAAAATGTGATAAAATTAAAGCATAAACTAAATAAAGGAGTATACTGTGGCGACAATCGACCAGCAATTTGTTGAATATATCGTAAAAAATTTAGTCGAAAAACCTGAGAATGTAAAAGTTGAACGCACAATCGACGAAAAAGGCGTTTTACTAACTTTGACCGTCGACAGCGAAGATCTCGGACGAGTAATCGGCCGTCGTGGCGCAACAGCACAAAGCCTTCGAGCTCTTCTTCGAGCTTTGGGCGTAAAAAACGACGCGCGATACAATCTTAAAATCGAAGACACTTCGGGCGAAACTCAATCCGTTGTGGAAAACTCAACGGCTGAAGTTGTGGAAAACTCAAGTTCATTCGCAGAAAACACTCGAAAAGAGCTTGCAGAACTCGACGACTTTGATGTATAATATTAACAGTTCAAGCTTAAGCACTTTGTGGAGAAGTTGCTGACAGCCAAAACGAACTGCGGAAAACAATTAGATCAAAGCTCTATGCGAGCAAACTAAGAAAAGTTTGAGAGCTTATACTTGCCAAAAAGCCTGCCGATATACTGTGGCGGGTTTTTTGGTTGCTTGAAAAAATCTTCGAAAAATGTTATAATTTTAGATATGAAAATTCAAATTATCACTCTTTTTCCCGAAATGTTCGACCAAGTCTTGAACAATTCTATGATGTGGAAAGCGCAAAATCAAGGCGTGGTGAGTTTTTCTTTAATAAATTTGCGAGATTTCGGAATCGGTCCGCGCAAAACCGTCGACGACACTCCTTACGGCGGAGGCGACGGAATGCTTTTGAAGCCAGAACCGCTTTTCGCAGCCGTGGAATTTGCCAAAAAATCCAGCCCGAACGCTCGCGTCGTCGCAATGACTCCAAGCGAAACTGTCTGGAATCAGCAACTCGCGCAAAATTACGCCGAATCTTCGCAAGATTTGATTATTCTTTGTGGTCGTTACGAAGGTTTCGATGCACGAATTTTCGAGATCGTTGACGAAAAAATCAGCATCGGCAAATTTGTTTTGACTGGCGGGGAACTTCCAGCGATGGTCTTAATCGACAGCATTGTGCGACTAATCCCCGGCGTTCTTGGTGGCGAAAAATCAGCCGAAATCGAAAGCTACAGCGACGGTGACAATCTGGAGTTCCCACAATTCACCCGCCCCGCCGACTTCCGCGGAATGAAAGTGCCGGAGGTTCTCCTGAACGGACACCACGCCGAAATCGACAAATGGCGCGCCGAAAATTCGAAATAATTACCTCTTGATTTTTTGGCTATTTTTTGATAAAATAGTGAAGCATTGGGATGTCGCCAAGTGGTAAGGCACCGGGTTTTGGTCCCGGCATTCGGGGGTTCGAATCCCTCCATCCCAGCCAAGAAATTGTCAGAACTTTCAGGTTCTGGCTTTTTTGTTTGGCTAAAAATATCGACACATCAAAACTCTTATGTTATAATTTATTCATACAAAACCCTTAAAAAAGGAGAAAATATGTCAAAAATCGTAGTTGCTCTCGGCGGAAACGCCCTTCAAAAAGGTAAAGAAGCCCGAGCCGATCAACAAGAAAAAGTCGCAAAAGAAACAATTCAACAACTTATGCCATTAATCAAACAAGGTCATCAAGTGGTGATCGTTCACGGAAACGGACCACAAGTCGGAAATATCGTTCTTCACGAAGAGGCGATCGACACCGAAGCAACCCCAACAATGCCGCTTCACGCCTGCGTCGGGATGACACAAGGAATGATCGGCTACTGGCTCCAAAAAGCTCTCAACGAAGAATTTACAAAAGAAAATCTCAAAAAAGACGCCGTTACAATCGTAACCCAAGTCGAAGTTTTGCCCGAAGATCCTGCCTTTTCGAACCCAACAAAACCAATCGGCCCATTCTATTCAGAAGAAGAAGCTAAAACTGTCGCCGACGAAAAAGGCTACGAAATGCGAGAAGATTCTGGCCGCGGCTGGCGCCGTGTCGTTCCTTCACCAAAACCGCTCAATATTGTCGAAATTCCAGTCATCGAAAAGCTTTTGAACGCTAACGCAACGGTTATCGCTGCTGGCGGTGGCGGAATCCCTGTTCGAAACAATGGCGACGGAACTTTCTCCGGAATTGACGCCATTATCGACAAAGACTTTGCGGCAGAACTTCTGGCTGAAAACATCGGCGCAGACACGCTTCTTATTTTGACAGCTGTCGACAACGCGATGATCAATTTCGGCAAAGAAAATCAAGAAGTTCTCGGAAAGATTTCGGTCGAAGAAGCAAAAAAGCACATCGCCGACGGACAATTCGCAGCCGGCTCAATGTTGCCAAAAGTTGAAGCCAGCGTAAAATTCGCAGAATTCGGCGGTCGAGCGATCATCACTTCTCTCGCCAACGCGCAAAACGCAATCGAAAACAATCTTGGAACTATAATTTCAAAATAATTTCATCAAAATATCAAAAAATCGCTCTCGGAATTTCCGAAAGCGATTTTTGATTTTATTCGAAAAATTAAACTGTTCGAACGCGGATTGTATCTGTTCCACCAACCAAACCAGGTTGTCGGCCAGAAACGATCACGATTGTGACAACTTCTTTATCGCCAAAGAAACCGTTAGCTTTAAGTTCTTTTGCAAGCTCGAAACCAGCAAATTCACCATCTGGACGAACATAGCTTTGAGTTCCGTAGTTCAAGCCAAGTTGTTGAGCAACTCGTTTGTCGCTTGTTACGCTCACAATTGGAAGTGCTGGTCGGTTTGCGGCAACAGTTGCGGCAGTTTGACCAGATTTAGTTTCAACAACGATAGCGTCTACGTCGATTTGTTCAGCCAATTCAACAGCAGCAAGCGAAATTGCGTTTAGCGATTCGTTTTTGCCTCGCTCTACGATGTCGTCGATTGGAGCAACCGCAGCGTGTTCTTGTGTATATCGAATAACACTTCGCATTGTTCGAACTGTTTCGTAAGGGTATTTACCTGTTGCGGATTCGTCTGAAAGCATTACAACGTCAGTACCTTGGATTACAGCATTCGCAACGTCAGAAACTTCGGCGCGTGAAGGTTGTGGATTGTCAGTCATCGAGCCCATAGTTTGAGTTGCAACGATTGAGATTTTACCGTGTTTTCGGCAAAGTGCGATAGTTTTTCGTTGAACAATTGGCACAACTTCTGGTGCAACTTCGTAAGCCATATCACCACGAGCAATCATAATACCGTCAGAAGCAAGCACGATTTTTTCGAGTTCTTCGTCAGAAACAGCTTTTTTGGTTTCGATTTTCGCGATAACTTGTGCCGTACTGTTATGGCTGGCAAGAATTTGTCGAACGTTTTCGATGTCTTCAGCAGTTTGAACGAAGCTCATTGCAACATAATCGATATCCTGAGTTGCGCCGAATTCGATGTCTCGCATATCTTTTTCAGTGATAACATCGCCACCGAAATCTGTATCTGGCAAGTTCAAACCTTTTCGGCTCATTAAAGTTCCTTTGTTTAGAACTTTCAATTTGATAGCAGTTCCCGAAAGAATTTCGATAACTTCTGTTCGAACTTTTCCGTCGAAGATGTAAACAGGTTCGCCAACTTTAACTTTTTCAGCCAAATTATATTGAACTGGCAAGTTTGCTGAACCGTCGTGTTGCTGGATTGCGTAATCAAGAACGAGTTCGTCGCCTTCGGCAACATCAAATCGGTTGTTTACGATGTCGCCAAGTCGGATTTTTGGACCCTGAAGGTCTTGCAAGATCGCAACATTTTTGCCAAGTTTCGCAGAAATTTCGCGGATTTTTGTGATTTTGTCGGCGTGTTCTTGGTAAGAACCGTGCGAAAAGTTCAATCGCGCACCGTTGATTCCACCGCTGATTAGTTTTTCGATCATTTCTTCGCTATCACTAGCAGGCCCGATCGTAGCCAAAATCTTTGTTCGTTTATAAATTGGTTTCATACTTCTCTATTATATCATATCTTAAAATATTTTCGAAAAAATCGAGCCAGAATTTCCAGCTCGATTTTGGAGATTTTCATTTTTAGAATTTCAAGCTCGAAAGAATTTCTACAACTTCTTTCTTTTCTTCGGCAGAAAGTTTCGAAGAGTCGCCGACGAATTTGAATTCCAAACCTACCAAATTGTTCGATCCGGTAAATCCGCCCTGCTCAAAAGCATATTGACCAATTGGATATTCCCAGCCGAATCCACCGTTGTCGCAAGTATAATCGCCGCCCTGATTTTTGTCGACAACCTTCAAAGTTTTTTCGGTTTTTCCCGTGTATTGATATTCCATCACGCTCCAAGATGTTGTCGGTTGAATGCCCGCCAACTTTTCAGCGCGAAGAATTGTGCCTTTTTGATTTTCATCACATTGACCGCCGAGTCCGCCCAACATTTTGACTTCATCAAGCTCGATTGTTTTTCCATTTTTTTGAAGAATAGTTTTAGCTTGATCAATATTTTCATTTTTTCAGAAGTTTCAGTCAACGCCCAGTCGCTTGTATAATCGAAACTTATGCTCGAAATTTTAGATTTGAAAGTTTTCTTTTCTGCGTTCGAAACACTAGAAATTTCATTTTTAGCTTTCGATATTTCACCCGCCTCGCCGCTTTGCGTAGTTTAGCTTTTCGATCGAGAAACCTCAGCGTTTTGCGACTTCTGATTCAAAAGCGCAAAAATACCAAAACCACCGCCAATCACCAAAAGTGTCGCAAGAACGGCGATTGCTATAAGTTTGACTTTTTTAGAACTGTTTGTAGAATTACTCATTTAGCTCCTTTCATTAATCTACGCTTATATTTTATCACATTTATGTTTTTTTGAGAAAAATAATCTAGATTGTTAATTTTACAACATTATTCAATTTTATGCAATATTCTTCTCGAAAACTATTGATTTTTATGAGGCTTTTTGATATACTATTCATCAGAGTTGAGTTTTATCACCCCAAAACTCGCTCTATGGTCTCATCGTCTAACGGTTAGGACACCAGGTTTTCATCCTGGCAATCGGGGTTCGATTCCCCGTGAGATCACCAGAAATTATCCAAAAACGCCCAGTTCTCAAGCTGGCGTTTTTATTTTACAAAAAGAAAAAAGAAAAGGTCGCTTTTTTGCGCGACCTATTTTAGTTGGAGTTTTACACCTTCTTTCTCGACAGAAGTCAACTCTCCAACCACAAAAAAGAGCTGATTGGTGTTCATTAAACAACCTTGAAGCGTAATTCTCGGTTGATCAATTCTCGGCAAAAGCAACTCTTTAACTTCAGCTGAAATTAGTCCATCAGAACCAGCTTTTATGGCAGTCTTAATTTCTGAAATCTCGAATTCGAAAATCAAACCAGTTGAAAATTCTTGAACGACAATTTTGTCGCCTTTTTTGATTTTCAATTTAGAGAGATCTGTAGTCATTCCACCGTCAACAGAAGTTAAAAGTGGAGAAAACCATTCATTCGAAAAATCCTTCCCAAAAGCATTTTGCCCACTCCAGATATGACTCACAACCGTAAAATTATCGCCACCGAGGGTTTGATCGGCGCGATAAGTTGCAGCTCGATAAAGACGATTGTCGTCACCGAAACCAGCAATTCCATTCGAACTCACGCCAACACCTTGCCAAATTTCGCGCTCCATTCCAAGAGATGGAATTGAAAATTTCGCAATCGGCGTCTCAGAATCACTCTTGGTTTGGCTTCCGCCGTAGCTTTCGTCGACATAGAGAACGCCAGCGTCGTTTTTCGCTATCTGTTCTGCGCGACTTTTCCGAGATTTAAGTTCGGTTTTGATCGCTTCAATTTTAGGGTCTTCTGCCAGAACTGATTGACTCGAAGAAGTTTCAGTCTGAGCCTCAGAACTTTGAGCTGTCGTGGAAGCAGTTTTCGAAACTTGAATGGAACTTTCCAGCTCTTTTGAAGTTGGCATTTTTTGATTTGAACTTTGCCAAAACCAAAAGCCTAAAAAGCAAACAAGACTAACGATCATCAAAATTAAAAATCTCCGAAAATCAAAAACGATTTTCACTTTAGAATTATTCTTCATAATGCACCTCTTTTGCAATTTTCTTTTCTCCTCTTTTGAGAAATCGTAACTATACTATAACATAAAAATCGAAAATAATCAATATGAAAAAGCGCCTCGACAATCTCGAAGCGCCATTTTTTTTAGAATCGAACCGGCAATTCTTTACTGTAAGTTGTTATGATTTTTACACCTTCTTTTTGGGTCTGGCCAAAAATCCATTGATACGAATCAGCATTTAAGCGGAAAATTTCCGCAGGGTGACCAATTCCATCGCCAGCACCCTCAGCCCCTGCCGTTCGTTTCAACGAAAGACTGGTGTCATCAGTGCCCGAAATTGCAACTACACCATTGATTTCGAGAGGTTTTGCGCAAACTCCAGAACGAAGATTCGAGCTCGCCACGTCCGAACAGGTATCCATTTTTTCGGTCAAAATCCACGCGTCAATTCGCCCAACATTTTGCTTTATTTTGACACTTTTCGCAATAATAATCGCTTGCACAGAGTTCGCCGAATTTCGAATTCCGACGGATTGAACAATGTCGCCGGTAATTTCAACCTCTTGGTTCGGAGCGAATATCACGACATTTCCTCCGGCGACCGAAATTCCCGAAATCGTCGTTTTTGATTTAGGTTTGAATAATAAATCGCTATTCGAATTTGAAACATTTACACTATTCGACTCAGAAATTGCGGGCTTAGAATTGTAGATCGCACTCATTTTTGAAATGAATTCTTTCGAAAAATAACTCACTCCAAAATTTCCATACGAACCAGATTTATTGGCGAAAGTTAGCCTGTTTTGAACTTTTGCGTTTTTAGTTCCGCTGGCGAAACCTGTTGCGCCATTCGGATATCCGAAAACTCCATTCGAAGCAACATTCGAATTGGCGCCATTTGAAACGATCTCGTACTCAACCCAAGAACCGAAAGCTCGATTTGTGCCATTCACAGATCGACCAGATATAGTTCCATAAACTCCGCCATTCGCGAACAATCCGGCGCCCAAAATCTGGGCTTTTGGTTTTTTCACTACGACAATACATCCAGGCTTACCGTGGTGCCAACCAGCAAAGCTTTCCTGCTCTTCTTTACTCCAATTTGGCATTATTATGTATGGTGAAACCGACAAAGCAAAGCAATATTTAGTTCCAATTTCGGCATTTTCTGGAATACTAAACTTTCCAAGTTCACCATAGATCAAGCCCTCAACCTTAACAGATCCGCGAGCTAAATCTATAGTTCCGCTATTTATAACTGTACAGCCTTGAATCTTCCGGGAAGGATCAGATTCATTCGATTGATAAACTGAACCTAGTTGATTGTAGAATTGCCCAACGGCGCACGGATCTCCATTATTCGAGAAAAATCCACCATTTCGAGAGTTCCCCCATTGATCTCGAACGACATTTTTCCCTGTTGATTTATTGTTTGGCTTTACGACATAATATGTCAATTTCCAGTTAGTTGAGCGAATTTTTGTTCCTGTAGACGGAGTATCTATTATTGAAGGAATAGTAATTTCTGGGGTTCCAGGCTCATCCTCTTTATCGCAAGAATCTCCAGATGCGCAATTTCCGCCAACAGGTATTTTTGTTACTATATCATAGTCTAATGATACGTAAGCACAGGCAAAATTAGTGTAGCCAATTCCATTAGAATTAGCCTGCTGATAGCTGTCCGTAATCGCACTTAAATTTCTACTTGAGGGGACAAATTCGATCCTGGTACATAAAGTTTTGCCCGCATCTGAGGCTTTTACATTATAGGTCAAATAGCTACTATTTAGCTGTTTAGATCCTACTGGGCTCGCCTGAGCAAAGACTCCAGAGCCTCGAACCACCCCAGCATTAGACTGAAGTCCGCCATCTCTTAATTGATGCGCGGCAGCATAATCATCGTTAGCGCGAATAACAACATTGCTGACAGTATCTTTAGTTACTGTGCCTACATTTTCAAGAGTGTGCTTAAAATAAATTGTATCACCAACATTAACTTTGATAGTTCTTGAAGCCGAGCCCCAATTTGAGTCGCTGCCAGAATCTCCAGATTTAACATAGCTTCGAGCTTTGGTTTGATATTTTGGGATATCGATCTTCAAGCGTATATTATACCACTCGTCGCCAACGTCAGCACTCTCTAAAACGCCCGGCTGTGAATACATTAACCGCCTAAAATTTAGATTCAATACTGGATTTTCGCTACCACTTTTGTATACATCAGTAATATCAACACGGACCGAAGAATAATATTCCGGATTATTGATATGAACATCTCCAAAATTATCGATTCTAAAATCTCGGCGGATATAATTCTTACTATATATTGGCGCCGGCAGATTATATGTGCCGCTTGAAGTGGTATATTTAGCAGCAGAACCTATAATTCTAGCATAAGAAAACCCGCTACCCGTATCACCAGAACCTAATATTGTTCCAACTATCTTGAGTGTTATATATGTTCTATTACCGTCCGCAGAAATTAAGCCCTGCGTATTAGTGGTAAGATCTATCATATTGTTCCTGTTGTAGACCCCATCTCCAGTAGCGTTAGCTGCGGCAACCCACATAGCACCACATTTTTTGGGGCATTCCCATCCATTGCCAGGAATCGAATCTAGGGCCGCCCATCGCGCATTAACCGCGGCTTTCTCTGAATCATTCCTTCCTGCAGGCAAAGCATAAGCCGGGGAGTTAAAAATCGCAACAGTAACAAGAACAGCTGCAAAAAGACCAAAGATATTCTTTTTTATTATCTTAGTCATTATTAACACCTGGCTCACTCGTTTTAATGTTGCTATCCGAAGAGTAAAAATCGATCATATCTTTCATTGAAGAATAAGTCATAGAAAAATTAATCTTCATACTGGGCGTTTTATTTTTTTCGCCGAGAGACAGCAAATTATCATATTCCGCCTTAGCTTTATCAACATCTCCGGTATTAAATGCGGCAATAAATACCATCGCGGAACAGTTTGCGTCCTGTTTGTAATCTTTTTTCGAAGTAATATCCGACAAAAGCACACTCATCGAATCTTGACTCGAATCGTTAGAGTCAATAATTTTATTGACTTTTTCAATATACTCTCCACCGCAAATCGACCCAACCTCAACATTGGAATTATTCGCCAACACATTCAAAGCCAAAAAAACATTCGCCAGCAAACTAACAATTAAAATCACCGACGCACAGCCAAATAATACTTTTTTCTTCATACCACTCCTTATTTAATTATTTCTATTTTAACATAAACGTTTTGAAAAATCAAAATAAAAACAACCCGTTAAGGGTTGCTATAAATCTCGAATGGTCGGGGTGAAAGGACTCGAACCTTCGACCTCACGGTCCCAAACCGCGCGCGCTAGCCAACTGCGCCACACCCCGAGAAAATCTCGAAATCTGTCACTATTATATCGCAAGATTTCAAGAAAATCAAGGTTTTTTTAAATTTTTATCGCGGTCGCTTCATTGCGATTTTTCGAGCTTTTTCGGTGATTTCTTCGAGTTTTGCGAATTCACTTTCGAATTCTGGCAAAATTTCCGGCAAAACTTCGCCACGATTTTCGCAAGCTTTTTTCAGCAAAAAATCAGTCACGCGCGGATTCTTCGGCAAAATTGCCCCGTGAAGATAAGTTCCAATCACATTTTTCCAGCGCGCGCCTTCACTATCGCCTGCCGAATTATTACCTTCGCCACTTTTCACGAGCGCAAAAGGCTGAACTTTCTCCGACAGATAAGTCTGTCCGCTGTGATTTTCATAACCAACAATTTCGCCAAAATCGCTCGACTTTTCGACGATATTTCCGATCAGCCTCTCAGATCCGCCAATCGTTCGAACACCTTCGAAAACGCTAATTCCTTGGATTTTTTCGCCAGAAACGGTCTCAAAATAATCGCCAAACAACTGATAAAGCCCACAAATCATCAACATCGGCGTGTTGTTTTCAGCCAGCTCGCGAAGAATCGGCGCGATTTTCAGCAAATTATCCTGAATTTTACTCTGCCCCGAATCCTGCCCGCCACCGCCAATCACGATGTCCGCATCTTTCGGAAAATCATCGCCAGGATTATATTTCACGATTTCAGTTTGAATTCCACGAAGTTCAGCCCGTTTTTGAAGCGCCAAAATATTGCCATAATCGCCGTAAATATTCATATTTTTTGCATAAAGCCACATGATTTTCAACTTCATAAAATCTTCTCCACATCTGTTAATTTAGAAATTTCTTTGCGAATTTCGAGCATCGCCGTGTAAGTCGCAAAAATCTTCTTCTGCGGATTTTCACCCTTCAAAAATTCCGCCAAAGCCTTCGAAATGTCGGTTTCGATGCGCGAATTTTCAAACTTAACGCCGTCGTGAAAAAGCCTGAGCGCCATATCGTAAGCTCGCACGCCAGAAATTTGCGCCACATTTTTGAGTGCCGAAAAATCAACATCCCAAAGCCAGCTCATATCGCGACCATCGGCGTAATTATCGTTAATCGCGATCATAATTTCGGCATTTTCCAGATCAGCACCTTTCAAATTCGAGCGAAAACCAGCCGGATTTTTTACCAACATAATTTCAATTTCTTGCTCACCAAACTTGATGATTTCGCCACGACCAAAAGCCGGTTTAATTTCAAAAATGGCTTTTTGGAGATTTTTTTCGCTCAAATTGAGTTTTTCGTTGGTCAAAATTTCACAAATCAAACCAATCGCCGCGGTCAAATTCAAAATATTATGAATTCCGCTAATCTGTAAATCGAATTTTTCGCCGTTGATTTTGGCTGAATTTTTCGAAAAATCTTCGAGCGTGTAGTCGAATTTCGAGTTCGAACGCGCGGGTTTTTGCGATTTTTCGCTGTGAAGTTCGTCATCGTTCGGGAAGAATTCCGCCAGCTTTTCGTGCGAGCCAAATTTCGCAATTTTCGCCGAGAAATTTTCGCCAAAATTCTCCGCGCCAAGCAACGGATCGCCACCGTTCAAAACCACCACACCAGATGTCGCGCGCCCCAAAACCTGAAGCAACTTTGCCGTGTGGTCGATTTCGCCAAATCGGTCGAGCTGGTCGCGCATCACATTCAAAAGCAGGCTATATTTCGGCTGAATTTGCTTCACAAAGTGTGTCGCGTGCGCCTCGTCAAGCTCCAAAACAGCGATGTCGGCTGGCAAATTTCCACAAAAATCAACACTTTCCAAAAGCGCCGCCGCCACGCCACGCACGAAATTCGAGCCAGTTTTATTAGTAAAAACTCGCAAACCTTGACTTTCGAGCAGCTCGACAACCATTTTCGTAGTGGTCGTTTTGCCGTTCGTGCCAGAAATCACCACCACGCCGTGCGGCAGTTTTTTGAGCGTATTTTGAATGAAGTTCGGGTTAGTTTTTTCGATAAAAAGCCCCGGCAAAGCCGAACCGCCGCCTTTGATTTTCGCGACTTTTTGAACTGTTTTTCCTAATAAAATCGTTGATTTGTTCTTCATTATTTCCTCGGTTTCGTGATGTTTGCTTCGGCGCCGTAAAATGGCAACGCGATTTTGTCGTCGGTGCCAGAATTTAGTTTTTCGAGAGCGATTTCGCGCCAATTTTCGAGATTTTCGTCGTCGTTTTTTGAGCCGTCAGAGTTTTTTTCGCCAAGAATTGGGATTTTTAGCGAGTCGGCTAAAGTGTTCGCGACTGTCACGCCAATCCTGAGCCCCGTAAAACTTCCCGGGCCAGTAAAAACGCAAATTCCTCGAAGATTTTGCCAGTTTGCGTCGTTTTCCGCCAAAAATTCTTTGATTTCCGCCAAAATATTCTTCGCCATTTCTCGGCCGAGAGTTTTTTCGAAATTCACCTCGAAATCGTCTTTTTTCAGCCAAAGCCGAAGTTTTTCCGTCGAGCTATCAATGAATAAAATCATTTTTCTGCCTCCAATTTCTCCAAAAAATCAGCTTCGGCGAAAATTTTCACCTTTCGCGAAGTTTCATTTTTGCTCAAAATTTCCAACCGAATTCGATTTTCCGGTAAAATTTCCGCCACGCTTTCAGCCCATTCGACTACCGTAATATTTTCCGGCTCTTCCAAAACGCTCGCCAGCTCCAAACTCATAATTCCAGCGTCGTTCAATCTGTAAAAATCATAATGCGCGAGCGTGAAATTTTCGCCATCATAAATTCGAGAAATCGTAAAAGTCGGGCTCTGAACAGTTTCCGCCACACCCAAACCTTGCGCCAAACCTTTCGTAAAAGTGGTTTTTCCGGCGCCAACATCACCAATCAACTCCAAAACTTCGCCACCTTTAAGCAACTTGGCGATTTTTGCGCCGAGATTTTTCATTTCGAGTTCAGAATTGATGATTTTTTCAAACATTTAACTTATTTTACCATATTTTCGCCAAAAAATTAATAGCGCCATCATCTTACTCGCCCACTTTTCTATTTCTCCACTCCAAAAATCCAACAAGCAAAATCAACACGAAATAAAGCAGAAAAACTTCGAAAATACCGATTTTAATTTCGAACTGCGCGTTCGGATTTGCCGCGAAAAATTTCGCCACAAAAATCGAGAATTTCAAGATCATTTCCGCGAAAAAGCCAAAAATATACGCAATCGGCGCGAAAATCCACGCGAAAATTCCAGTCAAAAAAGTCAAAAGCATCGCGATCGGCACGAATGGCAAAACCAGCATATTCGCTAAAATCGAAACTGCGGAGAATTTTTCGAAAGTAAAAATTAACAGAGGGGCGGTCGCAATTTGCGCCGACAAAGTTTCGAAAAATATGCCAGCCAAAGAGCCGAGTTTTTCTGGGCGCTCGAACAAAAACTTCTTCAAAAGTGGCGCCAAAATCATCACACCAAAAAACGACCCGAACGAAAGTTGCCAACCAAGATCAAAAAGATTCGTCGGCGAAATCAAAAGTGTCAAAATCGCCACAAAAATCAGCAAGAAATACGGATTAACTTTTCGGCCAAAATGCCAAAAAATCACGCTCAGCGCCGCCACAACCCCAGCACGCGTCATCGACGGCGAAAACCCAACCACCAACACAAAGCCAAAAATCAGCGCGAACATCGCCAAAGTCGCCAACTTTTTCGAAAATTTGCCAAAAAACTTGCGCGCAAAATTCACAAGAACCGTCAAATTATAGCCGCTCGCCACCACAATGTGCGTCAAAGCGGTGATTTTTAGCGCGTTTTCCAGATCAGCCGGCAAAGAATTTTTCTGCCCGAGCAAATAGCCAAGCCCCAAATC
The DNA here is from genome assembly GCA_049294455.1 of Candidatus Nanogingivalis sp. Taxonomy (GTDB): domain Bacteria; phylum Patescibacteriota; class Saccharimonadia; order Saccharimonadales; family Saccharimonadaceae; genus Nanogingivalis. The sequence goes on along the minus strand of JBAQCW010000004.1, from coordinate 6,569 downwards.
GACCTCTGGCGAAGGAATGGTTTTTCGAACTTTTTCCGCAAAAAAATCTCGGAAATCGCGAACAAAATCTGATTTTGGTGTGATTTTTACAACACTCGCCCGAAAAAGCGTGCCAGAAAATCCGCCAAATCCAGCCGACATTTTGCCGCGCAAAGTGATTTCGTCGCTCCGCCGAACAGTTTTGCTGGTTTTGATTTTCGCAAAAATCCACCCGTTGATTTTTCGACCAGAAATCTCAAAAATGTCAATTTTTAGCGAAATTTCGCCCTTTTCACGGTTCAAATCTGGATCTTCGGCGATTTTTCCAATCAGCAAAATTTCATTGCCGACAAATTTAGCGACCTTCAAATGTTCGTTTTTAAAAATCGAAAAACGCCAAAAACTCAACAAAATTCCAGCCAAAATCACCAAAATCAAAGTGTATTTTCGCGCAATCACAAAAGAAAAAATCACCAACGCCAAACTCAAAATCAACCAAAAATTTTGCGCAAAATTCGAAATTTCGAGCATTCCAGCCAGCACAAAACCGCAAAGAATCGACGAGCAAAAAGCAAAATTCAGATAAAATCGATGAATTTTATTCGCCGCCACCATATTTTTATTATATCACACCGCAAAAAATTCCCAAATTATCTCAAATATGATATAATATTTTTATGAATATTTACTTCTCAGGAATCGGCGGCGTTGGAATTGGCGCGCTGGCCGAAATCGCTCACAGTGCCGACTACACTGTTTTTGGTAGCGATATGAATTTTAGCCCACTTTGCGAAAATCTCGAAAAATCCGGCGTCGAAATCAAAATCGGCAAGCAAGACGGCGAATTTTTGAAGCAAAAATTTATCACGCAAGGCGTCGATTGGTTTGTTTATACCGCTGCCCTGCCAAAAGATCATCCCGAACTCAAAATGGCGCGCGGACTTGGCATAAAAATCACCAAACGCGATGAACTTTTGAACGAAATTATCCAAGAAAAAAATCTCAAATTGATCGCAATTTCTGGCACACACGGCAAAACCACCACGACCGGAATGATGATTTGGACGCTCAAACAGCTTGGCGTTCCTGTAAGCTGGTCAGTTGGCGCGACGCTCAGTTTCGGCAAAAGCGGATTTTTCGATCCAAAAAGTGAATTTTTCATTTATGAAGCGGACGAATTCGACCGAAATTTTCTTCATTTTTCGCCATTTGTGAGCTTGATTACATCTATTGACCACGATCACACCGACATTTACAAAACCGAGGCTGAATATTTCGAGGCTTTTGCCGATTTTGCGCGGCAAAGCGATTTTACGATTTCTTGGAACGACCAACATCCGCAAATTTTCGAAGGAATTTCGAACAAAATCATTTTGAAAAACGCCGATCCAGAAATTTCGCTCTTTGGTCAGCACAACCGAAAAAACGCCACGCTCGTGCTCGAAGCGCTCGATTTTATCGCTTCGAATGGCTTTAATCTCGGCGAAAATTACTTCGAAAAAGCCGTTTCCGCGCTAAATAATTTCCCTGGAACTGATCGCCGTTTCGAAAAATTAACAGATGGAATTTACAGCGATTACGGCCACCACCCGATCGAAATCAAGGCCACGCTCGAAATGGCCAGCGAATTCGCCAAGGAGAACGGTTTTGATGGCGTTGGTTTGATTTATCAGCCGCATCAGAATGTTCGTCAACATGAAGTTCAAGATGAATATTCGCCAGAAATTTTCGCCGAAGCGCGTGAAGTTGTTTGGCTACCGACTTATCTCAGTCGCGAAAATCCAGATCTTGAGATTTTGCCGCCGGAGTTTTTGAGCCGAAAAATCGCTGAAAAAACCACAATTTCAGAAATTGACGAAAATCTTCTCGCAAAAATCGCCGAAATGCGCTCGAAAAATCTGCTTGTCCTGGCAATGAGCGCTGGCTCGCTCGATTCATTCGTTCGAAAAAACATCAAAAAATAAGCAAATCAAAACGACCCTCACAAGAAGGTCGTTTTAGTTTTCAAAATGGTGCGCACGAGAAGACTTGAACTTCCACGAGCCGAAGCTCACTAGCCCCTCAAGCTAGCGCGTCTACCAATTCCGCCACGCGCGCAAGACCACTTTAATTATATCAAAATTATGGAGTTTTGTAAAGCTCAGATTTATCAACTTGCCAATATTGAACATCGGCATATCTGCTATTTTTTTCGACAAATTTATTTTGCGAATCAAAAGTCTTCACACTTTTTCGAAAAACATAATTTGTTTTCGAGCGAGAAATCGCAATCGCTGGAGCTTGGTCGAGCCATCTTTTCGAAAATGCCGTCAAAAGCTCTTTTTGTTTCTGCTCAGAAGAAGCAGTTCGCGCATTCAAAAGAATGTCATCAGAAACTGCATCCGAAAAATTCGAAAAGTTCAATCCGTTAGAATTTGCTTGTGAGGAATGCCAAAACGCATAAACATCAGCGGAGTCGGCGCCGAAGTCGATTTCATAAACCAAAATATCATAGCTTCGTGGATCTAAAACAGATTGAATGAAACTTCCAGATTTGTCATCTTTGTCGGCAATTGTGATTTCGACCTCAAAGCCGAGATTTTCGAGCTGATTTTTAAGCTCTCTCGTGGCGTTTTCGAGGTTTTTTTCATTCGTCGAAACCAAATTAATGCGCAACTTTTGACCATTTTTTACTCGAGTTTTTCCGCTCAAAATCCAGCCCGCTTCGTCAAGTTTTTTTCGAGCCTCTTCGATATTGATCGTTGGTTTTTCGAGTTTTTCGACATTCAAATCTTCACGCAAAACTGGAAAACTCAAATTCTCAACCGCATACATTTTCGAGAGAATTTTCGAAACATCAATGCCTTTTTGCACAGCCTGTCGAATCGATTTATCTTTAAAAACTCCTGTTGAAGTATTGAAAAACGCATAAACGCCGCGATTAACCAACATTTGTTTTTCATCGAGCGCAGATTTTTTGGAATTATCAAAATCTCTCAAATTTACGCTTGGCGAGCCAGAAATCTCACCTCCAACCAAGGCACTTTTGAGATTTTTCTCAGAAGAATAAACCACAAGCTCAAATTTAGTCAATTTTGGCGCGCCAACAAAATATCTCTCGTTTCGTGCAAGCAAAATTGTTGTTTTGTCGTCAGTTCGAGCAATCGACTCAAAGTTAAACTTTCCAGAAGTCACAGGATTTCGATTGAATTGATTTTCGCGAATTTTCGCCATTTCAACACCAGCAAATTTATGTTTTGGTAAAATCGGGAAATTAAAAGCGTAAAGAACCAATTTCGAAGCTGTCGGCATTTCGAATTTTAATTCAAAATCGCTTTTTTTCGAAACTTTAACACCACTCCAAGAAGAATAGCTCGAAGGATTCAAATTTTTATCTCGCAAAATTTCTGTCGTAAAAATAACATCGTCTGCAGTGAGTTTTTCGCCATCGCTCCAGACTGCATTTTCGGCAATTTTTACCTCGAAGCTCTTATAATCGTCGCTTGTCGAAACAGTTTTCGCAAGTTGAGTGTTTAGCTTTCCGCTCGAATCAATATCAAACAAACTCACAAAAGCCAGTTTCGAAAAAGATTTTTCAGCCTCTGTGGTGGCAAAAATCGGATTCAGCGTTTTGATTTCGCCCGTCAAACCCTCGGAGTAAATTCCGCCATCAACGAATTGAGATTGTTTATAAGTAGATTGGCTAAAATTTCGAAAAAGCGCCACCGAAAGCAATAATCCACCCATCAAAAAAAGCCAAACCAAAACCAAATTTCGAACATTTCGAAGGTTTGAGATTTTCCCAAAAAAGAATTCTTTCGTGTGCCCAACCACGATTTTTTCGGCTAATTCGATCTGTTTCGATAAATCTTTTCCTCGAAAATCCAGCGAAAGTCGTTTTTCTTCGATAGATTTCGAGGCGGTTTTTTTCGAACTCGAAACGCGTTTAACCTTTGGCTTTTTCTTAAAATCCATAATTCTCCAATTCGAAATTTATTATCGTGGCAAAAATAGCATCGCAACAATCGACAAAACAAAAATCAGTGCAAACACAATCGTAGCGCTAAAAACACTCTTCTCAACCCCCCGTCGAGCGGTGTAAAGTTCGCCAGAAGCGCCAAATCCGGCACCAAGTGTCGCTCCACGCTGTTGAAGCAAAACCAAAATCATCATCAAAACTCCCGATATGATAGTAGTAATTTGCAAAATTAGATCTAAATTCATTCCAATTCCTTTCCTAAATCTTTATAAATATAATTGCTGATAGCGTAATTTATCAAACTAAGCACCGCGCCGGCGACAATCGAATTCCATAAGCTCATCGAAACATTTGGCGCAATCTTCATCGAAATCCACAAAATAACGCCATTCACGACTAAAGTAAATAATCCGTAGCTCAATAAAATTGCAGGAATCGACAAAATCGTCAAAATCGGTCGCAAAATGCTATTAACTATTGAAAAAATAAATCCGGCCAAAAAATAAGTTCCCGCATCAGCAGAAAATCCAACTTTCCCAAAAATCGAAATTAAAAACCAAAGCGCAAAAGTATTCAAAAGCCAACGATAAATAAAAATCACTAAATTCTCTTTCACTATTCTATTTTATCATATTTCAAATTTTTCACCAAATAAAAAACACCCTTTCGGGATTCTTATTGATTCAATTGGAGGGTCTGGTGGGGCTTGAACCCACGACACCCTGCTTAAAAGGCAGGTGCTCTAACCAGCTGAGCTACAGACCCATCAGCTGAATACATATTAGAGTATATCTTATTTTTTCAAAAAAGTCAAGAGTTTTCGTCTGGTTTTTTTAATTTGAACGACAAAACTCCTAAAATCGAAAAAATTACACCAGCCAGAATTATCCTCGAAAAATTAGATTCGACCAAACTCGCGATATTTTTCGAAAAATCATCAAGAATAAAAATCGTTCGAAAACTCGAAATCGAAACGGCAACTGAAAAAATCGCCGTAGCCAAGCTCGAAATTATGCCGACCGCCCATTTTTCTTGCTTTCCACCTTTTGGCAAAACCAAAAACGCTGGCGCCAAAATCAAAACCAAGCCGACAATTCCAGAGAGCGTTTCTCGCGGAATATTCAAACTTAATTCAACCAAAAAATTAGTCGCCTCTGTATTCCAAAAACGATCTAGAGAAATTCCAGCAAAAATAGCCAAACTAAAAAGTCCTAATTTTCGGCGCGAAAGAATCAAAAAAATCGCCAAAATCGCCAGAAAAATAATCACAACCATAATTCGATTATACTAAATTTTTACAAAAAAGAAAATACGAGCCGAAACTCGCATTTTCAGTGATTTTAAGCGCCGATTTTGTCTCGTTTATTGCCGCGTTTGGCGTTTCGCTCGGCGTAATCAATGATTTTTCCGGCGACATCACGATAAGTGATTTTTTCGATGCCAAATCCTGGGCTGGCGTTAACTTCAAGCACCAACGGACCGCGTGCCGACCGCATCAAATCGACACCGGCAATCGTTAGGCCCATCGCTTTTGCGGCCTTCACAGCCATTTTTCGCTCTTCTGGCGTGAGTTTGATCGGTTCGCCAAGTCCGCCTTTATGAAGATTGCTTCGAAAATCGTCATCCAAACTTTGGCGCTTCATACTTGCCACCACTTGTGAGCCAACTACAAACGCACGAATGTCGGTTCCAGCAGATTCTTTGATGAATTCTTGAATCAAAACGTTTGTTCCGTCTGAATTATTCAAATAAAACGCCTGAAGAACAGATTTAGCAGCTTTTTTGGTTTCAGCCAAAACCACGCCGTTACCGTGAGTTCCGCGCGCCAGCTTGATGATCGCGGGAGTTCCGCCAATTTCTTCAAGAAGATCGTCGATATCTGTTGTGTTTCGTGAGATCACGGTTTTCGGAATCGCCACGCCAGCTTTTGCGAGTAGCTGTGTCGAGCGGAGCTTATCGCGAGCACGAGTGATTGCCAAAGATTTGTTCATAAAATACGCCCGCGGATAAGCCGCTTCGAGCTGACGAACCACCGCTGTTCCGTATTTTGTCATGTAGCTGGCGATTCGAGGGATAATTACGTCATAGCGACCGATATCTTCACCATCGTAAAGAACACGAGGCTTTTTTTCATCAATAGAGATATAAGCGTCTTTATATTTAATAATATCAACTTCGTGACCGCGACTTTCAGCGACTTCTTTTAGACGCTGAGTCGAATAATTTCCTGGCCCATTCGATAGAATTGCGATTTTCATTACTGTTCTCCTCCCATTTTTTTCCATTCTTTGTCAAATTCGATATTTTTGTGCGTATCGATTAAAAGCTCGTATTTATTCAAAAAAGCTCGTCCGAGCAGCATATCAAATCTCATCTTACCGCGATCATCCAAACCAAGCAAAGTGTCAAATTTTTCGCCGGCAATTTCAATCTCGAGATTCACCAGATATCGCCTTTTCGAACCGCCGTGCGTATTGCGAACTCTTCGAATCGTAAAGTCTTTTGTTTTTAGATGAAATTTTTCTTCACCCATCAAATCAAAGCTCAAAATTCCATCTTCTTCTTGAATATTTTCGGCGTGAATAACTCCAGAAAAAGCGCCCGTGTCGATTTTCGCCAAAACTTCAAGCGA
>JBAQCW010000003.1:0-47780 GCA_049294455.1 Candidatus Nanogingivalis sp. | reverse complement strand
CATAGTAGGTCTTCGTTTATGTATTTTTCTTTACAGTTTGGATCTATTTTTCGGGTGCAGTTATAGTACACGAATCGTTTGTGAACACCAGTTTTCTTGAGTAACTTTATCTTTTCCTGTGCAGTCACCTCAGCCCCGCATTGACCGCACATCAGGAGGCCGCGGAAGGCGAACTGCTTCGACCCCCAGATACCTTTATTTACTCCACGAGATTGTTGCACTTCATTCCAAAGCTCTTTTGAGACGAGTGGTTTGTGGGCGCCTTTATACCATGGGTTGCCTGGGCCTTCAGGATATTGGAACTCACCGTAGTAGAAGGGGTTGATGAGCATCGCTAAGATGCTGCTCACAGGTACGGCTCTTCCGTTTCGAGTCATGATGCCTTGTTCGTCGAGCCAGGCTTTTAACCTCCTGCCGCTCCAACCCTGTGCGGCTTTATGGAACATCTCCGTGACAGTATCTGCCCTTTCGGGATCAGGAATTATGTCGTTTACTCCAGCAAAAGCTCGGTTTATATAACCGAGCGGAGCTGTGCCTGGTCGCCAACCCATTTCGCACTTCATGCGTATGCCGCGCTTCACATTGACGCTCTTGTTGTCGTTCTCAAGTTTTGCCTGTGAGCAGAGGATCATGAGCAAGAACTTCTCGTTCGGGCTATTGGTAAACGTTTGCGAGTAGGTGCGAATATGCAGTAGCTTATACTGATCCATCAAGTCGACAACTGAGCCTAAGTCGCCAGCGTTTCGACTTAGTCGATCCGGAGCCCAGGTGAGTACGGCGTTATATTCATCATTAGCTATGCTAGCGAGCATTTGGTTATATACTGGTCGCTTGCCTGAGTCTTTTGCCGAGTGACTCTCCTGTAGTTCGCAGACGACATTCAAGCCTTCGTTTACCGCCAGTGCTCGCATCTCGGCCAGCTGCGAATCAATGCTCATTGCCTGACGCTCGTCGGATTCAGACGACTTTCGTGCGTAGAGGCAATATTTTAGTTGAGGTGATTGTTTTTCCATTGCAATCAACAACATACCGTCAAGCGGTAGCAAAGTCTAGCGAAAAGTGATATAATATACGAAATTATGAGTTTATTTAAAGTATCTGGCGATAACGCCTCTCGACTTAAGCCAATTACGAACTTAAATGGTAAAAAGGTTCTTGAACGCGACGTTCAGCGTATCTTTGAAGCGAGTCTTCACGATCTGCTTGGTGTTCACTTTTTGGCAAGCGAATACTCAACTAGCTTTGGCGGTAGGATGGATACACTTGGTATCGATGACGAAGGCAATCCGTGCATTATCGAATACAAAAAGGGGCAGAATGAGAACGTCATCAACCAAGGGCTGTCATATCTTCGCTGGCTGCTTGATCATAAAGATAGTTTTGAAAAGCTTTGTAGTGAAAAGAATGTCTCGACTACAATTCAGTGGGCAGCACCGCGAGTGATTTGCGTTGCAGAGAGTTACAATAAGTTCGATACCGATACTGCCGACCTATTGCCGATCAAAATTGAGCTATACCGCTACAAGCTGTACGAAGATGGCCTGCTAACACTGGATACTGAAAACTATCAAAAGGTAAAGCTTCAGGACGCACCGAAGTTTACTGCTGGCCCAGACAAGCCCGAGAGGTTACAGGAGACATTCACGCTCGACTATCACTTGGCCATGGCGAGCGAAGACACCAAGGTGCTTTTTGAGGAATTGAAAGAACGAATTCTAGCTATCGACAAGGAGATTATTGAGGACCCTAAGAAGATGTACCTTGCATACAAGACGACACGCAACTTTGTCGACATCGTCTTCAAGAAGTCCAAGCTAAAACTCTACATCAACATGAAGACTGGTACGCTTGATGACCCAAGGGGCCTTGCGCGTGATCTGGAAACACCTGTGCACATTGGGCACTGGGGGAATGGTGACTACGAAGTTGAGGTTTCCGAGCACACCGATATTGATTACGTGATGGATCTTATCCAGCAGAGTTACGACATCAATCAATAGCTAGTTGCCGTTTGACCCATTCGTAGCTCTGAACATTCTTTCCGCCAACATGCCAAGCTACTATCTTTGGAGTATCTAGTCCTTGCTTGCCCAGGTACGCTTTTCCATTTTTGTAGTTATAAATAGTCGCTACTCCATGCGGCGTGTCGACAATCCATTCCGCATCGATTTTGTGATTGCTGTCTAAACCATGTGGTTCGCCGAACTTCTCAACTAACTCATTGTATCCAGCGCATAAGTAGCCCCGAAAACTTGACCCGGATCGTTTTTCCATATTCGTCACAAACTCTTCTTTATATCTGCTGTAATTTTTCATAATATCGAGCACTTCATCATGGGCTAGGTCACTTAGCTCGCAAACCATTCGCACATCGAACATGTTCGTTAAGCCACTTCGGCGCACCGCTTCATATGCTCGATATTTTTCTTCAGTTATCTTCATAATTCTTCCTTTCTCTAAGGTACAAAGGTACCGCAAAGATTTATTAAGTCTAGGCTTTTTCATCAGTAAATCTCACTTTGTAGGCGTGGTAGGGCTTAGTTGATTCAGTATCACGATCAAATGACCCATAAAAGGACACATACACCTCGTAGACCAAGTGGGCTTGCAGGTAATTGAGCCCCATCGACATGGCGTCGGCTAGATCGTCGTGTTTTTCGACGCCAAAACCGACTAGCTGCTGGACAATTGGTGCTATTGATCTATCGTCTGGGAACAGCACTTTGCCTTGCTCGAATAGAGAGCTGGCTAACTGCAACCTGGCCCGCTTGTCGGTATGGATTTTGACACCCTTTGACCGTATGCCTCTTTCTTCAAGCTGCTCAACTACGGCGGCCTGGTACTGTACCGATTCAACCAGTGCTCGCAGCTCCTGGCAGCCTTCACCTTCAAGTGATCGGTAGAGCGAAGTGACTGTTTCGAGCGTCGATAGGTGAGTCAGCCGTTTATTAATGAATCTTTTATCGACATAGTATTTGCGGTCTTCCGGCTTAAATCCATAGACATGCAGTATCACGATAGCCGTATAGTCGGCCGAAGCCTTCAGCGAGATTGCCAGGTCTACTGAAATAAATGAACCGATATATTCGTTAGCTTCAGTTTTCTCCGGAAGCTTGCTATAAAACTTCATCCAGTCCTTATCGATCACTTGGTCTTCGTCTGGAATAATCCGCAGCATATACTCCCGCTCCCACGACACTCGGTTACCAATCGATCTTTTCAGCCGCTCCAATGCTTTACTGTCATGGTATTTGCCGGGCCACAGGCTAACGCCGCCGCGCATAATCGGCCATTCATAGTACGCACCGTCAATTTCATCAGACTCGATCCGCTCCTTCAGGCGCATCAGCAGGGAATCTTCGTGCAGCAAGTTACCGATGGCGATTCGCTTCGTATAGGTATCACCAGCTGGAATAATCTCGCTGGTGTACCAATCAAAGGTTTTGTTGCGTCCTTCGCGGGTTTTTACCGACGCCATGTCTTCGACGTCATCGGCGATGATTAGGTCCGGCCGGTACGCACCATGCCGGATGCCACGCACACTTTGTTCGGTCGATATCGCCGTGATCCTGGCTTTATACTTTGGTATATAAAGCGACGTCGAACCCCATTCTTCGCGCTGTTCTACAAATGGTCCCATGTCGTTTTTGAGTAGCTCATTGCCTTCAAGTTCACGCTTGATATTCGTCAGGTGAACCCGAGCTTGGTACTGCGTCTGGCTAGCAATTAGTACAAACTTCTTTTGCTGTCGTCCAGTTACGGCCCAGATCGGGTAGCTCATCGTCATGATGGTTGATTTCGCTGAACCACGAAAGGCCACGATGACCGCTAGAGGCAGCGTCGCGTCTTCACTTATCTGAAACAGCTGTCGGTGCAGCTCAGCTGTTTCGTGTGTTAAATAGTCAGAAAAGTAAGTCGAAAAGAACCACTGATGGCTCTCGTACGTTACAGATTGCCTAATGCCGCGATCGACGAATAGCTTGGCCTGTAAATCGCTAAGAGCTTTCATAGCCTTCCTCGTCCGATACCAGCCCGGCTAGCCGTAGCGCTTCGCTAACCACTGCCGTCTGCTCAGGTGTGAGCTCTTGCTTTGGCCGATCGGTATCTGCGCTTATCCGAACTCGGGTGGTATAGGCTTTATGGTGATGCTTTAGCCAGAAGGTGATGGCTGGCATACTTTTATCTTTGATCGCCGATATGAGTTGGCTTTCAGCTAGATCATTAATGAGCCCAGCGCTGCTTTCTATCGCTTCGTCACAGGCGGCCGCAAAATCTGGATCATCCTTACGCCATCGATAGTAAGTGCTGCGAGGCACGCCTGCTTGCTTGCAGGCGGCCTCAACGATTGGCATTTTGGTTAGGCGAGTAATCAGATTCTTTTTATCATTTACGATGTTGCGGCTCATAGCTTGACTCGCTTTTTACCTGTCAGGTTTTCCCAGCGCTTCAAAGCAACTTCAGCATACACAGGAGATTTCTCCATGATGTAGCAACGACGATTTAACTTCTCGCTCGCGATGAGTGTCGAGCCGCTACCGCAGAAGGGCTCAACTACTAAGTCGCCGCGCTTGGTTAGTACTTTAATATAGGGGATAAGTATCTCCAGCGGCTTTGTGCCGAATATCACGCCTTGGCCCGAATGCTTTTCATCATTAGCTTGAAACGAGATGAAGTCTGTTGGCTGAATCTTTTTGCCGCCTTCGTAGCCTTCCCACTGTGGCTTGCCAGAAATTGCATAAAGGGCTGTTTCGTATTCTTCCTGCAGGCCGTCTGGTTCTTCGTCGTGATTATATTCAACCGAACCCGAGGAACCGACCATTGCGATGTCATGTTTCGAGAAGAACTTATACTTTGCACTAAAGCCCTGGTGACGGTTCGGCAAATGCCAGACGATCATGTTTTTGATCTTCCAGTATTTTTCCATCTCATTCCAAATGACACGCAGGTTTTTCCAGTTCTCATACACGATAATAGAGAAGTCAGGCTTGGCGTATTTAGCGATGTTTGCCATCCATAGCTCGGTGAAGTTATCTGGTAGCACGTCAGTTTCGAGGTATCGCCGATTGCGCTTAGCTCCAAAACCGGTCACTGGCTTACCGCCTCTTTTGGCGTGTAAGTAGTCGAGGATGTATGGTGGGTCAGTCATACACATGTTGGCTGTTTCATTGCCCATCAGCTTATCGAAGTCAGCTTCGATAGTGGAGTCGCCACACATCAAGCGAGATTCACCAAGCTGGTAGACATCACCTTTTTCAACCGTAATATTTTTAATATCGAGCTTTTCGAGTTCTTTTTCTAAATCAAAAGTTTCTGGCTCGTCTAGAGAAATATCAAAGATATCATCGAGCTCTTCGCTGCTAAAGCCAATGTCGGCTAATAGGGTGTCATCAAACTCAGCTAGCAGTTCATAGTCCCATTCGCCAAGGTTCTTATTGAGCCGGATATTTAACTCTTTTTCGCTCTCGATACTTGGGATATCAATATACACTACCGGCACTTCTTTGTAGCCGAGCTGTTTAGCAACGTGAAGGCGGAAGTGTCCACCAATCACGACATTCTTACGATTAGTGTTCGAGTTAACCAGTATCGGGTCGACCAGGCCGAACCGTTGGATACTTTCAGTTAACTGTTTGGTTGTTTCCTCGCTCCATTTGCGAGGATTATACGGGGCAGGGTTTAGGGCTGATATTTTTACCTGCACGATATGAAGCTTATCGTTCATAGCATTGCTCCTTGCGACGCGTGTCGCTTTTAGTCTCGTGCAAGCTTATTTTTATAAGAAAAGAGAGCGTGCACGAGTAATAGTATTACTCGATGCACCGCTCTCATCGATAAGCTTGTCATACCTGGCAAGCTCAATTAAACACGGCCCACTGACCCAATCTCACTGGCCAGCCCATGCTAGTATGTTTCACCTAGTCTGTACCTTAATTATAGCAGATGGCTTTTAGGGTGGGTTATATGAGCTAAATCCCTAACTTATCGCGCAGCGTACGTGGATCAATATTGATAGTGAGAGTAACTGGCTCCTGCTCGGAAATGCCCATGTCTGGTAGCGCGTAGTTAGGAAAGTCCATTTCTGTTCTGCTTGCCATATCTTCGAGATTTACGATTGAGCACTCACCTAGAGGCTTGGCTAGCGGAAGGTTTATTGTTTTGCCTAGAATACTACTGAAGTTCAAAGTCGGTTCTACTATGGTGGTTAATTTATCGATTACATCTTGGCTAGGCTGAAGCTGCGCATCCACTTGCTTGGCAATAGACTTTGCCGTGCCTGAAACGGCCGCTAGATTTAAGAGAATGCCGTCCGGTAGTTTTATACTTGGAACTAGTGCTTGATGATTTTTACTATCTGTCATGATGCCTCTTAACTCCCTGTTAGTCATGGTTCTATTATAACACGAGGCACTTTATGTGCACTATATGTAGCGTCTACAGGCATAAGCGTACGCTATATGACTAATGCAAAAGTTCCTTTATATTTGATTTACCTCAGCTATTAAGGTATAATATTGTTTAATATGACTACCAATACCGACACGCGAAAAGAACAAGAACGAGCCAAGCTTCATAGCACAATCTGGAAAATCGCAAATGACCTGCGCGGCTCGGTAGACGGTTGGGATTTTAAGCAGTATGTCCTTGGTATGCTGTTTTATCGTTTTATCTCTGAAAATCTGACTAACTACATCAATACCGAAGAGCGACGAACTGGCGCTACTGACTTCAACTATGCCGACCTAAGCGATGATGCAGCTGAATTTGGTCGTGACGATACCGTCAAGGAAAAGGGCTTCTATATCCTCCCAAGCGAACTATTCGAAAATGTTCGTAAGCGTGCCAAAAACGAGGAGAATCTGAACGAGATACTGTCTGGCATCTTCCGGAATATCGAAAACTCTGCCAAGGGAGCTGACAGCGAGGATGACATCAAAGGCCTGTTTGACGACCTAGACGTAAACAGTAATAAGCTCGGCCACACAGTCGCCAAACGCAACGAGCGGCTTGTGAAGCTACTTGATGCGATCGGTGAGCTAGAGGTTGGCCGCTACGAAGATAACACCATTGATGCCTTCGGTGACGCCTACGAATTCCTCATGACTATGTACGCATCTAGTGCCGGTAAGTCTGGAGGTGAGTTCTTCACGCCACAAGAAGTCAGTGAACTGCTGGCGCGAATAACGGTTGTCGGTAAGACAGAGGTCAATAAGGTGTATGACCCTGCGGCTGGGTCTGGTTCTCTGCTACTTAAGTTTGCTAAGGTTCTTGGTAAAGAGAATGTACGCCAAGGCTTCTACGGACAAGAGATCAACCTGACCACTCACAACCTTGCTCGCATCAACATGTTCCTGCACGACATCAATTACGAGAAGTTCAACATCGCCCATGGCGACACGCTGCTCGACCCCGCGCACTGGGATGATGAACCATTCGATGCGATCGTTTCGAATCCACCATACAGTATCAAGTGGGACGGTGACGCTAACCCGCTTCTTATCAATGACCCACGCTTTAGCCCTGCCGGTGTACTTGCGCCCAAGAGTAAGGCTGACCTTGCCTTTACTATGCACATCCTTAGCTGGCTCAGTACGAGTGGCACTGCTGCAATTGTCGAGTTCCCAGGTGTGTTGTATCGCGGTGGTGCAGAAGCCAAGATTCGTAAATACCTCGTCGATAATAACTTCGTTGATGCGGTTATCCAACTGCCGCCAGACCTATTCTTCGGTACGAGCATTTCTACCTGTATCGTGGTACTCAAGAAGAGTAAGAAAGACAATTCTACGCTATTTATCAACGGCAGTGCTGAATTCGTCCGTGGCGGCAACAAGAACAAACTAAGTCAAGCGAACCAAGACAAGATACTAGATGCGTTCACGAACCGCGAAGATATTGAGCATTTCGGTAAGCTAGTGCCAAATAGTGAGATCGCAGAAAACGACTATAATTTAGCTGTCAGTAGTTACATCGATGAACTCGACACAACAGTTGCGACCGACATCACTGAGCTGAATGCGAGTATCGCTGACATTGTTACAAAGCAGAGCGAACTTCGCACTCAGATTGATGCAATTGTGGCAGAGATCGAGGGCGTAAAGGGTGAGTAAGATTGACGAGCTGATTAAGGAATTTTGCCCCAACGGGGTGAAATTCTTGCAGCTTGGAGATGTTGCCCAGATTCTTAACGGGTATTCATTCAAAAGTGGCAAGTATAGCGAGAGCGGTATTCGGGTAGTTAGGATTTCGGATGTTCAAAAAGGTAAAATGTCAGATAAGGATTTGAAGTTTTACCCTTTGGAGTATGAAGCGGAAATCAGTCGCTATCTATTACGTGAGAATGATTTAGTTATGTCGCTGACAGGAAATGTCGGTCGAGTAGCAATGTTGAGCAAGACCGATCTTCCTGCTGGCTTGAACCAGCGAGTAGCTTGTATAAGGCCAAGCGAAATTGTTTTAACAAGGTGGCTATTTCACTTCCTAGATACAGATACTTTCGAGAGTGATGCTATGAAGAACTCGACTGGTGGAGGACAAAAGAATATGAGTACAATGTGGCTTTCGAAGTACAAAATTCCAGTCCCACCCCTTGAAGTTCAAAAAGAGATTGTAAATATACTCGATAAGTTCACACAATTAGAAGCGGAGCTGTCAGCGGAGCTGGAAGCTAGGCGGAAGCAGTACGAATACTATAGCTCTAAGCTTTTTAAGTTCAGCGATGAGGTAGATGTTATCGAGCTTAAAAACATAGCAGATTTTTCACAGGGTATACAAGTTGACCCATCAAAACAACTAACAGTAAAGAATGACGGATATGTACGGTTTTTAAGAATTGTGGACTTCGTCAAAGAAAACGAACCGCCTCGCTATATTACTAACCCAGGACCAAGGTACATCAAAAAGGATGGTGATCTTGTGATGATCAGGTACGGGGCGAGTGCGGCGGGAAGAGTTTTCATAAATTTTAGTGGTGCAATCGCTAACAATATGTTTCAGATTAAATTAAAATCACCGGATATAAATACTAAGTATTTGTATTACTTTTTAGCTCAGCCTTCGATATATAGAAATCTAAATTCTAATGGTGGTGGCTCAACAATGCCCGCAATAACCTTTAGCCAGGTTGGTGCAGTAAGAATACCTGTCCCATCAATTGAGGAACAGCTCAAGATTGTTTCTATATTTGAAAAATTTGACGCTCTAACAACAAGCCTAACCGAAGGTCTACCGGCAGAAATTATCACCCGACGTAAACAGTACGATTATTATCGCACCAAGTTACTTACGTTTCAGGAGTCACCGGCATGAACAAGTTCAATATGGTCGCCGAGAACGCCAATAGCACCGTAGTGGGTGAGTTTACGCCCGCCAAGACTCGCGCAACCAACTACCAGAGCGAAGCCGATCTCGAACAAGCGTTCATCAAACTGCTTGAATCGCAAGCCTATGACTTTTTACCGATCACGACTGAAGCAGACTTGACTAGCAACCTGCGCATTCAGCTCGAAAAGCTCAACAACTACCACTTCACCGACACTGAGTGGGAGCGTTTTTTCGTTACAACTATTGCCAATAAGAACGAAGGCATCGAAGAGAAGACTGCAAAGATTCAAGAAGATCATGTACAGCTACTCACTCGTGATAGCGGTGAAGTAAAAAATATCTACCTCATAGATAAATCGAACATTCATAACAACAGCCTGCAGGTTATTAACCAATACGAAACCGAAGGCAACCACGCCAATCGCTATGACGTAACAGTGCTAGTAAACGGGCTACCGCTCGTACATGTAGAGCTAAAGCGGCGTGGTATCGCACTGCAGGAAGCGTTCAATCAGATCAACCGCTACCAACGTGATAGCTTCTGGGCAGATAATGGGCTATACGAATATATTCAGCTATTCGTAATCAGCAATGGCACTTTCACGAAGTATTACAGCAACACAGTACGCTTTCAGCACATCAAAGAATCCAGTGAGACAAAGCAAAAGCGAAGCAAGAAGACTAGCAATAGCTACGAATTTACAAGCTGGTGGGCTGATGCGAATAATCGACCGATTACCGATCTTATGGATTTCGGGCAGACATTCTTTGCAAAACACGCGATATTAAACGTACTGACGAAGTACTGTGTGTTTACGAGCGATAAGTCGCTACTGGTGATGCGACCATATCAGATCGTTGCAACTGAACGAATCTTGAGCCGTATAGAAGTGTCGACTAACTACAAAAAGCTCGGCACGATTGAGGCTGGCGGTTACGTGTGGCACACGACTGGGTCAGGCAAGACTCTGACTAGCTTTAAGACGGCGCAGCTCGCCAGCAAGCTCTCCTACGTCGACAAGGTGCTGTTTGTGGTCGATCGTAAAGACCTAGACTACCAAACGATGAAAGAGTACGACAAGTTCGAAAAGGGCGCGGCCAACAGCAATACTAGTACAGCCAAACTCACGAAGCAGCTCGAAGACCCGAACGCTCGTATCATTATCACCACTATTCAGAAGCTCGATAAGTTCATTAAGAAGAATCAAGGTCACGAGATCTTTGACGGCCACATGGTCATTATCTTCGACGAATGTCACCGCTCACAGTTTGGTGACATGCACCACGGTATCACGAATAGTTTTAAAAAGTATCACTTGTTTGGCTTTACTGGAACACCAATATTTGCGAAGAATTCATCGAGTGGCGGCCGCGTTGATCTGAAGACTACTGAGCAAGCATTCGGTGATAAGCTCCACACTTACACGATAGTTGACGCGATTACCGACAAGAACGTACTACCGTTTCGTATTGATTACATCCGCACGATTAAAGAAGCTGACGACGTTGATGACACGAAGGTGCGAGACATTGACCGTGAGAAAGCTCTGGCTGCCCCTGAACGCATTTCAAACGTCGTGAAGTATATCCGCGAACACTTTGATCAAAAAACGAAGCGCAACAGTAAGCCGTACGCCTATACTCGACTCGCAAACGTCCACGAAGCAGCCTCTGCGCGCGATCGTGGCGCTATCGAAGAGGTGAAGGAGAAGATTCGACTGAGCGGTTTCAATTCAATCTTTGCAGTTAGCTCGATTGACGCTGCTAAGCAGTACTATGTTGAGTTCAAGAAGCAGCAAGCTGAAGTGCCAGAGCTAGCGCGACTGAAGGTCGCAACAATATTTAGCTATGGCGCAAACGAAGCCGATAGCGAGCTGGATGGGCTAGAAGGTGAAAACTCTGAGAATACCGAAGGGCTAGATCAAACATCGCGCGACTTCCTCGAAGGTACGATCAAGGACTACAACAAGATGTTTGGCACGAACTATGACACATCGAGCGATAAGTTCCAGAACTACTACAAAGACGTGAGCTTGCGCATGAAAAACCGCGAGATCGATCTGCTGATTGTCGTTAATATGTTCTTAACAGGATTTGACGCGACCACACTCAATACTTTGTGGGTCGATAAAAACCTACGGATGCACGGTCTACTGCAAGCGTACTCACGCACCAATCGCATCTTGAACTCGATTAAAACTTTCGGTAATATAGTGACCTTCCGAAACCTTGAAAAAGCGACGAACGACGCGCTGTCGTTGTTTGGCGATAAAGAAGCGAGCGGCATCGTGCTACTCAAGTCATTCCGCGAGTACTATGAGGGTTATGACGATGACGGTAGGCAGGTGAAGGGTTATGTCGATCTCGTAACTGAGCTAACAGATCGTTTTCCAGTCGGTGAGCCAATTGTTGGCGAGCAGGATCAGGCTGAGTTCATCAAGTTATACGGTGCAATTCTAAAAGTTCGCAACATCCTTTCGACCTTCGATGATTTTGCAGGACGTGAGATTCTGACCGACCGCGACGTGCAAGACTATCACAGTATGTACATCAACTTCTACGAAGAGCGACGCAAGGTTGATGATGGCGATAAGGAGAACATCAACGATGATCTAGTGTTCGAGATGGAGCTGATCAAGCAGGTAGAAATCAACATCGACTACATTCTTGAGCTGATTCGTAAGTATCACGCGAGCAACCAAGAGGACAAAGAGCTACTCGTCGACATCAACAAGGCGATCGATTCGAGTGTTGAACTGCGAAATAAGAAGGAGCTTATCGAGCAGTTTATTAGCACAATCAATGCCGGCTCATCTGTTGACGATGACTGGCAGAGCTTCGTGAATTCTAAGAAGGTTGAAGAACTTGATCGTATTATTTCTGAAGAAAATCTAGATCGTGATGAGACATATCGATTTATCGAAAACGCTTTCCGTGACGGAAACGTTCAAACCAGCGGAACCGCGATAAGTAGGATAATGCCACCAGTGTCACGATTTAGCCCAGACCAAACCCGTGGCAAAAAGCGAGATACAGTACTGGATAAGTTGACTGCGTTCTTTGGTAAATTCTTTGATATATCTAACGGAAAGCTGTAGATATGAGGGTAGTCCCAATAGAAGATAAGGTCAGTAATTTTCTGGTCCGATTGAATAACAAGATATATTTGACTTGCGATAACAAAGATAAAGGTATGCAACTTCTTGAGTCTATTGATCTCAAGCTGATTTCTACCCCATACTACAGTGAATCTGATAATACTTTTGAGATAATACCCCACCGGCTTAATCGTAAGATTACGGTAAACGCTTATCCTGCCGAGCTTCGAGAGATTCATGAGAATAAAGACGGTGAAATCAATATATCTTGTTCTGATTTCGATGCATCTGATGAATTTTATGAAGCTATCGGTAAGAAGAATTCTCCGCTTAAGATTATTAAAGATGAGTTTTCTATTCAGCGGAGCGCCTCGCTATTTGAATATATATCAAAGATAGAACTTGATTTAAGACAGGGCGTATTTCGAAATAGGCATAATATCGATGCGGAAGACCCAGCCAACAAAAGAAGCAAAACCCCTGACGATACAATAAGCCAATATGATCTAACAGAGATTATGAACAAACACCTCCTGAAGCCATCAAGTGAGGCCTTCTATCTTAGTCGGTTGAATGCGGCCGGGGATGATGAACAGCAAATCGTGGAAGCGAGGAACACGCTGGTAATCGATGAACTTGAGATGCCGTTTAGTATCGACGAATTCAAGTCTTTTGTAAGAGTAAGGAATGCAATAATGCACTTTAGAGTCGTGACATTTTCTGATGCTGAACTTGTTGTTAAATTTCACGAAAAGCTAATGCAGTATGGTATATTGCAGCTTGCTCGAAGAATCGCAGATGGGGAGTTTGATAAGTGATGCAAGTTTCCAAGTCAAACTACATGAACTTCCTCCGTCATCCAGCTTGGCTTTGGATCGAGAAGCATGATAAATCCAAAATTCCACCTATAGACGACAATACCCAAGCTCTATTTGACGCAGGTCATAAGTTTGAACCATTTGCAGAGTCATTATTCCCCGAAGGTGTTACGCTCGGCTTTTCTGACTACGATGAATACCTATCTCTGCCGCAGCGCACTCGCGAGGCTATTGCTCGTGGCGACAAGGTATTATTCCAGCCACGCTTCGAGTGGAACGAATTCACATGCATCTCGGACATAGTCAGCTTTGTCGAAGACGGGGTAGTCGATTTATACGAGATTAAAGCGAGTACCAGTGTAAAAGTAGACCACGAATTTGACCTTGCGTTTCAGGCGGCTGTTATTGAAGGGACGGGATTAAAGGTTCGCGATATCTATGTTATCCACGTTAATAACAAATATGTGCGCCATGGCGAGATTGAAGCGGACAAAATCACGCACATCCAAGATATCAACGAGAAAGTGCGTGCAAAAGGTGAGCTTACCGCAAAATACATGCCAATGGCATTGGCGGTTGCTGAGAGTGACACTATGCCTGACCTTGACCCATCCCTCGCAAAACTTGGCTCTAAAGCAGATTGGCTTACTATCTATGAGAATATCTTTCCATCAGAACCTAAGCTCTGGCCAGAGGATACAAAGCCAGCTATCGATCGCGAGCAGATAAGAAGTTTTATCGATGGATTACAATATCCTCTCTACTTTCTTGACTACGAAACAATGTCCGGTCTCATTCCGTACTTCGACGGCCACCGCCCATACCAGCAGGTACCAACTCAGTACTCGTTGCATATCTTACGATCACCAGATGCCGAACTTGAACACAAAGAATACCTACACACTGAAAACTCCGACCCAGCACGACCGCTCACAGAGAAGCTCATTGCCGATATAGGAACTGAAGGATCGGTACTGGTATGGTATGAAGCATTTGAAAAAGCACGTAACAGCGAGCTTGGTGAAATGCTTCCTGAGCATAAAGATGCCATGCAAGCGATTAATGACCGAGTTGTCGATTTGATTATTCCGTTCAAGAAAAAGTGGTATGATGATCCTCGATTTGAGGGTAGTGCAAGCATAAAGAAGGTACTGCCTGTTCTTTGCCCGGAGCTTTCATATAAAACACTTGGTATCCAAGAGGGCGGATCTGCACAACGTCTTTGGATGGAAGCCGTGCTTGATGGCACTCGGGCGACAGAGAAGGATGAGATTCTTGCTGACTTAATAAAATACTGTAAGCTTGATACTTTGGCTATGGTTGAGATATATAAGGTTCTTCGGGACTTAGGTGAGACCGCTTCTCTTTAGGAAGCTCAATGATAATAGTTTAAATAAGTACTTCTGCGAGGATGTCACGGCGATAGTAATTCTATCTTAAGCCCTCCGACCAGATTAGGTGTACAGATACTACCTGTATCCCAGTAAAATTGGCATGACAAAACCCGATGGAGATAAAAGACATGCCATTAGTTTAATCGGCTATCGTAATCGAAGCGTTAGCTATGCCTAACTCCATCGTTAACACGATTAGATGACATATAATTGAACCAAAGACATGAACATAGGTGGTGATAAACTTACTATCATGCTCTGAAGGTGTTAGGAGCGTTATAGATATCGTCGCTATCTCGGTGATTTCGGCACGTCATGGTTCAATGGCTGTAAAGCGAGATTTTAACACCGTGATGAACTTTATTATGTAAAATCCTTGACATGAACCATATGACAGCTTTATAATGGGTAGTATTACTGAATAGGGAGGTAACATATCATGGCAACGGACGAAAATCCACTAAAAAGCCTCATCGTCGAAGGTAATCAGAACCTCGATTTACACCAATTAACGGACTTGTTAACGGATCGTATCGCTTTTACGTCTGAGGGAGAAATTAAGTTTCTTACGGACTTCTACGAAGCATCAAACCAGCAGAAAATGCTGATTGTACTACTTGGTGCCAAGGCGAAGAGTATTCTATTTGAGGGTCAAGATGGTTTCGTTCCCTCTGAAATTATTGCGTACGACATTATGCCACTCGGTAGTGTCAAATCGACGCTGAAGTCGCTGCTTGAAGACACACACGAGATCAAAAAGGGCGCGGACAAGCGTTACTACGTACCGAATTATGTGATTGCCAAGCTTGCATCACGTTTATCAAAGGATGCTAAATGAACGATTCTACCGATATAATTCAACGACTAACAGCGATTGATAATCGCCTTAGCGCAATTGAGCGCCTTATCACGGGAGGTGCTGTCGGTATTCGACAAGAAGCAACGAAGTCGGGAAATACCCCAAGCCTATCTGTAACTGAGTATATTCTACAGCTCAAGCCATCTAACGATGTTGATCGCACCGTGGTGTTTGCGAGTTTTCTTGAAGAGCATCGGAATCTTGCCAGTTTCACCTCAGACGATATTGCGAATCTCTTTATGGAAGCGCGCATCAAGAAGCCAGCCAACGTACCCGATAAGATTGGTAAGAATATCAGCAAGGGCTTGCTGATGCCAGCTGGTGAAGTCGACGGTAAGAAAACTTGGAAACTGACTATGACGGGTCAGGCATATATTAAGGAGCTTGAAAATGGACAATAAGGATATTGAGCAACGTCTCAAACTACTAGAAGACGCAGTTTTTGGTACCGGAGGTGCGACGCCATCACAGACAGGTAAGCAACTTGCGTTATCGGAACTTGCCGGGAGTTCGCTCATTTCGAATGGCCAGCAGAAAATCGCGGTTGTTCTGGGCTATAACGAACTAATCCTAAAAGGAGATCCACTTTCGATGCCTGAAATTCGAAAGGCGTGGACGACTGCCAAGTTCGACCTGAATCCTGATCCGAAACAACTCGAGCGGGCAATTAAGGCTGGACTTGTGCGAGATGCAGAAAATACCAAAAAATATGACCTAACTCGTAAAGGTGAAGCGTATTTTCAAACTGTAATGGAGGATGTTAATAATGACTGACCATGATCTGCTACTTGACCTTAAACGTCGTGTTGAGGCACTTGAGGGCTTAACGACCGCCACGGCAACTGGTCTCTCTGGGAGCGATCATGGTGTGAATTTCGGCCTTAACCCGAATGCTTTTGTAAGTAAATATGCACACGGAAAAACTGGTAAGGAAAAGTTTACCTGGCTCGTGGCACTACTTGCAAGGGGAGATGAATCGGTCGAAGTATCTGTTAAAGATGTTGAAAAGATGTGGAATCGGATGACTGCACAGGTGCTATTGGGCATGAAGTTCAATTCAAAGTACCCAAACGAAGCGAAGACAAAAGGTTGGGTTGATATCTCAAAGTCTGGTTATTACCGCCTAGCTGCAGGTTGGTATGAGGTGTGTGAAGCAAAGGAAAAGGAGTAAGGCATATGACGGTTTATACTATTAAGCGTAACAACGGTGATCAGGGATTCGAAGTTAGTGCTCCAGATAAAGAATGGGTTGAGGCAAAAGCTGAGGCTTTTTCACAAGAGTTTACGGCTGTTAAGTCAACAACCAAGAAGTCGGTCAAGTCACGTGCAGTCTCCACTCCAAAGCCATCTGCCACACGAACAAAAACTGTTGTTAAGACAGACAGTCTTGTTCCCGCAAAACTCGACAATAGTGCGATTGACGAGTTACTAGCCTACGTTAAGGCCCGTCAAAAAGCATTTGACAAGACTGCACCGAATCAAGCAGCTATTATCGCTAAGTTCTTAAAAGATTCGCTTGAAATTGAATTGATAGACAAAGAAGATCTTGCGTACATCTATAAGCAAGTTGCCGTTTGGAAACTGGTTAATCACCAAGGTCAACTCGACAACGCAGCAGACCGAAATAGCTACTTTACTCGTACTGAGGGTAAGTATAAGTTAAGTTACGCTGGTGAAAAGTTTGCACTTGATACGGCAAAAAATAGCAGCGAGGCATAGTAACGAGACATGACACTTGCTGATTACATTGCGAGCATCGAGGGTTTCTATAAGGCTGATTCGAAAGACCAGACTGATTATCTTGCTTTTTACCTCGTGTATCATAAAGGCTTTGAATCGTTCACCCCAAAGGACATTACTCCAGTATGTGAAGAGTTAAACTTGCAACCACATGGTCGACTGGCTCCGTATTTTAGCGAGCAGGCAAAATCAAAGACTGGTAAGTATATAAAACTAGCTAAAGGCTACCAACTTCACGCACCATTTCGAAGTGAGCTTGAACAGAAGATTGCTAAAGCACCAGTGCTTGTGGCGCTTGATCAGGAACTCGAGCGTCAGATCGCATTGGTTTCTGATATATATGAACGCGATCTTCTCGAGGAAGCAGCTCGATGCTATAGAGTGGAGGCATATCGTGCGGCTGTTGTAATGATTTGGGCCGTTACTATGAGTCACACATACAGCTACGTATTTGCAAAAGAACTCACAGCCTTCAATGCAGCTATTTCTCGCGACAGTGACAAAAAGTTGAAACCAATTAAGAAGATTGAAGATTTTGGAGAGATCAAAGAGACAAAATTCATTCAGTTACTACGTTCGGCTGACATTATTACGAATGATCTAAGGAAAATTCTAGATGAAAAGCTTGGTACCCGAAACACCGCCGCACACCCTTCAAAGACGCACCTAAAAGGAAGTAAAGCCACTGAATTCGGCCAGGACTTGATCGCCAACATTATTTTAGCTTTTTAGACTCACTATTAAGGGTGTCAATTAGGTTGGGATTGTCCTTCCGTAAAATAAGAAAAGGCCCTTTAGGTATCTGACGGACTTTTATTTTACCCTGGCGAATGAGCTTACGAATCGTCTGGATATGAACCCCAGATTTATAGGATAGGGTAGGTTCAGTCACGTACTTCTTGTGGTCGTAGTCTCCGCATAGCGATCCGGGGATCTTCTTTTTATTCACTGCATCTTGGCAGTTCATACACTTAAAGCCCCACTTGTCGTACCAACCGTCACCATCGTAAACGCTTCGCCCACAGAGTGAGCAGTTACGACCATTACCTTCGAGCGGATAGCCCTTAGGCTCGGTATCAAGCCCTTTTTTAAGAGCTCGCTGAGCCATATCCATTTCAACCAATAGGTCAACCAACCCAACGAGATTCCGCGCAGCCTCTTCATATTCTGCCTCAGTTTCGTACTTTATATTCTTCTTCTCGCATAATTCCTTAAACTCCTTCAGATACTTCTCTGATACCTTGTGATAACTCATTAGATTGCTCCTTTCGCTTCTTGTCTTGATAAATATCGTATATAAGAACAGCTAATTCATTTATGTCCCGATCAAGCTGTTCTTGTTCTGCTTTTGTGAGCGTCTTTTGTTCTGGTTTCTTAGGTGTGTGTGTCATAATCTACCCCCTTTATCCAATAAAATGGGACACTTCCAAATATAGGCCTAAAGTGTCTCATTTGTCTCGTTTTACCTCTGTTAGATGGTTCGTGACCTGTATGGGGAGCCAAGGAAAGAGCAGGTTTCGACCTGTTTTTTCTTTTTGCTAAATTTTAACATAAGTTATATAATAGAAATATAATTTACACGGAGAAAATAATGGCAAGATTTTTTAAGAAAAAAGAGCGAGAAAGCCGTTCTGAAAAACGACAACGGCATCGAAATGAACGAATTGGTCGCGCGGCGGTGGTGGTTGGCGGTGATTTGGCGAATGAATACGCCAAAATCGGTCGAATTGTTGACAGAGTGAATTACATCGAGCTTCGAATAAACAGAATTATAGCTGAATTTTATGTTTCGCCGAACAAACAACAGGCGTTTTTGGATGATTTTATGTTTGCTGGGCGATTGCGATTGAACGACAAATTGAAGATTTTTAAGGCGATTTTGAAGCGAAAAAACATTTCTTTTGACGAAGCAAGTTTCGAGCGGTGGATTCATATTCGAAATATGGTTGCACACGGCGTTCCAAGTAAAGATAATGCGACGCGACGCGGAATTTTGCAATTTAACGGAAATATTTACAATATCGAAAATGAATTTCGCGATTTTGAAAAACTTCAGTCGCGAATGGAAGCTTTGATCGAAATCGCCTGCGAAAATTGCAATCATCGACAATTTTAAAGCGAAATTAAATTTTTGCCCGGTAAAATGTTTTATGTATAAAAACCAAGCTAAAAGGTGATTATGCGATTTGTAATAAAATAATTTCAAGAAAGGGTAAAATGAGCAAAAAAGAAACTGAAAATGCGGTCGCAACAGAGGCGGAAGTTGTTGAAAACAAAAAACAGCCTGTTAAAAATCGCTCCGAATCAAACAAAGATTCATTTTTGATTATTGTTGTGATGATAGGGATTTCGATTCTTGTAGGTTTTTGCAGTTTCGTCGGCGGATTTTTTGTTGGGCGAGCGTCGCACAGCGATAAAGGAAGCTCAGTCCGATTAAATCAAACGAATTTTCCTCCACGGCAAACATCGGGGAGTCGAATTCGAACGGAATCATCGCAAAATAACAGTAGTTCCACGAAGAGCAATTCTTCGAGCAATTCATCTTCGACAACTGAAAACTCCAATTAAAATAAAACTTCTCTCATCTCCACTTCAATTCCTCCAACTCGGAGGAATTTCTTTTTTTAAAGTTATTTTAAGGTCGATCGCGGTAAAATTATTTTATAAACATAACGAAAGGGATTTATGAAAAAAATCAACGAAGAATCAATCAATAATTTAACACCAAACGAAGCGATTATGCTTCAGCAGATTTATGAAGATGGCGAGGATAATGTGCGAACTTTGGCGCAAATGCTCGGAATGAGCGCGAAAAGTGTTGTCGCGACGGTTGCGCATCTCAAAAGATGCGGTTTGGTGGCGATTTCGAATGATTTGGGCGATTTATGGATCGAAGTTTCCGCGAAAGGTCATCGCCTCATCAAAAAACTTTGGCCAGAATTTCAAAATGTCAGCATTTAGTGTAGAATAGAATTATGAAGATTTTGATTGTGGAAGACGACCGCGTGATTCGTGAGTCTTTGAAGGAAGGTTTGGAGGATGAATCTTACGCGGTCGATACGGCGAGCGACGGCTACGAAGGCTATCTTTCGGCTTCGGCGGACGAATTTGACCAAATTTTGGCAGAAAAAATCAAACCGTTGGCGCTCCAAAAAACATCTCGGTCGAAAATTCCAGTCAAGATTTTGAAATCGAGGCGAATTTGTCGGCGATCGAACAGATTTTGACGATTTTTGCAGAAAATGCCGTTAAATATTCACCAGAAAATTCGAAAGTCGAAATTAATTTTTCGAAAGATAAAAAGCGGGCGGTTTTCGAGGTTCGCGATTATGGCGAAGGAATTTCGCGGGTCGATCAGCAGAAGATTTTTGAGCAATTTTACAGATCAGATTCCGCTAGAACCAGAGGCAAAAATTCTGGCTACGGGCTTGGACTTGCGATTGCGAAAAGTTTGGCTGAAAAGAATAATTTCGAAATCAAACTCGAAAGCGAGCTCGGCAAAGGTTCAAAATTCAAATTGATAGTTTGAAAAACCTATCAGATGTGATATAATACGGTTATGGATAATTTTGTTAATTCTGTGAAGCTTTTTTTTGAAAATAATGTTATTGAAGCTGTTTTAACTATTTTCTTTGCAATAATTGTGAGTTTTTTGGCTCACCGTTTGATTGATGTTTTGTTTCATTACCAGAGGCAAATTGGGCGATATAAGCGCTCGATCGAACTTCAAAAACGCTCGCGAACAATTAGTCGAATGGTTAAAACCGGTCTTGATGTTGTGATCTGGATTTATGCGATTTTGGTGGTTCTCCAGCTTTTTGGTGTTGATGTTTCTAAATTGTTGACAGGTGCTGGAATCATCGGTGCGTTGATCGGTTTTGGTGCACAAAATACCGTTCGTGATGTTTTGGCGGGAATTTTTATCGTTCTCGAAAATCAATATCGCGTTGGAGATTTGATCGAAATTCAGCTTGCGAGCCGTGTAATGTCTGGAACGGTCGAAAATATCAGCCTTCGAATTACGCAAATTCGCGACGACGATGGAAAAGTCCACACAATCCGAAACGGCGCCAGCGAGAGCGTGACGAATATGTCTTTCGAATACGCGAATGTCAATTTTACCGTTGGCGTGGCGTACGACACCGATATCGATAAGCTCGAAAAAGTCGTTAACGAAATTGGTTTATCGATGAAGTCCGAAGAATATCCGTTCCATAAAGAAATTATCGAGCCGATTGAATTTTTGCGAATAAATCGTTTTTTGGACTCCGAAATTGAAATTAAATGTCGCGGAAAAGTGAAAGCTGGTGCGCAGTGGCGTTTGACTGGTGAGTTTCGCCGACTTTTGAAGAAATCGTTCGATGAAAATGGTATTGAGTTTCCGTTTCCACAAGTGGTTGTTCATAGCTCGAAAGATGTTCCGACGCGTTTAGCGAAACAAGCGGCGGCTTCAAAAGTTATGCTCGACAAAAAACACGCAGAAAAATAAGCAAAGCTCCCAAATTGGGAGCTTTATTGGTAGCGACAGCGTTCGTAGTTGCCATTTTCGCAATCTACGCAATAAGGATTTTCGCAAGCAATTCGCCCGTCGGTTCTGTGAGCGAAAGAGTTTTTTGTGGCTTGAGGTTTGCTTTCGAGTCTTTTACCACTTTCGAGATTTGTAAATTCTAAATCCCTAAAGTGAATAAAAATTTTTCGTCGTTTGGCTTGCGGTATGGTATTGCAACATAAGGTTGCGATTTTCCTTTGTGCGCCTAAATTGCCACCTCTCGCCAAATGAACTAAATAAGTGTCCAGTTCTATATGGAAAGCCATTTTTTTGTGAACATCATAGATTTCATAGAGCTTCGTTGTCATTTTTTTCACCACCTTTTGAAATGTACTTATTTATATTTTACCACTTTTTTCTAAAAAATCAACCCTCGAAATGCTTTGCTAAAAAACTCAAAATATGATAAAATTAAAGCGTAACCATATTAGGAGGGCAAATATGAATGACAAGCCGATTCAAAATAATAGCGAAATTGGCAAACTTAAAACCGTTATTCTCCATCGTCCTGGCAAAGAGCTTGAAGGTTTGACGCCGGAATACTTGGAGCGATTGCTTTTTGACGATATTCCATATCTCGAAAAAGCACAGGAAGAACACGATAAATTCGCCGAAGCTTTGCGAAATCGTGGCGTGGAGGTTCTATATTTGGATCAACTCGCTGCCGAAGCTTTGTATAATGAAGAAATCAAATGGCGATTTATTTCTGATTTTGTGCGAGCATCAAAACAAGGTGAACGCCATATTACGCACGCTTTGATGCGATATTTGGGTGAATTTGAACCGCTTGAACTTGTTCGAAAAATTATGGCGGGAGTAAAAAAAGAAGAACTTCACCTCAAAGAAGACACTTCGCATAGCTTGACTTATCATTTCCGAGATAATTATCCGTTTATTCTTGATCCAATGCCAAACCTTTACTTTACGCGCGACCCAGCTGCGGCGATTGGTAATGGTTTGACAATCAACAAAATGAAATTTGCGGCTCGCCGACGTGAGAGCTTGTTTATGGAATATATTATCCGTTATCATCCGCGATTTGCGGCAAAAACTCCTGGCGACGAAGTTCCAGTTTGGTTTGATCGCTACAATAAATTCTCGATGGAGGGTGGCGACGAGCTCGTTCTTTCGAAAAATGTGATGGCGATTGGTGTTTCGCAACGAACAACTGCCGAAGCTATCGAAAAAACAGCTGCGAAATTGTTCGAATTTTCGGATTTCAATAAGGTTTTGGCGATCGAAATTCCAGTTTCGCGCGCATTTATGCACCTTGATACAGTTTTCACGATGATCGATTATGATAAATTCACCGTTCATCCAGAAATTTTGGACAAAAATGGCGAATTGAATATTTATATTTTGGAAGATTCTGGCATTCCAGGACAGCCAAATATTCATCATCGAACAAACTTGAAAGAAACTTTGGAAGAAGTTCTTGGTGTGGAAGAAATTAAATTGATTCCTTGTGGTGATGGCGATCCGATTGCAGCCGCTCGCGAACAATGGAATGACGGCTCGAACACTTTGGCGATTGCGCCAGGTGTGGTTATTACTTACGACCGAAACTACGTAACAAACAAAGCTTTGCGCGAAGCTGGCGTCGAAGTTATCGAAGTTGAAGGCGCCGAGCTTGGTCGCGGTCGAGGTGGTCCTCGCTGTATGTCAATGCCAATTTGGAGGGAGGAAATCTAATGGCTTTCAATCTAAAAAATCGACATTTTTTGACACTTTTGGATTTTACGCCAGAAGAAATTCGCTTCTTGCTTGATGTTTCTGCTGAATACAAACGTTTGAAACGAGCTGGAATTCCACACAAAATTCACGAAGGAAAACAAATCGCTTTACTTTTCGAAAAAACCTCAACTCGAACTCGAACCGCCTTTACGGTGGCGGCTCGAGATCTTGGAATTCATCCAGAATTTTTGGGTAAAGACGATATTCAGCTCGGCAAAAAAGAATCAGTTGCTGATACGGCGAAAGTGCTTGGTCGAAGTTTTGACGGAATTGAATTCCGCGGATTCGAACACTCAACTGTTGAAGAGCTCGCCAAGCACGCTGGCGTTCCAGTTTGGAATGGTTTGACAGACTTATATCATCCAACGCAAATTTTGGCTGATTTCTTGACAATTCAAGAGCATTTGGGCTATTTGAAGGGTGCAAAATTAGCCTTTGTTGGTGATGGCCGAAACAATATGGCGAACTCTTTGATGATCGGCTCGGCAAAAATGGGCTTGGATTTTCGAATTGCTGCGCCAAACAACCTTCATCCAGATCCTGCTTTGGTTGAAAAATGCCGAGAAATCGCTCGCGAAACTGGCGCCAAAATCACCATCACCGACAATTTATATGCTGCTGCACAAGATGCCGACATCATTTATACCGATGTTTGGGTATCGATGGGTGAAGAAGATAAATTCGAAGAACGTATCCACCAACTTCGCGGCTTTCAAGTTAATCGCGAATTGTTGAATGCAACTGGAAATCCGAACGTCAAATTCATGCATTGTCTGCCTGCTTTCCACGATTTGAACACATATGTTATGAAAGATATTCACCAGAAATTTGGACTAACTGAAATGGAGGTAACAGACGAAGTTTTCAATTCGCAAAACTCAATCGTGTTCGATGAAGCCGAAAATCGAATACACACAATTAAGGCCGTGATGGCATTAACGCTGTAATTTTTAAGGAGAAATATGGCAACTAAAAAAACTGAAATTAAGGAAAAGAAAGCAAAAAAGAAGATCTTTAAATCGCCTTCAGCTTTTGCGGTGCTGTTTGTGATTATCGCATTGATGGCGGGACTAACTTGGCTTATTCCGTCTGGCCGCTATATTGATGGCAAATACGTTCAAACAGAAAAAACTCTAAAAGTCGTTGAAAAAGTTTCGAATCCTAAAACTGAGATTACCGTTGATGAAGCTGACGCGATGGGAAGTTCAGTCGAAGTTGGCGACACAGTTGAACTGCGCCAAGGTTTTTGGAGTGCAATCATGTCGCCGATCAAAGGTATGAAAGAACGTCTTGATGTGATTGTCTTCGTGCTAATCCTTGGTGGATTCCTTGGTGTTGTGATGAAAACTCAAGCGCTCGACGCAGCAATTGGTGGTTTGATCGTCAAAATGAAAGGCCGTGAAAAGTGGCTTATTCCAATTTTAATGACGCTTTTTGCTATCGGTGGGACAACTTACGGCATGCAAGAAGAAGCCGTGGCATTTTATGCTTTGGTGATTCCGCTAATGCTGGCTGCTGGCTACAACACAATGACATCTGTTATGATGATTGTGCTTGGTGCTGGCTCGGGTGTTTTGGCGTCTACTATCAACCCATTCTCGACTGGTGCGGCGATTGACGCGGCTGGAAAAAACCAAGTTAATTTTGGTGTAGTTATTGCTGCTCAAGGTGTAATTTTGGTGGCGACACTAATCGCTTCGATCATCTTTACTATGCGCTATGCTGCGAAAGTTAAAGAAGGAAAATACAAAGAAGACACCGAAAAAGCCTCGAAAATCAAATCGCTTGATCTTGAAGCAGTTCCAGAATTCACTTTGGAACGAAAATTCGTGGTTGGACTTTTTGCGGTAACATTCTTGGTGATGATTATCTCGTTGATTCCGTGGGGTTCATTCGTTCCCGAAGGTCAAACTACTATCTTCCAGGATTTTCACGCTTGGTTAACTGATCTACCAGTGGTCAGCACAATCTTTGGTTTTGGTCACGCATTGCCATTTGGTGATTGGTACTTTAACGAAATTTCAGCACTATTCTTGATTTCGACAATTTTGGTTGTTGTAATTTATTATGAAAAATTCAAAGAAGAAGAAAAATCACCAATCGATATCTTCCTTGCTGGCGTGGGTGATTTGTTGAGCGTTGCGTTGATTATCGCGGTCGCTGCTGCGATTGGCGTAGTTATGAAATCTGGTGGCATTCAAGATACGATTGTCTTCTGGGGTGAAAGCTGGTTGCGTGGCACAAACCCTGGAATCGTTGGCGTGATTGCTTACGTTTTCTACTTGCCACTTTCGATTATCATCCCTTCAAGTTCAGGTTTGGCTGCCGCTTCGATGCCGATTATTGCGCCTGTTGTTGGCGGAATCGCCGGAAGAGAAGTTGCTATTGTGGCGTTCGCTACCGCTTCTGGACTTTTGAATATGATGGCTCCAACTATCGCTTCATTGATGGCCGGACTTTCGATCGCGGGCGTTTCATACAAGGCTTGGGTGAAACGAACTGCGCCAATTATGGTTGTCTTTGCATTGATTAGCTTAGCTGTTATCTTCACGATGGGGATTTTGTAGTGAAAGCATTGGAGAATTTTCAAATTGAAGCTATCCACAGAAAACTAAGTTTTGGACTAGTGTTGCTTGGAGGAATCGTTCTGATTGCTGGGCTTGGCATTATTGCTAAATTTGCCGATATTCAATTTTTAAATTCGAAAATCGAACACAAAAACTCTCAATCCAAAAACAAAATCGTGACAGTTTCTGGAAGTTTGGCTTGTTTGCCGCTAAAAGATTCTGCTAGCGAAACAAAGGATTGCGAACTTGGCGTGAAGTCGTCCGACGGCTATTATGCGGTTTCGGGGTCGGGGCTCCAATCTGTTTATGGCGAAGCTGGTGGCGCTGGAATCGAAATTTCCGGTGAACTAATCCCGGCCGGCCCGCAGGAAAAGCACGACATTATCGGGACAGTGGTTCAATAATTCTATCAAATAACCTTCGTTAATTTTGCGGAGGTTATTTTTTATGTTAGAATATTTTCATGAAATTATTGAGTGAACAAGTTGATGAAAAAGAAATTGCGGTGATTTTGCGCGAACTTTCAAAGACGAAAGAGATTTCTGGTGATGTAGTTGAGTTTGGTTGTTTTGTCGGCACGACATCTGTTTTCTTGGCAAAAGAGATTGAAAAATGGAACGCAGAAAAGATGCTTTGGCTTTATGATTCGTTTGAAGGTTTGCCCGAAAAATCTCGCGAGGATGAAAATTCTTTAGGTGAAGTTTTCAAAAAAGGCGAGCTTTTGGCGACAAAAAAGCAACTTATCGCGAACTTGCGAAAATCTGGCACGCGAAAAATGCCAAAAATCACCAAAGGCTGGTTTTCGGAACTTTCGAAAGAGCAAATCCCGCGCGAAATCTCATTTGCGTTTTTGGATGGCGATTATTATCTTTCGATCCTCGATCCGCTAAACTTAATCTGGGAAAATCTTCAATCTGGTGCGATTGTTGTGGTTGATGACTACGGAAATCAGGCTTTGCCGGGCGCTTCGAAAGCGGTTGACGAATGGGCGAAAAAGCACAATTTGAAGGTGAAAGTCGAAGCAACTTTGGCGATTTTCAAAAAACCATAAAAACTTTTAAAAAACTATTGCGCTCGTGCTAAAAATGCGTTATTATATAGTTAGCATAATGCTAATGTTTTGGGTTTTGTGGTGAAAAATTCCACAAAGTCTTGACTTTTGCGTCTTTTTTTGCTATTATATCTAATAGGCTCGCGCCAAAGCAATAAAATTCAATAGAAAGAATAGGTCGAAGCGCGTGAGTTGCATTAAATAGGAGTGCAAAAAACACATGCCAATCAAAATCAATTTTCCTCCTTCACGGAAGAAAATAGTTGCGGTGGATGTGGTGCCTGCTGAATGGCAACGCTACATTGAACAATAAAAACATGGCAAAAATAAAAAATCCTCATTCGAAAAGAGTGAGGATTTTTTTATTATTTTAGAAGTGAGTCTATCTTTTCGCGCAATTTTGCATCGTCGCCCCAGACTTCGTTGGTTAGTTCCTCGCCGTTTAGGAAGAAACTTGGCGTTCCAGTGATTTTAGCAGCTGTACCGAGTGCTTTGTCGTAGTTGATTTTTTTGGAGACATTTTCGCTTTTCATATCTGAAATGAATTTTTCTAGATCAGACACGCCAACTTCTTTTGCGTATTGTTTGTATAATTCAGTTCGTTCGGTTGCGTTGGCTGATCCCCATTCGGTTTGTTTTTCGTATAGAAGATCGTGCATTTCCCAGTATTTTCCTTGAAAACCGGCAGCTTCGGCTGCGGCTGCAGCGCTTAACGCATTTGGGTGGCCACTAAGCGGGAAGTTTCGGTAGATAATTGTGATTTTTTCACCGTATTTTTTCGCCAGAGCATTCAATTTTGGGCTCATTGTGGCGCAAGATGGACACTGAAAATCTCCGTATTGAATAAGTGTAACTTTCGAATTTTTCGAAGTTCCTACGTAAATATGCTCTTCGATTCCGCCAGATTGATCTGTGCTCGAAATAATTTTATTCTTGTCGATGCCCGATAAGTTGATTTTGTTAGCATTGCTTTGCCAAAAAACAAAACCAAAAAACATCAAAATAATCACCAAAACAATAATCGGCATTCGATTTTCATCAATAAAATCTACAAAATTAAAGTTCGAAGCTTTTTTATTCGATTTTTTAGTCATTTTCCTCCTTAATTACTCTTTTAATTATAACATAAAAATATTGAAAAAGTTAGTGTTTACTGATAAAATTTAATTATGTTTATGGTTTTATCTGGAATTATTTATATTTTGCTGATTTTTGTGCTGAGTATAAAAGAGAAAGAAATTGATTTTTCGGATTTCGAAATTCAGCGACGCATTGAAAAAGGCGAAAAGCGTTTTGAAAAAATTTTGCTCAAAAAACAAATGGTGCCGATTTTTAACAGAATGCGAAATTTTGCGAGCGTGATTTTGGCGGTGATTTTGGCGCTTTCGAATTCGGATTTTTTGAAGTTCGGCGAGGCTTTTTGGCTGACTTTTGGTTTGATTTTGTTGGCTTTTGTGCTTTCGCGAACTGATTTTATGAAGAAAATTTCTCATCGAATTTTTGAAAAAATAAGCCCGAAACTTTATGTTGCGTGGAATTTTTTGAGTCCGAAAAATTGTAAACGAATTTTGAAATTGAACAAAAAAACCGCGTGGATGTTTTATTCGAAGGAAGAAATGTTTGACTTTTTGAGTAAGCATAAGCAGATTTTAGCTGAGCGCGAGCTGAGTTGGTTTGAGCGAATTTCGAATTTGAGCGACAAAAAGGCGGAAGATTTTGCGATTTTGCGCGAGAATTTGGATATTCTCCACGAAAAAGATCTTTTGACGCCGTTGGTGATTGACGAGCTTTTTAAGAGTAAGCGAGAGGTTTTTGTGGTGATGGACGAGGCAGACGCGGAAGTTTTGGGCGTGGTGAAAATGAGCAAAATTGGCGAAATTTCGGCGGATAGCAAGCGAGTTCGGACGGTGATGGAACGAGAATTTTTCGAAGTTCGAAGTGATAAAAACGCACTGGAAGTTTTTGAAAAAATGACGAAACAGGGCGAAAGTTTTGCGATTTTGACGGATCGGGGTGGGGTTTTTGTGGGGATTTTATTTATTAAGGAGGTTTTGCGGTGAGTGGTAAGGTTTGGCGGGAATTGAATCTATTTTTTGCTTTTTTACTCGGGCGAAGAAGGTCGGCTTGGACGCATTTTGATGGGAAGTTTGCTGGCAGACTGATTTTTGGGCTGTTTAGATTTTTTCACGGGCGAAATATTCATTTTTATGCGCATTGGAGCTGTGATTTAGAGCCAGATGGCGTTATGGCTTTTATTTTTAAGGATAAAGAAAATCTTGAGAATTTTTTGAAAGCTGATAAATTAAGTTGGCGAGAAAACGAAGAAGAAAAAACGCGACTTTATGGTGAAGCATTGGGCTATCCTGATTTCTCGATAGATGATTTTATTGAGCTTGCGAAATTGCGTAAAAAAGACAATAGCGGTCGACCAAAGTCTGGAGATCGAATTTCTTTTAATTTGATTAGTTATGGTTACGATGTGTTTATTTTTCGCCCGAAAAATTTTGTGAAAATGAAAAAATGGTGTGAAGAGAATAATTTGCCATTCGATAAAGCAACTTTCAGAATTCGAAATTCGGAGACGGGCAAGTGGCGAAGTCTTTCGAAGGATGAGATTGCGCAAATTGTTTCGTCTAAAAATCCAGAAAAACTCACCTCGGAAATTGCGCAAATTTCAAAACCGTAAATTGAATTTTTTCCGAAAATATGCTATAATAGTTCGAATAACTAAGGAGAGCTATGGCGGAATTTATCGAAATCAAAGGTGCGCGCGAGCACAACTTAAAAAATGTGGACTTGAAAATTCCACGCGACAAATTAGTAGTGATTACTGGGCTTTCTGGAAGCGGCAAGTCCAGCTTGGCTTTTGATACGATTTACGCCGAAGGTCAGCGCCGCTATATGGAGAGCCTCAATTCTTACGCGCGACAATTTCTTGGCACGATGGACAAACCAGATGTCGACAGTATCACAGGCCTTAGTCCAGCGATTTCGATTGATCAAAAATCCACCAGCCGAAATCCGCGCTCAACAGTCGCCACGGTGACGGAAATTTATGATTATCTCCGCCTTCTTTTTGCACGAATCGGCACGCCACATTGTCCGATTTGTGGCCGAAATGTCTCTCGCCGAACTCCGCAAGATATCGTCGATAGCGTAATGAATTTCGAGGAAGGCTCGCGGTTGATTTTGCTTGCGCCGATCGCCAAGGCAAAAAAGGGTGAATTTGCCCACATTCCAGATGAATTTTCGCGCCAAGGTTTTGCTCGCGCGCGTGTTGATGGTGTGATTTATGCGCTGGACGAATTTCCGCTTCTCGAAAAAAACATCAAGCACAACATCGAAATTGTGGTCGATCGTTTGGTGATGTCGCCCGAAATTAGAAGTCGCGTGGCGCAAAGTGTCGAACAGGCGCTGGAAATTTCGAAAGGCTTTATTGAAATTTTGAATGATGAAACTGGCGAAGTGAAGAGTTTTTCGCAAAATTACGCTTGTGAACTTCACCCAGATGAGCCAATTCCTGAGCTCGAACCGCGACTTTTCTCTTTCAACGCGCCACAAGGAGCTTGCGAAACTTGCTTGGGGCTCGGCACGCGAATGGAAATTGATCCAGATTTGGTGCTTTCGCAAAATTTGACGATTTCTGAAGGTGCGATTCGACCATATAACCGCGTGAACGAACAAACTTGGCGAATGCGACTGCTCGAAAAAGTCGCCGAGCGCCACGGATTCTCACTAAAAGTTCCTGTCAAAAAACTCTCGAAAGAAGCTATCGAAATTATTCTTTACGGCACAGGCACAGAAAAATATCAGATGAAATTGAACGACGGCCGCCCTTATCAGAGCGTTTTTGAAGGTGTAATTCCCAATTTGGAGCGTCGCCACAAAGAAACTGACAGCGATTTTATGCGCAAAGATATTGAGCGATTTATGCGTGTTCGAAAGTGTAATGTTTGCGCCGGCAAGCGTTTGAAACCGGTGGTTTTGGCAGTGAAAGTTGCTGGGCTGAATATCGTCGAAATTTGCGAACTTTCGATCGAAGAGGCGGTTGAACTTTTTGAGAATTTCGATTTGGATGAACGGCAAAAATTCATCGCGCATCAAATTATCAAAGAAATTTCTTCGCGACTGAGTTTTATGAAAAATGTCGGCTTGAATTATCTCGAACTTGGCCGCGCGGCGAACACTTTGAGTGGTGGCGAGGCGCAGCGAATTCGTCTGGCGACACAGATTGGCTCGGGGCTTCAAGGCGTGCTTTATGTTTTGGATGAGCCGTCAATTGGACTTCATCAGCGCGATAACGACAAACTTATCGCCACTTTGAAGCGACTTCGCGATCTGAACAACACGGTTTTGGTGGTTGAGCACGACGAAGACACAATTCGCGCGGCGGATTTCTTGATTGATGTTGGACCGAAAGCTGGCGTTCACGGCGGGCAAATTGTGGCGGCTGGCACACCCGAAGAAGTTTCGAAGGTGGAAAATTCGCCAACTGGACGATTTTTGAGCGGAATTGACAAAATCGAAACGCCAAAAACTCGCCGAAAAATTCAAAAAGATGAGAAATTGGTGATTCGTGGCGCGCAAGAAAACAATCTAAAAAACATCGATGTCGAAATTCCACTCGGCGTGATGACCGTGATTTCTGGCGTTTCGGGAAGTGGAAAATCGACTTTGGTGAATGAAATTTTGAGCAAAGAATTGTTGGCGCGAAAACATCGAGCGCAAACTGTTCCGGGTAAGCACGACGAAATTTCGGGTATCGAAAAACTCGACAAAGCGATCGTTATCGACCAGAGTGCGATCGGTCGAACGCCACGCTCCAACCCTGCGACTTACACGGGGATTTTTACGCAAATTCGTGAACTTTTTGCCGGAACTCCAGAGGCGAACATTCGTGGATATAAGGCTGGTCGTTTTTCATTCAATGTTAAAGGTGGGCGATGCGAAAGCTGTCAGGGCGACGGCGTCAAAAAAATCGAAATGCATTTTTTGCCAGATGTGTATGTTGAATGTGATGTTTGTCACGGCAAGCGTTATAATCGCGAGGCGCTGGAAATTTTGTATAAAGGAAAAACGATTTCGGATGTTTTGGAGATGACTGTCGAACAAGCGGCGGAATTCTTCGAAAATATTCCTGCGATTTCGCGAAAACTCCAAACGATTTGCGATGTTGGACTCGGCTACATTACACTTGGCCAGCCGGCGACGACTTTTTCGGGCGGTGAGGCGCAACGAATCAAGCTGGCGACCGAACTTTCGCGTGTTTCAACCGGCAAAACAATGTATATTCTCGACGAACCGACAACTGGACTTCACGGCGCTGACGTGAAGCGACTTCTTGAGATTCTAAATCGCTTGGTTGATGGCGGAAATTCGATGGTGATTATTGAACATAATCTCGATGTTGTCAAATCGGCTGACTGGATTATCGATATGGGACCAGAAGGCGGTGCTGGCGGCGGTCAAGTTGTGGCAGAAGGCACGCCAGAGCAGGTTTCAAAGGTGGCTGGAAGCTGGACTGGGAAGTATTTGGCGAAGGTTTTATAGGATGAAAAGAACCCGACAGGAGGGTTCTTTTTTGCGAAATAAAACGGGCTTCTACTGCCCGAAATCTTTTAGCTTGGATTTCTCCTTGCGTTATTTTAACTCGTTGTGTCAAATTTGAGGTACCAAAACTGTTGTTAAGGTACATTTTTATTTTATCGCTTGACTTGAAAATTGTCAAGCTTTTTTGTATAATTTAAGTAGCTTATTAAAAACGAAAGGAATTTATGAACAATAAACCCTACAAAATTGGTCTTGATATTGGAACTGGCTCGGTTGGATGGGCGGTAGTCAATGAAGAAAATAATCTTGTTAAATACAAACGACAAAATATGTGGGGAAGCCGGATATTTTCGGAAGCGGAAACTGCCGAAAGTCGAAGAATGAATCGAACCGCTCGTCGGCGTTTAGATCGTAGAAACCGACGATTGAGTTTGCTTCGTCAACTTTTTTCGCGAGCGGTTTTGGCACAAGATGAAGCATTTTTTGTTCGGATGAAAGAGTCGATGCTCGACAGTGACGATAAATCTTCATCTGGAAATTTTTTGCTTTTTAATGGTTCAGAATTCTCGGATAAGGATTTTCATCAAAAATATCCAACAATCTATCATCTGCGAAATGACCTTATCCAAAATAAAGACCAAAAAGACGCGCGTTTGGTTTATTTGGCAATTCATCATATCTTAAAGAATCGAGGAAATTTTCTTTACGAAAAAGAATTCAATCTCGAATCGCTCGATGGAATCAATCAAGACATTGACGCTTTGTTTGAAATTTTGAAAGAAAGATTTTCGGTCGAAATTACAGGAGATGCTTTTGAGATTGTTAAAATTCTCAAAAATCAACGCAAAACTCGCGCCGCAAAACAAAAAGATATTTTATCGATTATAAATTTCGAGAAATCAAATAAAGACATTATTACGCAAATTATTCGGCTGTTTTGCGGATTGTCTTCGGATTTTTCGAAAATTTTCCCCGACGAGTTCGACAAAAATACCAAAAAAGAATTTAACGAAAAATTTGACGAAGAAAAAGTAAGTCTTGAATCTCAGCTTGGCGAAGATTTTGAAATTATTGAGGTTTGTGAGAGAATTTATAGTTGGATGATTCTTCAATCTGTTTTGAATGGCAAAAAATATTTGTCGGAAGCGATGATTGAAAGATACGAACAGCACAAAAAAGATTTATCTCTCTTGAAAAAAATGTCGAAAAGCGTCGACAGAAAAATGCGAAAGAAATTCTTCAATGAAATTTATGAAGAATATATTCATCAGCCAAAACTAATTTCGAAACGCAAGCAAAATTCATCGCCTTATGTGGTTTTGAAAGATGAAATTAAGAAACTTCTTGATGGGGTTCCGGCTGAATTTTCAGCGCAA
This sequence comes from Candidatus Nanogingivalis sp., assembly GCA_049294455.1. Classification (GTDB taxonomy): domain Bacteria; phylum Patescibacteriota; class Saccharimonadia; order Saccharimonadales; family Saccharimonadaceae; genus Nanogingivalis. The sequence goes on along the minus strand of JBAQCW010000003.1, from coordinate 13,726 downwards.
AAAGATGAAATCTTGAATCGTCTCGAACTTGGTGTATTTTTGCCGAAATTGCGAACTTCTGATAACGGAAAGATTCCGCGCCAAATTCATAAGCAGGAATTGGTTAAAATTTTAGAAAATCAAGCTAAATTTTATCCCGAACTCGCTGAAAATAAAGACAAGATTATTAGCTTGCTTGATTTTAGAATTCCTTATTATGTTGGCCCAATGGTTGACTCTTCGAAAACTGGACAAAAGCATAATTTTGCGTGGATGAAGCTAAAAGATGGTGAATCTGGCGAAATTCTCCCTTGGAATTTTGACCAAAAAGTTGACAAATTGGCATCCGCGGAAGAATTTATTACACGAATGACTAACGATTGTTCGTATCTTTTTGGCGAAACGGTTTTGCCAAAGAATTCCTTAATTTATAGCGAATTCACAGTTCGAAATGAAATAAATAATTTACGAATCAATAATCGCAAAATTTCGGATTTTGCTTTGCGCGAAGATATCTTTAATTTGTTTTTAGAAAATAAAACTGTTAGCGTAAAAACCTTAGAGAAATTTCTCAAAAATCGCAATTTCCCCGAAGAAGCGCCTAAAGTTAGCGGATTAGCGGACGAAAAGAAATTCTTAAGCAGTTTGTCGGCACTTCACGATTTACGAAAAGCTGGAGTGGAAATTAACATTTTTGATAAAAATTCCAAAGAATTCGAGATGGCTGAAAATCTCATCCGTTGGATAACTTTATTTGGTGAAAATAAAGAAATTCTCGAATTAAAAATTAAAGAAAAATATCGCGATGTTCTGACTGATGGGCAGATTAAAAAACTCATAAATCTTAAATTTTCTGGTTGGGGAAGACTTTCTAAGAAATTATTAGTTGAACTAAAAACGCCTTACGAAGGTGAAAATTTGACGATTTTGGATGTTTTGCGCCGAAAGAATGTCAATTTTATGGAAATTATCACCAAGGATGAATTCAATTTTAAGGAACAGATTGAAAGCAATCAGCAAAGCAGTTTTTCGGGCGAAATAACTTATGAAACAATTAAAGAGTTGGCGGGCTCTCCAGCGATTAAGCGTGGAATTTGGCAATCTCTGAAAATTGTCGATGAAATCGTGGAAATTATGGGCTATAAACCAGCTGAAATTTCGATCGAGATGGCTCGCGAAAAGCAAAATTCAAAGCGCACAAAATCGCGCAGCAAAATTATCGAAGATTTGTTTGCAAAAATTCCAAAAACAGAGCTTGGCGATGTTAGCGACGACTTCAAAAAAGACCTGAATCTTAACGACGATCGAGTGATGTTGTACTTTTTACAGCTCGGTAAAAGTGCTTATTCCGGCACTCCGCTCACACTTGAAACTTTGTCGCAGACTACGCAAATTGAACATATTATTCCACAACACTTGATTAAAGATGACAGTTTTTCGAACCGAGTTTTGGTTTTGAATGATGAAAATCAAGCTAAAGGCGGTGACTTAATCGTACCACACGAAATTCGACAAAAGATGACTCCAATTTGGCACAATTGGCTAAAAAACGGCCTAATGACACCTTCGAAATATGCTCGGCTAACAAGGAGCAAAAATCGTCGCGAGGAGCTAACTCAAGGTTTTATCAATCGTCAGTTGGTAGAAACTCGCCAAATCACCAAGCATGTAGCAAATATTTTAACTCAAAAATTCGCAAATGAATGTTCAGTTCGAATCATCAAAGCAAGCCTATCTTCAAATCTTCGAAGTAAATTCAACTGGCCAAAAAACCGCGAATTGAATGATTTTCACCACGCCAAAGATGCTTATTTGGCTGTCGTTTTGGGCAATTTCCTTCAAGTCCGTTTTCCGAGAATGGACAGGGAGTTTATTTACGATCAATATTTGAAGTTTAATAAAGATATTAAAAAAACTTCTCACGAAGAAAACGGGTTTATCGTTAGCGCTTTTGCACGAGATTTTGTAAACATTAAAACTGGCGAAATTATTTGGGATTTCAAAAAGAATTTTCGAATAATCGATCGAACTATAAGATTTAACGATTGTTTAGTGACGAAGAAACTCGAAGAAAATACTGGTAAATTTTACGATATTACAATAATTTCGAAAAATGAAGTTAAATCACAAAAGAAAAAGCCTTCCGCCCGAAAGAAAAATCTGCCAGTAGAAAAATACGGCGGAATGACTGGCGAGCAGATGGCTTATTCGATCGCTCTCGAATTCGATAACGGTAAAAAACGAGTCCGAAAAATAGTCGGAATGCCAGTTAGATTTGTCAAAAGTCCAAACGAATATTTGTCGCAAAATTATCCGAACTATAAGATTTTGCGAGATAAGATTTTCAAAAATCAATTAATTTTACGCGATGGCTCACCACAGTATATTACATCTTATCAGGAAGTTAACAACGCAAAACAACTTAAACTTCCTTATGAATTTGAGAATTTTATCGCAAATCTCGCTAAAATCCTTGCGATTCCGAATATTGAAGTTGGCGATAATCGATTTATGATTTTAGCTAATCGAAAGCTCAGATTTAATTTTGAAGTCAATTACGAAAATCCGGTATTTTCGAGCGAAGAGCGAAAGATGGTGGAATCCGAAATTTCGACAAAATTGAACGAACTTTTCGGCTTTATTGTCAATAAATCAGAAAAAGAATTCACCATATTTTCTAGCGAGATGAAAAAGTTGGCAGAATGTCGCCCTAATTTCGAAAAATTATCGATAAAAGGTAAATGCGAAACCGTCATTCGAATATTTCAAGCATTGCATGCTAATGCTAGTAGATTAGATTTTGACCATATTGGCGGCGGAAAAGATGTTGGTCGAAAAAAGATAGATGGTGGCATCAAAATAGACGAAAATATTATTCTCGTTCATCAATCAATCACAGGCTTAAAAACTAAAAAATTCAAAATCCAATGAGTTGGCGTACAGTTGTAGTTTCGAAAAAATCCAAGGCAAGCTACAAAGATGGTTATATGATAGTAAAAAACGAATCTGAGGCGATTATTCATTTGAGTGAAATTTCGACTGTTATTTTTGAAAGTACTGCTATAAATATAACTTCATATCTGTTGTGCGAGTTGATTTCATCCAAAATTAAGGTGATTTTTTGCGATCACAAACGCAATCCGTATGGCGAGATTGTTCCATATTACGGTCGCTATAATGTCAGTAAGCGAATCGCGCAACAGATTGGCTGGCCAAAAATAATCAAACAGCAAATGTGGGCAAAAATAGTCCGCCAAAAAATACTAAATCAAGCAACGGTTTTACGTAAAAAAGGTTTCGTCGCAGAGTGCGAAATGTTAAAGAGATACGCTGGCGAAATCGTTGGCGCTGATGAAACTAATCGAGAAGGTCACGCGGCCAAAGTTTATTTTAATGCGCTTTTCGGCAAAAAATTCACTCGGCCGGGCGATAATCTTGTAAATGGCGCTCTTGATTATGGGTATAGCATTTTACTTTCGAATTTTAATCGCGAAATAGCAAATCTCGGATATTTAACTACTCTTGGAATTAATCATTCAAACGAATTCAATCAGTTTAATTTAACGAGCGATTTAATGGAAGTTTTTAGGCCGATCGTTGATGAATTTGTTTTTGAAAATCGTCATTTAGCGCTAAATAGTGATTATAAAGTTAGTTTAATCGATTTAATGAATAAAAAAGTTGAATATGATGGTCAAAATCAATTCGTTTCGTCGGCGATTTCACTTTACGCTAAGTCATTTTTTAAGGCTATTGAAAATGAAAATCCTGATGAATTTATTGTTTTTAAGATGAAATGAGAACAAGATTTATGAGAATAATGGTGTTTTTTGATCTGCCGGTTATGAGTGAGAAAAATCGAAAAGACTATGCAACTTTTCGAAAAGCCTTGATTAAAAACGGCTTTGTAATGATGCAAAATTCGGTTTATAGCAAAGTGGCTCTGAATCCGTCGGTCGCTAAATCTGTGAAAGATAAAATTCACAAAATTAAACCGCCAGAAGGCTTGATTCAAGTTCTAGTGATAACAGAAAAACAGTTCGCGTCAATTGAATATATTTTGGGCGAACATTCGAGCAATGTAGTTGAAGATACCGAAAGATTGGTAGTTTTATGATTTTGCGAATAAAAAATTTAGAAGTTGATATTGATTTTTCGAAAAGTGATTTTTGGACTTTGGAGATTTATAACCCTTTATTTTTGAGGGAAATTTTTGAGTCATTTTCTTCGGAAGACGGTGAAGAGAATAGGATTCATAGACTTCTTGATGGTGAAAACGAAGCCAATGATCGATTTATCTTCGTTGCCAATCTGTTCGAAATTAGTGGCGCGATGTCATTATTTTCGAAAAAGATGAAAAAATATTTATTCGAAAATTTCAAAAGCATAGAAGACGAGGCTGGTTTTTATGAAATAGCCTCGCAAATCGATAATCTTTCGCAGGAAATAGTTCAAAATATTGATTTTTCGCTCGAATATGACGAATTTAGTTTTGAGAAATTTTTGAAAATTGCTAATTTTCGATTGCGAGAATCGCCAAAGATTGGTGGCGCAAAGCAAGCAATTTATGATATAATGGATTTAACGAGTGAATTATCACAAGATAGTGTTATTTGCTTTTTGAACCTAAAACATTTATTAACAGATGAAGAATTTGAAAATATTCTAAAATACGCTTTTTCAAAGGAGCTGAAATTGGTATTTTTGGAATCTTCGTTTGGTAGATTTTATAGCAAAAAATCAGAGAAAGTTATTGTCGTTGATGACGATCTCTATATTTGCGAGAAGAGTTTTTAGTACTCCGAAGGCACGATTTGAGGTTTTAGAGTTGTGTCAAATTTGAGAGTACTAAAACAAAATTCTCAAAGGCGAAGACTACGGCGCAGTTTTAGAGTTGTGTCAAATTTGAGAGTACTAAAACTATTTCGCAATAGTATTTTTCCTAATATAGGTTTTAGAGTTGTGTCAAATTTGAGAGTACTAAAACTCAAGGAATTCACATCGACTGGGATGTTTCGTTTTAGAGTTGTGTCAAATTTGAGAGTACTAAAACCAGAAAAGAGAAGAACAAAGTCTTGATCGAGTTTTAGAGTTGTGTCAAATTTGAGAGTACTAAAACTCGAGGCTACTAGCCCCTTGTATCATATACGTTTTAGAGTTGTGTCAAATTTGAGAGTACTAAAACAAAAGGCTGGGCTGGTGGAAAAGCAGGGCGGTTTTAGAGTTGTGTCAAATTTGAGAGTACTAAAACGCGGTGAAAGGCTTGTCGATACAGTCATACGTTTTAGAGTTGTGTCAAATTTGAGAGTACTAAAACGCTAGCTACAATAGGGTAACTAGCTTAACTGTTTTAGAGTTGTGTCAAATTTGAGAGTACTAAAACTTATTATTCTCTTGTCGGAGGCCATTAGTGGTTTTAGAGTTGTGTCAAATTTGAGAGTACTAAAACGCGGCTCGGCAGCAAGGTCGCCAAGAGGAAGTTTTAGAGTTGTGTCAAATTTGAGAGTACTAAAACAAACATTCCAAAAACAAACGGCGAATTCGCGTTTTAGAGTTGTGTCAAATTTGAGAGTACTAAAACAATGAAGCAAATCAAATTTTTGAAAATCTTGTTTTAGAGTTGTGTCAAATTTGAGAGTACTAAAACTCCAGTGGTCTGAAATCCTGATCGAGCCTTGTTTTAGAGTTGTGTCAAATTTGAGAGTACTAAAACTCAAAACCATCATCCAAACGATTGATGAACGTTTTAGAGTTGTGTCAAATTTGAGAGTACTAAAACGATTAGTTCAGCTGGATTGAAGTGCTTATAGTTTTAGAGTTGTGTCAAATTTGAGAGTACTAAAACTACCACGGTCAGATGATACGTTGCCTGCGAGTTTTAGAGTTGTGTCAAATTTGAGAGTACTAAAACTAGCGGAAGTAAAATCACAATTTACCGCTTCAGTTTTAGAGTTGTGTCAAATTTGAGAGTACTAAAACCTGCAATTGCTTCGCCATTTAATTCACTTCGTTTTAGAGTTGTGTCAAATTTGAGAGTACTAAAACAAACCTGGGATAGCCAGTACGGTACATTCAGTTTTAGAGTTGTGTCAAATTTGAGAGTACTAAAACCCTTCGGGCAAGGGACTTTTTGACTTCTGTTTTAGAGTTGTGTCAAATTTGAGAGTACTAAAACTTTATTGTCGTAAAGCATAACGACTTCAAGGTTTTAGAGTTGTGTCAAATTTGAGAGTACTAAAACCCAGCAGGAGCATGGGGCAACGCGAAAGATGTTTTAGAGTTGTGTCAAATTTGAGAGTACTAAAACCAAGGCGTGATTCAAGATTTGGCTGGCAACGTTTTAGAGTTGTGTCAAATTTGAGAGTACTAAAACTCAACGCCTGCACCAATATCTGAAATTGCGGTTTTAGAGTTGTGTCAAATTTGAGAGTACTAAAACATAGTTTGATTGAGCTCCAGCTGGAACATCGTTTTAGAGTTGTGTCAAATTTGAGAGTACTAAAACTTTATTGTTGTAAAGCATAACAACTTTAAGGTTTTAGAGTTGTGTCAAATTTGAGAGTACTAAAACAAGCGTTTTGATAGTTTTCGAGGAGGGCGTGTTTTAGAGTTGTGTCAAATTTGAGAGTACTACAAGCCTTAGAGCAGGCAGAAGCCTTTATTAAGAAGCTCGACAGGCTAATTATAACTTTCGACAATACAAAAATAGACATAAAGTAAAACAGCCCGCATTCCCTGGACCAAACCCAGGTGCGTAGCTGTTTTATGCTTTAATAATACCACAAATTCACAAAAAAATCAATATCAATATATTTTTTCAGCTACTCGACTATTTGTGATTATAATTGTAGTGTAATAGTAAATTTAATGAGGGAATATGGCAGAAAAAGTCAAGAAAACAGCGCTTGAGCTGAAAACTGAGATTCGAAAAACCCTCACTCTGGAGGGCTTTTTGGTGGAAAAAACTTATAGTTATCTCCAATCTCATAAAACGAAAAATCATAGCGACTAACCGACATAACAAGCGTTTCTTCGGCGTTGTCATCGTTAGTAAAAACAATCTCGAATTCGAACTTTTCTTGCTCGAGAATGTTTTCGTAGCTTTTTGGCAGAACATTGCCCGTAAATGGGTCGTGTTCATAAACCGTTATGATTTCGGTTTTTGCTGGAGTGTGGATTTTATTGGTAATTTCTCCGTTTTTTGGATTTGTAACGCCAACAACTCCACAACCTGTCAAAATAAAAAATGTAAAAAGAACTAATATTTTTCGCATATTCTCACCCCTTAAAAATTTATAACTTAATTATACAATTTTTTACCGAATAAGTCAATAAAACGCAAAAAACTTTATTTTTCAAAGCGTTTATGGTATAATTTTAACAGGAATATTATAAAAGCAAAAGGTGGGAGATGAATCCGTCAATTTTATCAATCGGGAATGCAACAAAAGATATTTTTTTAGAAATCGGTGACGAAAAAATTCACAAAGATGAGCAAAATTTGTTTCATTATGATTTAACTTTCGACGATTCAACGCTTGAATATCAGCGAAAAGCTGGGATTTTTGGCGGTGTGATTTTGAGCGAAAAGATCTTTCAGGCGGCGCATTTGAAGAGTTTTTCGAATGTTAATCCACGCGGACTTTCGAACTATAATTTCGACGATCCAAAGATCAATTTTCTCGATCGATACATCATTTCTCATCAAGAACAATCTTCTGTTTTGTCGAATAAACCGCGCAAAATGCAATGGGTTGCTCCAATTTTCGTGCCTGAAACAATTTATGTTGCTGATGCGAATTTTTCGAAAAACTATCTGGAATCATTTCGAAATTACCTCAAAAATCATCCAGAAATCACTTTGATTTTTTCGCTGAATGATTTTTCGACGGATTTGGCGCGCGAATTTTTCCACCGTGCAAGTTTGGTTTTTGTCGATTTGAACCAGCCCGTGCTTTCGGATATAATTGACTATTCTTCGGTTGAAAGCGCCGTGAAATCGTTTTGTGATCTTGGCGTTCGAAGTGTTGTTTTTACACGCGGAAAAGAAATCATCGTCGGAAACAACGAAAAAATCGCTCAAATTGAAACAGATTTCAAGCTTAATTCGTTTTATCAAAGTCAAATTTTTCGCGCGGCTTATATCGCTGAAGATTTTATGTCGTCGGATATTGAACAAAATCTCAAAACCGCGGCGGTTATCGCTGGCGAATCTGACTTTAATAATATTTTGAAGCCAGTTTTTGCGAATCAAATTTTGAAGAAAAAATCGGATGAATATTCGGTGGAAGTTCTTCGAAAAGATGAAAATTTGCTCGAAAAAATGCAAAAAGTCGCCAAAGATTTGGTGGCGAAACCGAAAGGGATTTTTGCGGCGGATGAATCTGGTGGAAATATCCACAAAAAATTCGAATCGCTCGGCATTGACGACACTGCCGAAAATCGCCGAAAATATCGCGAAATGTTCTTCACGACGCCTGATATCGAAAACTATCTGAGCGGTGTGATTTTGTTCGAAGAAACTATCGAGCAGTCGACTTCTTCGGGTGAAAATTTTGTCGATTATCTGAAATCGCGCGGACTTTTGACTGGCGTGAAGCTGGATGGCGGACTTCAACCTTTGGCTGGTTTTGATGGCGAAACGATCGCCGTTGGGCTGGATTCTCTGGAAGAAAAGCTCAAAAAATACTCTTCTCGCGGGCTTGATTTTGCCAAATGGCGCGTAGCTTTCACGATTGACGTCGAAAAAGACTATCCGAGTCGCGCGGCGATTGCGGCGAATGTTCAGATTTTGGCGCGATATGCGAAACTTTGCCAAAATTACGGAATTGTGCCGATTGTCGAGCCGGAGGTGATTTTTGACGGAAATCATTCCGCGAAGGATTGCCGAATCGCGACTGGGCGAATTTTGCTTGACTTGTTTGATGAACTTAAACTTTTCGAAGTTGATTTGACGGCTACGATTTTGAAAGTTAATATGGTTTTGGCTGGAAAGAATTTCGAGCTGCCATCTTCGCCGCGAGAAGTTGCCAGCGAAACGGTGAATGTTTTGAAAAAATGCGTGCCAAAAGAACTCGCGGGAATTGTTTTCTTGTCTGGTGGGCAAACTGTTCAGCAAGCGACGGACAATCTTCAGGCGATTACCAACCTCGGTCCTTTCGACTGGGGCGTGACTTATAGCTATGCGCGCGCACTTCAAGAGCCGGCGATGAAGGCTTGGGCGGGCAAGGACGAAAACGTTCGCGTGGCGCAACTTGCGTTTATGGATCGAGTTTCGGCGAATTCGCACGCGCTTTACAAAAATTAGCAAAATAAAATCTCCCAGTTTTCGAAAGTTGGGAGATTTTTGATTGGTTATTTTTCTGATTTGTCGATGATTATAGATACGATTACTCCGCCGATTCCCGCGATTGGATAGAAAAATTTTGCCGAAACCCAATCGTTAGTAATGAAAGAATAAGCCAAGAAAATCAAGGTTGTTGATAGCATTAAAATTGCCCAAAATTTTCCAGATTTTTGATTTTTCTCGGCGTTTTTTATTTCTTCGAAGTTGGTGATTTGCGAATTTATGGCTGAGCCGAATGTCGAAAATGCCAAACCTGTGCCGATCAGGATCATAAAAATTGAATTTGCCAAATTCGTCGAGCTTTCGCCAATTTTCCAAGAGATAAATTGCCAAATCGCAATTGCACCAAATAAAAATACTAGAAAAATCATCGATGAAATTGTCTTAATTCGTCCGAATTTTTCGATTTCGTCTTCGTCGAAAACTTCTTCGAGCTCGGGATTTAGTTTTTCGAGCTTTGAGATGGTGAATTTGTTGAATTCGCTTTCGAAGGTGAAAATTGGGATTGAAATCGCCAAGCCGATCATCAGAGAAATTCCCGCAGCGAAACCTGAATTATCGATTCCTGAGTTTGAAGTTGCGAAAAACGCCGCCGCAGAAATTCCTGCGAAAAGTGTAAAAATTCCAATTGCGCGCCAGATTGCGCTTTTCGAAATTCGTGCGGAATATTCTTTTTTATCAAATTTCCGCCCCGATTTTTTCGAGATTTCGCCGAGAAGTTCGCTTGAGCTGATTTCGAAAACTTTACAAATTTCGGCAACTTTGTCGATTTCGGGAAGTGTTTTTCCGCTTTCCCACGCCGAGATTGATTGCCTCGAAACGCCAATTTTTTCAGCGAGCTGTTCTTGCGACAAGTCTTGTTCAATTCGAAATTTTTGTAGATTTTTGCTAAATTTCATAAATTCCTTTCGTTTAATTTATTATACCATAATTATACGAAAAAATCGTGATTGCGGCCACCAAAATTGCTTTACATTTGGCCAAAACTTTGCCAGAATTTTTGACACAACAGATGAGAAAATGTTAAATTTGCTAGAAGTGGTGAATTTTTCGACAAAATCCGCAAAAAAATGGTAAAATATAGAAATGAACGCTCGACTTGCCGAAAAACTCAAAAATCTGCCGAATTCTGCTGGCGTTTATTTTCATAAAAATTCGAAAAACGAGATTATTTACGTCGGAAAAGCGGCAAATCTTCGAAATCGCGTTCGGCAATATTTTCAGAATTCGGCGCGCCACGACGCCAAAACGCAAGCTCTGGTCGCCGAAATAACAGATACGGATTGGCTGGAAGTCGAAACCGAGATTGATGCGCTTTTTCTCGAAAGTGAAATGATCAAACGCTACAAACCGCAGTTTAATATTTTACTGCGCGACGATAAATCGCCGACTTATGTGCGAATTGGCTGGCGCGACGAGATTCCGCATATTTCTTTCACCAAACTTCCGCGCGACGATTCGGCTGAATATTTCGGTCCGTTTTATGCTGGAAATGCGGTCAAAAAATCCTTGCGCTTGCTTCGAAAAATCTTCCCGTATTATTCGAGTGAAAAATTGCCCGTGCGCAATAATTTGGATTTTCAGATTGGTTTGACGCCTGGTTTGGAAAATTTCGACAAAAATTCGCCAGAATTCGCCGAAAAAATGGCGGAATACAAAAAGAATTTGCGAAATTTGGCGCGATATTTGAAGGGCGAACGGCAAAAAATTCAGCGCGAAATTGAGGCGGAAATGAAGATTTTTGCGGCTGGCGAAGATTTCGAAAATGCCGCCAAAAAGCGAAATCAGCTTCGAGATTTGAGCGAGCTTGGTCGGCAGGTGATTTTTTCGAAAGAGGAGTTTTTGGATATCAGCAAAGATCACGCGCTTTCGAAGTTGGCGGAAATTTTGAGTTTAGAAAATCCGCCACGCCGAATTGAAGCGTTTGACATTTCTCATTTAGGTGGTGAAAATGTGGTTGCGTCGATGGCGGTTTTTACGAATGGTTTGAGCGACAAGCGCGAATATCGAAAATTCAAAATGCGAACTGGCGGTAATGATGATTTTGCAAATATGCGCGAAGTTTTGACGCGGCGATTTTCGACAAAAAACTCAAAATGGCCAAAACCCGATTTGATTTTGGTCGACGGCGGAAAAGGGCAACTTTCGGCTGCGTTTGAGGCTTTGCCGCCCGAAATTCCAGTAGTCGGCGTGGCAAAACGCGAAGAAGAAATTATCGTTCATTCGCAAAAATCTGCCATAAAAATCGATTGGTTCGAGCAGAATTTGGGCGCAAAAAACGGTTTCGAAGTTCGAAGAGAAGGTGAATTTTTCGTGGCGAATCTTCACAGTCAAGCGCATTCTCACGGCCACGCGCGCAATCTTTTGGGCGAAAATAACTCCGAATTTAGCGATTTAACCAAGCTTTTTCAGCGAATTCGCGACGAGTCTCACCGTTTCGCAATCAATTATCACAGCACGATTCGAACTAAAAGTCAAACCAAAAACAAGCTCGAAGAAATCTCGGGTGTCGGCGCAAAAACTCGCGCCAAACTGATGCAAAAATTTGGCTCAATCAAGAAAATCGAACAAGCTTCAACGAGCGAAATTGCCGAAATTGTCGGCAAAAAACTCGCCGAAAAAATCAAACAAAATTTGTAATTTTTAGACGCTTATGTTAAAATTGTTTTAAGGAAAAGTGGTGGACAAACGAAGAATTAAAACAACGCTGAATAAGATTAGAGCGCTAAAAACTTGGCAGCTGCTTATTTTGCTTATTTTGACTTTTTTTGTGATGGCGACCGCGCTTCGAATGAATAATGTCGGAATGATTCGACGACGTGAGGCGGTGATTTCGGCTGATGCGAATGGCGATCGCGAAAAGGCGCTTAAAGCCACGCAAGATTTGGCGAATTATGCCTATTCCCATATGAACAGTGGTGGAATTCTTTATGTTGAAGGTGGTGGTTGGAAAATCGAACAGAATGTTCGCGTGATTTGGGAAAAAATCTACGAGGCTGATTATCAAAAAGCGATGAACGAGGCATCGGCGAAAATGGCGAACAATCCGAACGGCAATATTTACAAAAAAACTGCCGAAATTTGCGATCCGATTAATACAGGATATAATAGGGCTTATTTTGATTGTTTTTGGAATGAACTTCAAAAATATTCCGGAGAAGATTATATTTCGGGAACTCAAGTGCAAATTCCCGATCCGAACGAATATACTTTTACGTTTATTTCGCCAATTTGGACGCCGGATCTGGCAGGTTGGACAATTCTCGTTGCGATTTTGATTGTATTTTTGATTATTTTTAAGCTTATTTTCGAAGGAATTTTGCGATTGATGTTAAAAAAACACAAGCCTTTTATATAAAACACCTTAAAACGCTTGACATAAAGTGTTGTAAAGTGTAGAATGAGAATATAACAGTAGTTAATGAAAGGATGTAAATGGCTTACAGTCAAACAAACTCAAAGGGTGTAACATATTATCTTCATAAAAGCGAAGTAACTTTGCGCGGTGGAAAACCACAAACAATTTATTTCTTCGCTAAAAAAGAAAATAACGACAAAGGAACACCTTGCGATCTTCCAGAAGACCGAATCGTAAAAGAAAACCCACGAAACGGCTTCCTAACTGTTTCTCGAAAGAAATAATCATTTCATAAAGCTAATTCTCGCCCGTGTGGCGAGTTTTAGTTTGCGAATTTATAATGTTTATGTTAAAATATGAATAATGATTAGCTTAGGGATTTTTTATTCGAAACTTATAACTGTTGGTTTGATAATTTTACTTGGGTTTATTCTTGGCCGAACGAAATTCATCACCGAAACCGCCAACAAACAACTCACGAATTTGCTACTTTCGATCGCAATGCCGGCGTCGCTTTTTATGGCTTTTCCGCGCGAGTTTAACCACGGCGCGTTCTCGGATTTTGCGTTTGGATTTCTCGGCGGAGTGACGGTTTCGTTGGTATTGATTTTACTTTCGAAAGTGTTATTTTCGAAGAAAATGCTTCACTCTAAGGCTAACGAACATCAATTCGCGTTTATTTTTAACAACGCTGGTTTTTTGGGCTATCCGCTGGTTTATGCTTTGTTTGGCGAAAAAATGCTAATGGCGTATTGCGGATTTAGTTTTGTGTTCAATGTGTCGCTGTTTAGCTATGGCGTGTTCCTTTTTGAGGAAAAACTCTCAAAAGATGTTGTAAAAAAGACAATATTAAACCCGAATATTCTGGCGGTGGTGCTTGGATTCGTGCTGTTTATTTTGCCGTTCGAACTTAAATTGCCAGATTTCGCAACGAATTTTTTGAATTATATCGGGGGAATTATGACTCCGCTAAGTTTGATTTGTATCGGTTTTTTGCTTTCAAAGGCAAAAATCGCGAATATTTTCAAAAAGCCACAACTTTT
>JBAQCW010000002.1:0-3664 GCA_049294455.1 Candidatus Nanogingivalis sp. | reverse complement strand
CTAGGAAGTTAAGTAGTTCTGTGGTAAACTGAGTCATAGGAATAAATCTCTTTCTAGTAATGTTTTGCAACTCTACTATAACGGATTTATTCCTTTTTGTGTTTACACAACTTATTTTACACTACCTTCTCTAAACCAAATGAATGTAATTTTCTATACTCTATATCTAAAATTTTTTCCAATTCTTCTCTTTCATTTCCTGATAGATACGAGCAATAATAACTCAGTGCTAACAAATTTCCACTTGTTCCATGACAAATAGAAAAATTTGTCATATCGAAACCAATTTCAATTATCTGAGATGCTGCATGTTTCATATCAGCCTCTAATTCGCTTCTCTTTGTTTTAGATATAATATGGAATTTTTTATCCAGCTGTAATTGAGCTAATCTTGCAGCTAACACCCCTGTAGAACCATGACACCAATTAGCACTAGTCGAATTATTTCTTTTATCTATCCATCCATTTGATAATTTTTGATGACTATCAAAATTTGTAGCTTGATAGAACAATTCCACTGCTTCAGAACTATTCAATGCCACCGCAAGATAAAGTAATCCCAGTTCTATTCCTAAATTCCCATGTGCTAAACTAACATTATTAGATTCCAATTTATCCCACGCAATATAATCTTCAGAAATAATTTTCAAATCAACTAATTTCTCAAAAGATTGTTGAAGATTTCCAATTGATACATTACTATTTCGTAAGGCTACAATCTCACTAGGAAAACTTGATAGAAAATCTGCACTCTGAACATTCAAATCTAAGATATATTTGTTATTAATATCAAAAATAGATACTGGTATTTCTTGACCAGTAATTGACTGTATTCTAATCATTGCAGATAAAATTCCTAACTTGCCAACATAATACGATTGATTTTGTGTAGAATAATAAGCCTTCATTAAAGTCATGAAAATTCTGCGTAAACAGTTATAAATTCTCTGTTGTCTATCATCATCGACCAATTCATAAACTTCACATAACGCAATAGACAGTCCTGCAATACCCTCATAAATTGATGAATCCATGGGTTCTAGTTGAAATGCATCATAGTCTGTAACTTTCAAAGTTAACCAATTTGTACTTCCATCTAATTTAGAAAATTTTTCATTTTTTAAAATTGTATCAACTATAGTATTAATACCAGTAAATAATATGCTATGATTTGAGTTTGAATTTTGAAAAATTTTATATGACTCTTGCAACTCTGTACTGTATAAAGCATTTGGGGTTTTAATTGAAAATTCTACTAAATCTAACTGTTCTTCCATAGTATCTAAATCAAATTTTTCCAATTTTTCAATTGTATCACTCAGTGAAGATTTTTTTAGTTTCCAAATATTAGTATTACCGTCCTTATCTTTAACATTAATATCACTTGCACAAACGTAAAAATACGGAATATCCATGTTCAAAAGTTGTTTTACTTCAGATTGACATAAATTATGACTATCGTAGTTCGTTAATTTATTTGACATTTTTTCAAACAAAATATTATCCTGGTTGCAGTAAACTGGTGAAAGCAATAATTGTCTAACTAGACTATAATCTCTAGTATTTCTAAATAAAACACGTGTTTTTATATCACTAAAACTTAAGTAAAGTTTCTTCAATGCTTCCTTATTATTAATAATAAATTTACTTAATTCTATGAAGCCTTCTTTAATATATTCTACATATTCTTCAGCGTTTAAATACGTTTTTATTCCCAAATTATTCTCAAAGTATGGTAAGTGATTCTGGTTTTCAGTCTTGTACTTCTGTTTTTCAACATGTATATCATCTCTATTATGATTTATAATAACTTTTGCTTCACCAATAAGCGTTCCTCCTAAAACACCACTCGTATCACCTCCGAAAATTTTGTCAGCCTCAGAAATAGGTAATAATCCCGTAGAAAGAACTGAATTCCGACTATTTTCAACAATTTTTAATGTTGCATCATTTTCAGCTACTGTCTCATATGGATTAGTTGAAAAAACAGTTTCAGCATCTACTAATATAGGTTGGATACTATGAGATATAAGATTTTCAAAGTGTAAATCAGAGATATTAAGAATATAGGAGTAAACTAAAAGATACCCCATTCTCTTATAAAACTCGTTTGCTTCTTTAAGTGAGGATACTGGCTTACTCTCGACAAATACTTCCCAAAAATATTCATTTTTATCTAAAAAATCAGGAATGAACCTAATTTCCTTTTTCAAATAATTACTTGCTTGACTATCTAATTCTTTTAAAAGAATATTTGGTCTTGATGATTTTTTCTTATAAACCAATTTTTGTCTATTATAATCTAGAATACAGACTCCGCTTCCATTGTGAATATCTCCTGTGACTTTTATATCTAAAACATTTAAATCAGGACTCTCATCATTAGACTTTAAAAATTTTAATTTTTTTAATTCTAAGAAATCACTCACAAAGTGCTTTTTCACGCAATTTAGTAAGTCTAAATAGTGTTTAATACTGATAAATACACGCTGATTAATCTTAGGAAATCGTTCCTCTATTTCATCTAAAATAGTACCGTTTCTACATAATACATTATTAAAAAAGTCATATCGAAGTTCCGCTGTTTCACCAACCAATGTCCCATTAATGCGCTTTTCATTAATTAAATAAATCAATGTAGATCTATAATAATCAGAAATTTTTTCCTCAATTTGCTTAATTAGCGAGTCACTTTCATTTAAAACTTCAGGAATGAGCCTTTCAATTACTACTTTAGGAAATTTATCAAACTGACTATATAGTTGCTCTTTCTGATTCATAATATTACCTCTCTAAAAATTAGCAACATGAAAAGATTGCTTGTAAACTATTCCAACGACATTCTGCTGAAATAGTATTTACTCCATGGCCTGCTCCACCTAAAAGTTCATCAACTTCTTCTAACTTAAGTTCTTGTAAGGATTCCAAAGCATCTTGACAAATTTTATTATTATTTTTCATAATTTATCACCTCATATGTTATACCGAGCATAACTCGAAAATATTTTTATTTATGCTTTAATTTTAAAATCGCAACATAAAGAAAAGTTAAAGCTAATCTAAAGCTAATGTTAATTTATTGATAAATCTTGTTAGTTCAGAATCAAACAAGGATAAAGTAACTTCACATTACTAATTTATACCTCTTCTTAATATTTTTTACATAAGTTGTAAATCATATACTTTCTTTAAATACACATCACATTTTATCCTTCATCATTAAATCGTAAACTTTAGTGAATACAACGGAGAATATTTAGTGGGTAGAATCTCGTCTTGACACAAAATACTTTACAAATCTTTACTCCTAGATTCTATTTTTCGATAAGCAATTCTATTATCTTTAAGAATTAAAATTTCTAAATATAAAAAAGAGGTTTCCCTCCTTTTTTAATGTAACATATTAGACACTTAGTCATCCAAAATCAAGAACAACATGTGGCAAGAAACGCCCATGTATTTAGGTGACATTCGTGCGAAATGGTTTTAAATACGCCATTTTTTCCTGCACCGATAATTTGGTCAAGCTCTTCAAGACGTTAGTGTAAAATAATCCTCGGGAAAACGTTTACAGGTTTTCAAAACAAAAAAAGTCCTATATCCTAGGAAATGCGTAAATAACTTAGAAGGATATAGAACCTATGACTATTGTAACAGAGATTTG
>JBAQCW010000001.1:0-1533 GCA_049294455.1 Candidatus Nanogingivalis sp. | reverse complement strand
CTACAACATAAAGCTTCTTGTTAGAAAGCTCTTTCTTTGCGATTTCCTTAACTGCCTTCCAAGTTTCCTCAGATGCAGGATGGTTGTCGTTCTTGTACTCGTCAGAAGTCCACCAAACAGTGTCCTTAGAATTTTCGTCCATAACGATGAACTTATCTTTAGGTGAACGGCCTGTGTAAATACCGGTCATAACATTAACTGCGCCAAGCTCAGTTTCCTGTCCAACCTCATAGCCTTCCAAATCAGCCTTTGTTTCCTCGTTAAAGAGTTCGTCATAGGAAGGATTGTGGATAATTTCAGTAGTACCGGTAATACCATACTTAGTTAAATCAATCTTTGCCATTTCAGTATCAACCTTTCTGTTTCTTAAATTACATAGTATCAGAATTTGCGGTGAGTTGTAATTACCAAACAATCTACACTGCAATAACCTATGTTCGTTAGTATTTTAGCATAATTTTTTACCCTCGTCAAGCCAATTGCCAATTAATTTGGTCGGTTTTGTCATATTGTGGTTTATTCGACATCAACACTGTATTTGTATATTGATAAGAGGTGTAAAAAGTGCTATAATATTGTATTATAAGCAGGTTTATTCTGTATATTCAGCACTTTAAAAAGCAAAGAAAATTTACCGTTACGGGAGGATATTATGAGCCTTGTTGAATTTAAAGATGTTTACAAAATATATAAAATGGGCGAAGTGACTATTAACGCTGTCGAGGGTGTTTCTTTTAATATAGAGCAGGGCGAGTTTTGCGTGGTAGTCGGTGCATCGGGTGCAGGCAAGACAACCGTACTTAATATTCTCGGCGGAATGGATACCTGTACAAAAGGCAGTATTATTGTCGGCGGCAGAGATATAAGCAAGCTGAAAGACAAACAGCTTATTGAATACAGACGGTTTGACATTGGTTTTGTATTTCAGTTTTACAACCTTGTGCCTAACCTTACCGCAAAAGAAAATGTAGAGCTTGCAACGCAGATAAGTAAAAATCCGATGGACAGTACAGAGGCGCTTGAAAGCGTCGGACTTTCACAGCGCAGTGCAAACTTTCCCGCTCAACTTTCGGGCGGTGAACAGCAGAGAGTTTCTATTGCAAGAGCACTTGCCAAGCGACCTAAACTTTTACTTTGCGATGAGCCGACGGGTGCTCTTGACTATAACACCGGCAGACAGATTTTAAAACTTTTGCAGGAAACCTGCCGAAAAGAAAATATGACGGTAGTTCTCATAACCCACAATTCAGCAATTACCCCAATGGCAGATCATATTATAAAGATGAGAAGCGGCAGGGTAATTATGGATGTTTACAATGATGAACCTAAAAATGTTGAAGAAATCGAATGGTAATTCATATTTTCTGCGAAAGGGGAGAGGACATTGACTAAAACCCTGTTAAAAAATACTTTCAGAGAAATTGCAAATTCTAAAGCAAGGTTTATTTCTATACTTGCGATTATTGCGCTTGGTGTTGGATTTTTTGCCGGAATCAAAGCTACGGTTCCGTCAATGTACAATATGGCAGACGA